>JBEVJN010000049.1:0-31687 GCA_040510135.1 Acidimicrobiia bacterium | reverse complement strand
CCCACCCGAGGAGGAACACATGGCCGCCAAGAGCCAGAAGATGTACATCGACGGGAAATGGGTCGACGCGGCGGGAGGTCAAACGTTCGAAGACCTCAACCCCTACACGGCCGAGCCATACGCCCATATCCCGGCCGGTAGCGCAGAGGACGCCAGAAGTGCAATCGATGCCGCCAAGGCCGCCTTCCCCGAATGGGCTGCGACCCCACCGGCCGCTAAGCGCCAGATCTTTCTCAAAGCCGCCGACGTGATGGAGAGCCGTCAGGACGAGTTGGTTCAGGCGATGATGGAAGAGGTCGGGGGCACTATCGGGATCGCCATGTTCCAGATGATCTTCGTGCCCGGCCTGCTCAGGACCGCGGCCGGGGCCGCCTACGACGTGAAAGGCGAGATCATCCCCGCCGACCACGCCAATTCCTTCTTCATGGCACTGCGGCAGCCGGCCGGTGTGGTCGCCTGCTTCGCCCCATTCAACGTGCCCTACATCCTGGGCAGCAGGTCGTTCACGATCCCGATTGCCTATGGCAACACCGCTGTGTTGAAGCCGTCGGAAGACGCCCCGGTCACTGGTGGGATCCTTCTCGCCGAGATATTCGAGGAGGCAGGGCTCCCGCCGGGCGTACTCAATGTGGTCACCGGGACCCGGGAGGCAGCAGAGGAGATCGGTGATGAGATGATCTCCAATCCGGCGGTGAGACGGGTCTCCTTCACCGGCTCGACCGAGGTGGGGAGGATCGTCGGTGAGAAGGCGGGCCGTCATCTCAAGAGAGCAGTGCTCGAGCTCGGGGGCAAGGATCCCTTGATCATCCTCGCCGATGCCGATCTCGACTACGCGCTCGACGCGGCGGTCTGGGGAGCCTTCCTTCACCAGGGTGAGATTTGCATGTCGACCGAGCGGATCATCATCGAGAAGGGAATCGCAAAGGAGTTCACCGAAAAGCTCAAGGAGCGTGCCGAGTCGCTTCCGATGGGCGACCCGACCGACCCGGCCACAGCGATCGGCCCGTTGATCAACCAACGTGCAGTCGACAAGGTGCACACCCAGGTCGAGGAGGCGGTGGCTGCCGGAGCCAATCTGGTCACTGGTGGCCGGCACGACAACCTCGTCTATCACCCCACAGTGGTCAGCGAAGTCACACGAGACATGCAGTTGTTCAGGGAGCAGACGTTCGGTCCGGTAGCCCCGATCGTCGTGGTGGACGACGCCGAGGAGGCCCTCGCTGTGGCCAACGACTCGGACTACGGGCTGTCGGCGGGAATCCTCACCAGCGACTTCAACCGGGCGCTGGACATGGCGATGCGTCTGGAGACCGGGATGGTCCATATTGGGGATCAGACCGTCAACGACGAGCCTCAAGCCCCCTTTGGAGGAGTCAAGGGGAGTGGTTACGGGCGATTCGGGGGGCAAGCCGCCCTCGACGAGTTCACCGAGCTTCGCTGGATCAACGTGCAGCGGGTGCCCCGCACCTTCCCCTGAGTTGAGGTGGCACGACAGCAGTTCGCGTGCCCGGGTGCTCGAGAATCCGTCCTTTCGTCAGGGCATACGCGACTCGGCTCTCATAATCCTCGCCGTCGCCTTCTTCGGAACGGTCTATGGCGTGTTGGCCTTGAGCGCCGGATTCTCACCCTGGCTGGCGATCTTCTCCTCGGTCGTCATCGTCTCCGGTGCCGCCCAGTTCGCGATGATCGGGCTCTTGGCAGCAGGCCCGGTGCCGGTGTTGCTGGCAGCCACCGGGCTCGGACTGCGCCATCTCCCCATGTCGGCGGCGCTCGCCGGCATCATCGGGCCTCAGCCCCTGGGTACGAGGATCCGGCTTGCCTTCATCCTCGTCGACGAGACCTTTGGTCTCACGGTGCGCGCCGCAAACGCCGGTGTCGAGGATGTCGTCGCCTACAAAACGGCCGCCGACCTCATGCTCTACACCGGATTCGTGAGCGGAACCACGATCGGGGCCTGGTTCGGGACTTCGATCGATCCCGAGGCCGTCGGGATCAGCGTCCTCTTCCCCTTGCTGTTCCTCGGTCTAGCGGCCCCGATGATCCATGGACGGAGGGACTGGGTCGTGGCCGGCTCCGCCGTGCTCGCCTCGATCATCGCCACCGTCGTGTTGCCTTCTACCTGGCAGGTGACAGTCGCAGCTGTGGCGGCTTCGGCCGTGGGGATGGCCCTCGGTGAGTGATGTCGCGCTGGTCTTGGTGGTCGGTGCGATCACCTATGCCTCCAGGCTGTCTTTCATGCTCCGACCCCGACCTGCTCCGACTGGGCGGCTGGGACGCTTTCTCGATGTCTTCCCCCTCGCCCTGTTCGTGGCCATCGCCAGCACGGGATTGTTCGCCCCAGGTGGAACGCCGGCTGTGTCGCCGGCACTGGCCGCGGCGCTCGGTGGGGTGCTCGGGGCGATCGTCTTTCGTCGGAGTCTCTGGGGTGTGCTCGGTGTGGGGGCGGCGTTCTTCTACTTGGCGAGGGCGATGTTCGGGTAAGGCCTAAACAGACGAAGGAGCGAAATGGGCAAGGTCATCTATGGAATGAATGTGTCAATCGACGGCTATATCGAGGATTCCAGTGGGAGTATCGCGTTCTCAGGGCCGCCTGCCGACGACGTGCACCGGCACTGGAACGAACATACCCGGGCGGCAGGCGCGTTTCTGTACGGGCGCCGGCTCTACGAGGTGATGGACGAGCATTGGACGGCGGCGGCGATGCGGGACGACCTACCCGACGTCGAGGCAGAATTCGCACGTGCCTACGTCGCCACGCCGCGTTTCGTGTTCTCCGACACGCTGGAGAGCGTCCCATCCGGTGTCGAGCTGGTTCGCAGCCGGGACGCGACGGCGGTGGTCGGCCGTCTGAAGGACGAGACCGAAGGCCCCCTCGCCCTGGGCGGGGCGGGTCTGGCGGCTTCGCTGCTCGACCTCATCGACGAGTTTCAGCTCGTTGTCCTGCCTGTGGTGGTCGGCTCGGGGAAACCGTTCTTCCCCGCTGGGAGTGAGCTCCCACTCCGTCTGGTCGACCAGCAGGGGCTCGATTCGGGGGCCGTGTACCTCGCATACGTGAGGCGGTAGTCGGCCCTTCCGACGGCGTTACGCTCCCGCACCATGCGAATCGGAATCTTGACTGGTGGTGGAGACGTGCCCGGGCTCAACGCCTGCATCAAGGCGGTGGTGAACCGGGCCTCCGATGAGGGACATCAGGTGGTTGGGATCCGCCGTGGATGGGGCGGGTTGGCTCACTTCAACCCCGAGGACGCCAAATCGCACGGTGACTTGCTGATCCCACTCGATCCAGGAGTGGTCCGAACCATCGATCGCACCGGTGGAACCTTCCTCCACACCTCGCGGACCAATCCGGGCAAGATGAGACCCGAGGAAGTTCCCGCTTTCCTGGGCGATAAATCAGGCGAGGAGGGGAACGTCGACATCACCCCCCACGTGCTCGGGGTCCTCGAAGACCAGAAGATCGACGTATTGATCCCGATTGGTGGTGACGACACCCTGTCCTACGGGCTCCGTCTCCATGAGGAGGGGGTGCCGGTCATCGCCATCCCCAAGACGATGGACAACGACGTCCACGGCACCGATTACTGCATCGGATTCTCCACGGCCGTGACACGGGGAGTGCAATTCATCCACAGCTTGCGCACCGCCGCCGGCTCCCACGAGCGGATCGCGGTGGTGGAGTTGTTCGGTCGATACAGCGGGGAGACCTCGCTGGTGACCGCTTATCTGTCCGGTGTGGATCGAGCGATCATCTCCGAGGTGCCGTTCGACATCGACAAGTTGGCCAGCCTGCTTCTGTCCGATCGAGCAGCGAACCCATCGAACTACGCCATGATGACGATCTCCGAAGGCGCGCGGCTTCCGGAGGGAGACATGATGCTTGCCGGCGACGAGGACGCCTACGGCCATCGCAAACTGGGTGGGATCGGCGCCCTCACCGGCGAGCTACTCAAGGAGCGCACCGGTGAGCCGGTGCTCTATCAGCAGGTGGCCTATCTGATGCGGTCGGGGGCACCGGACTCCCTCGATCTCATGGTGGCCACGAACTATGCGGTAATGGCCGCCGACCTGGCAGTCGAGAACAGCCACGGTCGGATGGTGGCGCTTCGTGGTGGCACTTACACCCATGTTCCCATCGGCGTCACCAAGGAAGGCGTGAAGCGGGTCGACGTCGATGAGCTCTATGACCCGGACACCTATCTGCCCAAGGTGCGTCACGTCCTGGGCAAGCCGATGTTCCTGTACTGACGCCTGAGGCTGGTCTACCGCGTGACGCGGCTGGCCGATGCGGCAACAGCCTTCTTGTCCTTCTTGACCTGGCGTTTTTCCTTCAAGTCCTTGGCCGCCACCTTCTTGGTGCTCTTGCCGCCCTTGTCTTTGTTAGCCACTTCGGCCTCTCTGTTTGGGCGAATCGAATCCGATTCTTGTCCAGTGTGTCACCTTTCAGCGCAAGCCGATGTTCCTCTGACACCGGTCGGCTAGCCGACTACGCCGCCCAACGCCTCCACCCGGCCCGCGATCACCTCGCGGACCTGGTCACGGAGATCGCCGGTATCCGAAGTGGACATGCCTTCGGTCTCCACCGGTTTGTCGAGGATGACCTTGATCACACCGCCCCTGACCAACGGCGTGCCTGGAGGCCACGCCTCGAAGGAGCCGTGTATGGAAAGCGGGAGCACCGGCAGGCCGGAGGTGATCGCCATGGTGAAGGCGCCTTTCTTGAAGGGCTTCATCACGCCGTTGCGCGGCCTGGTTCCCTCCGCGTAGATGATCAGGCTGCGACCCTTTTCGATCAGCTCTCGCGACTGGCGGTTGACCTCTGAGTGCACCGCCCCCCTCGCCTCCCGGTCGACCTCGATGATCCCGACCATCCTCATCCCTTGTGCGAGGACCGGGACCCGAAACAGCTCCTTCTTGGCGAGGAAGCGGATCGGCAGAGGCACGGCGAGCAGGCACGCCATGATGTCGAGGGTCGACAGGTGGTTGGCGACAACGACATACGAGCGCTTGGGGTCGATGTTCTCGGCACCCTCGACCTCCAGCTTCGTGCCCGATGCGGCGAGCCAGACTCGGCTCCACACGCGAATGATCCTCTCGATCAGCGGTGACCTGTCGTTGATAACGACCATGACCGCGAGGAGAGCTACCGCCACGATGGTTGCCGTCACTCCGGCGACAACAGTGATGATCGTCCTGGGCACGTCGATGAACAACCGCATGGGCTGATCGTACCGATCGACCCCTTACCCTGACCGGTCATGGACAAGGCAACCTTGCGGGCCCGAATGCGAGAGGAAGGCCCGATCCAGCCCGAGGTCGGCGCCCGCATCGTCGACAGGTTGTTCGCCTGGCTGTCCCCCCGTCTCCCCGGCACTATCTCGGCCTTCCTCCCGATGCAGGGTGAGGTCGATCTGCAACCACTTTTCGACCAACTCCCGGGCTGGCGATGGGTGCTGCCCCGTGTCGAGGACGACCGCTCCGTGACCTTTCGGGATGTCGCCGTCCGCCGCGAGACCCATCCATTCGGGATGGAGCAACCCGCCGACGAAGGCCCGGTGATCCCGATCCAGGAGATCGATGTATTCCTGGTCCCCGGCCTCGCCTTCGATCTTCACGGTGGCCGGCTCGGCAATGGAGCGGGGCACTACGACCGAATCCTCTCGTCGGCTCGGGGCGACGCCCTGAGCGTGGGGATTGCACCGGGGACACGGCTCGTGGATGACGTCCCGGTCGAGCCGCACGATGTCCTGGTCGACTGGCTGGCCATCGAGGACGGTGTGATCAGCCGTGCTCCCAGTGGGTGACCCGGTCGATGGAAAGGAAGATGGCGGGGCCGCTCGGCGGGGCGTTGCGGTATTGGCGGTATTTTCCCTTGAGACGTGACCTGGCTTCCCACCAGTTGCCACCGTCCTTCTCGATGACAACCTCGCCGTCGACCCGTACCCACCAGAGCTGGTGCCAGTCCTCGTCGTAGTGGTCGACCAGCATGGTTGCCACCGGCAATGTCTCCACGTTCTGCAAACGCTGAAGCTGGTGGGTCGTCTTCGGCTTCTCGTCGATCATATGGACGACGTTCAGGCCGATCACAGCAAAGGTCACAACGACCACGTGGGGTCGTCCGTCTGGTGTTATCGAGGCGAATCTGCCAACACGCGCGGCCGCCAGCCGCTGCAGGGCCTCGGCGTCATCCATGCCGATCCATCAGGGGCTGGATGGTCCGCCAGGTCGAGTCTGCCCATCGCCGGTGGCCCGCCGCGCTGACATGGAACTTGTCGGCGGACCACAGGTCTCGGTCCGTGTACCAGATGGTGGGATCGTCGTTTCGGTGCGGGACGACGTGCGCCCCATGACGGGCCGCCACCCGATGGTGCGCCCGATCGAAACGGGCCGAGCGCTGTGTCATCAAGTTGCGCAGGGGTGGCTTCAGCCGGGGGATCGTGCCGATGTCGCCGACCCCACTGAGGATCACCAGTGCCCCGGTCTGGGTCAACTCGGCGACGAGCTCGTCCAGCCGTCTCTCGAACACACGCAGGTTGACTCCGTGGATCACGTCGTTGGCGCCGACAGAAACCAGGAACATGTCGGGATGGAATGCGATGGCCGGCGCCATCTGGGCGCGAAGGAGGTCGTCGGCGCGTGATCCACTGACCGCGTGCGAATGAAGGGTGACGTGGCGTTTCTCTGCCGCCCTCTGAGCGATGATGCGGACCCAGATCTCGTCAGGCCCGGTCACGCCGGGCGCAGTCACCGACGAGTCGCCGAGCACAGCCATCCGCCATGGCGGATCGTTCGGGTCGCCGAAGACGCCGGAGGGGTCGAACTCGGTTTGCTTGGGGGCGGGCTGAAGCACCGCATACAGGGCCTCGGCACCCAGTATGACGGCACCGGCAGTGACTCCACGTACCAGAAGACGGGGGACCATTCCTCAATTCTTACAGGGAATCGGGATCAGGCGTTGCTGGCGTCCTGAATTCTCGCCTTGAGACCAAACCGCCCCTTGGTCTCGGTCAGGTCGATGATTGCCCCGACGTCATTGCCAAAAGCCGATGGATCCTCGGGGAAGAACTCGAAGGTGTCGCCTTCGATGTCGAAGGCGAAGCGGTACACCGACGTCCGGTGGATCTCGAGAGAGTCCATTGGCCAGGATCCGAGGTGTCGTTTGCCGGCGACCACGCGAAATCGACCTTCGTCGATTTCGATCATGACCGCAGTCGGTTCCAGTCGCTGTGCTTTGAGTCGCCCCGTGTATTGCATCCCGGCCTCAATGTACTCGCTCCCCAGAGGGGGGGAACGCCCAAATCCTGGGTACTATTTGCACTAGTCAGCAGAAGGGATGGATGACGGAGGCCCCCCTGGACAGACCCAATCTGGCCAACAAGGTCCGCTTCGTGACCGCCACCACCTTGTTCGATGGCCACGACGCCTCCATCAACATCTTTCGCCGCATCCTTCAAGCTTCGGGCGCCGAAGTGATCCATCTCGGACACAACCGGACCGGTCTCGACATCGTCGACACGGCCATCGAAGAGGACGCTCACGCCATCGCGGTGACCTCCTATCAGGGTGGCCACATGGAGTTCTATCGCTATCTGCGCGACCTGCTCGTAGAACGTGATGCGAGGCACATCCGCATCTTCGGCGGCGGCGGTGGGACGATTCTTCCCGACGAGGGTGAGGAGCTGGCCCGCTACGGGGTCACCCGGGTCTACTCGCCGGACGATGGGCGTGAGATGGGGATGCAGGGGATGGTCAGTGACATGCTGGCTCGATCCGATTTCGCCACCGGCGAACTGGGGGCGGACTTCGATCTCGACCACCTCGAAGCCGGTAACACGCGGATGGTGGCCACGCTCATCTCGGCCGCGGAGAACTTCCCGGAGAAATACCAGGACGTGTTCGAGCAGATCGAATCCCGCGCCGCGGCCGCCTCCGCTCCAGTGGTGGGAATTACCGGCACGGGTGGCTCCGGCAAGTCGAGTCTCGTCGACGAGTTGTTGCGGCGACTCCTGCTCGACTTCGATGACCTGAGAATCGCCGTCGTCTCGGTCGACCCGTCGAAACGGCGTTCCGGCGGGGCACTGCTCGGCGACCGGATCCGGCTGAACTCCATTCCCCACCCACGTGCCTACATGCGGTCCCTGGCCACCCGTCAGGCGAACCTCGCCCTCTCGCCACATGTGCAGCGAGCGATCGAGGTGGTCAAAGCAGCCGGGTTCGATTTGGTGCTGTTGGAAACATCCGGCATCGGGCAGTCAGACACCGAGATCGTCGACTACTCGGACATGTCGATATACGTCATGACCCCCGAATATGGGGCTGCCACCCAGCTCGAGAAGATCGACATGCTCGATTTTGCCGACCTCGTCGCCATCAACAAGGCAGACAAGGAGGGAGCCCACGACGCCCTCCGTGACGTCCGCAAGCAGTACAAGCGGAATCGCCTGGCCTTCACTGCCGATGACGACGAGCTACCGATCCATCTGACCGTCGCCTCGGATTTCAACGACCCGGGGACTAACCGCTTCTACCGAGCGGTCCTCGGTGACCTGGCCGGTCACGGTCTGTCCCTCGAGTCGAGGCTGGACCTTCCCCTGAGCGATGAGGCCAAACAGCACGTCGTCCCGCCCGAGCGGACCCGATACCTTGCCGAGATCGTCGAGGCGAATCGCGGCTACGACACGTGGGCCATCGAGCAATCGGAGATCGCTGACACGTTGTACAAGCTAGAAGGGGCGCGGGAACAGGGGGCAGAAGTGGGTGATCTCATCTCCGAGGTCGAGGAGATGCTCGATCCCGAGAACCGCCGCGCCCTCGACCACTGGGAGGCGATGATCGCAGAGTATTCGGGGACGGAATTCATCTATCACGTCAGGGGGCGTGAGATCAGGGTTCCGCTCCACGAAGAGACACTGAGCCACACCATGGTCCCGAAGGTGGCTTTGCCCCGCTATCGGTCCTGGGGGGACCGGCTTCGCTGGCTGCTCCAGGAGAACGTCCCGGGGGAGTTTCCTTATACCGCCGGGGTGTTCCCGTTCAAGCGCGCCGAAGAAGACCCGGCGCGCATGTTCGCCGGGGAGGGACCGCCGGAGCAGACCAATCGTCGTTTCCACTACCTGGCCGCCGGCATGCCGGCAAAGCGGCTCTCGACCGCGTTCGATTCGGTGACCTTGTACGGCGAGGACCCCCACGAGCGGCCCGATATCTACGGCAAGGTGGGCAACTCGGGGGTGTCGATCGCTACCCTCGACGACGCCAAGAAGCTGTATTCCGGCTTCGATCTATCTGATCCCGCCACGTCGGTGTCGATGACGATCAATGGGCCCGCCCCCATGATCCTCGCCTTCTACATGAACGCAGCCATCGACCAGGCCTGTGAGCAGCACATCACCGAAAACGACCTATGGGAGGAGGTGGGGGCCCGGATCGATGAGATCTATGGCGACCGCGCCAGGCCGGACTACGCCGGAGACCTCCCTGAAGGCCATGACGGGTTGGGACTCCGGCTACTCGGGGTGACCGGAGACCAGGTGCTTCCGGCCGACGTCTATGAGCGGATCAGGGCCGAGACGGTCTCCCGCGTCCGGGGCACCGTGCAGGCGGACATCCTCAAGGAGGACCAGGCCCAGAACACATGCATCTTCTCCACCGAGTTCGCCCTGGGGATGATGGGCGACATCCAGCAGTGGTTCGTCGACAACGACGTGCGGAACTTCTACTCGGTGTCGATCAGCGGTTATCACATGGCCGAGGCCGGGGCCAACCCGATCACCCAGCTGGCTTTCACTCTCGCCAACGGGTTCACCTTTGTCGAGAACTACCTGGCCCGCGGCATGGACATCGACGAGTTCGCCCCCAACCTCTCCTTCTTCTTCTCCAACGGCATCGACGCCGAGTACGCCGTCATCGGGCGTGTCGCCCGTCGCATCTGGGCCAAGGCGATCAAAGGCCGATACGTGGGCAACGAGCGGTCACAGAAGCTGAAGTACCACGTGCAGACCTCGGGCAGGTCGCTGCACGCCCAGGAGATCTCGTTCAACGACATCAGGACCACCCTTCAAGCCCTCTATGCCATCTACGACAACACCAACAGCCTTCACACCAATGCCTACGACGAGGCAATCACCACTCCCACCGAGGAGTCGGTGCGACGCGCCCTGGCGATTCAGCTCATCATCAACCAGGAGCTGGGGCTGGCCAAGAACCAGAACCCGCTCCAGGGCAGCTTCATCATCGAGGAGCTCACCGACCTGGTCGAGGAGGCGGTGCTCGCCGAGTTCGACCGGATCAACAGCCGCGGGGGAGTGTTGGGAGCCATGGAACGGCAATACCAGCGCACCAAGATCCAGGAGGAATCGCTCTACTACGAGCAGCAGAAGGAGGCCGGCTCCTACCCGGTGGTCGGCGTCAACACCTTCATCTCCAAGGAGGGCTCGCCTTTCATCATCCCCCAGGTCCTCATCAGGTCGACCGACGAGGACAAGAATCGCCAGATCGCCAATGTGCGTGCCCATCAGGAGCGGAATGGGGAAGCCGGTGTCCGCGCCCTCGAGGAGCTGCAGAAGGTCGCAATCGACGGCGGGAACATCTTCGCCCAACTCATGGAGACGGCCAAGGTGGCCTCGCTGGGGCAGATGAGCCACGCTCTCTACGAGGTGGGTGGCCAGTACCGGAGAAACATGTGATCACATGGGCAGCGGTGGCTGATGGATGCCGAACGGCGACCCCTGATCGTCCCGGCACAACTTGAAGCGGCCGAATCGGGCGATCGATTCATCATCACCATCCACGTCGACATCGTCGACTGAGCCACCCAACTCCTGGACCCTCTGGATCGCGGCGTCGATGTCATCGACCCGGAAGAAGAGGTAAGGCGCGGCGCCCTTGTCGTCGCCATGCATTCCCGCACCAACATTCGGCAGCGAGATGACAAACCCCTGGTCAGACGGCCCGGGCTCGAACCTCCAACCGAACAGGCCCGAGTAGAAGACCCGGCCCTTCTCCACCTCTTCGACACCGAACTCCACGAAAGCCAATTCGCCCGACAATCGCTCTCCTTTCCTTGGGGAGTGGCATCCTATCTTTCGATACGATACGGTACAGTTTCGTAAGTATTCGAGGAGACGCGAATGGACGCTGAAACAATTCATCGCAGACGCTGGGCGACCTTGATGGTTCTCTCCCTGAGCCTGGTGATAATCGGTCTCGACAACACCATCCTCAATGTCGCCCTCCCCACTCTGGTCCGAGAGCTCGGAGCGACCGCGAGCCAGCTGCAATGGATGGTCGACGCCTACATCCTGGTGTTCGCCGGCCTGCTTCTCACCATGGGCGCGCTTGGTGATCGCTTCGGCCGGAAGCTGGCACTGACCGTTGGTCTGGTCATCTTCGGGCTGAGCTCGGTGGCGGCGGCATTCTCCGACTCGGCCAATACCCTGATCGGAGCGCGGGCGGTGATGGGGGTCGGGGGTGCGCTGATAATGCCCGCCACCCTCTCCATCGTGACCAACGTTTTCGAGGGCAGAGAGCGCGGCCGAGCGATCGCAGTGTGGGCCGGTGTGGCTGGACTCGGGATCATTCTGGGCCCTGTGATCGGCGGGTGGCTGCTCGAGCACTACTGGTGGGGCTCGATCTTCCTGATCAATGTCTTCGTCGTCATCGTTGCCGTCGTCGCCGGTGGCTTCCTGGTTCCTGAGTCCAAGGACCCGGAGGCGACGCCGCTGGATCCGCTGGGTGCGGTGCTCTCGATTGCCGGGCTGGTCGCCCTGGTCTTCGCCATCATCGAAGCGCCGGATAGGGGATGGACTGATCCGCTAGTGGTTGGCGCCTTCATCGTGGCCGTTGTCGTCTTGTCGGCTTTCCTCTGGTGGGAGGCGCACACCGAGCATCCGATGTTGCAGCTGAGGTTCTTCGAAAACCCGAGGTTCAGCGCGGCCAGTGTTGCCATAACGCTGGTGTTCTTCGCCATGTTCGGGACGGTCTTCCTGAACACCCAGTACCTGCAGTTCGTGCTCGGATATACGCCGCTCGAGGCCGGGCTCCGGGTGATGCCGGTGGCAACGATGATCGTGGCGGCACCGTTGTCGGCTCGTCTCACCGAGCGGTTCGGGACCAAGGTCGTGGTTGCCTCGGGTCTCACCATCGTCGCAGTGGCCCTCTCCATCCTGGCGACCATCACCATCGACACCGGATATGGGCGTGTCGCCGTGGCTCTGGCCATCCTCGGCGCGGGCATGGGTACCGCGATGGCGCCTGCGACGGATTCGATCATGGGGTCCCTGCCCTTGGCCAAAGCGGGAGTTGGCTCGGCCATGAACGACACCACGAGGCAGATCGGAGGGGCCCTCGGAGTGGCGATCCTCGGCAGCATCCTGGCGTCGAGCTATGGCGCTGCCATGGATGCCGCTGTCAGCCAGCTCCCAGCACCCGCCGCCGACGTCGCCTCCGATTCGATCGGTGGTGCGGCGGCGGTCGCAGCCCAAATAGGGGAGGCGGGCTCGGGCCTGATCCGGGCTGCTTCCGAGGCATTCATCGACGGAATGAACTCCGCCGTATGGGTGGCAGTGGGCGTGGCACTCATCGGCGCGATGGTCACGTGGGCCTATCTGCCGGCACAACCGGTGGCAGTGGCCAGGTCGGACCTCTCGACGGCCGCGACACGAGATCCTGCCGAAGTCGAAGAAGCATCATGACCACGAGCATCCGGGTCGGCCGACCCCGAGATGCCGGGGTGTCCTCCGCCGTTGCCGGTGCGGTGATCAGCCTGCTGCGCGAAGTGGGGCTTTCCGGGCTCACCATGGACGCGGTCGCTTCGAGGGCCGGAGTGAGCAAGGCAAGCATCTACCGGCGATGGGCATCCAAAGAGGACCTGCTCGTCGATGTGATCGCCAACCTGGCGTCCGAGAACCCGGTACCCGACACCGGTCATCTCAGAGACGACCTCGTCGAGCTGTTGCACAGGATGCAAGCCTTTCTCTCCGATATCGAAGCCGGGCAGATTTTCCCCCGGATGGCTGCCGAGGTCCATGCAGCCAGCGAGCTGGGGCGTCGTTATGCCGAGCAGGTGATATTGCCGAGACGCGCCATGTTGGCAGGGATGCTTTCTGAGGCGCGGGCACGCGGCGCCATACGCGACGATCTCGACATCGACGTGGCGGTCGACGTGCTCACCGGTCCCGTCATCCTTCGGATGCTCCTCGGGCGGCTCGCACCTTCCGACTCCGAATGGGCACCACGACTTGTCGACGGACTTCTTCAGGGTTGGGCGCCAGATCGCTAGACGTTGTCGACCCTGATCAGGGCGGCCCTGGCATGGGCCTCGAGACCCTCGAGACGGGCGAGGAGGACGGTGTCATCGATCAACGCAGATGGGTCGTCGAGTCGTGACCAGGTCGGAGACTTGAGGAAGGTCATGACCGAGAGCCCAGACTGGAACCTGGCTCCGCCCGCAGTGGGAAGGACGTGGTTGGGGCCGACTCCGTAGTCGGCGTACGCCTCGGCACTCCGCCCACCAACGAACACCGAGCCGTAGGACGTGAGCTTCCCCAAGAGATCCTCGGGTTGCTCGACGTGGAGGGCGAGATGCTCTGGTGCCAGCCGTTCGGCGGCGGACACGGCTTGGTCCAACGAGCTGACCACGAGGGAGAAGCCATTGGTCAATGCTTGCCGAGCGACAGCCGAAGTGGGCAAGTCGGCAAGCTGGAGCTCGATCTGGTGATCCACCTCATTGGCGACACGCAGGCTGGTCGTCACCAGGAGCGGAAGGGCGTCGATGTCGTGCTCCGCCTGGGCGAGCAGGTCGGCGGCGACCAACGCGGGGTCGGCCCGGTCGTCGGCGACGACCAGGATCTCACTCGGGCCGGCGAGGCCATCTATCCCGACTTCACCAAAGAGCGCCTTTTTCGCGGCTGTCACGTACTTGTTCCCCGGACCCACGATCAGATCACAGGCAGGTGACAGAACGCCGAAGGCCAAGGCGGCGATGGCCTGGGCGCCACCGATCGCGAGCAAGCCGTCGGCTCCGGCAACGGCGGCTGCGGCCAGGGTGAAGTCGGTCGGGCGTGGTGAGGCAACCCAGACCGTCGTCACTCCGGCGACCCATGCCGGTATTACGGTCATCAGGACCGAAGACGGCAGGGGATATCGCCCTCCCGGCGCGTAGGCGCCCACCGATGCGACCGGCACCCAGCGATGCCCGGCTCGTCCTCCGGTCACCGCGACGTCGACATCGACCAGGGCCTCTCGCTGAGCCTCGGCAAAATGCCTGATCCGCGAAGCGACTCTCTCCAGTGTCTGGCGCTCGTCGGGTCCAATCCGCTCGAGGGACTTCTCCAGGTCTCCTCGGTCGTGGACGATCTGATCGCCCGGGGCCAGGTCGCCGAAGTGCTCGGAGAAGCGGCGAATCGCAGGCTCGCCGACCGCACGCACGTCCTGGAGGATCTCGCCCGTGAGACCCCCTGCATCGAAGTCGGATGGGCGTCGAACAACCTCGGGCAGCACCTCGATGCGGGGCAGCGATCTCATAGCAAGCTCTCTTTCGTCGCCATTGGCCGGCGGGTGGTTATGCGCTCTCGCCGGTCGAGCTCCCGGGCCACGTCCGCGAGCGCGACCCCCGAGGCCGTGGCCCTCACCAGGAGGAAGTAGAGGAGGTCGGCGGCCTCGTGGATCACCTCTTGGTCGTTTCGAGCGGCGCCCAGTTCCGCCGCCTCTTCAGTGAGTTTGGCCGCGAGCAGGTCGGGATCGTCGAGGAGCTTTCGCGTGTTCGACCCGGAGTCTGCGGAGAGGGCGATCTGACCTAGACGTCTCTCCAGCCGCCCCACGCCCATGTCCTCGCCCCAACAGGTTCGGTCGCTGGTGTGGCAGAACCCGGGCTCGCCCTGCCTCACGGTGAATCGGAGCGTGTCCCGATCACAGTCGATGTCCACCGCCAAGAGTTCCTGGGTGGCGCCCGACGTCTCACCTTTGACCCAGACCCCGCGTGTGCGGCTGTGATAGACGCCCCGCCGCTCTTCCAACGCGCGACCCAGGCTCTCCGAACCGGAATAGACGAGCCCTAGCGTGGTCCCCAGCTCGTCGACCACCACTGTTGGCCATAGGCCATCGTGGCGGTCGGAGTGCATCATGGCGGCGAGTGATCGGGCCAGGGTGAGCTGCCCGCCGTACAGGGCCATGCCCACCTGTGCGTCGGCGCCCATCCGGTCGAGCTCGGCCACCTCTTCCGGAGTGGTGACGCCGCCTGCGATTGTGACTCTCGCCGGTGACGCAGCCTCGATCACGGTCGCAGCTCGATCCATGTCGGTTCCGGCGAGCTGGCCTTCCCGCTCGACAAAAGTGACCAGGAACCCCCTGCAGAGGCCTCTCAGCTGCTGGACCCGCTCTAACACTCCGGTCCCCGTCCCCTGTCGCCAGCCATGTGTCAACACTTCGCCATCTCGCGAGTCGAGCGCGACAACCACCCGGTCGGGTGGCAGTTCGCTGAGCAGGCCCGGTGTTGCCGCGGTCCCGATGACGATCTTCTCGGCGCCGAGGTCCAGCCATCGCCTGGCGCCGGCAAGATCCCGAATCCCTCCCCCCACCCGGACGCGGCCCCTCCGGCAAAGCTCGACTATGAGCTCCGCGTTGTCGCCCTCACCTCGAGCGGCATCGATGTCGACTACCGCGACCTCGCCGACCAGGCCGAAGCGCTCCAAGATGGGGAGTGGGTCACCGGCTTCGAGGGCCAGCGTCTCGCCACCGACCAGTTGGACCACCTGACCGCCGGAAATGTCGATGGATGGGATGATCATGGGCGCACCATGATTCCGGCCTCGCCCAGTGCCCGTTTCAGCTTTCCCACCGTCGTGTCTCCGTCGTGGAGGATCGAGGCGATGAGCGCAGCCGAGGCTCCAGCTTCGATCGCCGCGGCCAAATGGCCCGGCCGGGCGGCGCCCCCCGACGCGATCACGGGGACGGTCACCGCGGATGAGACAGCCGAGATCAGATCGAGGTCGTAGCCGGACCTGGTCCCATCACGGTCCCAACTGGTGAGGAGGATCTCGCCGGCGCCGATCGCCACCGCCTTCCGACACCACTCCACGACATCGAGCCCGGTCCTCTTCCTGCCGCTCTCCACCACCACCTCCCAGACCGCTGCGCCTGCGGCGGCGTCTACAGCCAGCACGGTGCATTGGTTCCCGAATCTGTCTGCGATCTCACCGATTAGCGCGGGGCGTGACACGGCGGCGGTGTTGATCCCAACCTTGTCGGCGCCTGCCTCGAGCAGGCGTCCGGCATCGTCGGGCGATTTCACCCCTCCGCCAACCGACAGGGGGATGGAGAGCACGGAGCGGACTGTCCGTACCGTCTCCAGCGCGTGGCCCCTGCCCTCGGGTGTGGCCGACACATCGAGGAGCACGATCTCATCGGCCCCCTGGCGCTCGTACAGACCGGCGCATTCCACCGGATCACCTGCGTCCCGCAAACCCTGGAACCTGACGCCTTTGACGACACGCCCGTCTTTGATGTCGAGACACGGTATGACTCGTGAGGCCAGAGTCATGCCGCCTCCACTCTTTGGAGCCAGCGGTCGAGGAGCCGGGCACCCCAGTCGCCGGAGAGCTCGGGGTGGAACTGACAGGCGAGGACATCACCCTTCTCCAGGGCGGAGACGAACTCGCCGCAGTGGTCGGAACTGCTGCCCACCCAGCCTTCGGGGACCCGGTCGAGCCGATAGGAGTTGGCGAAGTAGGCCCAGCCCGGCTCGACGAACCGGGAGCCGGCGCCGGGCTCGACGCGGTTCCAACCCATCTGGGGCACCTTGACTCCATCACCAAACCGGCCCACCGTCTCTTCGAGCACCTTCAGGCCCGAGGCGCCCGGGCTCTCCTCGCTGTCCCTACTCAGCAGTTGCATCCCGACACACACGGCAAGGGTCGGACGATTGGCATCGATCCTTTCCCGAAGCGCGGTGGCGAGCCCCAGCGAGTCGATCCTGTCCATGGCGGCCCCGAAGGCGCCCACCCCGGGGAGGACCACGGCCGACGAGGTCTCGACGTCGCCGGCCGAAGCCGCCTCGTCGACCGCCGCCCCGAGACGGGTCAGGGCCGCGACGACCGAAGCGGTGTTGGCTGTCCCGGTCGGGACGATGGTCACCCGCCTCACCTCAGTGTTCCCTTGGTGCTGGGCACACCGTCGCCGTCGTCGGCTACAGCCGCCCGAAGGGCGATCGCCAGTGCCTTGAACGCCGACTCGGCCTTGTGGTGGTCGTTGTCTCCGCGCAATAGGTCGACGTGGAGCGCCATCCGACCCTCGATGGCGAATGACCTGAGGAAGTGGATGATGTTCTCGGTGGCGACCTCGCCGATGGTTTCCCGGGTGAAATCGATCGACACTTCGGGCCATGGGCGTCCGGAGAGGTCGACGACCGCCCGGCTCAGCGACTCGTCGAGTGGGGCATAGCCATATCCGAACCGGGCGATGCCGGTGCGATCCCCGAGTGCCTCGTCGAAGGCGCGCCCGAGGACGATGGCGCAGTCCTCAACGGTGTGGTGGTCGTCCACCCCGGTGTCCCCGGTGGCGGTGAGTGCCAGGTCGAATCGCCCGTGCTTCGCCAGGGCCGCCAGCATGTGGTCGAGAAAGCCGAGTCCCGTCTTGATCTCCGATATCCCGGTCCCGTCGATGTCGAGGTGGCCACGGATGGTGACCTCGGTGGTCTCACGGCTGATCTCGGATCGTCGCGTCATGGCAGCATCTCCTCCAGATCGATGGTCTTGTCGAGAACGCGAGCGGCCCTTCGAAGTCTTTCCCTGGCCCGTCCCGGGTCGTCACCGGGGGCGATGACGCCTACGGGCACGACTCCGGCCACCCGTGCCGCGGCCAGATCGTCGGGGGTGTCGCCGAGCATCCAGGCCCGGCTCACTCCCATTATCTCGAGAGCCTTCAGCACCGGCGCCGGGTCTGGTTTCAGTGGTGCGTCTTCCCTGGTGACGAGCGAGGTGATCCCTTCCATGAGGCCGAAACGCTCGAGAAACTCGAGCGCATCGGAGCGAGGACGCCCGGTGACGATGCCTAGAGGCCGACCAGCAGCCCACCTTTGCCAGGTCCCGATATCAACCAGCGATGTCTCCGCCAACTTGAGCCCGGGCTCGGATCCGCTCCCCTGATAGAGGCGCTCGAACCGCTCGGTCACCACCTCGATTGGGGCGTCCACGCCCCGCTCGAGACACAGACGTGCGGTCAGCTCCCAGTCGTCGTTGCTGTTGCCATCGGTCTTGGCCGCTTCGATGTCCGAGGGCTCGATCTCCACGCCGAAGCTACGGGCCGTCTCGATGATGGCGCGGATCTGGGAGCCGCTGACATCGGCAATCACCCCATCGAGATCGAAGATGATCGCCTGCGGGTCGAACACAGAGCTGAGGGTCGTCATCAGCCGGTCGAAATCGTCGGCGTCGCCGGGGACGGTGATCCTGACCGCCGACTCGAGCCCGGGCCGGCTCGGGAACCGGCGCAGTCCGACGCCGAGTGAGGCAGCAGCCGATACGACCCAGTCGGCGTCGTCGCATTCGGCGAGGACGAAATTGCCCTGCGATGGGAGGGGTCGAGCGCCCATTCCGGCGAGAGCGCCGGTCAGCGCGACACGTTCCCTTCGCACCGCTTCTACAAAGGTTGTGAGCTCGGCGACTGGCCGTTCCAACCGGGTCTCGGCCAGTGCCGCGGAGAGGGCGGATACGGGGTACGGGTTGCCATACGCGCCAATGGCCGCGACGAGTTCCGGTGACCCGAGCAGATATCCGACCCTGAGACCGGCGAGCCCGTAGGCCTTCGACATGGTCCGGGTCACGACCACGTTGCCCAGCTCGAGCAATGCGGACGTCGGGTCGGAATCGGCGAACTCCACGTATGCGGCGTCTAGAACGAGCAATCGCGCTTCACCGGCCACTTTGAGGAGGTCGATCTCGGTCGCCAAACCACCCGTCGGGTTGTTGGGCGACACGATGAAGACGGCGTCGGTGTCGTCGCCGATGGCCGCCAAGACCTCATCGACAGGGAAAGGGCCGGTCCACCAAGGCACTTCCGACAACGTCGCCCCTCGTTGCTCGGAGTAGCGCGGAATCATCTCGAATGTGGGATAGGTGCTGACCACCTCGCCGCCCTCGGCTACGCGGGCGAGAAAACAACGGGATAGGGCGTCGTCGCCCCCGGCTGTCACCAGGACCCGATCCTCGGACACCCGGTGGAGGGCGGCAAGTCGGGCCCGAAGGGAAGATGTATCCGGGTAGCGGCCGACCAAGCGCCGCGGGTCGTCTATCGCATCGAGAAGCTCCTCGGCCCGGCTTCGCCCCTCGTTCTTGGAGAGGTCCAGGTCGATCGGCACGGCGAAGCCGGGCGGGAGGTAAGTGGCAGGCGAGCTCATGGCACGATTTGCTCCAGCTTGGAGACCGCGATGTCGGTGGCGCCGAGTTGCCGCAAACGTGGGATGAGCCGGGGCAGGTCTCTGCGGGGCACTGCCGCCTTTACCGCCATGCCGGCGCCTCCGTGAAGGGTTGCGACGGTGGGCTCCCGCATGGCGGGCAAGGCGTCGATTACGGCGTCGAGATCGGCCAGCGACACGTTGAGCTCGAGCATGACTCTCTTCCGGGCATCGAGCACCGAGCGCAGACTCAACACCAGCCCATCGATGGCGCTCTTCTTGTCCGGGTCGCCCATCGCTCCCTGGCTCGCATAGAAGCGGGTCGACGACGTCATCAGCTCGTCGACCACGGCCAGGCCGTTGGCGGCGAGGGTCTCGCCGGTGGCGCTGTTGTCGACGATGACGTCGGCGTCCTCGGGTGGGAAGACCTCTGTTGCCCCGTAAGAGCGGACAAACGAGGCGTCGAGTTGTCGATCGGCGATCCAGGACCGGGTGAGCCGCTCGTATTCACTGGCCACGACGAGTCTTCGATTCGGGAGATTGCAGTCTCCGTCGAGCATGCTCTCCGAGGCGGCGGCCACGATGCGAACCGGGTCGAGACCAGTGTCGAGCAGCTCGACCAGATCCGCCTGCTGCTCGGCCACCCAGTCGGCACCTGCGAAACCAATGTCGCGGGTCCCGACTGCCAGCATCTCGACGATGTTCTGTGGTTTGAGGAGCTTCACCTCGAACCCGGGCTCAGAGAGCACCGGTCGGTAACCACGTTGTCCGACATGGAGCTCGATGCCGGCGGCAGAGAGCAGGTTGAAGACACCCGTCTCCATCCGCCCCTTGGGGAGGGCTAGGTGGATCGTCGGTTCGGTGCTCATGTTGGGGTTCCTTCCCGCCGTGTGGCCGGGATCTCGCCCTCGGTGAACGAGAAACGCCGACCGCTTGGGTCGGCGTTTGCGTTGGTGGCTTCTCGGCCTCAGCCCATCGTCATCCGACCCGTGAAGGGTGATGGTGATGATGGGTGTGCGCGAAAAGCCGGTCCATGTCGATCCCGAGCATACGCGTCTGGGAGGAGATGGCAACTCTCAGTCTGACTTCAACCAGACGCCCATGCTCGCCGGCTCCATGGTCCGGGACACCACGCCTGCCCACCCGTCCAGGATCCGGCCGGAGTCGGTTTCGTCACGCAGACCCGTGGCGAACTCGACAGAGATTCTCTCGGCGTCGTAGCGGGACCGGTTGAATCGCCGATCCACCCGCTCCTGGACCCTGTTCCGAACCGGGCTGAAGGCCGCGGCCGCGGCCAGAGTCGATGCGGCCACCGCCAAATCGTTCTGAAAGGGCGACACCTCCTGAAGGACGAAGATGACCGAGGCGAACACGATTGCCAGAGCCCCGACCACGACCGCGTAGACGATGGTCCGACTGATCAATCGGTCGATGTCATAGAGGTGATGCCGGTGCATGGACATGCCGATGGCGAACGGGATCAGCGCCCACACGAGTTGGATCTCGAAGTCGTCCCACACGAACAGGAGTGCATAGGCACCAGCGGCCACCACACCTGCGGCCATCATCCATTTCAATTGCAGGCGCTCGGTCCCGACCGCCGTTCGATAGCGGATGACAACGGAGACCGCCGAAGCGACGATGCACAAGACGAGGATCACCACAAGGGCGAAACCAGGTATCCCTTGATCGAACGTCTCCAACGCTTCGATGCCCAGCGGGTTCACATATTCCGTCTCCTGGATCACTCCCGGAAGGAAGAAACTGGTGACGGTGAGGAGCGCAATGTCACCACCGAGCAGCCAAGCGAGAGGCCGCCAGCGAGGCGACGGTAGGTGCCCGTCGGGGAACAACAAGAGAAGGAAGCCGATCAGACCTACTCCGGGCACCCACAACGGATAGGCCAATGCGGCGATCAGGTCAGGTCGGCTCAAGGAGCCGGGATTTGCGGATTCATACGCCAGGACTCCTTCGAGGAACATCCAGATGGCCCACACGCCGCCGAATCCGAGACAGATCCATGCGATCCAGTTTCCCGGTCGATGGAAGGCAATGATCACCCCCACCGCGGTGAACAACGAGATCCACAGGGAGAAGCCGAGAGCGTCGGCCCACCCCCACGGTCCCGCGTTCCCGAAAGCGAACAACGAGCCGAAATAGAAGGCCGCGATCAGAGCGGCCGCGCCGATCGCCAGCCGTCGATGCCAGACCGCATTGGGTGCCGGCTCGTTCACATCATGAAGCTACCGCGGCCAGCGTTCCGGGAACGTTACGACCTCTTTCCAGGTGCGGATTCACCATCCTCGGCCGGTACCCTCACGCCCCGATGACCAGGAACATCCCGGAAAAACCCGCCCTCGAAGGGCTCGAGGCGAAGTGGATGGAGCGATGGGAGACCGATGGGACCTATCGATTCGATCGCTCAAAGGAGCGATCAGAGATCTTCTCATTCGACACCCCGCCCCCCACGGTCTCCGGCTCGCTCCACATGGGATCGGTCTTCGGGTATGTCCAGACCGATGCCCATGCCCGATACCGGCGGATGAAGGGCAGCGAGGTTTTCTACCCGATGGGCTGGGACGACAACGGCCTGCCCACGGAGCGGCGGGTACAGAACTACTACGGAGTGCGCTGTGACCCGACCCTGCCCTACGACCCCGACTTCAAGCCGTCTGATGAGCCTGCGGATCCACCGGTCTCGATCAGCAGACGCAATTTCATCGAGCTGTGCCATGGTCTAACCGCCGAGGACGAGAAGGTCTTCGAGGATCTTTGGCGCACGCTCGGGTTGTCGGTCGACTGGACGCAGAGCTACGCCACCATCGACTCCCACAGTCAGAGGACCAGCCAGAAGGCATTCCTGCGCAATCTGGCCCGTGGCGAGGCGTACTCCCAGGAGGCGCCGGTCCTCTGGGATGTCGATTTCAAGTCGGCGATCGCCCAGGCCGAGCTGGAAGACAGGGAACGGCCCGCCGCCTACTACCGAATCGCCTTCAGGAAGGAGGACGGTTCCCCGCTTTTCATCGAGACCACGCGACCGGAGCTGATCGCCGCCTGCGTCGCGCTAGTCGCTCACCCCGAGGACGAGCGGTACCAGGCGCTTTTCGGAACGACTGTCACCTCCCCGCTCTTCGAGGTCGAGCTTCCGGTCGTGTCGCATCATCTGGCCGACCCGGAGAAGGGGAGTGGCCTCGCCATGATCTGCACATGGGGCGACACCACCGACGTGACCTGGTGGCGGGAGCTCGATTTGCCCACACGTGCCCTGATCCAGCAAACCGGTCGTCTTCATCGGGACGTGCCGGAGTGGATCGACTCCGAGTCGGGTCGTGAGGCATACCGGCAGATCGCCGGGCTCTATCCCAATCAGGCCCAAAAGCGGATGGAGGAACTCCTCACCGAGTCGGCCGATCTCGATGGACAGCCGCATCCGATCACCCATCCGGTCAAGTTCTACGAGAACGGGGACCGTCCTCTGGAGATCGTCTCCAGCCGGCAGTGGTACATCCGCAACGGTGGCCGAGACCAGGAGCTGCGGTCCGAGTTCCTCAAACATGGCTCCGAGCTGGATTGGACACCGGACTTCATGCGGGTCCGCTACGAGCACTGGGTCAACGGATTGACTGGCGACTGGCTGATTTCGAGGCAGCGGTTCTTCGGCGTGGCCATCCCGGTCTGGTACCCGGTGAGTGCGGACGGGGCGGTCGACCACGAGCACCCGATCGTCCCCGACGAGGGAGCACTGCCCGTCGACCCTACGTCGGCTACGGCCCCCGGGTACGACGAGGAGCAGAGGGGCCAACCTGGAGGGTTCGTGGGTGATCCGGACATCATGGACACCTGGGCCACGTCTTCGCTCACCCCACAGATCGCGGGGCACTGGGACGACGATCCCGACCTCTTCTCCCGGGTGTTCCCGATGGATCTTCGGCCCCAGGGCCCGGAGATCATCCGCACCTGGCTCTTTTCCACCGTCGTCCGCTCGCACTACGAGCACGATGCACTGCCATGGGCTCACACCACGATCAATGGCTGGGTGCTCGACCCGGACAGGAAGAAGATGTCCAAGTCCAAGGGCAACGTGATCACACCCCACGCCCTGATCGAAGAGCACGGTGCGGAGGCGGTTCGCTACTGGTCCTGCAACGGTCGTCCCGGAACCGACACCGCTGTCGACCACGGTGTCATGAGGATCGGGAGGCGCCTCGCCACCAAGATCCTGAACGCGTCACGCTTCGCCCTCGGGTTTGCCGAAGACGTGGACGCATCCGCTATTTCGGTGTCACTCGACCGCTCTATGCTCGCCGCTCTGGCCAAGGTGGTGGAGCGGGCGACCGAGGCGTTCGATGGGTTCGACTATGCACGTGCCCTCGAGATCGTCGAGCGATCGTTTTGGACCTGGACCGACGACTACCTCGAGCTGGTCAAGGGGCGGGCGTACGAGGGCGGCGGGAAAGCGGGCGAATCGGCTCATGCCGCACTGCAACTGGCGCTGGGGGTGTATCTGCGGCTCTTTGCCCCGTTCCTGCCCTTCGTGACGGAGGAGGTCTGGTCCTGGTGGAGAGAGGGGTCGGTTCATCGGGCGAGCTGGCCCAGAATCGACGAGCTTGCGCCCTACTCCGGGAACCCTGCGGTCCTGACCGAGACCGGTGCGGTCCTTTCCGCGGTGCGAAAGGCGAAATCCGACGCCAAGGTGTCGATGCGTGCAGAGGTGGATTCGGTGTCGGTCTCGGCCGGACCGGAGTCGATCGATTTGGTGCGGCAGGCGGAGGATGATCTGAAGGCTGCAGCTCGAGCGGGTGAGGTGCTGTACTCCGAGGGTGAGTTCGCGGTCAACGCGGTGCTGAGCGCCAACTGACGTGACCGAGGCTTTTCTCTGGGGTCTGTTTGCGGCCAGTTCGCTCCTGATCGGAGCACTGGTGGCCCTGGGTCGCCCCCCACACCGCCGCACCCTTGGCCTGATCATGGCCTTCGGGGCCGGTGTCCTGCTCAGCGCAGTTTCCTACGAACTGATCGAGGAGGCGACCGAGGTCGGAGGCGGCCCTTGGGCGGTCGTCCTCGGCATCTTTGCCGGAGCAGGAGCGTTCACGCTCGGCGACATTCTCATCGGGCGATTCCAGCGACGACGTCAGGGCAACGTGATGCCGAACGCGGAAGAGGGGGCCGGTCTCTCGATTCTCCTCGGCGCGCTGCTCGACGGAGTGCCGGAGACCGCGGTCCTCGGTCTGACGCTGCTCCAGACCAATGAGATCGGTGTCGCGATGTTGGTGGCGGTCTTCATCTCCAACCTTCCGGAGGGGATCGCCGCCACCACGACTCTGATCGAAGGTGGGTGGAAGCGCCGGCTGGTGCTCGAGATCTGGGGTGCGGTCATTCTGGCGTGCGCCCTCGCCGCCGCTGCCGGTTACGTACTCCTGGACGGGGCGTCGACCGGCGTCATCTCTTTCGTGTTCGCGTTCTCCGGTGGGGCGGTCCTCACGATGCTCGCCACCTCGATGATGCCGGAGGCATACGAGCACGCAGGCAGACCCGTTGGCGTGTTGACGGTGGTCGGTTTCGTCATTGCCTATGGCGTCCACCTGCTCGAGGGATGAGCGCTCAGCCCTTGTAGCCGGACGCCCTGGCCGCCTGACCTTGTTTCGTCGCCTTTTGCTTGGCTCGGTCCCTGCTCTTTTTCTCGCCGGCCTGATAGTGGTACTTCTTGCCCGAGTCTCCCCACTGGTAATAAGGGCCCTTCCCGTCCTTGCCACGATGGACTGGCATGGCTTCCCTCCGTTTTGCGAAAACCTGATTTACCCGTCGATTCGATGGGAGAAACTCCTCAGCGGCGGAACACGACGGTCCCGTCGCGCTGCTCGATCTGGAGTCTCCCCGTCATCCTTAGATGCTCGAGGTGGGAGACCGTCTCGAGGAATGCCAGTCTCGCCTCCAACGGGGTCAGGTTGGGGCGGAAGGACTTGAGCATCACCTCCCATGCGGTGGTATCGGCTGATCGGACCAAATCCGCCATGTCGAGGAGCCGGCGATCGTGATGGAGAAGGATCTGTCGTGCCCTCTCGTCGCCTCGGTCGATCAGAGTGCCATGGGCCGGGTAGGTGATACCCGGATTCATTCCGAGCAGCTTCTGGAGGCTGCCCAGATAGCTCCCGAGAGGATCGCCGAGGTCTTCGTCCCACATGATCACCGGGGAAATGCGTGGCAACACATGGTCACCGGAGAAGAGGATTCCCGTCCTCGAGTCGCGCAGACATATATGCGCTGGCTCGTGACCGGGAGTGTGAATCACCTCCAGCGAGCGCCCGTTGCCGATATCGATCCGCTCACCATCGATCACCGTGTGATCGGGCGGATCGATGAGGGGCATGTACTCGGGGCGGGTGGCCAAGTCTCCGGTAACCGAGCCCAGCACAGGAGAAGGGACGCCGTGACTCCGGCCGATCCGAAGGAGCCGATCGACATAACCGGGTGTGTCGTTGTAACGATCGACCAGTTTCGCGGCCCTCTCGTGCATCACGAACCGGCAGCCCAACTCGTTGACCAGCCGGGCCGACATGCCGACGTGGTCGAGGTGGAGATGCGATACGACCAGCGTGTGCACGGCTGACTCATCCAGGCCGAGCCGCTGGAACCCATCACGTATCGCCTCGCGTCCCGGCTCCCAGTCCGTCCCGCAGTCCAGGAGGAGGATCCCGCCGTCTGCCTCGACGGCGTAGGTGTTGACCCAGGCCGGGCTCTTGAACGGAAGTGGTGCCGGGATCAGGTGGATCCCGTCACCCAGTGACGCGGGCTCGGGGATGGGGACGTTCATATCCGGCGCCTCGGTGCGGTCATCTCTCCAGGAGAGGCCAGTGCAACACCGTCCGAAGGCTCGCTTCGTATTCCACCTGATCGGGCAGGTCGAGATACGACTCCCACGGCCCGGGGCCTGTTTCGTATCCCTGAGACTGGATCCAATCCTGGAACCGGTCGTACGCGGCGCCAAGGGTCTCATACCCCCCATGATGAGTGACTACGGCTGTCGACCCTCCCGGGAGCTCGGAGACTTGGATGGGTGCTTCGCCGTCCTTGGGATGGGGGAGATCATGCGAAACGGCGCCGAGTGGGATCCCGATCTCGACATCGGCATGGGTAGGACCGAACTCGTGATACCTGCCGTACGGGTGGCCGCCTTCGCCGGCAACGGCATGCAGGCGGGGGAGATGGACCGCAAAGAGTGCCGCCAAGTCGAGCTGATCCATGGGAGTCCGAACCCTCACCGCGAAGGTGGGCTGGTCCCTCAGTGTCTTGACTTGATGGTCGGTCAGAATCGGATCAGCCATGCTCGACCCGGTCCTTGATCCCGAAGGTGATGTCGAGGGTCACGCTGAACTGTGTGGGGACCCCTGAGTCGTCAACCGAGCCCCCGACCTCCACGATCCTGAAGTTCTGTATCTCCGAGATGGTGGAGGCGGCCCGCGCCAGCACGGTCCTGACGGCATCTTCGATCGAGTCGGCGGCCTGGCCCGACAGCCTGATGGTCTTGGTGATGGACGACATGATTACCTCCGGGACCGACGCTAGCCGGGTGCTACTTTGCCCGATATGGAGCCAGTCCCGATCCGTCTGTTGGGTTAGGCCATGGTGGCGGTGCGAGGGCAGCGTCGAACGCTGCCCGAGCTCAGTGAGGAGCTTTTCCTCGACATCGGCGACTCCGCGACCAAACGCTGGCGGTTCGCAGTTCTTCTCATCCTTGCCGCTGTGATCGCCACGACCGGATTGTTGGCAGACTCGACCGCAACCGTCATCGGGGCCATGATCGTTGCCCCCCTCGGTGTCCCGATAATCGGTACGGCTCTCGGAATCGTGATCGCAGATGGCAGGAGGCTGGTCGCCTCGGTCGTGACGGTCCTGCTGGGTGGGGCGGCTGTGGTGGTGATCGGGTGGCTGCTGGCGGCAGTCCTGCCTGACATCGTGCCGATCACGCGCAACAGTCAGGTGTCGAGTCGGACCTCGGCAAACCTGATCGACCTCGTGACCGCAATCGCCACCGGCTTCGCCGGGGCGTTTGGTCTGGCACGAAAAGACGTGTCGGATGTGATGCCAGGGGTTGCCATCGCCATTTCGCTGGTTCCCCCGCTGGCGGTGGTTGGCATCACCCTGCAAGCAGGTGATCCCAACGGCGCATTTGGCGCTCTAGAGCTCTTCGCCTCCAACATGTTGGCCATGATCGTGTCCGGATCGATCCTCTTCACGGCCTACGGCTATGCAAATGAGGCGCGTGAGTCCCCACATTTCAAACGATCTTTGGCGTATGGGGTGGTGGCTGTAGCCACGATTCTGATCGCAATCCCGCTCACGATCACGACGGTCGACACCGTTGACCGGCTGACGGTCGTCGGGAATGCCAAGGCGATCGCGGACGACTGGGCAGGCACAGAGGCCACCGTGATTGACGTGGCATTCAAAGGTGCCAACCTCGAGTTCGTCATCGAGGATCTCGATGTATTGCCGCCAGTCGACCTACCGGCGGTCCTGGCGGAAGCAGTTCCACGGGGCACACCGGTCGTAGTCAATCGCGTCGGTGGCGAACGATCCGAGCTGGGCCCGGTGCCGTGAGGTCAGTGGCCCGCGTGCACCCAGGGCCCGAGACCGTAAATCCGCTCCACTTCGACATGGATGATGAAACCGTCGGGCATGTTTCGGTTGGGGAAGACCGCGCCGGGTCCGATGTATGCACCGGAAAGCAGATCCATCAGAGGTAGCGCCCCGCCCTCGGTAACGCGGGCCGTGCCTGTGGCGACGAGGTAGGGATGTAGGCCTTCGCCGTCGTGCTCGTTGGCCTGGAACGAGATGGTGATACGGGGATCGCGCCGCAACGACGCGAGTTTGTGCTGATCGAAGAAAGTGGACCAGACCAGCTCATCGTCATCGACCCCGACCCAGGCCAGGGTGACGTGCGGTGTCCCGTCAGGGTTCAGAGTCACCACGTGGCCCAGCGGACCGGTAGCCAGAAAATCGCGAACAGCCTGGCCGATGACGGGCATCGATCCATCCTATGTGGTCATCGATTGCACCCCGACCGGTTTACCGTCGATGCCATGCGACGGGGTTCGTTGGCTGTGCTGATTCTGGTCCTGGTCGCCTGCTCGACTGCCGTCACGGAGCCACCAACGACCCAACGCTCTTCGACTACGACCACGGTCACAACCACTACGACCACGATCCCGACCACCACCACGATGGCCACGACCACGTCGACCAATCCTTACGCCCGACCCGACTGGTTGGGGACCAGGCTTCTGCCACTGCGATCCGACGAGTTCGGGGTGGTCCAGCCGACGCCCCCCGAGATGCAGGACCGCCAATTCGAGACGCTCGATCTCCTCCCTCCGCCTTCCGATGAGGTGTTCCACTCGACGATCGATTCGATTCCGTCCGATGTCCTGGCTCGTTCCAGCTGGGTGCCGGAGTGCCCCGTCAGCCTCGAAGAGCTTTCCTATCTGACCATGAGCCATTTCGGGTTCGACGGCCGGTTCCACACCGGGGAGATGATCGTGAACGCTGCGGTCGCCGAACAGGTGGTCGAAATCTTTCGCCAGCTGCACGAGGTCAGATTCCCCATCGAGCAGATGAGAGTGATCACGAAGGAGGAGATCGACGCTCATCCCACCGGGGACTGGAACGACACCACCTCTTTCGTATGCCGTCCTGCTGTGGGCTCCACGTCGTGGTCACAGCACGCGTATGGCACCGGGATCGACATCAATCCCTTCCACAACCCGTACGTCAAGGGTGACCTGGTCCTGCCCGAACTCGCGTCGGCCTACGTCGACCGAGACGACGTGCGACTCGGGATGATCGTGCCCGGTGACGTCGCCACGGAGGCTTTTGGCGAGATCGGCTGGGGTTGGGGAGGAAACTGGAACTCACTGAAAGACTGGATGCACTTCTCGCTCAGCGGGAGTTGAGACTGAAGTTCCTCGAGCGGACCTCTTAGTTCTCGGGTCAGCAGCGGGGAGTCTTCGAGACTGAGGCTGAGGATTTCAGTCGAGGCAGAAGGTCTTCACCTGCGCTACCACCCCGCTGATTCCGCGTGCCTCGAAGGCGAGAAGAGCGGCCCGGGCGTCGGCCTCGTTCTCGAGATAGACACTCACGGTCGAGTTTCCGTCCGGTTGGC
Source organism: Acidimicrobiia bacterium (assembly GCA_040510135.1). Taxonomy (GTDB): domain Bacteria; phylum Actinomycetota; class Acidimicrobiia; order Spongiisociales; family ZC4RG35; genus JARDZU01. The sequence continues at coordinate 2,150 of JBEVJN010000049.1, read as the reverse complement.
CAAGCGCCTCGGGCGCACCATCGTCACAATCTGTCGCACCGGTCGTATATCCGGCCTCCTCTGCAGCCACAATCGCTTCGGCCAACACCGGGTCGTCGGGCGTTGCGGACCCGGCGAGGACCACTACCCAGGTGTCGGCGCCGTGCTCGAGCGATTCGCGCTCCGGCGGGAAGTCAGCCAGAGCTGTGGTGGAGGGCTGAGCCGGAGCAGTGGTGGATGTGGTGGTGGGAGGCAGTGTGGTCGTTACCGGCGTCGTGGTGGTGGTCCCGAGTGTGCTGGCCACCGTGGACGGCACAGAGGAGGTGTCCGCGGTTTCGGGGTCGGCCGCACAGGACCCGACGGTGAAGGTCAATACCAGGATCACTGCGAACCGTCTCATGTTCCCTCAATCCGGTTGGCGTCGAATTCTATCAGCGTCGCCCTCGAGGTGATCGAACATATGTTCGATATAGTGGTGAAGGTGAGTGGATATGCCGAGCTGCACTGTCACACCAACTTCTCCTTCCTCGATGGCGCATCGCATCCGGAGGACCTGGTGGAGCGGGCCGTCGATCTGGGATATGAGGCGCTGGCGGTCACCGATCATGACGGATTCTACGGGGTGTCGAGGTTCTGGCAGGCAGCCAACGAAACCGGACTGCCTGCCATCTACGGGGTGGAGATAGGGCTCGAGCCCGAGCCGGCGGGCCCGGGTGACCCGGTGGCGGCGGCTCAGGAATGGGACGAGCATCGTCATGCCCGATCCAAAGGAGGTCAGGGGCGCTTGCGCCGGGGACGCAGCATCCGCTCGCATGGTGCCAAGCCGACGAACCTCCCCGAGACCGATCATCTTGTCTTGCTCGCCGGATCACCGGATGGATACCGGAGTCTGTCCAATCTGGTGACGCGTGCCCAGATGCGGGGGGAGAAGGACCACCCGATCTACAACTGGGAGGACCTGGCCATCGCGGCCGGCGATCAGGATCTCCACGCTCTCACCGGCTGCCATGCCGGCGCCGTGCCCAGGGCGGCTGCCAGAGGAGATCTAGGTGGTGTCATGCGGGAGGCCTCCCGTCTCCGTGAGGTGTTCGGGACCCGTCTCCATCTCGAGCTCTGGCATCACCGCATGCCCGAAGACGATCCGCGCAACGACCTGATGTGGGAGGTGGCCCAGAAGTTGTCCCTTCCTGCCATCGCCACGAATCAGGTCCACTATCACGACCCGAAAAACGCCGACCTCTCCGAAGTGTTGGCCGCCATCGGAGGCCGGCGCACGCTGGCCGTCGCCGACGGGTTCCGCCCGGCAAGTGACGAGCGCTACCTGAAACACCCCGCCGAGATCGACCGGCGCTTCACCCGGTACCCCGGGGCGGTGGCGAGGAGCGGCGAGCTCGGCCGACGACTCGCCTTCGATCTGGGTCTGGTGGCGCCCAATCTGCCCGATTTCCCCATGCCCGGCCACTTCAGGGACGAGATGGAGTATCTGCGTCATCTCACCTGGGAGGGAGCACGCGATGTCTACCCCGGGAGCGAAGACGGGATCGATCCAAGGGCACGGCGCCGGCTCGAGCACGAGCTGGACATCATCGAGTCCCTCGGGTTTCCCGGTTACTTCCTGGTGGTGAAGGACATCATGGACTACGCCCGCACCCAGGACATCTACTGCCAGATCCGGGGCTCGGGGGCTGACTCTGCGGTGTGCCGCTGTCTTGGTCTCACCCGGGTAGACCCGATCCGGCTCCATCTTCCCTTCGAGCGTTTCCTTTCCGAAGAACGGGGTCGCCCACCGGACATCGACATCGACTTCGAGGCCGATCGACGGGAGGAGGTGATCCAGTACTGCTATCGCACATACGGGCGAGAGCGGGCGGCGATGGTGGCCAACGTGATCACCTACCGGGCCCGGTCGGTGCTCCGTGACGTGGCCAAGACATTCGGATTCACCCAGGCCCAGGTCGATGGTCTGTCCAAGTACGTCGACACCCGCGATCCGGCCCAGATCCGTCTCAACAGCCCCCTGCCCGAGGGCATGACCGCCGAGATGATCTACGACATCTGCTGGCGGCTCGACGGTTTTCCCCGGCATCTCGGGATCCACTCGGGGGGGATGGTGATTGCCGATCGGCCCCTCTGGCAGGTGGTTCCCCTGGAGTGGGGCCGCCTCGAGGGGC
>JBEVJN010000048.1:0-14101 GCA_040510135.1 Acidimicrobiia bacterium | reverse complement strand
GCCATCAGCGCGGAGTTCAGCGAGAAGCCGAACGACGTCTATCTGAGGATCCGCGACTTCCACACCAGACGCATGGGTCTGGGCGCGGTGCGAGCCCAGAAGCCGGACACCCTCTCCTTGGGACAGCAGACCATGGCCGGTCTGGGCCGGGGCATCGCCCACGACGCCGAGGTCCTCCTCCTCGACGAGCCGTTCACACATCTCGACGCAATCAATCGGAGGAAGCTCCATGAGGAGTTCGAGACTCACTGGCAGCTCGACCCGCGCACCATCCTGCTCGTGACTCACGACGTCGATGAGGCGATCACCCTCGCCGACCGGGTGTCGGTGATGCGGGGCGGCCCAGGCCCGCTGATCGACACCATAGAGGTAGACGCCCCTCGGCCTCGGGTCGGCATCTCCCCTGCTCACCCCGGGTTGCGGTCGGCGACGACCTGGGTGTGGGATGCCCTCGAGAGGAGCCGGCAATGATCGGGTTCCTGGGCCTCGGTCGGATGGGCGGGCCTATGGCCGGGCATCTGGTCGCGGCAGGGCATCAGGTGTTGGGGCTCGACACATCGTCGGAGGCGCGGGCGGCGGCGCGTGAAAACGGGGTCGACATCGTGGCCTCGGTGTCCGATTTACAGGTCCCGGTGGTGATGAGCTCACTGCCCGGGGATGCCGAGGTGGCGGAGGTCTATCTGGGTGGTCTGTTCGACACGCTACCCCGAGGTGCTCTGTGCCTCGACCTCTCCACGGTCGACGTGAGCCTGTCGCAGCGCATCGCCGCCGTGGCCGCCGCTGCCGGTCACCGGTTTCTCGACTGTCCGGTGAGCGGCACATCGGTCCACGCCCGGGCAGGGACCCTGGCGGTGATGGTTGGTGGCGATGCGGCCGCGGTGGAAGAGGCACGTCCCTACCTGGCGGCGTTCAGCACCACTGTCCATCATGTCGGCCCCAGCGGCTCCGGTCTGGAGATGAAGCTGATCACCAACCGGCTCCTCAACGCCCACGTGGTGGCGATCGCCGAGGCGATCCTGGAGATGGAGAGAGCCGGGCTAGACACCACCACATGCATCGAACTGCTCCGCCAAGGCGCGGTTCCCAAACTCCTCGACTACAAGGCCGGCCCGATGGCCGACCGGGACTACAACCCGTTGTTCACAGTCGATCTCATGGCCAAGGACCTAGGTCTGGCGGACGCTCGTCGGCCGGCCGGGCCGGTGGGGTCGGCCGCCGCATCGATCCTCCGCAAGGCAAAGGACGAGGGTTGGGGGCGGAGCGACATCGCCGCGGTCATCGAAGTGCTAGCTGGAGGGGAACCGGAGTAGCCGGGCCGCGTTGCCACCGACGACGAGGGCATGCTCTTCCTCGGTGAGGTTGGCATCGGCCAAGAGGCCGAGGGGGTCGGTGGGCCCCATGTCGAAGGGGTAGTCGGTCCCCATGAGCACGTGATCGGCGCCGTACTCGCGGACCAGGTACTCGACCGCATCTGTGGAGAACACGGTGGTGTCGAAGTACAACTTGTGCAAGTACTCGCTCGGTGGCCGTGGGATGTGATGCCTCGCCTCGGGTCTCACCTTGTAGGCATGATCGGTGCGGGCGAAATAGAACGGCAGATAGCCGCCACCGTGCACGACCATCATGCGCAGGTCGGGGAACCTCTCCCAGACGCCTCCGAGGATCATCCGGGAAACTGCCACAGTGGAGGCGAGTGGCATGCAGACCACGTTGATCAGGTAGTAATCATCCATACGACTGGGCTCGGTCCAACCGTGGGGATGGAGGATCACGAGCATCTCCAACTCTTCGGCTGCTTCCCAGATCGGATCGAACCGCCTGTCGTCGAGGTCGCCGCCTTTCACATCCGTGTTCACCTCGAACCCGTTGAAGCCCAGGTCTGCATGCGCCCGTCTCATCTCGCTCACTGCCGCCTCGGGGTGATCCATGGGCAGGTTGGCGATCCCTACGAATCGAGCCGGTGCCTCCCGGGTCATCGCGAAGATGGCGTCGTTCTGGATGGCGTTGACCTTGGGGCCGGTCTCGCCGTCGAGCCAGTGGAAATACTGTGGTGGTGCGATCGCCAGTGCCTGAATGTCGACCCCCTGGAGATCCATGTGGGCGATCCTGGCTCCGGTGTTGGTGAACAGGGCGGTCTGTGTCGCCCTCAGCTCCCGGTTGTAACGTGTGCTTTCCTCGGTTTGGAATTGAAGCCTGGGGTCATACTCGATCCGGAAGAGAGGCGCCGCGATCTCGGCTGCCGCCGGCACTTCGACGTGAGTGTGCATGTCGACGGTGAGATGAGCGGGCTTCGGGGCGGTGGATTGCTCCCATTTCGGTCCCAGCTCGGGCCACCACTCAGATACAGGATGCATGATGCACTATGTACCATATCGGCCCATGCGCTTGGTCAATTTCGAGTTGGACGGCGAGCGACGTCTCGGTGTCTTAGACGGCGAGACAGTTGTCGACCTGTCCGATTCGGGTCTGCCTGGCGACACCATCGACCTCATCTCGCAGTGGGATCAGGCCAAGGCCGAGCACGCCCTGGGCCAGGGAGAGAGAATCCCGATCGTCGGGCTGCGACTCCTCGCCCCGCTGGTTCCGCGCAAGAACGTGATCGCGGTGGGCCGAAACTACCGCGACCATGCCCGGGAGTTCTCCGATTCGGGGTTCGACGCCTCCGAGAAGGAGATGATCCCCGAGCACCCGGTGATATTCACCAAGGCGCCGACCTCGGTGATCGGGCCGGACGATGCGATCGTCCTCGCCAACGACCCAACGGCGAGCACAGACTACGAAGGTGAGATGGCCGTGGTGATCGGGCCAACCGCACGCAACGTGTCAGTCGGCGACGCACTGAATCATGTCTTCGGATGGACCATCGTCAACGATGTCACGGCACGTGAGCTGCAGAAGAGACATGTCCAATGGTTCGTGGGAAAGAGCCCCGACACCTTTTGCCCCCTCGGCCCGGTCATCACCACCCGCGACGAGCTGCCCGACATTGGCGCCTCCTGGCTGCGCACGAAGGTCAATGGTGAGCTTCGCCAAGAGGCGCCGATCAGCGACCTGATTTTCGACGTGCCGACATTGATCGCCACACTGAGCGCGGTTCTGACCCTCGAGCCAGGCGACGTGATAGCCACCGGGACCGGGCACGGGGTGGGAATTGGGTTTGACCCGCCGCGATACCTGAAGACGGGCGACGTGGTGGAGGTTTCGATCGATGGGATCGGCACCCTTCGCAACCCGGTGGCCTGAGAGGAGACATGTGGACGAAATCGAGACATCGGAGGTCAGTTCGCCGACGACGGTGCTTCGTCGAAGTGCGCGACCACGAACCGCTACGGACTTCGTGTCGGATTCGCTGCGCCGGTCGATCCTCAACGGGGATCTGGTCGGCGGCACGAGACTGAGCCTTGCCGAGATTGCGTCGACCTTCGATGTGAGCACGACTCCGGTGAGGGAAGCCTTGCGCGAGTTGTCATTCGAAGGGCTGGTGAGAATCGACAACTACCGGGGTGGGTCGGTTACCGCAGTTACCAAGGCCGAGGTCGAGGAGATCGTGAAGATCCGCCAGGTGCTGGAGCCGATGGCTGCCCGAGAGGCCGTGGACGGGATGACAACTGAGATCCTGGACCAGGCCAAGGTCATCCTCGACGAGATGGCCGCCTCCGATTCCTGGGATGTCTGGGTGCAGGGCAATCGCGCCTTTCACAGAAAGATCTACGACGCCTCCTCCTCGCGACGACTGGTTTCGCTGATCAAGAGTCTTCAGGACACCCAGGTGGTGTTCGTGAGCGCCACCTTGAGGAAGAGTCCGATGCTCAAGGAGACCGCGACCAGAGATCACAACGACATGATCGAGGCGATCGTGTCGGGAGACATCGACCGTCTGATCGAGATCACCTTGCGGCATCTGACGATTCCGATCCGCGACTGACATGTGAGCGAGATCCCGACCTGCCTTCCGCCCGTGCGCGACACGCGACCGGCGAATCTGGCGGTTCCGCCAGGCTCGGTGGATTGTCATACGCACGTTTTTGCCGACGGCTACCCCATGATCCCTGGCCGGGGCTACAACCCACCCCAGTCGACGCTCGATGACATGCTGGCCATGCATGCCCATCTCGGGATCGAGCGGGTAGTGATGACCCAACCGTCGATCTACGGGACCGACAACTCGGCCATGCTCGACGCGGTCGCCCGAATCCCGGATCGAGCCCGCGCCATCGTCGCGGTCGCCAGCGATGTTTCGGACGGCGAGTTGGAGTCGCTTCATTCCCGCGGAGCCCGGGGAATCAGGCTCAACCTCGACAACGTAGGGGGGATGCCCGTCGAGCTCGACGAGGTGCCGGGTCTGGCGAAGCGGATCGCCGCCCTCGAATGGCACGTCGAGTTCCTCTTCGCCGGCAATGAACTATCCGGCCTCCTCCCCCTGCTCCGGTCGCTCGACGCCCCGGTGTCGATCGGCCATTTCGCCTACATGCCGGCCACGGAAGGAGTGGGATACCCGCCGTTCCAGGACCTTCTCGACCTGGTGCACGAGGGGAACACATGGGTGAAGCTGTCGGCTCCGAATCGGCTGGGCGCGGGCGATCTCCCACCCTGGCCCGAAGTGGTCCCACTCGCCCGCTCCTTGATCGAGGCCAATCCCGATCGGATGCTCTGGGCCACCGACTGGCCGCATCCCAACAGATTCGAGGCCCAACCAAACGATGCCGATCTCCTCGAGCAGCTGGAGCTGTGGGCCCCGGAGGAAGGCATGCGCCGGCGTATCCTGGTCGACAATCCGTCGAGTCTCTACGGGTTTTGATGGCGGGCCCGATCGCCTTCATCGGGTTGGGCCTCATGGGCTCGCGGATGTCTGGTCACTTGCTCGCCGCTGGTCATGAGATGCGGGGCTATGACCTGGACCGGGCTCGGCTCGACGAGTTCGAGGCAAAAGGCGGGGTGGCAGCCTCATCGCCCGCGGACGCGGTGCATCGATGCTGGGCTGCTGTGCTCTCGCTCCCCACCTCCGACGTCTCCCGTGATGTCTGCCTCGGTGAAAGGGGGATCGCTACGGCGGGGGTGTCGCCCCTCTATGTCTATGACACCACCACCGGTCGCCCCGGCGACGCCGTCGAGATCGCCGCTGCCCTCGATGAGGTGGGAGTCGACTACTCCGACACGACCGTCAGCGGGAACAGTGAAATCGCCGAGAAGGGTGAGCTCGTGGTGATGCTGGGCGGATCGGAGGACGCCTACCTGAGGGGCCGGTCGATCTTCGAGGCTATCGGCCGCTCACATCACCATGTCGGGCCTGTCGGCTCCGCCTCTCGTATGAAGCTGATCGTGAACCATGCCCTGACGGTGCATCGGATGGCCCTGGCCGAGGCTCTGGTCGTCGCCGAGCTGGCCGGCATGGATCTCGACACCGCCCTCGATGTGCTGAAAGACTCGCTGGCCTATTCCAAGGCGATGGATGTCTGGGGCGATCGCATGGTGACCGGCGACCACGAGTTTCCTTATGCACGGCTCCGGCAGAGCCACAAGGACGCCAGGCTGATCGTCGAGCACGGCCGGGAGCTGGGTGCGACCATGGACCTGGCCCGCGTCGCACAGGAAGCGCTGGCCGAGGGAGAAGAGACCGGTCTGGCCGACATGGACAACTCGTCCGTCATGGAGGTGGTTCGGCGCCGGGCGGGTATTGGTCGGAACCAGACCGCTGGCCCGGCGTGACGGTTGATCCTATATTGTGCATGATATGAGGACAGACTCTCGCGTCATCGACATCCACTGTCACCGGGAGTGCGGCTCGGCCGCGGCTCTGGTCAAGCCGGAAGCGGAGCGTCTTGGTAGAAAACCCCTGCATTTCGGCAGCGAGCTCACCAAGGAGGTCAACCGGAGACAGCTGGCGGACCTCCGCCCCAAAATGGAGGATGTCGCGGTCCGACTGGCGGATATGGATGCGATGGGAGTGGACGTCCAGGCGATCAGCCTCTCTCCGTATCAGCTTTTCCACTGGGCCGGGGGCGAACTTGGCATCAATGCCTTCCAGACAGTCAATGACGATCTCGCCCAGCTCGTTGCCGGGCACCCTGACCGTTTCCTCGGTCTCGGTGCGGTTCCCTTACAGCAACCGTCCGCGGCCATCGCTGAGCTGCGACGCTGCTCCGCAGAGCTCGGATTCCGCGGTATCGAGATGGCGACCCACATCGAGGGCGAGGAGCTGTCCAGCCCTCGCTTCGAGGACTTCTGGGGTGCGGTGGAGGAACTGGGCATGGTGGTGTTCATCCATCCCACTGGGTTCACCGAGCCGGCGAGGTTCACCGACCACTACTTCTTCAATACCATCGGCCATCCGCTGGAGGAGACGATCTGCGCCGGGCGACTCATCTTCGATGGGGTGATGGAGCGTCATCCCGGGCTGAACTTCGTGTTCGCCCATGGCGGGGGATATCTGCCGGCCTACGCCGGCCGATTCGATCACGCCTATCACGCCCGGGAGGATGTGAGGCATGGACTGCCTCGGCCGCCCAGCGAGTATCTGTCCAGCTTCTACTTCGACACCATGGTTTTCGAAGCCGACCAACTGGGGTTCCTCATCGACAGGTACGGCGCGGATCACATCCTTCTCGGCACCGACTATCCATATGACATGGGTGAGACCGACCCGCTCGGCCTGATCAACAAGGTGAGCGGTCTCGATCCGTTGGATGTCGACCTGATCGCCGGGGACAACGCGGCGCGTCTGCTCGGGCTCGAGCGATGAGGGGGCAGGGAATCGGCCTGGCCGTAGTCGGTTGCGGCACCGTTGGTCGGATTCGGGCGGTGCTTGCCCGGGAGCATCCGGCGGTGGACTGGATCGGGCTCTGTGACATCGATGCCGGGACCGCCAAGATGCTCGGCGACGACATCGACGCCGATCTGGTGACGACAGATCTCGACGATCTGCTGGGCAGACCCGAGGTGACGGCCGTGATCATCGCGACCGCCGAGAACGAGCACGTCACGCCCATCCTCTCCGCTGTGGAACTGGGCAAGCCCCTCTTCATCGAAAAGCCACTGGCCACCGACCCGGTCGACTCGGCGCGGGTCCTGGATGCCATCGAGCGCGGAGGGATCGATGCCGTGATGGGTTACACCCAGCGCTTCCGACGCCGTTTCCAAACGGTGAAGCAACGGCTCCGTGACGGCCAGATCGGCGAGGTAACCAGTGTTGTCACCCGGGCATTCATGAACCGGATGGTCCCGGACGCCACGCTCCGCAAGACCGAAGAGCGTTCCAACCTGACCCCGATGGTGGTATCCGGCACTCACAGTCTCGACATGTGCATGTGGCTCATGGAGCCCCGGGAACCAGTGGAGATCTATGCCCGATCCATCGACGCAACCCTCGGCGAGATGGGGACCAAGGATGCGACCTTCGGTCTCTTCACCATGGACGACGGCGCGATCTGGAGCATGAACATCAGCTGGGCCCTGCCCACGGTCTGGCCGGGGGCGGTCTACGGTCTCGAGATCGGGATCGTGGGGACCAGGGGAGTCATCGACATCGAGGACACGCATCGCGACGTGGTGCTGGCGACCCAGATCCCCCAACCCGCCGGTTACACGTCCAAAGGATACGAGCCGGATTCGCAGAGGTACGTCGACTTCCTGGGCAGTTATCCGCCCGGGGACGTCTCCGATGGACTGTTGTGGGGGCCGATGCGGGAGGAGACGATGACATGGTTCAACCGGCTCTCCACTGGCATTGCCACCCCCCACGCCACGGCGCGGGACGGGCACAGAAACTTGATCTTGACGATGGCCATGGACCTTTCGGCGCGGACGGGGCGACCGGTCGAGCTCCCCATCGCTCCCGAAGCACTCATCTGAAAGGACTCGAAATGGAACCACTCAGCATCGGAATCATCGGCACCGGTTGGTGTGGGGAGATAAGAGCAGTGGCCGCCGCCAACAGTCCCCTGGTTGGATCGCTCCATCTGGCTGAGATCAATGAGGATCGGCTCGCCGAGGTCGCGGGAAAGACGGACGCGGTGACTGCCACCACCGACTGGGAGGAGCTCGTCGCCGATTCCGGCATCCAGGCGCTGATGATCTCTGCCACCCCCGAGACCCTCCACTATCCGATGGCAAAGGCTGCCTTGGCGGCGGGCAAGCACGTTCTCCTGGAGAAGCCGATGTCGATCACCCTGGAAGAGGCCGACGATCTGATCCGGATCGCTGAGTCCAACAGCCTCAAATTCACCATCGGCTACTCACAGCGTTTCAACGCCAAGCAGGCCCTGGTCAAGCGGAGTCTCAACGACGGCACTCTGGGAAAACCGGTCAGTGTCCTGGTCAGCCGGCACATCACCCGCTCGCTCGGGGCGAAGATCGGCTCTCGGACCAAGCTCTCCCCGGCTGCCATGGAGGCGACTCATGACATCGATTTCTCCCTGTGGTGTCTCGAGCCCCGCAAGCCGGCTCGGGTCTATTCCCAGGTGGCGTGGGGCGCACGGCAGGATCAGGGCGTGCCCGACACCCAGGTCATCGTCATCACCATGGATGACGGGGTGACTGTGACCATCGGGGCGGGATGGTCGCTGCCGCCGGGCTATCCCAACTTCTCTACCACCTGGATCGAGTTTCTCGGCACCGAGGGCGCCCTGATCATGGACGCCAGTCACCGCGACATCGTGCTGAACACGATCAAAGATGGGGTCCAATTCCCCATCTCCACCATGCCCGGGGAGTACGTGGGTCATGTCTACGCGGGCCCGATGGAGAGGGAGACGATCCATTTCCTCGAGGCCCTGGCCTACGACCGGCCGGTGATGGTCGAACCGCGACTGGCCCGTCTCACGATGGAGGTCTATCTGGCGGCCGACCTGTCGGTGGAGACCGGCCAGGTCGTCGATTTGCCACTGGCTGTCGATGACAGCCAGCCCACGTTGCTCAGCGCCATCACGGGCTGACACCTCCGGTTACAGTCGGCTGGCCATCTGAGGGAGGAGTGGGGTGGGCACGGTCAGGGCTGTGCTTCTGTCGGTGTTGGTCATCGTTGCGGCTGTGCGGATGGCTCCACATCCGGAACGTCTCCGAGCACCACCGAGCCGATCTCGAGCACGCCAGTGACGAGCTCCCCGGCGTCGAGCACGGTGGCATCCACCGAGGTCGGCAGCACCCTGCACTATGTCGCCTTTGGAGACTCATGGCCGGAGGGCGCCCATTGCAACGGGTGTCCTTTTCCCGAGCTGTGGCTAGAAGCCCTCGAAGAGCAGACGGGAGCGGAGATCGAATTTCACCGATTTCACGGGCGATGGCGAACGAAGCTCCGCCGAGGGAAAGGCGAGCGCCAGTCTCCTAGGCAGTCTTCAGACGAACGAGGAGATACGAGCCGCGGTGGCTGATGCGGATGTGATCTGATTTCCACCGGGCCCAACGAAATTGGGGACGCAGCCGAGGCGGTGAAGGCAGGCGCCTGCGGCGGCGCCGACGGGTTTGACTGCATCCGGGCCTTGGGGGAGACGTGGAGCACCAACTACGAACAGATCCTCACCGAGATCGCGACACTGCGAGACGGGAATCCCACCGCTGTGCGGCTGGTCAACGGGGCCAACCCCTTCGTCTTGTACCCGGAGGACAACGAGGGAATGCCACCGGACTTCGCCACTACCGGCGGGACCCTCATCTTCGACCTCCTCACAGCCGCCATGTGCGACGCCGCCGCCGCTCACGAAGCCGTGTGCATTGACGCGCGAGAGCTGATCCAAGTCTCCGAGGACTCACCGGAGTCGGTGCAGGCGGTCGCCGACGCCCTGGCCGCCACCGGCCTGGCCGAGCTCGACTAGAAGCCCGCCTGCTCGGTGTGATCAGAGGCTGACCTCGCTCCTGCTGCGGAGTCGATGGCTCGCGACGAAGGCCACGCAGGCGATCACGCACATCACCGTGACGAAGAGCCAGGCACCCGGGTAGTTGCCTTGCCCGGCCAGCCATCCGACGACGAGCGGGCCGATCACCGTCCCGGTGAGGTTGCCCGACAGCACCACTCCCGAGGCGCGGGCGGGTAGGTCCGGGTAGCTGTGGACCACGCTGAAGAAGATGATCCCCGGCCACCCCCAGGCTCCGAGCAGAGCGATAGGCATCGCCACCAGATAGGGGCCAGGGGTCGAGGACGCGAAGAGGACGAAAGCGCCGATCGCTCCCGCCCCCAACATCCATGCCATCTCGGTGAACCCGATGCTCTCGTTGCGGTCGACCAACCACCCGGCTCCCAACCTGACCAGGACCACGAGCAGCGAGCAGCCTGCCAGCACAGCCCCCGCCGCTGCCTCGCCGATTCCGATGTCAACCGCCGAGGGGACAACGAACAACGAGAGCCCATTGCCGGCCATCGCTCCAGCTATGCCGCCGATGGCGAGGAGGACCAACGACTTCGGGGGCCGACCGATCGGCTTTTCATTTCTCGCCGCGGCCCGGGCCATGTCGAGGTGAGGAGCCGAGATGGCCAGGGCGAGGGCGATCGAACCGGCCAGTACGAACCCCCACCTCCACCCGAAGGCGAGACCGATCACCGGGAGCGAGATGCCGGCCAGGACACTCGCCAATGGGACTGCGGCCTGTTTCGCTCCGAACCCGAGGCCCTGCCGCTGCTTCGCCACCCCGTCGAAGATGGCCAGGTTCGAAGCCACTTGCGTCAGCCCGTTGCCCATGCCACCAACCGCGGTGGCAAGAGGAATGACCCACCACGTAATCGCGGTCCCGGCGATGATGCAGGCGGCCAGGGTGAGGAGGGCGCCGAATCGGAGACTCCGTCCCGGGCCAAATCTGGCCACCACCCGCCCCGCCGGATTTGCCCCGAGAGCGGCGGCGCCGAAGTATGCGGCGGTGGCAAGGCCGAGCTGGCCGACCCGGAACCCGATCTCGTCCTCTAACTGAAGCACCTGGGCGCTGACCAGGGCCAGTGGGAGCAGGCAGGTTCCCGTGTAGATGACTGCAGTCAGAAGCGGCCGCCGAGCCAGGGTCGAGCTGAGGGGGTTGATCATTGCGCCGGCTCGAGAACGAGTCGGATCAGATGGAGCCCGGCGATGGTGGCAAAGCTGCGCACCCGCTCGTCGTCGCCACCGAAGTCGAAGACGCGGGTTGTTGTCCCGATCGGGGTGGTGACTTTCATTTCAACCTGACGGGTGGTTCGTGTCCCAGGGTCGAGATCGGGACCGATCGGGCCGACAGTGAGCAGGACCTCCGCAGGTGGAGGTTGGCCCGATGCGACGACCGATCCTGCAAAGACATCTTCCCGGGTGAGGGCGATCCGGGCTCCCACCTGGCCCAAGGTCGCCGTTTCAACGGTGGCAACAGACCACCCGTGGGCGGCAAGGCCCTGGACCACGATCTTTTCCACTGTCTCGTCGTCGGACCCAAAAACGGCTTCGCCGAGCCGGGCGCGTATCTCATTCTCGATCGGAGCGAGGAGGCGGTGGGCGGCGGCCGCGTCGGCCGCTTTGGCACTGATGCGGATCTTGACCTCCATGTCGCTGATGAGGAAGGCGATCGATGGATTGGCCGATTCGAAGAGGTCGTCCAGAGCCTCGGCAATGCGGGACTCGCCCACACCCCAGGTGCGAAGGACGCGGCTCCGCAATATCGCTGCCTCCCCGGCCAATCGACCGAGCCGGGGCATCACCTCGTCGACGAGCATGGCTCTCATCTCCACGGGTACGCCGGGCACAGCGAAGAGCCACTTTCCTTTGTGCTCGAGCGCCACCCCGAGGGCCACGCCATTGGCATTGGGCAGGCCCTCGGCACCCTGAGGCAAGTCGGCCATCCGAAGCACGGTCGGGTTGACTGAGCCGGTTTGAGACGCGACTCGCGTCTCGATCCAGGCGGCGTGGTCCTGGTCCCGGGTCATCGCCAGGCCGGCCACCGTGGACATCGCCTCTCGGGTCAAGTCGTCCTGGGTGGGACCGATCCCACCGGCGAGGATGACGGCGTCGGCACGATTCAGGGCCCCTTCGATCGCCGAGACCAATCGGGCCAGGTTGTCGCCGACGGTCACCTGGTAGTGGGCATCGAAGCCCTCTTCGGCGAGGCGCGCCCCGATGAACGCGGCGTTGGTATTGGTGATCTGCCCTATCAGGAGCTCGGTCCCGACTGCGATCACTTCGACGATCAATTCCCCGGCTCCCATAGACCGAACTTCCACTCCGGATCGCCGGGGACCATCGTCCCGTCGAACTGACTGGCCACACCCATCTCCCGGGTCCGAGCCAGGGCACGCTGACCGAGGGCCAGCTGTCCCCGCTCCCAAGCGGCCAAAGCAGAGGTCACGTCGCCGTCGCTGGCGATCAGGGCATCCCGTAACGCCCACCCATCGGCGCATGCCTTAGCCTGACCGGCGGCGACATGCGGGCGGAGACCAATAGCTGCGTCGCCGATGAGACACACCCTGCCGAACGCCATGTGCGGGCTCTCCAGATCGAACACCGCCTGGATCAACGGCTCCTCACAACCCATGACGACTTCGAGCAGAGTCGGCGCCAGGACTCCTGCGGCAACCGACCGCATCTCGCTCAGATGCTCCTCTCGGATCGCGCCCGGTGGCATGGTCCCAGTCCGTTGCATTTCGTGCCGGTCTCGCATCAGATCCTCGAACGGCCCTCCCACCGGGTAGTTGCGGTACCACACGAAATTGATGACCCGATGTGGTGGGGTGGTACGGCCCTGATTGTCGGGGATGGCGTAGACCAGGACGTGGCCGTGGTCGAGCACCTGGTAGATCATCGAATCGGCCAGATCGGCCTGGGCCTGCTCGGACAAGGCGGCCTCGGGAGTGGTCCCCCGCCAGGCGACGTAGCCGGCGTATCTCGGCGTCGCCTCGGGCATGAGGATCGAACGGGCAGTGGACAGCAGACCGTCGGCGCAGACGAGGAGATCGCCTTCCACCGACGATCCGTCGGCGAGATGAAGCGTCACACGATCGGGCGGGTTGTCGAAGGCGATCATCTCCATGCCGAGGTGATAGTTATCGGACCCGAAAGCCCCCAACAGGGATCGGTAGATCGTGCTCCATCCGCTGAACCGATAGTGATCCGGGTCGGCGCTGAGCACATTTCCTTCCCGATCCATGTAGGTCCAATAGGTGAGCTCGAGACTGACCCGATCGTCCTCTCCTCCTCGTTCTGTGAAGTAGCGCTCGGTAACGGGGAGGACGACGATCCCTGCCCCGCGGTCCTCGAGAGCGGCGTGACTCCGCTCGAACACATCGACCTCGCAGCCCAGATCTCGGAGCAGAACTGCCGCGGTCAGTCCGCCGATCGACCCACCGGCGATGAGGACGCGCGGCCACCCCATGCCGGCCCGGTCAGCCCAGCAGCTCGACGGTCACGAACCGAAGGGTGGAGTTGCCGACGTTCTCCAGGTCGTGGATGAGAGCAGTCTCGGGGGTGTGCTCCAAATACTTGGTCTCCCCGATCAGGTAGTCGCGCACGACGAAAGTGCCATCGGCGAACCGCTGCAGACCCTGGCTGCCCTCTACCACTGTCCAGAAGTAGTTGGTGACGTGGGAATGGAAGGCGCCCCGCTCCCCGGGTTGGAGGAGGATTTCCCACACCCGTATTCGGTCGTTCTCGAACCAGATCGTCGTCCCCACCTTCAGGTTTTGCGCCGCCGCCTCGAGCTCGTCGGCGTATTCGTCGGGATCGAAAATCCCTTCCTCGACGATGTCCGGTCTGGCTTCCATCAGTTCACCTGATAATCCGGCTTCTCTCCAGTGAGAACCTTTATCACCTGGGTCGCCGCCTTGCGCTGCGACTCTGCCAAGGCCTCCTCGGAGTAGTACGCCATATGCGGAGTGACGATGAGATTGGGCACATCTTCGATGCGTGAGGAATCGAGAGGCTCGACATCGAAGACGTCGAGCCCGGCCGCGCCGATTGTTCCGTCCTTCAATGCGGTGACCAGAGCGTCGAGATCGATCAATGGCCCACGTGAGGTGTTGATCAGGATCGCGGTCGGTTTCATCCGGGCCAGGGCGTCGGTGCCGATAATCCCTCGCGTCTCGTCGGTGAGGGGGAGATGGAGTGAGACGATGTCCGATCGGGCCAGGACGGTGTCCAGCTCGAGCAACGGCGGGAGGTCCGATCCCGGA
>JBEVJN010000047.1:0-41806 GCA_040510135.1 Acidimicrobiia bacterium | reverse complement strand
CTCGGGGATGCGAGCGAGCGCCCGGATGGTCTGCTTGTAGGTGATTTTGGTCTCCTGGAAACGCTTGAAGGCGAGATGGGCGAACGAGTAGGGGAAAAGGGCAATCGGAAGGGCCCACCAGCCGATCTCGGGCAGGAGCTCTCCAAAAAGGGCGCCGGTGAGGGCGAGGCCGAGAAAGACGTTGAGATCGTGAATGAGAGACCGCGCCAGGTAGCTGCGGGAGAGCTCACGCTTGCCCACCACCAGCAACGAGCGGGCGGAGACCTCGACTGCGATCCATGCGATCAGGGCCACCACGAACGGGAACAGGTCAGCCCAGTCTCCAGTCAGCTCGGCAAACGGCCCGACCCGCAGGGCCGAGTACACCGTGGCGTACACAACGTAGCCGGCGAACCTCCGGACCAGGGTGGGGAGGAGATCGGTGTGCTTCTCCCCGCGCGAGTAGCGCAAGGCCCACACGATGGCCAGGCCCAACCCATAGACGGCGATGGCGCCGGCCAGGTCGACTTCTTCCGTGGAGCCGAGGACGAACGGGATGGCAGCGGCGACGGCCACGCCCAAGGTGAAGCGGTTTCCGGTGTTGGACGCAGCCACCCCGACCATCGAGGCGAGCACCAGCGCCGTAACTGCGACCAACAGCGTCATGGGATCGCTGACAGCAAGACTGGCCGCGTAGAGGCCAACGCCCGCGATGACAATGACATAGAGCCACGACACGATGGACAGGGCGCGTGGGCTCCAACTAGCCACGGAGCGTCAGCTCCGGCTCTTCGGCGAGACGACGAGCCATCTCCTCGTCGTTGACATGCGGGGCGCCCCAGCGACGGCCTGTCTTGTTGAGCGCCTGCTCGAAGGCATCGACCACCTCGGGGTGGAATTGGGCACCGGAGTTGCGTCTCAGCTCGGAGATGGCGTACTGCTGGGAGAGGGCCATCCGATAGGAGCGAGCCGACGTCATCGCGTCGAAGGCATCGGCGGCGGCGACGATGCAGGCCTCGATCCGGGGTGGCTGACCCTGGCTGTGCCCGCTGCCCCCGTAGCCACTGCCGTCGAAATTGCTGTGATGGCCGGAGGCGATCTCGACCATGGGCTGGAGGAAGTCGACCTCGGCGAGGATCTCCTCGACGAGCTGGGCGTGCGCCTTCATCTCGGCGTATTCGTCCTCATCGAGCCGGCCCCTCTTGCGAATTAGCTCAGTGGGGACCGCCAGCTTGCCCAGATCGTGGATCAGGGCCGACCAGCGGAGTGTCTCCAGCTGGGTTCCGCTGAAGCCCATCTCTTCGCCGATCATCTGAGCGAAAAAGGCCACGCGCTCGGTGTGCCCCCTGGTGTACATGTCCTTGGCCTCGAGCGTCTTGACGAATCCGCGGATCGAGCCGATGTGCGAATCGCGCAGCTGCGAGTAGGCATAGAGGGACATGTGCCCGATGGCGTACACACCCACGATGAAAACGATGATCGCTTCGCCATCGGCGATGAGAAAGGCGGCGCCAATGAGCCCACCGATCAGACCCATGGCCACCTGACCGACGAACAGCGCCGGCATCTGCGACCAGGGCTCGAGATTGTCCCGGCCGAAGACGACCTTCACCGCGTATCGCACCAGGACGGTCTGCACGGTGGCATAGGCGAGTGCCGCGACAGCCGATACGACCAACACCCTGATCAGGGAGTCGGCATCGTCCGGCACGCCCTCGAGATAGGAGTCGAGGATGAGCCCCGCCACCGCGCCGGCGGTGACGATCTGGCCGAAATTGGCCATCGGCTGGAACCAGCGCTTCTCCTTGAAGTCGATGGGGGTGAACAAGGCGAGGGCACCCATCAGGGCCAGACCGAACATCGCGTCGGAATCGGTGCGCATGGCAAGGATCACCCCGGCGCTCATCGCCACCATGACGGAGGCGGATTGCAGCATGCGATCGTTGACCTCGACCGCGAAGAACTCGAGGAGGACGAAGAGGACCGCAAATGGCGCCCAGTAGGCCCAATCGGGCATATCGGAGACCAGGAACGACCCGACCAGGGCAGCCAGGCCCATCAAAGAGTAAGGCACAGCGATCCTCAACCGACGCTGCACCGTGGGGCGGAGACGCCCGAACCATCCCCGCAATGGTCTTTTCCTACCTAGCCTCATTGAGCCCCTCGACGACATGTATCGACCGTGTTTGGTGAGCCGGCGTCGGTTATCAGCCGATCCGGGTGCCGGCGAGCACTAACTCCAGGCTCGCGACACATCTGTGATTACGGGCCAGAAATGCCTTCATCAGAACGCTCACCTGTTGGTGCCGTATTTCACCGGCGTTGTGTGCCGGTGTTGACGATCCGCTCCGCTGGGGGTCGATGGGCGTCCATTACAAGGCCGACGTCTGACGCCGGTCTCACCGCTTTCCCCGGCATGTCTTGACGGGGAACCTTTAACATGTCAAAGGCCCCTGACTTCGCCCGCCATAGGCCAGGCAGACGGGTCCGAGACCTCGGCTGCCCCACGTTTCCAATAGCTGCCTTCCAGCAAAGGCGCAATCTAGAGGGTTCGCGAAGTTTCAACAAGAGGAAATGGGGCGGCTTATCCCCATGGACCTCCCTCGTTGTCTGTACGCTGAGTAGATATGGACCTAATCGCGCTCCAGGACAAGATCTGTCGCATCGACGGAGTCGAGGCGGCGAGGATCGTCGCCGGCAACGGCCACATCGAAGAGATACACGTCCTGGCCCGGCGCAACAAGCCTCCGAAGCAGGTCGTGAGAGACGTCCAGTCTCTCAGCCAGGCCCTGTTTGGTGAGGAGATCGACCGACGGATCGTCTCCGTCGTTCAGCTCGCCGACGCCGATCTCGACATGGGGTTCCGTCCGGCGCTCGTGGATGTGAGCGAGATCCTCGACGGCTCCCGGGCCGAGGTCTCGGTGACACTGCGATGGCAGAACGAGGTCTTCACCGGCACCTCCAAGGGGGCGGCAGCGATGACTACCCGGTCCCGTCAGATTGCGGAGGCGACGCTCGAGGCCATCCGCCAGGCCATCCATCAGGAGGCCGCCATTGCCGTCTCGTCGATGGACGTCCCTGTGCTGGGAAGCAGAAAGGTTGCGGTGGCGCAGGTGGTCGTGGTCACCGAGGCATCCGAGCGACACCTGATCGGGTGCGCCTACGTCGAGGACGAGGAGTCGAGAGCGGTGGTCCGCTCTGTACTGGATGCGCTCAATCGGGTGCTCCCCGACCTCAAGATATCCTGACGCACGCCGTCTCCACCCCCCATCATCTCTCCGCGGATGCAGCCAGGTGTGTTCTCATCGGCGGAGGCAATGCCGTTGACGCTGCGATCGCTGCCGTTGCAACCCAGGGCGTGGTGGCTCCCGAGACCTGCGGCATCGGCGGCGATCTCTTCGCCCTGGTGCACGGTCCAGGCTGGACAGAGCCCCGGGCACTCAATGCCTCGGGCCGCGCCGGTTCCAACGCCGACCCGGAGCTTCATCGCGGCCTCGTGGCCATTCCCAGAGACCACCCACTTTCTGTCACCGTCCCCGGCTGTGTCGACGGTTGGGCGGCGCTCTCCGCCGAGCTGGGCCGTCTGCCGCTGAAGGAGTGCCTCTCCCCGGCCATCGAGCATGCGACCGAGGGATTCACCGTGTCGACTGAGCAGGCCGGCGCCTGCCTGGAAGAGGCAAGCGTCTATGCCGGCCACCCCGCTATCCGCGAGTTCTATCCGGAGGGGAGCCCGGTGGCCAGGGGAGATCTGGTAAGGCGCCCGGCGCTGGCGGCGACCCTCGAGTCGATCGCCGAATCAGGCCGCGACGCCTTCTATCTCGGGCAACCGGCGGCGGACATCGTGGAGGAACTGGGCGGTCTGATCACCGGGGACGACCTGGCACAGCCCCATGCCGATTGGGTAAGCCCGATCTCCTGTCCGGTCGGCCGATTCACAGCCTGGACGATCCCGCCCAATTCACAGGGGTACCTCGGTCCCGCGACGCTGGCAGTGTTCGAGATGCTTGACCCTCCCCGCGATCCGGCCCATCCGGAATGGTGGCATCTCCTCATCGAGGCGTTCCGCTCGGTGGCCTGGGAACGGGACGATCTGGTGGCAGATCCCGATCACGCGCCCCTCCCCGCTGATCTGCTGCTCGATCGGGATCGGCTGGCTCGCGCCGCCGCGAGCGTGGACAAGACAAGGACGGGCCGCTGGCCGCGGAAGATGGGCGTGGCCTCGAGCACCGCCTTTCTGTGCGTCGTCGACCGAGAAGGGATGGCCGTGTCGATCATCCAGTCGAACTATCACGGGACCGGCTCCTACTTCGGAGCGGCGCGCAGCGGGTTCCTCCTCCACAACCGCGGCAGTGGCTTCAGCCTGACACCGGGACACCCCAACGAGCTCCAGCCTGGCAAGCGGCCGCTCCACACCCTCTCTCCCACCTTGTGGACATCCGGTACGGCGACACGCTGGGTCCTGGGAACCAGGGGCGCCTCGTTGCAACCTCAGATAGTGGGTCAGGTCGGGGCGCGGGCAATCCTGGCCGGGCAGCCTCTGGATGAGGTTCAGAACGCACCGAGATGGGCGATCACGGAGTTCGGGCCCTTCTCGGATGCCCGATTCCAGGTGGAGACTGGAGTCCCCGCCACCACGCTGTCCGATCTCAGAGGCCGCGGTCACAGCATCGAGGAGGTGGCCGGCCGCCAGCCTGGTTGGGGCCCGGTCTCGATCATCGAAGTCGACGGAGACCATCGGTCCACTCATCCCGATCCGCGCGTAGACACCACCAGCGCCCTGATCTTCTGACGCCTCTTTGCCGGACGACCGGAGCGGCCCCATGTCGCCGGCTCACTTGAGCCGGCGGATCACCTCGCCCAAGCCCTCCGGATCGGTCTCGAGGGTGGGGCCGATCGTGTAGAAGCCGAGCCGCTGCACTCGATCGCCATAACGGTCCTGAATGGCCTCCGCCAACCGATCGGCCGTGGCGGCCACCCCCACGGTGAGCACCGCCTCGTCGGGGACGAGCCGGGCCATCTCCTCCCAGCGCCCCCGTTTGGACATCGCGTTGAGCTCACCGCCGAAGTCCCAGCCCTCCGCCTCCAGCACCGGAAGATATGAAGGGGTCGAGGCGTAGAAGGCGATCTGCTGCCGGACCGGGTCCATGGCCTGCTCGACTTCGGATTCGGTTGCTCCGGTCATCACGAACACTGTTGTCGCCAGCTCGACGTCATCGATCGTCCGGCCGGACGCTCCTGCGCCGGCCGTGATCCCAGGAAGGACCACTTCGTCGAGATAGCGCACCGTGTGAAACGGATGGACATGGAACCCAGAGCAGAGCTCACCCGCCAGACGGCTCAGGTGCGGCCCAACCCCCGCGATGAATATCGGCACGTCCGGATTCGGGATTGGACCCGGGTTGAAAAACGGCGTCATCAGGGAGAACTGATAGAAGTCGCCTTCGAAGGCAAGAGGGGCCGAGTTCTGGAATGATCCCCATATCGCGCGGAGGGCGAGGATGTACTCGCGCAGACGAGGGACCGGGCGGTCCCAGGTCGTCGAGAAGCGCCGGACGATGTGCGCCCTCACCTGCGTCCCCAGCCCGAGCATGAATCGCCCGCGGGACATCCGGGCGAGGTCCCAGGCGGTCATCGCCGTGAGCATCGGCGACCTCGGGAAGGCGACGGCGATCGCTGTCCCGAACTCGAGCGTGGGGCTCGCGGACGCGGCCAGGGCGAGGGGCAGGAAAGGGTCGTGCTGGGTCTCCGCGGTGAAGAAGCCGTCGTAGCCGAGATTCAGCGCCACCACCGCCGCCTCGGACGCGCCCTCGGGCGGGCTGGGGGGGTAATAGAAGTCGACTTTCATGAGCCGCCTCAGGGTAGATCGGGCCACTGATGGGTACGATCACGACCGATGAAAACGCTGGCCAAGGTCGTAGGTGTGGTGGGCGCAGCGGCCGCGCTGGTCTGGGCGATGCGGGATAGGTTCATCTCGGTGGCGGCGTCTAGAGAACCAGAGCCACCCGTGCTGCGAACCGCCACACCAGTCGCCACGGCCCAAGGCATCGATGCCATCGACGGGATTGGTCCA
Source organism: Acidimicrobiia bacterium (assembly GCA_040510135.1). Lineage (GTDB taxonomy): Bacteria > Actinomycetota > Acidimicrobiia > Spongiisociales > ZC4RG35 > JARDZU01. Next base: position 35,757 of record JBEVJN010000047.1, on the reverse strand, counting down.
GTATTCGCCAGTCGCCTGAAAGACGCCGGTATCGACGATGTCTCCAAGCTTGCTTCGGCGACGCCCGACACCATCGCCGAGGCCGCCGGAGTCAGCGGCGCCCGGGCCAGGACCTGGATCGAACAGGCCCGCTCCCTGGACTGAGGGTGCCCTACCTCCACCAGCCGGAGAACCTCGGCGACCTCCTCGAGGGTGAGCCTTCCTATCGAGTCGACCAGTTGCATGATTGGCTCTATAAGACGCCGGTATTGAGCAGTGCGGACATGACCAATCTTCCGGCCAGCGTGAGGGACAACCTGGAGCCTCTCTGGCCCTTCGAGGTCGAAGCCGAACAGTCTGCTGATGGCGGGACCACACGCAAATGGCTGTTTCGCGCCCCCGACGGAGCTGCCATCGAGGCCGTTCTCATGGGCTATCCACGACGAGCGACGCTGTGCATCTCGAGCCAGGCCGGTTGTGCCCTCGGCTGCACCTTCTGTGCCACCGGCCAGTTCGGCTTCGAGCGACACCTCGACGCCGGCGAGATCATGGCCCAGGTGGCCTACGCCCAGGCTTTCCTTCGCCAGATCGGCATGCCGGGCACTCCCGGCCATTTGACCAACGTCGTGTTCATGGGGATGGGTGAGCCACTCGCCAACTACGACCGGGTCAGGGAGGCGATCCGGCGGATGATCGAGGTCATGGGATTGTCGGCGAGATCGATCACCGTGTCGACGGTCGGCATGGTGCCGGGGATCCGACGACTAGCCGAGGAGCCTTGGCCCGTATCCCTCGCGGTCAGCCTCCACGCCGCCGACGACGAGCTCCGGAGCACGCTGGTCCCGATCAACCGGCGTTACCCCCTGGCGGAGCTCGAGGAGGCCGCCGCCTCGTACTTCGAGAAGAAGGGTCGCCGGCTCTCCATCGAGTGGACGATGATGGAGGGGGTCAACGACACGACGGACCAGGCGACGAAGCTCGCCGGGATCGCCCGCCGGCTCCACGCCCATGTCAACCTCATTGCCCTCAACCCCACGCCGCTGACGAAAGAGAAGGCGTCGAGCGAGACGGTCATCGCTTCCTTTGCCCGGCAACTGCGCCGGCGCGGGGTCAACGTGACTGTCCGTGACACCAGAGGCCGGACAATCGACGGTGCCTGTGGCCAACTGCGACTGCTCGCCGGCAAACCGGGGCTGAAACCCACGGCTGACCGACGAAATCCCGTTTAGCTGGAAATTTCGCGATCTGCGGTTAGGGTAAACCAGCGGACGGAACAGGGGCCTGAAGGAGTTGGACCTTCATGCCAGTCAATCGACGCGCCCGCGCCATCGCTGTTGGCTCGGTTCTCGCCCTGACTGTGGCTCTTTTTTCCTTGGAGTACACCGTGAAGCGCGGGGACACCCTCAGCGAGATCGCACGTGACCACAACGTTTCTCTCTCTGATGTGATCGAGCTCAATGAGCTCTCGAATCCCGATCTGATCCACCCCGGCGAGACGATCCTCATTCCCGGAGTCGACGGCTCCGTGGAGCAGGTCCACGTAGTGGACGAGGGCGAGACGTTGAACGAGATCGCCTCCGCCTACGGTGCCACCGCCTCCGCCATCGCCGAGGCAAACAGCCTGGCGAACCCCAACCTGATCCTTCCCGGTCAAGAGGTGCTGATCCCCACCACCAGGAAGAAATCACCCGGCGGGACCAGCTCCGGCAACGGTGACTTGGAGGTCTCCAGCACCGGTGACGGGGAGAGTGAGAGTTCGTCACGATCGGAGCGGTTCCACATCGTTCAGAGTGGTGAGAGCCTGGACTCGATTGCCGGACAGTATTCAGGCGTGTCGCCCGACGACATCGCCGCAGCGAACGGGATCGTCAACGGGACGGTGTACACCGGTACACGTCTCTTCCTCGACGGCCCGGCCTTCGTCGGTACCGGGAGTGGAGGCTCGGCTAGCTACGTGGTGCAGTCGGGTGACCGTCTCGGCGACATCGCCGCCAAGTACGGGACCAACATCTCGGCCCTGGCCGACCTGAATGGCCTGTCGGATATCAATTTGATCAGATCCGGGCAGGAGCTCGCCGTGCCGGGCGGGTCGAACTGGGTTTGCCCCGTCGATGGGGGACGGTACTTCAACGATTGGGGCTTCCCCCGAGGCGGCTCTCGCTTTCACGAGGGCAACGACATCTTCGCCGACCGGGGTACCCCGGTGAGGGCCCCGGTATCGGGCACAGTCGAGCTCATCGAGGGGACCGTCGGTGGGCTTCAGTTCGATCTGTACGGAAGTGACGGGATCAAGTACCTCGGTTCGCATCTCGATGAGCAGGGCGAGACCGGCGAGGTGAGCGCCGGTGACATCATCGGGTACGTGGGAACCTCAGGCAATGCCGTCGGGACGAATCCCCACCTCCACTTCGGCATGTATCGGGACGGGGCGGCGATCAACCCTCATCCGTCGCTGGTTTCCAACGGCTGCTGAGGCCAGTACTGCCCCTCGATCAGGTCATTGCATCGCGCAGTTGATCGAGCCTGATCGCTCCAGCTTCGAGTAGCCGTCGGTGAAAATCCTTGGCATCGAAGGAGGCACCGGCCTCGGTCATCGCCTGCTTCCGGATGTTGAGAATCTCCCGCTCCCCCACCTTGTAGGAGATGGCCTGGCCGGGCCACCCGAGATAGCGAAGCACCTCCGACTCGGCGACGTCACGGGGCTGTCGACCGACCTTCTCCATGTAGTCCACGGCGAGCTCGTAGTTCCACACCTCACCGGGATGGAGAGGGGCATCGTTGGGGATTCGCTTCTCGAGATGCGCCCCGATGTCGACGACCACCCTCGTCGACCTGAAGAGCTGGCTGGCTTGAAGGCCGAGCCGGTATTCCGGGTTCTCGAAGAATCCGAGCTCCTCCATCAGCCGTTCTGCGTACAACGCCCATCCCTCGCCTGATCCCGGGTACCAGACGAACAGTCGGTGGAACCGGGACAGCTTCTCTCGTTGCAGCACAGCGATCCCGACCTGGAGGTGATGCCCGGGAAAGCCTTCGTGATAGGCGGTGGCGACCTCCTGCCAATATGGGATACGGGTCCTCTCACCGAGGGCGTACCAGATGGATCCGGCGCGGTCGAGGTCCTCAGACGGGGCGACGTACCACGCCCCGAGAGCGCCACCGGTGGGTGCGAGGTTGACCGTTACATCGCACATCGGTGGCGGCACATCGAAGGCCGACCCGTCCAGCCGGTCCACTGCGTGCGCCTGGATCTCCCGCACGAAATCTGCAAACGCGTCATGATCCGGCGCCGAGCGACCAGGATCGTTGTCCAGGAGGTCGATAACCTCATCGATGTTCAGGTCGGGATCGATCTCCGCCGCCGTTTCCCGCATCTCGCCGAGCAGGCGGTGCACCTCCGACCATCCCCAATCATATGTTTCGTCGACGTCGAGACGCAGCCCGAGGAACCGCTCTGACTCCTCCGTGTAGTGGTCCGATCCGGCTGCGTCAGAGGGCTTGGCCCGGGGCAGGTACACGGTCTCGAGCCATTCGGCGAAGTCGGCTGACGCCGATCGGGCCCGGGCGACGGCCCCGGCCACCTGATCCTCGTCGCCGCCATCGGCAGCCGCGAGGCCCGGGAGCGAGCCAAAGCGCGACGCCGCGCCGGCAACGGAGCGCATCTGTTCGATGACGCTGAGCACCTGACGATGAGCCACGATTTCCCCCTCATCCAGGCCTACTTGCAGACTGGACCGGTACCCCTCGAGCATGTCTCCCCACGTCGAGAGGCGGATCGTCACGTTCTCCCACGCCTCTGGCCCCTCCTTCGAGACGATGTCGAAGGAGTCGCGTGCGGTTTGGAACGGGCCGTAGATGTGGTTGATGCTCCGCTTCCAATGCCCGCTGTCGTAGAGACGCCGCTCCGATGCCAGATACCCACTGACCACCCGGGCAGCCGTCGCCTGCACCGGATCCGGGTGATGGAGGTGTGGCGCCAGCTCGGCGGCGGCTCTCGCACGCAGCTCCTCCTTCGCTGCCTCGCCTTCGGGGGAGAAGTCGTCCCACAGATGATCACGACCGGGAATGCCGGCCTCAGTGGCAGCGATTGGCGATAGATCGGCGTAACCCTCGGCGAGACGGTCGCAGATCTGGAACGGTGTGGTCTCTGACATGTTCAAGATGAGGCGTGAGGGTAGACCCCCGAATACCCTTCGATCGGTGGATGAGACCATCGAGGTCCGACGGGACGAGCGATTCGACGTCGATCGACTCACCAGGTGGATGGCGGGCAACCATGCACTGCCCGATGGGTTCCCCAGTGTCCGGCAGTTCGCCGGTGGCAAGGCCAACCTCACTTACCTCCTCCAGTTCCCATCTGGTGAGCAACTGGTGCTGAGGAGGCCACCGTTGGGCCCCGTTGCAGAGAGCTCCCACGACATGACACGTGAGTACACGGTCCTGTCGAAACTCTGGCGGGGCTTCGTCAAGGCGCCACGGGCCGTGGCGCTGTGTGAGGACAGCAAAGTGATCGGTACCCCGTTCTTCATCATGGAGCCGAAGCCCGGCGTCGTCATCAGGGATGTCGTCCCCGATCTCTTCGGCGGCGGCAAGGACGCCGATGCGAACAGGAAGCTGTCAGCTGTCGTGATCGACACCCTGGTCGAGCTCCACTCTGTCGATGCGGCCGGATGTGGGCTGGAGGATCTCGGGCATCCAGACGGGTTCCTGGAACGGCAGGTCGAAGGGTGGTGGAAGCGGTGGGAGCTGGCCAAGGACGACGATGATTTGGTGGCCGACGACGTCGGACGCTGGCTTCGATCTGCTGTGCCCCCGTCGGGCCCGCCCACCCTCCTTCACAACGACTGGCGGCTGGACAACATGGCCGTGTCACCGGCAGATCCAGGTGTCTGTGTGGCGGTGTACGACTGGGACATGGCAACGCGAGGTGATCCGCTTGCCGACGTGGGCACGTTGATGGCCTCCTGGTACGACGACGGAGAGGAGAAGTCGACCTTGGCGCCGATGCCCACCACCTCCCCGGGCTGGCTGGACAGGACGTCGGCAATCGAGCGTTACGGGGAGCGCTCTGGAAGGGATCTGCGCCACGTCGACTGGTACGTCGTCTTCGGGACCTGGAAACTAGGGGTCGTCCTCCAGCAGATCTACATCCGCTGGCTGCGGGGACAGACCAAGGACCCACGCTTCGAGCCGCTGGGTGACGGTGCCCGAGCCCTCTTCCGCCTGGCAGCCCGCCGGAGGCGGTGACTCCCCTGGCGTCAACTCCGGTTGACAGCGTGCATCTGTCAACCTAGGGTGACAGCATGACACTCTCCAAGCTGGCCGGAGCCGACAGCGACGATCCTGCCCAGGGCTTGCAGGCGGTGGTCGTGCTGCGACGAATGACCGACAGGTTGGAGGCGATCCACGTCGAAGCCGCCCGGACCCATGGTTGGACCTGGCAACAGATCGGCGATGCTCTTGGCGTGTCACGCCAGGCAGCCCACAAGAAACACGGGAGGTAGGGATTGTTCGAGCGATTCACCAAAGAAGCGCGGCTCGTCGTGACACACGCCGTGGAGGAGGCAGAAGCTCGAAGCGACTCCCGCGTCGGCACCGAGCATCTCCTCATCGGGGTGGCTCGCTCGCCCGCTGGGTCCGGTCTGCTTCCCGACGTCGAGGCCATTCGTGCCGAGCTCGACCGAATGGATCGGGACGCGCTCGTCTCGGTCGGTCTGGATCCAGCATTGATCGAGGTGGCGGGGCCGGCGAGGCGGGAGCCAGGCGGACATATCCCGTTCACAGGTGGGGCGAAGGACATCCTCAAAGGCGCGCTTCGGGCGGCTTTGGACCTCGGCCATCGGTACATCGGAGTCGAGCACGTCGCTCTGGCCCTGACCGCCGCAGAGGGGCCCGATCGCGCCATCGGAGTGCTCCGCCGACTCGACGTCGACCCGTCTGCGTTGCGAGCCGCCCTCCTCCGATCGGCCCGCGAGGCGTCTTGACGCAATCCTGAAACCACCAAATACTGCGACGGGCAAGAGTCAAGCCCTTGTTAATTTGGTGTCGCAATGACTTCGGGAGACCTTCCACTCGGGACGGTCAGCTTTCTCTTCTCCGACATCGAGGGCTCGACGAGGATGATCCAAGAGCTCGGCGATGCTTTTCGGCCTGTTCTGGAGCGCCACAACACAATCGTGCACGAGGCCACCGCCAGCCACCGCGGCCGGATCGTCAAGAATGAGGGCGATGGCTTTTTCGTCGCCTTTCAATCCGCCCTCGACGCGGTTTCCAGCGCCGTGGAGATCCAACGCCGCCTCACCGCAGAGGAATGGAAATCGCCCCAGGACGTGACAGTGAGGATCGGGGTCCACACCGGCGAGGGACGGCTCGGTGGCTCAGACTACGTCGGCATCGACGTCCATCGGGCCGCTCGCATCAGTGACAGCGGGCACGGGGGTCAGACGCTGGTCTCCGAGGCAACGGCTCGACTCGTCGAGTACAGCCTCCCCGACGGAAGCCGCCTCGAAGATCTGGGCACCCATCGACTCCGCGATCTGACCCACGAAGAGCACATCTTCCAACTGAGCGTGGAAGGGCTCCCCACCGAGTTCCCACCGCTGCGAACGTTGACCTCTTCAAAGGGAAACCTCCCGATCCGGGACCTCACCCTCGTCGGCCGTCAGCTCGAGAAAGATTCCGTGATCCAAGCCCTCGAGGAGTCGCGTCTCGTGACTCTCACCGGCCCCGGGGGCGTCGGCAAGACAACGCTGGCGCTGAAGGTGGCCGAAGAGCTCACTTCCACCTTCGAGGATGGTGTGTGGTTTGTCGAAGTCTCGAGAGTTGCGGACGACAACCTCCTGGCAGCAGCGGTCGCCCGGCAGCTGCACATCACGGAGAGCCCGCTCCAGTCGATCACCGACACTCTGATCTCGCGGCTGGCCAAGGCGCACTCGTTGTTGATCCTCGACGGCTGTGAGCACCTCATCGACGCCGTCGCCAAACTCACCGATCAACTGCTCCAGGGCACGGAGGCGTTGAAGATCCTGGCCACCACCCGGGAGTGGCTCTCAATCAGGGAGGAGCACCTGGTTCAGATCTCCCCCCTTGCCGTTCCCGGGCCTGACACCCGGTCTTTGGATGGGATCGCATCCTTCGACTCGGTGGAGTTGTTCGTGAACCGGGCACGACTGGTCAACCCGAACTTCGAGCTTGGCCTGGCCAATGCTCAGCAGGTCGCCGAGGTGTGCCGACGACTGGACGGCATTCCCCTCGCAATCGAATTGGCCGCAGCCCGGCTGAAGGTGCTGTCGGTCGGTCAACTCGTTGAACGGCTCGACCAGCAGTTCGCTCTCCTCGCAGGGACGGCTCGGGACCTGCCACCTCACCAACAGACGCTGGAAACGACTCTCGACTGGAGTTATGACTTCCTCGGTGGCGCAGAACGAGTCTTGTTCACGCGATTGTCGGTCTTCAATGGTGGCTTCACCCTGGAGGCCGCCGAAAGCGTTTGCTCCGGGGGCCTTGTAGCGCGGGAGCACGTCATGAACCTGCTCGGGCGGTTGGTCGAGACGTCTCTGGTCATGGCCACCGACACCGATCCGATCCGCTACCGCCTCCTCGAGCCGATCAGCCACTACGCCCGGATGAGACTGGATGAAGGAGCCGAGCTCTCCGTGCTGCGCGATCGCCACGCCGAGTTCTTCCTGGCCATGGCAGAGGAGAGTGACAGCGAGATCCTGCACGTCGAGCAGAACGTATGGGCCGACCGACTCGAGCGCGACCGGTACAACCTGCGCGCAGCCCTGGCGTGGCTGCACGAATCGGGCCGAGCCCAGGATGCGATGGCAATGGCTGGAGCCCTCCGTTGGTTCTGGGTCATCAAGCGCGAGGTGAGCGACGGCACAGAGTGGCTCGAGCGCACTCTGTCGCATCGCGAGGGCGTTGATCCCTCGATCGTCGCTCGAGCGCTGAATGGCGCCGGCCTGCTCGCCAGCCGTCGCCTTGCCTTCGATGAGGCATACACCGCGCTGACAGAATCGATGGAGCTCTACCAGCAGCTCGGCGATAGACGCGGAGAGGCGCGCCAGGCATACCAGCTGATGGCGACGGCGTGGCTTCGGGACGACCTGGAGGAGGCGAAGCGTCTCGCTCCGGAGGCCGAGCGCATCAACCGAGAAGTAGGCGACACCTGGATGCTGGCCTGGACCCTGGCCGTCTGGGCAACGATGGCGCGCGTCCAAGGAGATCTGGAGGAGGCGCGGGAAAAGATGACCGAGAGCCACCGTCTGTTCCTGGAGCATTCGGGAGTTCTCGACGTGGGGTGGTCGGCGCTCCGACTCGCCGCCGTGGCCCGTGACGCGGGGAACTACAACGAGGCAAGTGACCGATACACCGAGGGACGGGCGCTCCTCGTCGTCGCTGGGGACTCGCTGGGAGTGGCTCACGCCGACGCCGGGCTAGGGGCAATGGCCTGGCTGGCCGGCGACCACGATTATGCGTTGGAGCTGTTCAAGTCGGTGCTCGAAGGGTTCAGCATCTACGAGGAGCCCGCCAACAACCTGTTCGAGATGAAGACGATGATCCAATCGAACCCGACCACCGCCGAACTACAGAGGGTCGTCGAACAGAACCGGGAACGTGCCGCCGTTGTGAACGAAAAGGCCGGCGCCAAGGCCGCACTCGGGGAGTATCTCTATCACATGGGCAAGACCGCCCACCGGCAGGGCCAGTTCGAGCGGGCCCAGACTGCCCTGGTGGAGAGCCTGGTCCTTTGCGACTCCGCCGAGGACACGCGGGGCGTAGCCATCGCCGTCGCCGCCCTAGCCGTAGGCGCCCATGCAAGAGGACGCGACATGCTGGCCGCACGTCTGTTCGGGCTGGCTGATTGGATGGCGAGCAAGCACCGGGTCGCCACCTGGCCTCCGCCGGAGGAGCACGACTACGCCGTCCAAGTGGCGGACACCCAGGACAGCATCGGCAGTCAGGATTTCGCCCATGCCACTGTGGCCGGTGAATCACTCACCGTCGCGGATGCCATCTCCCTGGTTCGCAACGAACCCTGAAGTCGCCTTGCGGAGGGCAGATCAGTAGTCGATCCCCCGTCTCGCCATGACCCCTGCGTCGAAGGCGTGCTTCACCTTCCTCATCTCGGTCACGGTGTCGGCCAGCTCGACGAGAGACGCGGGGGCATCGCGGCCGGTGAGGATGAGGTTGAGCCGGGGCGGACGGTTGGAAATGACGGTCAGCACGTCGTCGATGTCGATCCAGCCCCAGTTGATGGGGTAGGTGATCTCGTCCAGGATCAGCAAGTCGTACTCGTCCGAGCCGATGCGCGTCTTTGCGCTCAGCCACGCCTCGCCTGCGATGGCCTCTGACTCGTCGATGTCGGCCGAGTCCCAGGTGAAACCGTCGCCCAGGGCCCACCAGTCGATCCCAAGCTTCCGGCCGATGGTCTCCTCCCCCACCTTCCACTCCCCCGACTTGAGGAACTGGACGACGCCGACTTTCCAGCCGCGCGCAATAGCCCGCAGAGCGGTGCCGAAGGCTGCCGTCGACTTGCCCTTGCCTTCCCCGGTGTTGACCAGGACGAGCGAAGTGGCCCGCTGGTGGCCGGTCGGCGGTGCTTGGGTGGGGGGGACCTCGGGGTTCGTCATTTCAGGCTCCCGTTCTCAAGTGATTTCTCGCCACGGAGCGGCCAGGCGAGTACAACCAACTCGCCTGGCCTCGGGGAATGGCCCGATCCAGACAGCCCCTGAAGGAGCCGGATGACGCCACCATGGGTGAAGATGAGCTGAGTGCCCGGCCCCAGCTCGCCCAGGAATCCGAGCACTCTCTCCCGCAGCGTCTCGACCGACTCCCCGCCGGGTGCAGTGAAGCCCTCAAACCTCAAAAGGGCAGCTTGTGTTGCTCCATCGAGCTCGTCCCACGTCTTGCCCTCTATATCACCAAAGTCGATCTCCCTCAATCTCACGTCTGGCCGCGCTTCGCCGAACGACAAGCGCGCGAACTCACTGGCGCGCGCCAGATCCGATGACCACGCAGCATCGAACCTGCGGTGTCGAAGCCGGCTGGGAAGCCGCGCCGCTTGCTCGATCCCTGCCGGGCTGAGAGGGGGGTCTGCCCAACCACAGAGCCGGCCTTGCTCGCTCCATTCGGTGTCACCGTGTCGAACCAACCAGAGGGTCATGGGGACCACCAGGGCGCCGAGAGCACGCCAGATGTGGCAAGGGCCGCCGCCACCAACAGCAAGCCGATTTCGATCATCTGTTCTGTGGCCCCGAGGACGTCGCCCGTGAATCCCGATATTCGGCGCATCGCCAGCATGCCGATCAGCAGGGCGGTAACGCCGGCGAAAGCCGCAAAGATCGCGCCCCACCATCCCAATAGGGCCAACCCGATCGCGACGGCGCTGAGCAGGCCGCGCGTGACCTCAGAGGTCGAGCCGGATCGAGAATGAGCCGCGCCCAACCCGTCACCAGTCGCTGGAGCCATGAATCCGATCAGGCCCACCGCTCCACCTCTGCCCAGCGCATGGGCAGCGGGCAAAGCCAACAATGCGGTCGTCACGGGGAGGGCGGCCAGCGCCAGAACCCGCAAGACGATGCCGAGGACCAAAGCGATCACCCCATAGGTGCCATGGGTCGGGTCCTTCAGGATTCGCAGCGTCTCCTCCGGTCCTCCACCGGCACCGAACGCGTCGACCGTGTCGGCCAACCCGTCCTCATGGAGGGCGCCAGTGATGACGATCCCGAGTGTCACGGCCAGCGCGGCCGCGGCCAGACCCGGCAACACCTCCACGAGGACTGCGTAACCCCCGGCCACGAACAAGCCGATCACCGCTCCGACCACAGGCAGCCAGGCGACGGCGCCCGAGGTATCGAGCTGGTCGGGGGCGGCGCGCCCGACCGGGACGCGGGTGAGGAGCCCGACCGCGGCGCGCAGCCCTCTCATGTCACCCACTCGTCGAATGTGGCCACTTCGATCACACATTTGGCCGCCAGCCGCACCAATGGCAGCGCGGCCAGGGCCCCGGTCCCCTCGCCGAGCCTCAGTCCGAGGTCGATGAGTGGCGGCTTGGACAGTTTCTCCAAGAGGAGTCGGTGACCCGGCTCCGCCGAGCAATGACCGGCGACCGTGTGATCGAGAGCGCCGGGTCGCGCCACCTCGAGCGCCGCGCACGCAGCCGTGACGACGAAACCGTCCAAGATGACCGGGATCGATCGCTTCCTTGCCTCTACGGCTGCGGCCGCGACCGCCACCAATTCCGATCCACCGACCTGTCGCAGGGCCTCGAATGGCCCAGCTCCGTCGACGCGTCCCTGTGCCGCAGCCACCAGAGCCGTCTTTCGCTCGAGGGTTGCTTCGTCGATGCCGGTTCCCCGACCCGTCCACAGGGCCGTTGGGCCCCCGAACAAGCTGGCACAGACTGCTGCGGCCGCTGTCGTGTTCCCGATCCCCATCTCCCCGAGAACCAGGAGATCGGCGCCGCTCGATTCCGCCACCGCCCTCCTCCCAGCATCCCAACACTCGATGAAACGACCAGGGCTCAGGGCGGGCATCGAAGAGATGTCGCCCGTCGGCCGCCCCACACCCACGTCCACTACAGAGACTGAGGCCCCCACGTCGGCAGCCATGACATTTGCCGTGGCAACGCCCTTGCGAAAGGCCTCCACCATGGAACGGGTGACCTCGGCGGGATAGGCGCTGACACCGGCAGAGGCGACCCCATGGTCCCCGGCGAACAGCACGACGTGCGGCGACTCCACGGCAGGCAGAGCCGTTCGCTGCCATCCGGCCAGCCAAACCGCCACGTCATCCAGCCTCTGCAGAGCCCCGGTTGGGCGAAGCACCCGCTCTGCGCGCTCACGGACCATCGCGGCCATTCGGGTGTCCGGATCGGGGAGATTCCCCAGCGCCGAGGCCATCATCTCATCCATCTGAGCCCCAATCGAAGACTTCCCCGATCCTCGACACCGGGATCACGCCGCCGGCCACGGTGAGGAGGACCCGGCCGGCCACGTCGGCCCAGATCGCGTTGACCCTGCCCAGCAGATCCCGATACTGGCGAGCCATCTCGTTCACGGGGACGATCCCCGAACCGACTTCATTGCTTACGGCGACCGTCAGCCCTCCCCGGGTGGCAGCAACACCTGCGGCGACCGTGGCCCTGTGCTCGATCTCAGTCTCTCCCAGATCCTCGCCCATCAGGTTGGACACCCACAAGGTGAGGCAATCGATCAGCACAGCGGTGCCGGCGTCGAACCCGGTGAGTGCGCCCTCAAGATCGATTGGCTCCTCTACGACCGGCCATCCTGCAGGACGGGCTTGGCGGTGTCGCTCGATCCTTTCGGCCATCTCCTCATCGAGCGCCCCTGCGGTGGCTATCACGCCTGCCGGCCCATCCCAGGCCTCGATCAGGGCTGCGCCGAGCTTCGATTTCCCGCTCCTCGCTCCGCCGAGGAGCAGCGTCAACGATGATTCGCTTTCCATCACCCGCCTCGCTTCGGTCGCAACGGTGTGACGATCAGACCGGTGGTCCCCATGTCGACGACTCGTACCCGAGCGTCGTAATTCATCATGATGCTTTCCTCGGTCAACACGCTCTTGGCCGTGCCCTCACTGACCACCACACCATCTCTCATCATGACGAGTCGATCCGCATACTGGCCTGCGAGCGTCAGGTCGTGCAGCGCGCTCAGGACCGTCAAACCCTGCTCGGATCTGAGTTCGTCGATGAGCTCCAGCACCTGCTGTTGATGTCCCACATCGAGCGCGGAAGTCGGCTCGTCGAGGAGCAGGATCTCGGATTGTTGCGCCAGGGCCCGTGCGAGGACTACGCGCTGCGCCTCCCCACCCGACAAAGTGTCCACGTGACGAGCTGACAGCGTGGTGAGCTCCAATCTCTCGAGGACTCCGGAGATGATTTCTCGGTCGTGACCCGACTCGGTTCCCCAGTAGGGGACATACGGGGTGCGGCCGATAGCCACATAGTCGGCCACAGTGACTCCCTCCGGCAGCACCGGACGCTGGGGAAGGAAGGCCACGAGCTCGGATAGATGCCTCCGGGTCATCTCGGCAGTTGGCACCCCACCGATGTCGATTTGGCCCGCGTAAGGGACGAGACTTGCGACGGCGCGGAGCAGGGTCGACTTCCCCGCACCATTGGGGCCGATCAGCGCCACCCAGGTCCTCGGTTCGACGTGCATCGAGACGCCATCGACGACCCTCCGGCCGTTGTACGCAACGGCGAGATCGACGAGCCCGAGACGGCTCATGAGAGCCTCCGCGCTCGTGTCAGGACCACAAGGAAGAACGGCGCCCCGAAGAACGCTGTGATCACGCCGATCGGTATCTCAGCGGGGGCGACCACGGTACGGGCAATCAGGTCGGCGAGGATCAGGAATGCAGCGCCAAAGCCGAGCGACAGCGGGAGGATGATCCGGTAGCTAGAGCCGAGCACGAGTCGAATCGCATGGGGGACGATGATGCCCACAAAGCCGATCAGACCACTCACTGCGACCGCTGCCGCCGTTCCGAGGGTGGCCGCTGCCACCACGACCAGGCGAACTCTCGCGGCCTTGATCCCGACGCTATCGGCTTCCTCGTCTCCCACACCCATCACGTCCATGAGACGGCGGTAAAGGAGTAGGCCGAGGGCGCTCACGATCACGTAAGGCAGGATCAACATGACCTCTCCCCAGCCCACGGTGCCGAGGGCACCCATGATCCAGGCGAAGACCTCACGGAACGTCTCCGCGTTTCGTTGCTGGATGAAGGCCTGGGTGGCGGTCAGGAAGGCTGCGACCGCCACCCCCGCCAGAATGAGGGTCGCCGCGGCATAGGTCCGGGTCGCCGATCGCCCCAAGGCGTAGGTGACCCCGACTCCGAGCACCGCGCCGGCAAAAGCCGCCACGGGCAGCGGGTTGATCGCCCAAGCGGTGTCATCGGGCATATAGGCGATGGCGAGAGTGGCACCAAGGCCGGCCCCGGCAGCGACTCCCAAGAGATAAGGGTCTGCGAGAGGGTTGCGAAACACGCCCTGGAAACCAGCGCCGGCCATGGCGAGCATCCCCCCCACCATCCCGGCCAGGATCACACGTGGCACTCTCAGCTCCCAGAGGATTGCGGCCTCACGCTCCGACAATCCCGATTCGATGTCCACCCCCGGCAACTTGTCGAGGAGCTCTGCTACTACCGAGCCGATGGGCAGATCGACCGCTCCGACCGCGATGCCGAGCACGGCGCAACCGAGCAGCACCCCGACGACCAGGAGTGCCGAGCCCCACCCGACTTTTGATATGCGTGGGCTTCGATCCAGATCCGCAGTCAACGCGCCATCAACCGCCCTCCGCCAAGCCCTGGACTTCTTCGACGATGATCGCCAGGTGGTCCACGACACGTGGGCCCCAACGCGAGGCGATGTCATCGTCCAATTCGACCACGCCGCCATTGGTCACAGCCGTAAGCACATCCCAACCGGGCCGGGCGGTGAGAGTCTCCAGGGACTCGCCACAACATTTGGTGTCGCCAAGGAATATCAGATCAGGATCGGCATCGATGATGAATTCCGCGGATAGCTGTGGGTAGCCGGTGTCCGCCCCCTCTGTTTCGTCGGCGATGTTGGCGAGACCGGCCATGTCATAGAGCTGACCGATGAAGGTCGAAGAGGTCACCGTGAAGAACGACTCGTCCAACTCGTGGTAATAGGTGTGGGTCTCAGGGGCCTCAGGAACCGCGCTCACCAGGGCATCGATCTCCTCCCGCATCGACGCCACCAGGTCAGACGACTCGTCCTGATGACCGGTGGCCTGACCCAGCAGCTCGATTTGGGCGTAGGTGTCGTCGAGAGTTGCCGCAGCGGGGTTGTGCAGGACAGGGATGTCGATCGCGCCGAGCGCGGCGACCACGTCGTTGATGTCGTCGGAGACGACGACGAGGTCGGGCTCGTAAGCGGCGATGGCCTCGATGTTCGGCTCGAACCCCGACAGGTCGCTCGTGGGCGCCTCTTCGGGAAAGTTGGAGAAGTCGTCGACGGCGACCACCTGGTCCCCGGCACCTATCGCGAACAACATCTCAGTGGCGGTGGAAGCCAGAGAGACGATTCGTGTCGGGCTCTGCATGATCGTCACCTCCCCGTTCGCCGCCTCGACCGTGACCGGAAATCCGGCATCGGAGCCAGTCGTGGTCGGGTCGGGCGCCGCCGTCGTTGTCGAATCGGGCGCAGCCGTCGTGGTGGTAGCTACCTCATCGGGGGAGGTCGTGGCGCCACCTTCGGTGCCACAGGCGACAAGCGCCAACAGGGTGAGGATCAGGGTGATCCTTCGCATATGAAACATCCTCCGCGATCGGAGGATGAAGAGGCCGGTGGCTTCCCTGAGCCCACGCTTCCGTCTTCATCCGAGACTTTCGTCGTGGCCCTGGAGATCAGGCGACCTGGCTCGTCCCCCAGAGGGGGCTTCACAGTTGCGGGACAGCACCGGGGTCTAACCGGCTTCGCTGTCTCCGGGGCACCCACCCAATACGGTGGGCCCGGCCAGCATAGCCGGGCCCACCAGGAGGAGCTTTTGGATCAGCCGAGGTCGGCGGGACGTTCGCTCATAGTCACCGGGACAGTCATTTCGCTGCCGTCACGAACCACCACGAGGTCGACCGTGTCGCCAGGCTGAAGGGTTTGGACCTGGGCTGCGAGATCGCCGCCATCCTGAACCGGTGCGCCGTCGATGGAGATGACCAGGTCGCCGACCTGGAGATCGGCCTCGTCGGCACCGGTGCCAGGGGTAACTTCGTCGATGAGGGCGCCGGCCTGACCCGAGTCCACGACACCAAGGGACACTCCCAGATACGCCGTCTGGATCTCCTCGCCGGCCACGACTCGCTCGGCGATGTCGTGAGCGATGTCGATCGGGACGGCGAAGCCAACACCGTCGTTGGCACCTGACAGGCTGAAGATCGAGACATTGATTCCGATCACCCGACCCTGCCGGTCCACGAGCGGCCCACCGGAGTTGCCCGGGTTGATGGCGGCGTCGGTCTGGAGAACCGCACGGGCCGAAGCACCTTGCGGGATGGCCTGATCGACGGCGGAGATGATTCCGGAGGTGACTGTGCCCTGGAGACCCCAAGGGCTACCCACGGCAATCGCCATCTGACCTACCTGCGGGTCGTCGTCGAGCGCTAGCTCGGCCGCCGGCAAGTCGGTCCCGTCCACCTGAACCACGGCCACATCCGCGCCTGACGTGCCACCGAGGACGGTGCCCTCGACCTGCTCGCCGTCGGCAAGACGCACAGTGACCGTGTCGGCACCCTCCACCACATGGGCTGCGGTGAGGATCAAGCCGTTGGAGTCATAGATGACACCGGAGCCAACACCCTGGCCGGTCTGGATCTGAACCACCGAGGGCATTATCACGGCGGCAGCGTCGGCCACCGGCTCCTCACCGGGAGTCAGCTCGCCGGCGGTCGGTGCTTCCTGCTCATCGCTGGGCCCCGCGGTCTGGACAGCAGGTACCTCGTCGTTGTCGACCGTGGTGATCAGATAGGTCGCCGCAGACGAGCCAACTACGAGCAACAAAGCAAGGAAGGCCACCAGCCACGGTGACATCCGGGCCGGACGTGTCTCCGCTGGCCGGGTCGGCGCGACAGGTGGTGGCGTTGCTTGGGCAGGCGGAGAAGTGTCAGGTATCTCCTGAGTCACCGGGGTCTGGGTTGCTACCGAGCCGTGGGGGGCAGGGCCTTCCTCGCTGACCGGGCTCTGCTCAGCTGGTGGCACCGTTGGGTGTTGGGTCATGTCCTCGTTTGTCATCCTTGAAAAACCTCCTGCATACGAACTTATGACCCTGGAGATCAAGCTCCCATAAATGGCGTGAAATCCGGTGGGGACTCTGTTGGGTCGGACTTGGGCAGCCAGATCGTCATCGTCGTACCCACGCCGTCGGGCCCGGTCGACGAGACCAGAGCGCCCTCATGGCCCTGCGCGATCTGCTCCACGATGGAGAGCCCGAGACCGATGCGACCCCCCTCCGGCTCCTCGGGAAGCCCCGGCCCCTGGTCGGCCACGGCCATCCAAGCCCATTCGCCGACTTCTCCCGCCCCGATCCTGATCCGCGATCCGGTGCCAGAGACCCCGATGGCATTGTCGAGGAGGTTGGTGAGGGCCCTGTCGACGGCAATGGGGGCTCCTTCGATCAATGCGGGCGACATCGAGCTCTCCAGCACTATTCCCTTCTCCGCCAGCGGCTTCCCATATTCGGATGACTTGGCCCCGACGATCTCGGCGAGATCGATTGCGACCGCCTGTGCCTTGCCGGTCTGGAGACGGGCGGTGGCCAACAGCCCGTCGATCATCTCGGACATCTTCTCCGCGTTGCGCCGCACGATGCCACCGACTTCTCGCCAGTCGGTCACCGTGGCCCTGTCGTCGTCGGCGACAACCTCGACATTGGATCGGATCACCGCGAGCGGGGTACGGAGATCGTGGCTGGTGTCGGCAAGGAACCGCCGTTGGCTGGAGAATGCCCGGTCCAGCCTCTCGAGCATCCCGTCGAAGGTGGCGGCGAGGCGG
The DNA here is from genome assembly GCA_040510135.1 of Acidimicrobiia bacterium. GTDB lineage: Bacteria > Actinomycetota > Acidimicrobiia > Spongiisociales > ZC4RG35 > JARDZU01. Next base: position 18,239 of record JBEVJN010000047.1, on the reverse strand, counting down.
GTGATCTCGTCATCGGGCCCTTCGAGGGCGATGCGACGGCTCAGATCGGAAGCCTGGATCTCACGTGCCACATTGGTGATCTCCTTCACCGGTCTGAGGACCCGTCCCGACATCACCCAGCCAACAACGATGCTCAGCAGGAAGAGGGCGACCAGGGCGAGGATCGTTGCCTTGGCCACTTCGTTGAGGACGATCTCGTTGTAGACCGACTCGATCATCCGCACCTCTCGTGCGGCGAGACTGGGCAGGACCCCGATCTGGACACCGTCCTGGATGACGGGCCGGCCCGACCACACATACTGGGTCATGGTCTGAGCGCGAAGCCAGTTTCTCAAGGCGAGGTAGACCAGCCCGAGGAGTGCACCTCCCAGGCCGAAGACGATGGCCGAATATTGAACCGACAACCGGAAGCGGATCGAGTTCCAGGCCGGCATCACTGCCCCAACCGATAGCCGCGACCCGGAACGGTGGCGATGAGAGGTGGGTCACCGAGTTTCTTCCTCAGATTGCTCACTGTGACCCTCACCACGTTGGTCATGGGATCGGCCATCTCGTCCCAGACGTGCTCGAGGAGATGCTCCTGACTGAGCACATGCCCGTCGTGGGACATGAAATAATGAAGGAGCGAGAATTCCTTTGCAGTGAGATCGAGCGCCTCGCCGCCCCTCGTTGCCTCGAACCGGGCCGGATCCAGTCGCAAAGGGCCGACCTCCAGCACCGGGTCGGTGCCGTCGTCCCTCCGCAGCAGCGCCCGCACTCGCGCCGACAGTTCGGCGAAAGCGAACGGTTTGACCAGGTAGTCATCGGCGCCCGAGTCGAGCCCTGTTACCCGATCCTCCACCCCGTCACGTGCGGTGAGCATGAGGATCCGGGGCCTTTCACCTTCCAGCGTGGGCAACTCACCGCTGACCAGGCGGCGGCACAGGGTGATGCCTGAGCCATCGGGCAGGCTCCAGTCGAGGCAAACGAGGTCATACGTTGCGGTCCGGAGCTTCATATCGGCGTCGGATGCGGACAATGCCGTGTCGACGGCATGACCGTCGCGGCGAAGCCCCCTGGCTATCGCATTGGCCAGGTCTGGCTCGTCTTCAACTACTAGAAGGCGCACTTCTCACCAAGCTAAGGGGCTGCTGGTAACGAATTGATAAACCAAGGATCATCGTCCTTCGATACCAGTATGGGTCCAGCGACCCAACTGATTGTGAAACCGAGTGACGATGATGTGAGTCGGATACTTTGCAAATGGTCGTTACTTTCATAACCCGAGATCAAGACGGATTTCATACGTACACCGGCCACGTCGTCTCACGTGGGCCATCGACCATCGTGGTGATGTTGACCGAGCCTTTCAGCATGGCAGGGCGGTCAGTTCATTTCCCCATGACGGCCGTCGTCGAGGAGAAGGTCGTCTCCGCCTGAGACGGCCGACGACATCGGCTGCTCGAAGAGCGGGTGTGTCGCAATGTTCCTAGACGCATCCACCTGGCAAGCGCTAGCCATCGTCGGTGCGGTCGGCGGCGTCGCCGGCCTCATCGCCGGCTTCGTCGCCAACGCCAACAGCCTCCTCGGGGCAATTCTCATCGGGATCATCGGCGGCATCGCTGGTTCGGCCATCATGAGGATTGCCGGCGCCCCGGCGATAGCCTCCGTCGGAGACGGCTTTTCCCTCGTGTGGGCCGCAGTCGGCGGCCTCCTCCTCGGCTACGTCGTCGGCCGCTCGAACTAGCCGATCCCCTCGTCGGGCTCATCGCCGTTCACCGGGGTGATCTCCACCTCCGCGACTCGCCGCCCCTCGGTGCTGCGCACACGTAGCTTCCAGCCCTGGTCCTCGATCACATCGCCTCGTCTCGGCAACCGCCCGAGACGTTCCATTACCAGACCACCAATCGTCTCGTAGTCGCCGGAAGGCAGCTTCACGCCGAACCTGGCCAACTCGTCGGGACGTAACGTGCCCGCGGCGACGATCTGCCCGTTGGGCTCCACCGAGACCAGCTCCTGCCGTGGATCGTGCTCGTCGGATATCTCACCGACCAACTCCTCGGCGATGTCCTCCATGGTGATGATGCCGGCGGTGCTTCCGTGCTCGTCGACCACGATGGCCAGATGCGATCGGGCCTGTCGCATCTCATCGAGAACCGATCGCAGCGGGGCAGTCTCCGGGACTACCAGTGGCTTGCGCAGACGCTCGGACGGCAGCGGGGCGTCCCGGTCGATCTCATCGGTCATCAGGTCTTTGACATGGATCAAGCCGACGATGTTGTCGAGATCACCCTCGAAGATCGGTATGCGGGAATGGCCGGTGACCCTCATCGACTCCTGGATCCCGGAAACGGGGGTCGCCACGGGGGCGGCGATCATGTCCGGTCTGGGGACCATGACTTCGGAGGCGTCTAGGTCCCCGAAGATGATGGCGCCGGTGAGCAACCGGTGCGCGAAGTCCTCGATGACCCCCTCCCTCCTGCCGGTGCCGATTATCACTGCGAGGTCCTCCGCCGAGTGCCCGACGTCCAAGGCATCCGTCGGCCGAACCCCGAAGAGACGGAGCACTCCGTTGGCGCTCGCATTGAGAAAGGCGATCAGGGGTCGGAAGACGACGATGAAGCCGCGGAACGGGAAAGCGAGCAGCACCGCGGTTCGCTCAGGGGCGGAGATGGTGATGTTCTTCGGCGCCATCTCGCCCACCACCATGTGCAGGAACACGACGATGAGAAGGGCGATGGCCAGCGAGATGCCGTGAATCACGTTTTCCGAGATCGGGAGAAATCCCAATCCCATTTCGAAGATCGTGGCCACGGCGGGCTCGGCTACTGCGCCCAGCACCAAGGAGGCCATGGTGATTCCGAGTTGGGCGGCGGCGAGGCTCAGAGTCAGGTTCTTGTTCAGGCCGACCGCAATCTGGGCGGACCTCCGTCGTACCTGCTCCAAGACGTTGCGCCGGGCGGTGATGTAGGCGAATTCAGCCGCGACGAAGAACCCGTTGGCAAGGAGGAGCAGGACCAACCAGAGCAGAGCAGTCCAGTTCACGATTCGTCCCCGTCCCGGTCGCTATACCGGATCACCCGGACCTGATCGACGCGGTGGCCGTCCATCGACAGCACCTCGAATGCCGTGTCTCCGACCCTGATCAGCTCCCCGACGTAAGGAAAACGGCCCAGCTCAGCAACCAGGAAGCCGCCGAGGGTCTCATAGCGCCCTTCTGACCACTCGAAGCCGATCAGCTCTTCGACCTCGTGACGGTGGAGCAGCCCGGAAAGCACTTCGACCTCTTCCTCATCAGGCCCGGGGTCCGGCTCCGCGTCGTATTCGTCCTCGATCTCTCCGAAGATCTCCTCGAGAAGGTCCTCGATTGTCACGATGCCGGCCGTCCCGCCGTACTCGTCGACAACCACCGCCATTCCGCGTCCTGCCGTCTGGAGCTGGGTCAGGAGATATTCGAGGGTGCTCGTCTCCGGGACCTGGAGGGCCGGCGTGCCCAGGTCGCCCACCGGAGTGAGCGGGATCCGTGACTCGGGCACGTTGAAGCTGTCCTTGACGTGGACCACGCCGACGATGTCATCGAGATCCTCGTCGAAGACCGGGAATCGAGAGTGGCCAGTCGCAGCAGACGCTTTGCGTAGCTCGGCGACCGAATCATGTCGGCTGAGCCCCACCACCGAGACCCTGGGAACCATCGCATCTGCCGCGACCTTCTCGGTGAACGTGATGGCGCGGGTCAGAAGCTCCATCTCATCATCGTCGAGACGACCCTCCTCACCGGACGATCGGATCATCAGCTCCAGCTCTTCCATCGACCGAACTCCGGCGAGTTCTTCTCTCGGCTCGATCCCCAGTTTTCGGACTGTCCAGTTGGCGGACTCGTTGAGGAAGACGATCAGCGGCCGAAGCACTCTGTTGACCATCTGCAGAGGGACGGCGAACCAGAATCCCGAGAAATAGGGCCTGGCGATGGCCAGGTTCTTGGGCACCAACTCACCAAACACCATGGCCGCCCCCGTGGCCAGGATGAATGCGATCACCAACGACACGGCACGAACGGACGTCTCGGAGACGAACGGAATCGAGGAGATCACCGGCTGGATGAGCTGTGCCACCGTCGGCTCGGCGATGGCGCCCAGGACCAGAGAAGTAACCGTGATCCCCAGTTGGGCTCCGGAGAGCTCGAAGGAGAGGTTGCGCAACGAGGAGAGGATGCGCCGCGCCGCCCGATCACCTTCCTGTGCCCTTCGCTCCACGTTGCTGCGGTCCACAGCCACGAGAGCGAACTCCGCGGCCACGAAGAACCCGGTGAGCAGGATGAGCAAGACGACCGCGCCCAACCCGAGGTAGGTGCTAATTGATCGGCTCCGGGCTCACGGTCCGCACAAGGATAAGTCTGACAAAGGACGTCGTGGTTTGTGGGCCAGGCCCCAGTGGTAGGTGGCGATTGGATCCATGCCCAAATACCTCGTCAACGAGGCCGCCGTGGCCAGAGCCGAGCAGCTGATCGAGGCGCGCCAATACGTCCTCCGCAGCGAGTGGTCGGAGGTACAGCCAACCGCCGCCGACGAGAACGAGTACCTCGACAGGAACGGGTGGGAGGCGTATTCCCTCTGGCACCTCGGATTGACCGATGGCGCCCAAGACGAGACGAAAGCCCGGTACGCCTTCGTGTTCGGTGACCTGCGCCGACTCCACCGGAGTGGCCTCATGGCGTGCCGCTTCCGGGCGACACAGTGGGACCACAAGGAGATCGAGTTGGCGTCCCACGACTTGATCCAGAAGCTGGACGCACGCCGCGGCCGGTCGTAGGACGTACGGCGCGGGACGTTGAAACGCTATCGGCTCAGCCGATTGCTCCTGCCTCCACCATGTTGAGCTCGATGAGCCGGTTCATCTCCACCGCGTACTCCATTGGGAGCTCCTTCACGATTGGCTCGATGAATCCGGCAACGATCATCGACGTCGCCTGATCCTCCGTGAGACCCCGCGACATCAGGTAAAACAGCTGCTCCTCACCCACCTTGGAAACCGTGGCCTCGTGCCCGATCTCGGCGTCGTTCTCCTCGATCTCCATGTACGGGTAGGTGTCGGATCGACTCTCCTCGTCGAGGATCAGAGCGTCACAGCGCACGAACGACTTGGCGTTCTCGGCGCCGGGCTCGACCCGGACCAGGCCCCGGTAACCGGCCCTTCCCCCACTCTTCGAGATCGACTTGGAGACGATGGTTGACGTGGTGTCAGGGGCGACGTGGATGATCTTGGCGCCGGCATCCTGGTGCTGGCCCTCGCCGGCGAAAGCAATGGAGAGCACTTCGCCGTGGGCGCCCGGTTCCATGAGCCACACAGCCGGATACTTCATGGTGAGACGCGATCCCAGGTTCCCGTCCACCCATTCCATCGTGGCGTTCCGGTAGGCGGCGGCCCTCTTGGTGACCAGGTTGAACACGTTGTTCGACCAGTTCTGGATCGTGGTGTAGCGACAGCGCCCGCCCTCCTTGACGACGATCTCGACCACGGCGGCGTGTAGCGAATCGGTCGTGTAGACCGGCGCCGAGCAACCCTCGACGTAATGAACGTAGGCGCCTTCGTCGACGATTATCAGCGTGCGCTCGAACTGGCCCATGTTCTCCGAGTTGATGCGGAAATATGCCTGCAGGGGCTGGTCGACATGCACACCCGGCGGGACGTAGATGAAAGACCCACCTGACCACACCGCCGAGTTGAGCGCGGCGAACTTGTTGTCGTTGGGCGGGATGATCGTGCCGAAGTACTCCTTGACGATGTCGGGGTACTCACGAAGCGCCGTGTCCATATCGGTGAACAGGACACCGAGTTTCTCCAGGTCCTCCCGATTGCGGTGATAGACGACCTCGGACTCGTATTGCGCAGTGACGCCGGCCAAGTACTTCCGCTCGGCCGCAGGGATCCCGAGCTTCTCATAAGTGGCTTTGATCGACTCGGGGACCATGTCCCAATCCTTTTGCTGCTCGCCGGCCGGTTTTACGTAGTAATAGATGTCGTCGAAATCGATTGTGTTCAGGGCGCCGCCGCCACCCCACTGCGGGATGGGCTTGCGGAGGAACCGCTGATAGGCCTTGAGCCGGAACTCGAGCATCCACTCGGGTTCCTTCTTCATAGCCGACATGTCTCGGATCACGTCCTCGTCGAGACCCTTCCGTGGAGTGAAGGCGTACTCGATGTCATCCCGCCAGCCGAGCTGGTAGGCGCCGAGATCCAGGTCAACCGTGGCCACAGGCAATCACCTCGATAATTCGCTTCTCACTGGCCTCTTATGTGAACGGGAGAGGGGAGTCTGGAATTTCCACTATCCCGATGGTGCAATTGTACCGGAAGGGGATGATTGACGAAACCGGTCAGCGCAGCCGCGTGGCCACTGTCACGGATACGTGACGTCGAATATTAGGTTCGCGGTATGCCGGTGATAGTGGTCGGCGCCGACACCTCACAGGGTCGGGCGGTCGTTCAAGGGTTGGCGGAGCCGGGCCGGGAGGTGCGGGCCTTCGTCTCAGACCCGGCTGCCGGCGCGGAGCTGAGGGAGTTGGGGGTCAAGGTCGCGCTGGGGGACGTCTCCGACGACAGTCACGTCCAGGGTGCCTGCACCAATTGCTTTACGGCGGTACTGATCACAGAGGCGGCGCGCGATGGTCGAGAGCGCTCCTTCGCCGTCAACGAGGAACAGGTGCTGGAGGGCTGGGCTGCCGCCGCAGCCGCTTCAGGCGTTACCCGGGTGATCTGGGTCCACGAAGGCGAGCCCCCGCCCGTACGGGTTAGAGAGGTGCGAACGGTGTCTCCCGACCACCCTGACCTCGAAGGCGAGGTGGCGGCCCTCGACGACGCCCGCGTCCTTCCGACCTGATCCTCAGGTCAGCTTGGCCTCACCGAAACGCATCGACCCTCGGACCGCGGCAGCGCGCATAGCGATCGCCCGCGCATAGGCGTCTTTGAGGACCGGGTAGGGATCGACCTCCCCTCCATCGTGGGCGAGCTCGAAATGTGTGTGAGAGCCGGTCCACTCGGCGTTTCCAGAGTCACCGACATAGCCAATGTGTTGGCCGGCGTCGACATGACTTCCGACCTCCAGACCCGGGACCAGGGTCAATGACCAGTCGGCCCCGCCGTTGTCCGTCCCCGGATCATCGTTGTTGAGGTGGATATAGCGCGTCGTCCATCCCGCCTCGTGTTGGATCTCGACATACCTGCCGGCGCTGCCATGGGTGTCGATCACCGTGACGATCCCTGCTGCCGCCGCGTAGACGTGAGTCAGCTTCGGGGCCATCAGATCGTTGCCTTGGTGGCGCCGACCGCTCGATCTCGAGGCACCGAAGGTCGACGAGAAGACCGTGGGAACGGGGTCTTGAGGGAAGCGGAGGACAAAGGGCGGCTCACTGGCGGCCGCTGCCGGGAGGGCCGGGACCGTGGCGCCGACGACGATCAGTGTCGATAGCGCCAGGGTCAGAAAGGGCAAGACCTTTCCTCGGGACGTCATTGAATCTCCTGATGTGTTGGGGAAAACAAAACGAGGGACTTTCCTGGGTCCCTCGCAGCCGTGAAACCCTATGAGCGGCCCCATCGCTATACCAACTCCGCGCTGAGAGTGGTGGGTGCGCGCTCAACGCGCACAGAGGCCACCCGACCGTGATCAGGGGGTCAACCCGAGCCCGACCCGGTCGGTCTGGCTCGAACACTGAAGCGGAGCCGTGAGACCGGGTCACCATCGACCGAGATCACGAACGAGTAGGAGCCTTCGCTCCCGAAGAGCAGGTTGTTGAAGGTGAACGACCGAACGACACCGAAGTCGGTGGGAGAGGGCGCCTGGGGCTGCGTCGGCAGCCTCACCTGATGAGAGAGCGGCTTGGAGAGCAACGGCGCCCCGTCGGCGTCCTGCAACTCGACCGACAGATCGAGGACGTCGGCCCTCCACGAGGTCGGGACCCGGAGCCGGAGCCCGATCGCCATGCTCGGGTGGCGGGCGGGGAAAGACCTGACCCAGAGCGTGTCCCAGCCGCCACCCAGGACGAAGAGCTTTCCTCGAACTGCTTGCACTGCGTCTGCCAGGAGAGCCACATCCACGGTCGGGCCGATGGAATCGGGGGCACGATCCATAGGGGAACCTTATTGCCACCGGGGTTCGGTTCCGGAACCCCTCTCCCCTATCGTTTCCGGCAGGAGGTTTCATGTCCGAAAGTCAGCAGCCCGCCCCCGCCACCGGGAAGCTCGGGATTCTCACCCCGGGGATGGGCGCCGTCGCCACCACGTTCGTCGCGGGCGTCCTCGCCGCCCGCAAGGGCTATGCCCACCCGTTTGGCTCACTCTCCCAGATGTCGCACATTCGTCTCGGCAAGAGGACCGACGGGCGGAATCCGCTCGTCAAGGACTTCGTCCCTCTCGCCGGGCTGGACGACCTCGAGTTCGGCGGCTGGGACCCCTACTCCGACGATGCCTACACCTCGGCGATGAAGGCGGGCGTGCTCGACCCCAGGGACCTCGAAGGACTCGGGGATGAGTTGCGATCGGTCAAGCCGTACCCGGCGGTGTTCTCCAACCGGTGGGTCAGGAACCTCGACGGAGTCGACCAGGTGAAGGAAGAAGCCACTCACATGGACCTTGCCGAGGGCCTGATGGAGGACATCGACCGCTTCCGGGGTGAGAAGGGGGTCGATCGCCTCGTGATGGTGTGGTGCGGGTCCACCGAGGCCTACGAGGAGCCGTCCGAGGTCCACGCCGACCTGCAGACGTTCGAGCAAGGCCTCAAGGACAACGATCCTGCCATTTGCCCTTCGCAGATCTACGCCTATGCCGCACTGAAGATGAAGGTCCCGTTTGCCAACGGGGCGCCCAATCTGACGGTGGACATCCCGGCGATGGTCGAGCTCGCCGCCCTGGAAGGTGTGCCCATCTCGGGCAAGGACTTCAAGACTGGCCAGACCCTGATGAAGACGATGGTGGCGCCCGGCCTCAAGGCCCGGATGCTGGGGGTCAAGGGGTGGTTCTCCACCAACATCCTCGGCAACCGCGACGGCGAGGTGCTCGACGACCCCGACAGCTTCCGGTCGAAGGAAGTCTCCAAACTCGGTGTCCTGGAGCAGATCCTCCAGCCCGACGTCTACCCGGAGCTCTACGGCGACCTGTATCACAAGGTACGAATCAACTACTACCCGCCCAAGGGCGACGACAAAGAGGGATGGGACAACATCGACATCTTCGGGTGGCTCGGATACCCGATGCAGATCAAGATCGATTTCTTGTGCAAAGACTCGATCCTGGCGGCACCCATCGTGCTCGACCTGGCGTTGTTCATGGATCTCGCCGCCCGCGCCGGCCGTACCGGGGTACAGGAATGGCTCTCCTTCTATTTCAAGAGCCCACAGGCCGCCCCGGGTCTCTATGCCGAGAACGACCTCTTCATCCAGCTCACCAAGCTCAAGAACAACCTGAGGCACATCATGGGCGAGGACCTGATCACCCATCTCGGCACCGAGTACTACGAAGAGGGGTGACCACTCGCGGGATCGCCGTCGGCTCCTGGCTCATCCCCGAGTCCGAGATCGACGAGCGATTCGACACCTCGGGCGGGCCTGGCGGTCAACACGCCAACAAGAGCGAAACGGCGGTCACCCTCCGGCTCGACATCGCCGCCTCGTCGTTGCCGGAGGAGATCAAGGCGCGTCTGCAACGCCGGCTGGGTGATGTGGTGGAAGCGACTGCCTCGGACACCCGGTCGCAGTGGCGGAACCGCGAGTTGGCGCGAGAGCGTCTCACCGAGCGGATCGAGCGGGCAATGACCCAGCCCAAGCAGAGAAAGAAGACCAAGCCATCACCACAATCCAAGGAACGCCGACTCACGGAGAAGCGGTCGAGATCGCAGATCAAGAAGGGTCGCCGCCCGCCGGAAGCCGAATGACACCCGAGCGAAACCGCCCGGAATGTCTGACTGCGAACTGACGTTCGACTTGGTTGTGCAGAATCAGAGAGCTCGTGTGAACAGACAGAACGCGACGCTGGTCGACGAGACCGGACGTCTCACCAGTGACTCCCTCAGCCAATATCTGGCCGGGATCGGTGGGCGACCCCTGCTCACGGCTGAGGACGAGGTTCACCTCGCCCAGGCCATGGAGGCAGGATCAGAAGCGCGCCACGTGCTCGACCAAGGGATCGACGATCCGACGGAGCGGGAGCGGCTGGAACGCGTTCGCCGGGAGGGCGAGCGAGCCCGTCAGGACTTCATCCAGGCCAATCTCCGTCTCGTCGTGTCCAACGCTCGTCTCTACTCCGGGGCCAAGGTGGACATGCTCGACCTGATCCAGGAGGGGAACCTGGGCCTGATTCGAGCGGTGGAGAAGTTCGACTGGCGCAAGGGATTCAAGTTCTCGACCTACGCGACCTGGTGGATCCGCCAGGCTCTCCAACGCGCCAGGGCCGATCAAAGCGACGCCATCCGCATCCCTTCGGCCCTTTTCGACATCCTTCCCGTCGTCCGAGGCGCCGCCGACGACCTCCGCACCAAGCTCGACCGTGCCCCGACCAGCGAAGAGATCGCCGAGATGACGGGCATCACCCTGGCTGACGTCGATAAGGCGCTGTCGGTTGCGACGACGGTGGCCCTCGAGACTCCCATCGGTGAGGACGGGGCTCTGCTCGGCGACTTCATCGCCGACACCGACGCAATCGACCCGTCCACCGAAGTCGAGCAGCAAATCGTGGAGGAGAGACTTCGTCAGAGCCTGGCTCATCTGTCCGATGTGCATCGTCAGGTGCTCGAGCTCAGATTCGGGTTCGGCGAGGGTGTTCCCGCGGCTTTCTCGACTGTCTCGAACATCACCGGGCTTCCCGAGGCCGATGTCCGCGAGCTCGTGGCCGAGGCGCTGGTCCTGCTTGCTGAGGATCTCCGCGCCGTCGAGGACATGGTCGCGGCCTGAACCAAATCATCGGGTCGACCTCGTAGCGGTAGTGTCTGCGCGGATCGATGAGCGTCGTCTGACCTAACGTCTCAGCCATGGCGGAGATGACCCCCGAAACTTGGGACTTCATCAACGACTACTCGCGCGAAGTGTTCGGCGCCCAGGACGACCATCTGGCCGGTTTGATGGACGAGGCAACCGCAGCCGGTCTCCCTCCCATCGCGGTCGGGCCCGACGTCGGCCGATTGTTGATGATTCTCACCTCGATGACCGGAGGCAGGCTGGCCATCGAGGTCGGGACGCTGGCGGGATACTCCGGGATCTGGATCACTCGAGGGTTGGCTCCCGATGGCCGACTGATCACGATCGAGCGCGAGCCCCGACACGCCGATTTCGCCCAACGACAGTTCGAACGCGCCGGAGTCGCCGATCGGGTCGACGTGCGACGCGGGGCCGGCATCGACGTGCTCACCGAGCTGAGCCAGTCGCTGGAGCCAGGCAGCGTGGACGTCCTGTTCATCGACGCCCACAAGCCGGAGTACATCGGCTACTTCGAGACCGCCCGTGCCCTACTTTCCGTTGGTGGGTTGGTCATCGCCGACAATGTCTATGGCATCGGCACCGGGTGGATCGACAAGGGATACGGCACCGATGAATTCAACCGCCATATCGCCGCCGACCCCGACTTCGAGGCAGTGGCCTTCCCGTTCCGGGAAGGTGTTCTGATGGCTCGACGGGTCAAGTGAACCTGGTGACAGCCCCGACCCGATCCGGCTTGCCCAACGGGGTCAGTGGCAGGTCGGCGACCTGGAGCCACCGTTTGGGGATCATGAACCCGGGCAAAATATGCCTCAGCTCTGCCTCGACCCGGCTCGGCTCGGCCTTGCCAACATAGAGGCAAACCGCCTCCATCCCCCATCGTTCGCTGGCAAGACCGGCCACCAGGGCCTTTTCGACACCGGCCACGCGGACCACGGCCGCCTCGACAACGGCGGGGTCGATGTTCTCCCCACCGCTGACGATGATCGTATCGGCCCGGCCCGTCACCCGAAGCGCGCCGTCACGGTCGATCGTGCCTAGGTCTCCCGTCACCAACCAGTCTTCCGCACCACGATCCGGTTCCCCGACGTAGCCAGGGCTCACCATTGGGCCTCGGACCGCGATTAGACCCTCAGACTCGATCCGCAGCATCACCCCGGGCAACGGATACGCCTTGTTCTCGACAGGCTGGCCCGGCCTCAGCGTCGCCACCTGGCCCGCGGTCTCGGTCAGGCCGTAGGTGGGGAGCACGGGTAGGCCCGACGCGTGCGCCTGCTCGAGGAGGCGATCGGGAATCGGCCCACCACCCAACAGCACAGCGTTCAACCCCGGAAATGGGCCCGGATCGACCTCGAGCACCCGACTGATCATCGTTGGCACCATCGATGCCACCGTCACTCCCCGCCGGAGATGGGTGGCATAGGTGACAGGGTCGAAGCCCGGAAGCATGCGCACAGCACCACCCGAGTAAGCGGATCTGACGATGATTGACAGCCCGGCGACATGATGAAGGGGCAATGCGAGCAGCCAGGTGTCGTCAGGGCCGTGGCCCAGATGGTCCATCGAGGCCCTGGCTGCGGCCTCCCAGTTGTCGAGGGTGAGACGAACGCCCTTTCGCCCACCCGAGCTCCCCGAGGTGAAGACCACCGAAGCCGCTCCGGCCGGGTCGATCGACGAGGTGTCGATGGCGTTCTCCGAGACGACCGCCGCCCCCTTGGCCATGACGGCAATCAGGTTGATGACAGATCGGAAGTCGAGTGCCGGCTGCACGACCTCGGTGCCTTCGACGCGGCGCTCGTTCACCGCCTCGGAGATAGCCCCAAAGGTCAGCGTCTCATCCGGTGTCTCGATGAACACCCGACCCGGGTCGTGCCGTCTCAGCCAGTCGAGCATGCGCCAGGAATCTTCACACGGCGATTCTGCCTCTTATCCTCAACCGGTGATCTCTGCGCTCTTCGACGAGTCGGCCTGGGACGAGGTGCCGGGGTTCGACTTCTCCGATGTCACCTATCACAAGGCGATCGAGCAAGGCGTGGTACGGATCGCCTTCGACAGGCCCGAAGTTCGCAACGCGTTTCGGCCTCACACCGTCGACGAGTTGTTCACTGCGCTCGACCATGCCCGTCAGACCACCAGCATCGGCTGCGTCCTCCTGACCGGCAACGGGCCGTCGCCAAAGGACGGAGGATGGGCGTTCTGCTCGGGCGGCGATCAGAGGATCCGGGGCCGTGATGGCTACAAGTATGCCGCCGGGGATGACGATGACACCGTGGACCCCGCCCGCCTCGGCCGGCTCCACATCCTCGAGGTGCAGCGCCTTATCAGATTCATGCCCAAGATCGTCATTGCTGTGGTGCCGGGTTGGGCGGTGGGGGGCGGCCACTCACTGCACGTCGTCTGCGACCTGACGCTCGCCTCTGAGGAGCACGCTGTGTTCAAACAGACCGATGCCGATGTCGCCTCGTACGACGCAGGGTATGGCTCCGCTTATCTCGCCCGGCAGATCGGTCAGAAGCGGGCCCGGGAGATCTTTTTCCTCGGGCGCGAGTACTCGGCGGCCGAGGCGCACCAGATGGGGATGGTCAACGCCGTCGTGCCGCACAAGGATCTGGAGAAGGTGGCCCTCGATTGGGCAGCCGAGATCACGTCGAAGAGCCCGACAGCACAACGCATGCTCAAGTTCGCCTTCAATCTGATCGACGACGGCCTGGTCGGTCAGCAGATCTTCGCCGGGGAAGCGACCCGTCTCGGCTACATGACCGATGAGGCGCGGGAAGGGCGTGACGCCTTCCTGGAGAAACGAGAGCCGGATTTCGGTCAGTACCCCTGGCATTTCTGAGCCCGTGACGACATTCCAGGCCTGGAAGACAGCAGCCAGGGTGCACACTCTCCCGGCTGCCGTGGTGCCGGTCGTGGTCGGATCGTCCCTAGCAGAGTCGGAAGGAGTGTTCCGATGGGACGCATTCGCATATGCCCTGGTCGCCGCGGTAGCGATCCAGGTGGCAGCCAATTTCGCCAACGACGTCTCCGATGCGCGTCGCGGAGCCGACACCGGTGAGCGGATCGGACCACCGAGGATGGTGGCCCTAGGGCAGATCACGGCGACGCAGATGTGGGTCGGTGTCGTGGTGTCGCTGGTGGTCGCCGCGGGCGCAGGTATCGCGCTGGCGATGATCGCCGGGCCTGTGATCCTCGTCGTCGGCGTTGTGTCTGTCATCGCCATGCTCGGCTATGTGGGGGGACCGGTTCCCTACGGCTACCGGGGATTGGGCGAGGTGTTCGTGTTCCTGTTCTTCGGCGTGGTGGCGACCGTGGGCAGTCGGTATATCTATGACATGTCGGCGCCCCTACCGGCGTGGCTGCTCTCGATCCCGATCGGCTTTCTGGCGACGGCCATCCTCGTAGTCAACAACTACCGCGACCTCGAGACGGACCGGGCGGCGGGTAAGCGCACACTCGCCGTGATCATCGGGCCGGACAATACGAGAACCCTTTTCGTCTCCCTGGTCTACGGCTCTTACTTGCTGATCGCCCTTTTCGCCGCGCTGCGCTGGACCCCGTTACCCACGATCTTCGCTGCCCTCATCGTTCCCTACGCCACGGGGCCGGTTCGCATCATGTATCGCCAGGGCGACGGCCCCGCCCTCATCCGCGCCTTGAAGATGACGGCTCGTCTCCACCTCTGGACCGGGTTGGCGATCGCGGCCGGCCTTCTCATCTGAATGGAACCGATCTGGAGTGGCGTAGCGTCGAACCACCATGAGAAGAGCTATCGCCCTCGTCGCCATCCTTGCCATCGCCGTGACTGCCTGCGCCGACCCCGGCGAGGAGGGTGGATCCGATCCAACCGCCAACGCCTGGGCCCTCGAGGCAGGCACTCTCGACGGGGAGGACATCCCGATAGTGGAGGGGTACCCGATCACACTGATCTTCGACCAGCCGGAAGGGACCGCCGGAGGGCAGTCGGCGTGCAACCAGTGGTTCGGGGGCTACACCCTCTCCGGAACCGAGCTGACCTTCACCGACATCGGCGGGACCATGATGGCCTGTGTCGACGAAGGGGTCACGGAATCGGAGGTGGCCTTTCTCGACGCAATGAGCCAGGTGGAGACCTTCACCATGGAGGGCGACGAGTTGAATCTTGCCGGCGAAGCGGTGGACCTCGTTTTCGTAGTCGACGAGACAGCCACCACCACCACCACCACCACCGCCTCCTGATCCGGGGCCGATGAGGCGGCCGTTCGCT
Source organism: Acidimicrobiia bacterium (assembly GCA_040510135.1). Taxonomy (GTDB): domain Bacteria; phylum Actinomycetota; class Acidimicrobiia; order Spongiisociales; family ZC4RG35; genus JARDZU01. The sequence goes on along the minus strand of JBEVJN010000047.1, from coordinate 3,056 downwards.
GCTCTCGGTTGTCTGATCGTCCTCCTCGTCGGCTGTGCCGAGCCTGGAGACGGGCCGGCAGCGGACCTGAGCGACGTCCCCTGGGAACTGGTCTCGGGCACGATCGACGGGGCACCTGTGCCATTGGTAACTGGCTTCCCGATCACGCTCACGATCAGCGAGGACGCGGCCACCGGCACCGCCGCCTGCAACGGCTATGGCGCCACGGTCACCACTTCTGGCGCGGAGATCACCTTCTCCGGGCTCGGGGCGACCGAGATGGCCTGCTCTCCGAACGAGGTCATGGAGTCGGAACAGCGGTATCTCGAGGCCCTACCTCTGGTGGAGTCCTGGTCGGGCACAGAAAGCGACCTCGCACTCATGGGTGACGAAGTCGAGCTCAACTTCGAGGCGCTTCCCCCGATCGCAACCGCCGGGCTCACCGGGACGGTTTGGGAGTTGGAAAGCCTCGTCGACTCGGACTCTGTCTCCAGCGTCGGCGGTGAGCGGGCCACGCTCGAGCTGTTCAGCGACAACTCGATGCTCGGCTCGACCGGCTGCCGTGACCTTCACGGCCGGTATGAGGTGACAGGCGCGGAGGTGACGATGCCGGAAATGGCGGCCGAAGGCGATTGCCCGCCCGATCTCCAGGCTCAGGACGCACATGTGATCTCGGTGCTCGGCGACGGGTTCCGCGCCTCCGTGGATGGCCAGGTGTTGACCCTCAGCACGTCTGGCGGACTGGGGCTGGTCTACCGGGCCGAGCGCTGAATGCCACTCTAAAAGCCATCGCTATGGTTGAAAGAAACCGGAGCGAAAGGAACGCCGATGGCCGAGACGACGGTGACCGGGCCTGACCTGGTCGACGACGGCATCCCATTGGACTCCCTTGTCTTGAACGAACCGGTCAAGGGCCAGTTCGAGGGGAAGCAGGTGATCGTGGTCCGCACCGAGACCGGACTCTGCGCCGTCGCCGGGCACTGCACCCACTACGGAGGTCCTCTCGGTGACGGTCTCTGCGTCGACGGCCAGGTGCACTGCCCCTGGCATCACGCGACCTTCGACCTGAGCACCGGCGAAGCGATGGGAGCCCCCGCCCTCAACTCGCTCAAGTTCTACCAACCGGCCGAAAGAGACGGACGCGTCTTTGTCACCGGCCCCGTAGATCCCCCCACCGTCGACCGGCAACCCCCAATCGCGCCCGATTCAGTCGTGATCGTGGGGTCGGGCGGCGCGGGCGCCGCCGCCGCCGAGATGCTTCGCCGGCTGGGCTACACGGGGTCGGTGTCGATGATCGGCCTCGAACCTCCCATCGATCGCCCCAATGTGTCCAAGGACTATCTGGCGGGAACGGCGCCCGAGGACTGGATGCCGTTGCGCAGTCCGGATTTCTACGAGCGGCATGACATCACATTGATCACCGAGTCGGAGGTCACCGAGGTCGACGTCGAAGCGCGAACCGTCGCCCTCGAAGACGGCCGAACCATCGGATACGGGGCTCTTCTCCTCGCCACCGGCGCCGAGCCGACACGTCTGCCAACGCCTGGGGCCGATCAGGCTCACGTCCACTATCTGCGAACACTCGAAGACAGTCGCTCGATCATCGCCGCTCTGGAAGAGACAGACCATGCGGTGGTCATCGGAGCGGGGTTCATTGGATTGGAAGTCGCGGCATCTCTGCGTCAGCGGGAGGTGCCAGTGACCGTCGTTGCGCCCGAGCCGGTGCCGCTGGTCCCGATCATCGGTGAGACCCTGGGGCGCTTCGTCCAGGACCTCCATGAGCAACACGGTGTCGAGTTCCGCCTCGGTCACACCGTCTCGGAGGTCCGGGAGAACGAAGTCGTGCTCGACAACGGAGAGACCGTGCCCGCCGATTTGGTTGTGATTGGCGTCGGTGTCGACCCCAACACCGGTCTGGCAGAGGCCGCAGGGCTCAAAGTGGAGAATGGTGTCGTGGTTGACGATCGTCTTCGCACCAGCGATCCGCACGTATGGGCTGCCGGTGATGTGGCTTCATACCCGGATCAGAATGCCGGCCGGGTTCGGATCGAGCACTGGGTGCTGGCCGAGCGACAGGGCGAGGCCGCGGCGCGGAACATCCTCGGGCACGACACCCCATTCACGGACCCACCGTTCTTCTGGAGCCAGCACTACGACATACCGATCAATGTCGTCGGCCACGCCGAGGAGTGGGACGAGGAGACCATCCGGGGTGACCCATCCGACCACGACGTGATGATCGGCTATCGAAAGGACGGGGCGATCCAGGCTGTCGCCTCCATCTACAGGGACCTGGATTCGCTGCGTGCCGAGCATGCGCTTGCCAACCAGGATCAGGACGCACTGCATCGACTCTTCGAGCTCGAAGCCAACTAGGCCTCGACCAACTCGACGGTTCATCGGAACCGGCCGACATCCCCGACACGGTTGGGTTCCGGTCGATGGAGCGGCCGATGCGCATCGAAAGGGATGTGGCGATCGCTATGGACGACGGCATCGTCCTCCGAGCGGATCTCTTCGTCCCGATCGAGGATGGCGAGTACCCCACCCTCCTCGGCTATGGGCCGTACGGTAAGGGCCTCGCCTTCCAGGAGGGCTACAAGCCGCAATGGGACTACATGCTCGAAAAGTACCCCGAAGTGGGCCAGGGCACCAGCAACCGGCACCAGAGCTGGGAGGTGGTCGATCCGGAGTGGCGGGTGCCGGCAGGTTATGTCTGCGTCCGCGTCGACTCCCGGGGGACTGGTCGGTCCCCCGGTTACATGGATGTGTGGTCGGGCCGGGAGACGGTAGACCTCTACGACTGCATCGAATGGGCGGCATCACAGCCGTGGAGCAACGGGCGCGTCGGCCTGGCCGGCATCTCCTACTACGCCATGAATCAGTACCAGGTGGCGGCACTCCAGCCTCCCCACCTCGCCGCCATCTGCCCATGGGAAGGTGCGTCACCTTCATGGGAGCACTCGATCCCAACACGCCGGTCGCCCAGGGCTGGCTGCGCGCTTCGCATCGGGCGCTGGACCCGGCCAGGAGCTTGCCCTATCGGCCCTACCACTCCCACGACCGGGTCGAACCTC
>JBEVJN010000046.1:0-11750 GCA_040510135.1 Acidimicrobiia bacterium | reverse complement strand
ACCCATTCGAGCGGGTGAAGGGAATCGAACCCTCACCGCCAGCTTGGAAGGCTGGAGCTCTACCATTGAGCTACACCCGCGGGACACGTCATTGTAAAGCCCAATCGGGCTCGTCGGACTCGAACCGACGATTCCTGTCACAGCCCGACGCCATCATCAACAATTGATGGCACGAGACCTCAGGCGCTGCGCCCGTTGTCAACAGTGGCTCCCTGTCGAGGATTTCAATTTCCGCGACAAGTCCCGACGGTTGCGCCAGAGCTACTGCCGTCCCTGTTCGAGGCTCAACTGGCGCGACTGGTATGCGGTCCCCAAGAACAAGGCGCACCACATCGAGGTTCGTTCGCCAACTGAAGTCACAACCTTGCGTTGATTGTGGCGGTCGGTTCCCCCCTGAAGCCATGGACTTCGACCACCTCGAGAGCAAAAGTGCCTTGATCTCTATGTTGGTTTATCAGGCGGCTGGGAGACGCTGCTGACGGAATTGGCGAAGTGTGAAGTCGTCTGCGCCAACTGTCACCGAATCCGAACGATGGTTCGAAACACGACTGCTACCAAGGATTCAGGGCCGATACTCTGATGGTGACGGGATGTGGCGCAGTTTGGTAGCGCGCTGCGTTTGGGGCGCAGAGGCCGTCGGTTCGAATCCGACCATCCCGACAAAGACGGTCAAATATCTAGACTTCGCACCGGGGTCGCTGGCGCAACTGGCAGCGCAACGGGCTCTTAACCCGCAGGTTCTGGGTTCGAATCCCAGGCGACCCACCACGTAATTCAGGCTCTGGGTTCGGAAGATCGATCGTAAGAACCCACACGCGGGTGTGGCGAAACTTGGCAGACGCGCAGGGTTTAGGTCCCTGTGGGCGAAAGCCCGTGGAGGTTCAAATCCTCTCACCCGCACAATGGACGGAAACCCCTCGGTGGGTAGGGCCCCAGAGGTTTCCTAATTGGGACTAGGGAGCCGCCGGAAGGAGGGGGGCGGCGTGGACTCCCATCGTCCCACTAACCCTTTCCCGGAAGCGTCCGCTGAGAATCGGGTTTCGGTAGTCCGAAACCCCCCCGTCCTGCCAGCGGGGGGGTTTCAGTGGCCAGGGGGCGGGCAGCCCTGGTTTTGCACCGTGGGGAACCGGCATGGCCGCCGGAGACGATCCGGCAGCCGGTTGATTCCATGACGGCGGCGATATTTACCCATCGGACAGTTGGGCTAAAACCCCAGTTCAGCTCATATTGCTTTCCCACCGAAGGTGTTAAGGCACTGCTGTGATGACGGTGAGTCCGACCTCATCAGCCGCGACGTGGACCCACCCTTCACCGTTCCATTGGAACAGAGTCTGTGTTCCCATATTGCGTCCCGGGCCATAGACGTAGGTCATCACGCTTACGACGTCGGGTCGCTCCGTCTCGTCGACCGCTTCAACACCGATCCAAGCTCCCAGACCTGGACGAATCCCTGCGGGGCCGCTGATCTCGCTGGCTTCTTCGTCGGTCAGATAACTCACCTCCGAAGCCAGTAGGTTCCTGATGCGAACGCGCACCTCCTCCGGGATGATGTCCGAGGCGAATATCGGCTGTCCTTCACAGGCGATGTCCTCGCAACCAATCACGAAGGCTCGGGCGCGAAGCTCGGCAGCGACGTCCGGGGAAATCCCGGGAATGGTCTGGACGACCTCAGTGGCCGGCGCAGTTGTCGAGGGAGCAGCCGTCAACCCGGACGAGCAAGCTGTCACCGCCACCAGCGAGAGGCCAAGGATGGCGCGCATCCGCCGAGTTTATGTGCCGGAATGAACATCCAGCTCGGCCCGGGATAGCCGGGGGCAAAGCCTTAGGCCGAGAGGGACCTGCTTTGTAATCGCAGCACCGAACCCGCGCGTGTCGGAGAAATTTCCTGCGTCGCGATGGCGGGTGCGTCGAAACCCGCTGCTCGGTGTGCAGTTCATGGAGATGGGTTTGCGTGTGAGTCGTTGCAACCCAATTGCAACCCAACGGGCTGTAATCGGGTGGTACACGATGGGATGAAGTTCGGCCAAAACCCCGCCATTGGTTGACTATCTGGGTGTCGCCGGTACCCCCTGGGATGGGGAGAACTGGGTCTAGGTCCCTGTGAGCGAAAGCCCGTGGAGGTTCAAATCCTCTCACCCCCACCAGACTTTCTCGCAGATCCCCGAACCAGCGTTCAACGGCCGGAAGGGATTTTGAGCTCCACCGCGACGAGCGCGGCACGAGCCTGATCCAGCTCAGAACCTTCGGCGACTCCTGCCAACGCCGCTCGCCAGGCTGCGGCGAGCACTCGACCGAGAAGGGGGGACGCCGGGGCCGTGTTTGCGCTGAGCATCTCAGCCAACCTGTCCTTTCCCGCCCCGGCCGGCGGATCCCCCAGAATACGGAGGAAACCCTCACGTACAGCGAAATCCAGTCCGACGAGTAGCGCCGCTTTCACGGCCACTGAGCGATCCGACTCGTCGCCGACCGCGAATGCGCCCTCCATGCGATCTAGCAGCCGTTGTTCGACATCGTCTCGAACGAAGGCATACAGGGCGAGCTTGCTGCCGAAGTGGTGGTAGAGAGCACCCGTGGTAACCCTCGCTGAAGCCGCCAGCTCGCCAACCGTGACCTCGTCGAAGGGCCGCGCTCCGAACTCCTTGACCGCCGCGAGCGCGAGCCTGCCCTTCGGGGAGGTCGATACCGGAACCCAGTCGCGCATCCGGACATAATGCCGTTATGCTTGGCAATAGTCCAGTTACGCCCACGGAAGGAGGCGCCATGAAGCTCGAGTTCCTATTAGCCCCCACCTCCGACTTGAAAGCTTCGCTAGCCCTCTACCGCGACGGCTTCGGCTTCAGCGAGGTGTGGCGTGAGGGCGACGCGACCGTCGCCCTCACCTTGCCGGGCACCGACGTGCAGCTGATGCTCGACGCCAGCGACCCCGACGCCCCGTTCGGGCCACTCTTCGTCGTCGACAGCGTCGAAGCCTTCCATGCCACCCGCCCGGAGACGCTCACGGTGATTGATGAGATATCAGAGATCCCTGGTGGCTTCATGGCCACCTATCTGGACCCGGGCGGGACCACCGTCTACGTCATGGACCAGTCGACAGACTCCGACCCTCAGTAACGGCAACCGACTTCCAACCGAACGAAGAAGTCGCCGATCAATTTCCCCCGGGTGAACCACGACTATGGATCGCCCTTCTCCGGCAAGGGCGGGACTCCGGTGATGATCCTGGCCCCACGTCGGAAGGTCAGATAGCTCCACGCCCAAGAGATCAGGACCAGCACCCGGTTGCGGAACCCGATCAGATAGAAGATGTGAATCGCCAGCCATGCCACCCAGGCGAGGAACCCGCCGAATCTGACCCGGCCGAAATCCGCCACCGCCCTTGCCCGACCGATAGTGGCGAGTGCCCCCTTGTTCCGATAGTGGAACGGGATTCTCGACCGTGTTCGCAGGTCCCCTGCGATCATCCGACCGGCGTGTCTGCCCATCTGCATCGCGGCGGGGGCCACGCCCGGCACACCCGGTACCGTGGCGAGGTCACCCGTGATGAACACCTCGCGATGACCGGGCACCGACAAGTCGCCCTCCACCGGCACCCGCCCGCTTCGATCGGTTTCCACTCCCAGCATCTCGCCTAGCTCCGATGCCTGGACACCGGCCGCCCACAGAACCAGACTCGACTCGATCCGCCGCCCGTCGCTTAGGGTGACTCCACCTTCGTCGATCTCGCTCACCATGGTCCCGGTCAACACCTCGACGCCGAGAGTCTTCAACTGACGTTCGGCGCTCTCCGACAGGTCCTCGGGATAGACCGGCAGCACATGTGGAGCTCCTTCCACCAGGATCACTCGGGCCCGCGCCGGGTCGATCACGTCGAACTCGTCTCCCAACGAGTGCACGGCGATCTCGATCAACGCGCCGGCCAACTCGACGCCCGTCGGCCCCCCGCCTACCACGACGAAGGTGAGCAACCGATGCGCCTCCTCAGGGTTCCGCTCTGCTTCTTCGAAGGTCGCCAGGATCCTCTGGCGCATCACCAGCGCGTCCTCGAGGGTCTTCAACCCGGGCGCCCTCTGCTCCCAGTCCTCGTGGCCAAAGTACGAATGCGTGGCCCCGGTGGCCAGGATCAGATAGTCGTAAGGCAAAGCCGAGCCATCATCGAGGCTCACCGTTCTGCCCTTGAGATCGATCCCCTTCACCTCGGCGAGAAGGACGCCTCTCACGTTCTGTTGTCGTCGAAAGATCGAGCGGATCGGATAGGCGATGTCACTGGGGTTCAGCGCGGCGGCCGCCACCTGATAGAGGAGGGGCTGAAAGAGGTGAAAGTTCCGCCGATCGATGATGGTGATCTTCACCGGTTCCTGACGAAGCGCTTTCGCTGCATTCAGGCCGGCGAAGCCGGCTCCGGCGATGACGACTCGGAGAGGCTCGTGTGTCACCGGTCGATCCCGAGCGCCTCCGCCAACGCGCGCAGGGCCCGGGCCCGATGAGACAGGGTGTTCTTCTGGGCCACTCCCATCTCCGACAGGGTCCGATCCGCGACCTCGAACACGGGGTCGTAGCCAAATCCCCCGTCGCCACGTGGGGCGTCGGCTATCACCCCATCGAGCAAACCGTCCACGACCATCTCGGAGCCGTCGGGCATGACCAGCGCCACGGCGGTGCGGAACTGCGCCCGTCGATTCTCGATTCCTGCCATCTCCCTCAGAAGGAGATCGACATTGTCTTGGTAGGACGCTCCCGCCCCAGCGAATCGAGCGGTTCTCACCCCGGGCATTCCGCCGAGGGAATCGACTTCGAGCCCGGTGTCGTCGGCCAAAGCAGGCAATCCCACCGATTCCATCACGGCACGCGCCTTGAGCAGGGCATTTTCCTCCAGAGTTTCTCCGGTCTCTTCGACGTCGGGCCAGTCGAGGCCCCGAACGATCTCGCCGGCGAGACCCAACTCGTCGAGGACCTGCTCGATCTCCGCGACCTTGTCGGGGTTTTTCGAGGCAACCACCAAACGAGGAATCACTCCGCCGCCACCGCCCGACGTTGCAGGTCGTGAAGCTCCGCGATGCCTGTGGCAGCTAGATCGAGCAGCCGGTCGAGCTCGTCCCTCGTGAAGGGTGCGCGCTCCGCGGTCCCCTGAACCTCGACAAGGAGACCACGACCGCTCATGACCACATTCATGTCGACTTCGGCTTCGACATCCTTCTCATAGTCGAGGTCCAGCATGGGGGTGCCTTCGACGATGCCCACCGATACCGCCGCCACCTCGTCGATGACCGGCATCGAAGACATCTGTCCCTTCTCAACCGCGTCGGCTAGCGCCTCATGGAGCGCGATCCACGCCCCCGTGATAGCCGCCGTCCTTGTCCCACCGTCGGCCTCGATCACGTCGCAGTCGACCGTCGCCATCGCCTCCCCCATCGCCTTGAGATCAATCACCGCCCGCAACGACCGACCGATGAGCCGGGAGATCTCCTTGGCGCGACCGCCCGACACGTGGTCACGGCGCACCCGCTCCGGTGACGAGCCGGGAAGCATCGCGTATTCGGCGGTGATCCACCCCTTGCCCGACTCTCGCATCCAGCGCGGCACGTCGGATTGGACCGATGCCGTGCACAGAACCTTGGTCCGGCCCATCGAGATCAGCACCGAACCCGGAGTGGAAGAGGTAAACGGAATCTCGAGCTTGACATCCCTGAGTTGATCTACCGGGCGATCAGACATCGAAGCTGACTCCAGGCATGGCCAGCATCACCGGTCGATCGAATGCTTTCTCGGCCTCGTCGATCGACCGGCTCACGTCGAGATACGGAGGGATGTGGGTCAGGGCGAGGCTGCGAGCCCCGACCTCACGTGCGATCTGTCCTGCCTCGGTGGAGGTCAGATGATGTGGATAGTCGCCTTCACCTCGCTCCTGATATGCCGCTTCGCTCAGCATGAAATCCGCGTCACGAGCCCATTCCCGCCATTCGCCTTTTGGCCCCGTGTCGCCGGTGTAGAAGAGAGTGCGGTCGTCCGCCTCCCATCGCGAGCCGACAGTCGGCACAGAATGGTCCATCTCGACGAAGGACACAGACAAGTCACCGATTTCCACACGATCACCGGTCCAAACCGGTGTGAAGTCGAAAGTCTCGGTCAGTCTCGTACCCTGGCCACCGTCGAGGTAGCCAGACACTCGATCCCACACCTCCTGGGGGGCGTAGAGGGGAACGTTCCTTCTCGGATCAGGGCAATAGGTCCAGGCATGGAAGGCTGTGAATATGTCACAGCTGTGGTCGGGGTGTTGATGAGAGATGACCATGGCGTCGATCATGTAGGAATCAACGGGCAGATTGACGAAAGTGCCCGGGCCGGCGTCCAGCCAGACCCTGGTCCCGGCCTGTTCCACCACATACCCCGAAGCGGGCCGGCCTGCCACGGGAAATGTCCCGGAGGACCCAATGACCTTGAGCTTCACGGCGCCAGCCTTTCTTTCCGCCACCCGGGGCCATCCCGGACATATCGCACCCGATCATGGAAGCGGTTGGGTTGACCCTGCCAGAACTCGACAGCTTCCGGCGACAGCCTCCACCCACCCCAGGACCGCGGCCGGGGCACCTTCACACCCTTGAACTTGGCGTCCAGCTCCTCGAAAGCCCGGTCTAACTCTTCACGGGAAGTCACTATCTGGCTCTGAGGCGAGGCATGAGCAGCGATCTGTGCCCCCCGGGGCCTCGCATCGAAGTACATGTCGGCAGCTTCACCCGCAACCATCGTCACCCTCCCCTCGAACCGGACCTGACGATGCAGCTGAATCCACACGAACGTGGCGGCAGCGAGCGGGTTCGCCCGCAACTCTTCGCTCTTCCGACTAGCCAGATTCGTGTAGAACACCAACCCCTCGTCGTCGATTCCCTTCATCAAGACAGCTCGGGCCGACGGCCGGGCGTCGGCATCGGCCGTTGCCAAGACGAAGGCGTTCGGCTCGTCGAGACCGGCGTCGAGGACGCCATCGAACCACGTCCTGAACTCTGTGATCGGATCGCTCGCCATGTCGCTCTCGCTCAGGCCGATCGCCTCGTACTCGCGGCGAAGCTGAGCCACCTGATCCTCGATCACCCGTCTGACGATAGCCTCAGGCGGGTGAGCCGAGACCCGAGCGCATCGACTCTCACCATGATGGGACGAGCCTTCCGACGTCGCTGCCCTCGGTGCGGAGCGAAGGCGTTCACCTCGTACTTCACCCTGCACAAGCACTGCCAGGAGTGCGGTCTCCGATTCGAGCGCGAGGAGGGTTATTGGGTCGGGGCCATGGTCATCAACACCACGGTCGTCTTTGGGTCGTTCCTCGTACTCTTCGTCGGCGGAATGCTCATCTTCTGGCCGGACGTGCCCTGGGGTGCGCTGGCAGTGGTGACGTTGGGAACTATGGCCCTCCTCCCAATTCTCTTCTATCCGTTCTCCAAGACGCTGTGGATGGCCCTGGAGCTCTCCTGGCATCCCCTGGAGGAGAAGGAGGCGGCCGACGCGGCACATCGAGCGCGGGGTTAGAGCCGCTTGGCGATCTCGTCCAGCATTACTTCGGTGGCACCGCCCCCAATGGATGCGATCCTGACGTCTCGATAGAGCCTCTCGACGGCGGTCTCAGCAATGAAACCCATCCCACCGTGGAACTGGACGCAGTCATAGAGGACGCGGTTGGCCATTTCTCCAACGAAGGCTTTCACCTCGGAGACCTGCCGGGTGGCGTCTTCACCCTGATCGCTGAGCCAGGCAGCGTGATACGTCAGCTCCCGGCCGGCGTCGATCTCGGCCTGACGCAGGGCGATCCGATGTCTGATCGCCTGCTTGTCCCACAACGGACTTCCGAAGGCACTGCGCTGCTTGACATGCTCGATAGTCAGCTCCAGAGCCCGCTGTGACTCCCCCAGTCCCTGGCCCATGATGGCAAGTCGCTCGTTCTGGAAGTTCGCCATGATGTAGTAGAACCCTCGGTTCTCCTCCCCGATCATGTTCTCCTTAGGCACCCAGACGTCCTCGAATACCAGTTCGGCTGTGTCTGAGGAGTGCCATCCCATCTTCTCCAACGCCCGGCTGGCCTTGAAGCCTGGAGTGTCCTTCTCCACTGCGAATATGGAAATGCCCCGGGAGCCCTTGGCGGTCGGGTCGGTCCTAGCCGCGACGAACACCAGGTCCGCGATGCCACCGTTGGTGATGAACATCTTCGTGCCGTTGATGATGTAGCCGTCGCCCTCCTCTTGCGCCGTAGTCCTCATCGCCGCCACGTCCGAGCCTGCATCAGGCTCGGTCACCGCAATGGCGGTGAGCAACTCACCCCGGACCATTGCCGGCAGCCATCGCGCCTTCTGCTCCTCACTCCCGAAGTTGGTCACGTATGGCATGGCCAGGTCGGTATGCACGAGGACGGTGATGGTGAACCCGCCGTATGTCGACCGACCGAGCTCCTCGGCGAAGACCACCGAGGCCAGCGCACCGAGTCCGATACCACCATGTTCCCCGGGCACGCGTAGCCCGAAAAAACCGAGCTTCGCCATCTGGTCCAACACGTCGCGAGGGACACCGCTCCTCTCCCAGGCGGCAGCTCTGGGCACGATCTCGTTCTCGACGTATTCCCGGGTTTGAGCGCGTATCGCTTCCAGGTCGTCGTTGATGTAGATCGACTTCGTCATGCCCCATCCCTCGATGCCAGTAGGGCCGTTCCGGCGGCGCTGCTGTAGGCGAGATTGTGGTCGGCACAAAATCGTTGGGCGACTCGGGCCACCGAAACCAGGTCGATGCCATGTTCGATACCGAGGCCATCGAGGAGATATAGGACGTCCTCGGTGGCCACATTGCCGGTCGCTCCCGGGGCGTAGGGGCAGCCACCGAGGCCACCTGCCGAGGAATCCATCATGGCGATGCCTCGCTGCAGGGCGGCCACGGTGTTTGCAATAGCTTGCCCGTAGGTGTCGTGGAAGTGGACCCCGACCATCTCTGGGGGCACACGCTCGAGCACCTCGTCGAGCAGCCGATCGATGTGCGCCGGCGTCGCCCGTCCGATGGTCTCCCCGAGAAACACCGCGGGCACACCCCACTCCACCATTGTCTCGGCGAGATGCGCCACCCAGTCGGGATCCTGCTCACCCTCGTAGGGGCAATGGGTGGCAGTCGATATGTAGCCCCTCACCTCCATGTCCTCCGGGGCATCGAGGAGTATGCGACGGATTCGATGCATCGACTCATCGACTGTGGCATTGATGTTGCGCTCGCTGAAGGTGTCCGAGGCGGCGGTGAGCACCCCTATTCCGTCCACCCCCGCCGCCACGGCCGCCTCGAGTCCCTTCGCATTGGGCACCAAGCCGAAGAGTTTCATTCCCTTGCTGCGGTCGACACCGGCCAGCACCTCGGCACCGTCGGCCATCTGTGGCACCGCCCTGGGGCTCACGAAGGACACCGCGTCGAAATTGCGCAACCCCGAATCCGCGAGGGCGTTGATAAGGCCGGACTTGGCGGTGGTTGGCACGAAGGCACCCAACGACTGAAGGCCGTCACGAGAGGATGACTCGGTGATGACGACCCGCGAGGGCAGAGCAGTCACGAAGGAGACGGTAACCGCGAACCGTTGAGCCGATCAGCCGCCCTGCTTGAACTCGGCGAGGCTCTCGATGAATTGGACACGGCGGCCGCTCCGAGCGAGCCGATTTCCGATCTGGCTGTAAGTCTCACCCTTGTCGCGCAACCTGAGCACCACCCGCTCCACGGGTCGCAGCGGGTGCTGGTTGGCTGTTTGATCGGGCAGGCCCTCCTGCTTGTACTCCGTCATCCGCATGATCCGTGTGACCGTGCCCGGTTTCTTCCCAACCTTCTTGCCGATGTCGGCCAACGAGCACCCTTCGTCGTGCAGCCTCATCACGACGCGCTCGATCGGGCGCAGCCGGATGCCGCCCGTCTCAGGCATGAACCGCGTCCTCGCTGTAGGGCTCGATCATGATGCATTCACCCGGGCATTCCTCCGCCGACTCGATAGTGTCCTCGATTAGGGCATCGGGGACCCTGGCCACCCCGCGGGCGCCATCTGGTGCCTGCTCGCCGTCGAAAACCAACGTGCGACCAAAGTGCTTCGACTCCTCTTTCACCACCCAGAGACCGTCGTCACGACCAACAAAAACGTCCGGGGTGATCTCCTCGCAGATCCCGTCGCCCGTGCAAAGGTCCTGATCGATCCAAACCATGAGCTTGGTCTTATCGGCCACTTCATTTCACCTCGTCTCGAAAGAGCCGTCATCATGACCCTACCCCGGGTGGCGACACATCAATCTCCATGGGTTCGAGCACGAAGACCTTGATCGAGCGATGAGAAGCCCGTCCGGCATACTGCTGGTAGCCGGGATAGGCGTTGGCGGCTCGGTCCCACGTCGCGGACTCCTCCCGAGGATCGGCCGGTCGGGCTCGAACCGGGATCTCCGCACCCTTGTAGGTGACCTTGGCGTCGGCATGTGCTTCGAGGTTGTGCACCCACCCCGGCGTCGACTCGTGACCGAAATGGGTGCCGAGGACTGCCAGATCGTCCTCGAGCAGGAATCCGAGCAAAGGAACGGTCCGCTCGGCGCCCGATTTCGCCCCGCGGGTCGTCAGCCACAACACGGGCAGTCCGCTCGTCACCGAGGTCACGGTCGATTTGCCGCCGGTGATTCGGAGTGCAAGCCGGTCGAGAGAGGGAAGGATCCTTCGACTGATCCCCGATATCAGGCGGGTCGAGGCGAAGGCGATGACCCATCGCTGGATCGAGTTCTGTTGGCCCGGCTGATAGCCCAGGCTGGAAGCAAGGCCCACACCTCTACGGTACGCATCGATACCATGGAACCTCCGAATGGACGGACACTGCCTCGTCTTGATCACATGTGGTGAATCCGAGGAGGCTCGTGAAATCGCCCGCTACCTCGTCGAATCGGGGCTGGCAGCTGGAGGCCAGATCGTCCCGATCGAGAGCATCTACCGATGGGGAGGCGAGATCGTCGAAGACCACGAGTGGCTGATCCTGGTGAAGACACACCGTGATCTGTTCCTGAAGATCGAGTCCATCGTGCACGAAATGCACTCCTACGAGGTGCCACCGGTGCTCATGCTCGCAATGGACGCCGCCAGCCGCCCATATCTCGATTGGATCACCGAGAACACGGGTGGCTAGGTTCCGGCGACCTCAACCGACACTCGCCCGGACCGCGAGCAGGAGCCATGCAAGGTCTTCGGGACGGGAGAACATCGGCCAATGACCGGTCGGTAGTTCCTCGAAGCTCCACTCGGGGCCACTCAGCTCGGCGAACCACGGATGACCACTGGCAATGAGTTGATCGACGAGTGCCAGAGGCAGGCTCGTCGCGATCAGTACCTTCGGAATCGCGGCCGTCTTATCGGACTGTCGCCGTGCCAGAGGCTGAGTCCAAGTCCTCAAGGGCTGCGATGTCGCCATCGTCCTCATCCGGTTGAGCTCGGCTTGGTCGATGCCTTCGAGACTCGCCTGGAAATCGGTGCCGAACTCCTCCGAGTTTGGCATCGGGATCAGCCACCCCTTGCCGCGCTCGTCGACGATGCGCCTGATGAACTCGACTTGTGGGCCCTCGAGGAGGTCCATGTATGACGAATCGCTCGGCATAGGCCCAGAGTCGACGTAAACCACAGTGCTGAGGCGGTCCGGGATACGATCGGCAACGCCTGCGGCCACCGCCCCGCCAAAGCTGTGCCCAACCAGGATCACGTCGTCCAAATCCTGGCCCACGATCTGA
>JBEVJN010000045.1:0-15795 GCA_040510135.1 Acidimicrobiia bacterium | reverse complement strand
GCAGTTCGATTTCGCGTCTCTCGTAGCCCGAGCCGGTGACGTCGGCATCACCGAGAGCATCGACGGCCGCCTGGGCGAGATCGGTGCGATAGACCTCGTCGGGGATCTCCACACCCTGGAGCTCGGTGATCTGCTCGGTGGCGATAGCCACGGTCTGATCCCACAAGTCCTCGTTCATCACCCCGATGCCGTTGGTGGCGGGGAAGATGAGACCGAGGATCTCGTTGAGCTGCCATTCCTGATGGCTCTGCCCCAGAGTCGATCCATTGTTGAGGACGACTTCGACACATCCGTCGAAGTTTTCGAGGCAGTGGACCCAGCCCTGGAAAGACGCCGTGAGGAACCTGGTCGCGATGTCCTCATTGCCCTCTTCGGCTATCCAATCGGCGTTGACCCACACCGCGTCCTGGAGCATCGCCGTCTCGATCTCGTTGTAATCGATCACACTCAGGTCATCGGGTGTGTAGAGCTCACCTGTGTCGGGGTTCGTCGCCTCGAGCACCTGGGCATACTCGTTGTAGATCATGGCCTCGGCGGCATCGATCTCGTTGTTGAGCAGGGAGTTCATCGTGAAATCCTGTGCAACCAGCTCGACATCGGGGACCTCGTACTTGGCGATCGCGGCGAGAAGCTCGAATTCGTTGCCGAAGCCCCAGTTGCCCACCTTCTTCCCTGCCCAGTCGGCCGGCTCCTCGATTCCGGAGTCGGCCCAGGCAACCTGGAGTGTTCCCGAACGCTCGAACACCTGAGCGATGTTGATGATGTCGGCGCCGCCCTCACGGGAAACCAGGGCCTTGGGCACCCAGGCGAGACCGAACTCTGCACCACCGGTGGCAAGCACCTGTTGTGGCACGATCTCAACCGCACCCTCGATGATCTCGACGTCGAGGCACTGCGCCTCGTAGAAGCCGTTGTCGAGGGCGACGTAGTAGCCGGCGAACTGTGACTGGGCGAACCACTGCAGCTGCAGCCTGACCGGGTCGGGTTCGGTGCAATCCTCGGCGGGTGCGGCTGTCCCGCCTCCCTCGCCACCGGTCTCGCCGCCGTCACCACACGCGGCCAGGACGATCGCCAGCGCGGACAGCCACAGGACGTGGCGGCGCCATCTGCTCACATTCATCGAATTTCCTCCATTCCTGATGCCGGCTCACGTTATCCGGCATAGCCCCTGCCCGCGCTCGGCAATCGGTTGCGTCCTACTCGCTGGTCCGGAACGAGACGTGCCAGGGCATCAACCACCGCTCGGCAGCCAGGATCAGCAGATAGAAGACCACCCCCAGGATCGATGCCACGAGGATGGCCGCCCAGGCATCCGGGAACTGGAACAACTGCGCCCGGTTGACGATGTATTGGCCGAGCACGTCTTGGGGGCCGCCGAAGTATTCCGCGATGATGGCCGCGATCAGCGAGAGGGCACTGGCCACCTTGAGCGAGGCAAAGAAGTAGGGCAGGGCTCTGGGGATTCGGACCCTCCGTGTCACCTCTGACGGGCGTGCTGCCAGCGATCGCATCAACTCCATTTCGGCCGGGTCGGCCTCGAGCAGGCCTCGAGTGGTGTTGATCATGACCGGGAAATAGACCACCACCGCCACGACGGCCATCTTGGAAAACGGATTGGTCAACCCGAACCAGTTGTTGAAGATCGGAGCCAGCGCCGCGATCGGGGTGGCATTGAGCGCGATGGCAAGAGGAAGGACACCTTGCCGGAACCCGACCCAATGGGCGGCGGCCAGGGAGGTGGCGACGGCGAGGCTGGTGCCGATGACGAACCCGCCTGCGGCCTCGAACAGAGTCCTCACCCCGGCACCCCAGATCAGGAAGAAAGTCTCTGTGAAGCTGTCCAGGATCTCGCTCGGCTTGGAGAGGACGAATGACTCCACACCGAAGAGCCTCGTCAGTCCTTCCCACACCAGGAGCACGGCGACGAAAGCGATGACGGCAGGCAGATAACGCCGCACCAAACTCGACGGAGACAGTCGCCCGCCGCCGGCCGGGATGTCTCCTTCGAACGAGGCGAAGACATCTGTGGTCGATGTCTCCTGGATCAAGTCGTCGCGCTCGGTCACTGTCCCCCACTCCCCGACTCGCCCCGACGCAGAGCTTCCCTGACCTCGATCACGAGCTCGAAGTACTTCGGATCCTCGCGAGTGTCCAGGTCACGGTCGGGGGGAAGATCGACCGCGATCTCCTCGCTGATCCGCCCTGGTCGGGGCGTCATCACCACCACCCTCGTCGAGAGGAACACCGCCTCGGGGATGGAGTGCGTGACGAAGACGACACTTGTACCCGTCTCCCCCCACACCCGGAGCACCTCCTGCTGCATGGCTTCCCGGGTCATCTCGTCGAGAGCGCCGAACGGCTCGTCCATCAGGAGCAGGGCGGGTCGGAAGGCCAGCGCCCTGGCGATGGCCACTCTTTGCTGCATTCCACCGGAAAGTTGCCAGGGGTAGTGGTCGGCGAAGCCTCCGAGCTGGACCAAATCGAGCATCTCTCTCGCCCGGGTTGGTCGTTCGGCATCGGGAAAGTCCATGATCTCGAGAGGCAGTTCGACGTTCTTTTGGACGTTGCGCCAGTCGAGCAAGGTCGCCGACTGGAACACGATTCCGTAGTCACGGTCGAGACGGGCCTGTCCTGGCTCTTTCCCGTTGACGACGAGAGTCCCAGTGGTCGGGCTGACCAGGTCACCAATGAGTCGGAGAAGGGTGGACTTGCCACATCCTGATGGCCCGATGAGGGAGACGAAGTCTCCGTTGGCGATCTCCAGGTCGATGTCTCGCAGGGCCTCGGTTTGAGCGTCACCGATGCCGAACACCTTCCCCAGACTCCGAGCCTCCACAACTGGCGCGCTCACGTGGTCAGCCTTCGATTGGCGCCGATCCAGCGATGCTCCAGCGCGGTGATGAGGCCGACGAATGCGATACCGGCCAGCCCGGCGATCATCACCGCGGCAAACAACTTCTCCGGCGCCGCGGTGAACTGTTGGGAGAATTGGAGAAGGTCACGCCCCAAACCTCCTCGCAGACCGGCCGGCAGCTCACCGACGATCGCCCCGATGACGCTGGCCGCCGCCGAGACCTTGAGCGCCGTGAAGATGTAGGGCATCGCCGCCGGGACCTGGAGCTTCCACAACACGTCGCCAGGGCTACTCGCATAAGACCTCATCAACTCCATCGACGTCGGGGCCGGCGAGCGCAATCCGCGCAGGGTGTTGATGGCCACCGGGAAGAAGGTGAGATAGGCGGCGATCAGCGAGACGCTCAACCACTGGGGGAGATTGATCCGGCCACCCCAAACCACGACCATTGGGGCAATGGCGATGATCGGAACGGTCTGGGAAGCGACGACGTAGGGCATGAAGGCTCGCTCCGACACCGTCGACCTCACGAAAAGGACGCCGAGCCCGAAACCTATGGTCCCGCCGATGAGAAACCCGACAAACGCCTCACGCAGGGTCATCAGAGCCGCCCTCAGCTCGACGAGGATGAACGGCGGGCCGTTTCGCTGTGCCGGTCGGAACAGAGCCAGGAAGATGTCCCAGGTGTGGGGCATGGTGCGGTCGTCGGGTCGGACCGGATTCTCCCACCCCAGCGCAGTCCAGATCAGCTTGTAGCTCTCCCAAACGAGGACGAACACGACGATGACAGCCACGATCGAGATACCGGCCCGGGCAACCTTGCGATTCGCTCCTCCCATGGCGGCGAGACTCTAACGAGGGGTGACCGTCCTGCTCCCTGTCAATGGCCGACCGAGCGAGGCTCGTCATTGGGGTCGGGAAGCCCGGTCGGCGGGACGTCGACTTCCCGGGTCCGGTCGAGGCGGTTGGCCGTGGGAACGAAGAAAAGGGCAAACACGCCGAGGGCGAGACCGGACAAGATCAGGGTTCGCTGAACGCCAAACATCCCGGCGAGAACCGGTGCGATGGCCAGAGGTAGCAAATGGCCAACCTCGGAATGGACCTGGGTGACACCGGTGATGCGCCCCATCAAGTCCTCGGGGGTGTTCAGTTGGATCAGGGTGCGGAGCAGTGGAGCCATGATCCCGATGATCAATCCCCAGAACACGCCGGCCACGACGACTACCCGCAGCTGATCGGTGCCGATGTACGCCAGCACGCCAACCGAGTTGAGGGCGACGATCAGCACTAGTGACCGGGCGGTGCGGTACTTGGGCGGGAGGCGGGAGGCGATCCAGGTACCGGCGACCAGGCCGAGACCGAAGATGGAGTTGACCCAGCCCAGGGTCTCGGGCTCGACCTGAAGGATGTCCCGGTAGAACAGTGGCTCCAAGGTGCTGAAGGTCCCGAACAGGACCCACACCGACGAACCGAGCCAGATGTAGAAACGGAGCCGATGCTGGCCATACGCGTAGGAGAAGCCCTCCCGCAGCTCGCGGAGGCCCTCCTTCTCCCTCTCCTCCCTCGCCATCTTTCGCACCGAGACGGGTATCACGATCAATGCGGCAATCGCCGAAGTGGCGGCATCGAGGACGAAGATGCCATCGAGTCCCACGCTGCCGGCGATGATCGCACCGAGGGCTGGCCCCACCACGAATGCCGCCCAGGCTGCCCCTTCGATGAGCCCGTTGATGCGGGCTAGACGATCGGGATCGTCGGTGAGGAACGGCCCGAAAGAAGAGATGGCGGTGAATACCGGGGTTCCGACAAGACCGAGCAGGAAGGTCGCGACCACCAAGGCGGGAAGGGTGTCGGCGAACACCATCCCCAACGCCACGGGAATGAACACGATCTCGGCTGCGATGAGGACGCGGCGGGGGTCGAAACGATCGACCAGGACCCCGGCCACGGCCGAGCCGATGAGGGAGGCGACACCGAGGGCGCCCATGACGGCAGCCACGCCTGCGGCTGAGGCGTCCATCTCGAAGGCCGCCTTGCCCCAGATGCCGACGAAGAACGCTGCCTCACCCCCACTGCGGGAGATGAACCGAGCCAGGACAACCCGTCTGACATCACGATCCGCCCACATGACGCCTGGACGGTACCCGGGGCATAGCCTGCCACTCCCTAGATTTCCAGCGAGATGGACGCCTTCATGACCGGCGTGGCGGCGGGCTACGGCATCGCCATCCCGGTCGGGGCGATCGCCATCCTGATCATGGACGTCGGGATCAGACGTGGGTTTCCACCCGCGTTCTCGGCTGGAGCCGGGACAGCCACCGCAGACCTCCTCTATGCGGCGCTCGCCGTGCTCGGTGGGGCGACCCTGGCCGCCACGGTGGAATCGATCGGCGACCCGTTGCGAATCGCCAGCGGCGTGGTCCTTGTGGTCATCGCGGTGCTGGGCCTCTTCCGGAGCCAACGGCCGGCGGAGACGAACGTGACGGAGCCCCGTGGCGGTGATCTCGTCCGGACGTATGGCCGCTTCGTCGGCCTCACCATCATCAACCCCACCACCGTGGTCTATTTCGCCGCGGTCGTGATCGGCCTCGGGGTGGCGAGAGGGATGACTGCGGGTGACGGCGCCCTGTTCGTGACCGGCGCCTTCCTGGCCAGCCTCTCGTGGCAGACATTGATCGCAACGGTGGGCGCATTCGCCGGCCACCGGCTCTCGATTCGATCACGAAGAGTGGTGACCATCCTGGGCGATCTGGTCATCCTGGCCTTTGGCATCGTGATCCTGCTGGGTTGAGACGGCCCTAGCTTTGGTCCCGATGCGTACGGTCTCGAACGATGAACGGAGGGCGCGTCTTGCGTCGAGGCATCGACTCGCCCGGCCGGCCGACGATGTGGTCGATGCCGCCGAGGCGATGACCGGATTTCACTCTTCGGATCCCGCCACGGTCTACCTGTCCGCACGAGCCAGAGTGCCGGGGTTCAAGCAGGGGGACCTCGAGCACGCCCTCTATGAGGAGAAGTCGCTGGCGCGAGTCCATGCCATGCGCCGCACCATGTTCGTGGTGCCGGTCGAGATGGTGTCGATGCTGCACTACTCGTCGACGGTGGCGCTGATCGGGCCGGAGCGGAGACGATTGGCCGGATGGCTGGAGAGCTACGGAATCACCAAAGACGGCGCGAAGTGGATTGACGACGTCTCCGAGAAGACCTTGGCGGCGCTCAGGAAGCGGGGCGAGGCGGTCGCCGCCGAGCTTTCCAAAGACGTTCCCGAACTGACCGAGAAGATCACCTTCTACAAGGCGGATGGCTCGGTCCAGACAACCGTTGGCATGACAACCCGGATCTTGTTCCTCCTCGCCACGGAGGGGAAGGTGACGCGAGGACGGCCCAAAGGGACCTGGGTCAGCAGCATGTACCGGTGGGCCCCGATGGAGGAATGGCTCGGGGGGCCAATTCCCGAGGTCAGCCGCCCTCAGGCACAGGCTGCAGTCCTGGAGCGATGGCTGAGGACATTCGGCCCCGGCACGGAGGTCGACATGAAATGGTGGACGGGTTGGCCGGTCACCCAAGTGCGTGCGGCGTTGGCGACCATAGGCCCGGTAGAGGTCGAATTGGATTCGGGTGTTGGATACCTACTCCCCGATGACCTCGACCCGCTGCCACCCGTAGAGCCTTGGGTGGCACTGCTCCCCGCCCTCGATCCCACGACGATGGGTTGGAAGGAGCGGGAGTGGTATCTGGGGCCTCACGCATCGAGATTGTTCGACAGCAATGGGAATGCCGGCCAGACGATATGGGCCGATGGGAAGGTCGTCGGTGCCTGGGGGCAACGAGTGTCCGGTGAAGTGGTGTGGGAGCTCCTCGAGGACGTGGGCAGTGAGAGCTTCGCCGAGGTCGAGCTTCAGGCCGAAGAGCTGGAGTCATGGCTCGACGACAAAAGACTCATGGCCCGCTTCGCCTCTCCCCTGGACAGGGAGCTCGCGGCTCGCTGACGTCGCGACCGGTCCTGCCTAGGGTGATGGAAGGTTGAGTTCCCTGCGCACCCGTATCCATGACGATCTGGCTCAGGCGATGAGGGATCGTGAGATGGCGCGGGTCAAGGTCCTTCGCACCACGATGTCGGCCATCCAGAACGCAGAGGCGGTCGAAGGCGTCGCCTCGGTGGAGGGCGTTGTCGGTTACGGAGACGTGCAGCGCCGTTCATTGACCGATGATGACGTCATCGAGATCATCGTCCGTGAGATCGAGGAGTTCGAGGGATCCGTAGCGGAGTATCGGCAGGTCGGCCAGACAGAGAGGGCCGAGGGGTTGCAGATGGAACTAGAGGTGCTCCGGGGCTACCTCAATTCCGACTGACCGGAGGCGGCACCGGCAACGGCTGTTTGAACCGGCGTTCCGGAATCGGCCTTCCCATCCGCACCAGCGCCAGGTTCCATGAAGGCGACGCACCCAGTGCCCAGCGCAGGCCGGCCACGACGCCCTTCCCCACCCTCACCGCCCCAGGTGTCTTGGTCGTCCCGAGTATGTCCCGCAACCGGCCGGGCAGGGTGGCCACCGCTGCCTCCATCAGCAGTTTGTATCCAATCTTTAGACCAGGTTCCAGGGGCGGGTCGATGAGGAAGTCCACCGCATCCGCCATCGCTGGCGAGGGAGCTATCCCGGGATGACCTTCGATCCACCGGGACAGCTCGGCGGCCGTGGTGGGCATCGGATCGGCACCGAGGAGGGCACCGACACGGGTCTGCTCGAGGACGAACCGATCGCACTCGTCAGGGGTGAGATGATCTCTCCCGAAGGTCTGGTTGGCGACGAGGAAGGAATCGGTGAGTGCGTTGTGCACCCACGCCGAGAACCCGGGATCATCGGCGTCATATGCGATGTCACGACTGGAGGTTCCCGACACCACCCGATGGATTCGACGCACCTGGGCCACTGCCTGGTCGACTTCAGGCATGGCTCCGTACGTTGTGGCAGTGACATAGGCGGAGGTTCGTGACAGGCGCCCCAGCGGGTCTTCTCGGTAGCGGGAGTGGTCGCCGACGCCGGCCACCACTTCGGGATGAGCCGCCTGGATGAGGAGGGCACGGATGCCGCCTACGAACGAGGCGGCGTCTCCGATGACGCGCCAGGACACCGATTCGGGACCGAACAGCCCGGGGTCGCCGCGGTGGTCGAGACTTCCGGTCAGCGGGTAGGGGGCGTGACGAAAAGGGGCGGTCGCCGAAGACACCACACGCAGCCGCAGACCCTCGAAGAAGCCACCGATGGGCCCGCCGAACGCGTTATCGCTGGACGTCTCCGCCATGTTTCGCAGCCAGATCGACGGTGGACGTCTGTTCCACGGTGACGAAGGCCTCGGGATTGGCCTCGTGGATCAGGTGGGTCACCGACCACACTTCTTTCCTGGGCACGACACAGAAAGTGACCCTCACCTCGCCGGACCGACCGTCACCGTTGAGCACCGTCGCACCGTAACCCTGTTCGCGGAGCAACGGGGCCACCGGGTCGGTGTGGACGGGGGCAACCACGCGGATAAGGGATTGGCCCAATGCCAGCCACTCCTCGACCATCGAGCCGGCATACGTACCGGCGGCGAAGCCGAGGGCGAACGCGATCATTCGCGCTGGGTCATCGAGACCCGCCAGAACCCTCGAGATGGCGATGACCCAGACCAATGCCTCGAAGAAGCCGAGAAGCGCCGCCGGCCCTCGCCGCCCCCGGCTGATCAGAACGATGCGAACCGTGGCCATGCCCACGTCGAGCAGACGTAGCGTGAATATCAGGAACAGATCGAGGGCGAGCTGCACGCCCGCCACGGTAGGACTCCGCTAGCGAGCCGCCTGGGAGATCTCCCCCGGCTCGACGACGATGACCTTGCCACTGTGCTCGTCCAGGACCACTCCCACTTGATCCCGGAGGACCTCGGCCTTGCGCTCTTCTTCGATCCGGTGCTCGGCGGCTGGGCTGAGCAAGACCTCGAGCTCGGCCATCGCATTGGACAGGGCCACCCCCATCCCCATGGAGCGGTTTTTTGGTTTCGGGTCGCGGGCCAGGGGCATCGCGAGGACGATAACTTGGAACACCAGTGCCGGGTAAGCAACCGTCCGCGGCAGCGGATTGACCAATGGGTCCGGCGGGTAGTGAGAAATGGATCATGAGTGCCTTGGAGGAGACCGAGCATTCGGTGGTGATTGCCGGAGGAGGTCCGACCGGGCTGATGCTGGCGGCCGAGCTGGCGTTGGCGGGGATCGACGTCGTCATCGTCGAACGACGCGCCGCCCAGGATCTCGACGGCAAGCGAGCTGGGGGTCTTCATTCCCGCACCATCGAGGTGCTCGATCAACGTGGCATCGCAGAACGATTCCTCTCCGAGGGCCAAGTGCATCCGTTCGTGGGCTTCGCCGGGACCTTCTTGGACATCAGCGACTTTCCCACCCGCCACAACTACGTCCTTGCGCTCTGGCAGAGCCGCTTCGAGCCCATCCTTGCCGGCTGGGTTGAAGAGCTCGCGGTGCCAATCCACCGCCGCCGCGAGGTGGTGGGCTTCACCCAGGACGACACCGGTGTCGGTGTCGAGCTGTCCGACGACACGTCGCTCCGAGCCCAGTATCTCATCGGGTGCGATGGAGGCCGCAGCCTGATCCGCAAGGCGGCCGACATCGATTTCCTGGGGTGGGATCCGACTAGCAGCTACCTGATCGCCGAGGTCGAGATGGACGAGGTGCCGGAGATCGGCATGCGCCCCGAGGGTGGCGGCATCGGTCCCGTCAACCGGGAGGAGGGTGGAAACCCGTACGGGGTCGTATTGCTCGAGAAGGAGATCGAACACACCGGCGAGCCCACCCTGCAGGACCTGCGTGAGACGCTCGTCGCCGCCTACGGGACCGACTACGGGGTGCACAATCCCACCTGGATCTCCCGATTCACCGACATGTGCCGCCAGGCGGGGTCCTATCGCAAGGGACGCGTGCTGCTTGCAGGCGATGCCGCACACGTGCATGGCCCGCAGGGTGGTCAGGGCCTGAACACGGGGGTGCAGGATGCCGTGACCCTGGGATGGAAGCTGGCACAGGTGGTCAAGGGGACATCACCCGAGAGTCTCCTCGACACCTACCAGGCCGAACGGCACCCGGTCGGGGCCCGGGTGTTGCACAACACGATGGCCCAAGTCGCTCTTGCCCGAATTGACGAGCGCAGCAGGGCCCTCCGCGACACCGTGATCGAACAGCTGAGCATGGACGAGCCCCGCAAGCGCATCGCCGGGATGATCTCCGGTCTCGACATCCACTACGACCTCGGTGAAGGACACCCGCTGCTGGGGCGGCGCATGCCCGATCTCGACCTGCACACCACCGACGGCGGGCCTACCCGCGTCTTCACTTTGCTGCACGACGCCCGGCCCCTGCTCCTCGATCTCGATGAATCTGGCGGTTTCGACATCACTCCTTGGGCAGATCGAGTCCGGTTGATCGACGCGGAGCACGAAGGCGTGTGGGAGCTTCCGGTGCTGGGCGAAGTTTCTGCTCCTGCGGGCGTGTTGATTCGGCCCGACGGCCATGTTGCCTGGGTAGGTGACCCCACCCACCCGGGGCTTCCTGAGGCACTAGGCACCTGGTTCGGGCCTAGTGATGCGGCGTAGCCCGAAGGCACGTCTAGACGTCGGGTAGAGCGGAAGGCCGGTCGAGACCGGAGATGATCGAGTAGGCGACCACCAACCCGAGTAGCACGATCCAGACCCACGACGCTTCGATTACCTCGACCGCAAGGCTGAAGTCGGCCTGGACGTCGGTGGGGTTCAGGGCCGAGACCGAGGGCACCTCTCCATAGAGATCATCCTGGAAGTTGGCTTGAAGCCCACGGGTGGCAGCTCGGATCCCGTTGCCACCCGAGCCGAACGCCTCCACACGGCCGTCGCCACTCGTGGAATCGTCATCGGGCCTGCCGCCGGTAGGCCCGCCGCCACCCGGTCCTCCGGCGATGACCGTGGTTGTGGTCGGCGAGTCCGGTGCCGTCGAGGTCGTGCTCCCCCCGGCCCCACCAGTCAGCGTGGTCGTCGTCGAGTTCTCTATTCCCGGCTGAGTGGTAGTGCTCGTCGCCTCTGATCCCGATCCGGGGGTGGTCGTGGACGTCGTGGCCTCTGGTCTCGACGTCGAGGTGGTTGTGGAAGGACGGGTGGTTGTCGTCGTCGGGACGGCGGTCGTGGTGGTTTGGGGGGTTGTGGTTGTGGTGGTCGGCTCGACGTACGTGCCGAGGACCTCGACGGTGTCGATGAACACCTCGCTGCTGAGAAGCAGCCCGGAGAAGATATAGCGAACGCTGAAGTTCTCAGAGCTGAAAGCGCTGACGTCGATGATGGCGTGCTCGTTGATCCCGGAAGCCAGCTGGTAATGGGCCACCCCCACCCAGCCACCACCCCCGTTGACCTGCACATCCAGGGTGGAAGCCAGGAGCGAGGACGTGCTCCTGATGTCGAAGCTGAGGGTCAAGTCCTCGAAGAGACTGGTATCGGCCGACCGAACCGCGCCGATCGAGCCGAGCAGGGTCGTGAGGGCGCTCATCCGCATGCAGATGCCAGAGCAGTTCCCCGACGACACCACCCGGACATTGCCCTTCTTCTCGTCTCCGTCATCACCGATCTCGTTCCACGGCCCGGCCCAGGCGAGAGAACCATCGGAACCGTGCCAGCTGATCGAGGTGAACTTGTCCTCGTAGTCCTCGGTCTCGTGGGCCGAGGCGGTGACCGCTAGACCCATCAGGGCAATGACGACGAAGACGGCGGCAAGCGGCTTCACGCCGACATGGCCCGGATCAACTGAGCCACGGTCGTGTCCTCTGACGTCTTCGGGGTCTCACCCTCCTCCGCGAGCAGCGGCAGGGAGAGGATGAAATAGCTCTTCTGGGCAAAGCGCTGGTAGACGAGCTTGCCGCCCAACAAGTTCATCAGCCGGGAGGCCACGCCCAAACCCAAGCCGAGCGTCCCCGTCATCAGAGTCGCCGCGCCATTGTGGATGAAGGTGTCGAAGAGTTTCTCCAACTGCTCGTCGGGAACGCCGACGCCGTCGTCCCAGACCTCGATGTCGACCATGCCATCGCCAGTCGAGACCTCGACGCCCACGTTGGGGCCACCATGCCGGGCCGCGTTGGAGATGAGATTGATCAAGACGTGACGGAGCCGGGCAGCGTCGGTAGACACCATCGCATCCATTCCGGCCCTCTTGATCTTGAGACCGGCCCGCTGGAAGGGAAGGATCGCCGAGTCGACCACGTCGGTGACGTGCGTCGGGCTCATCTCGATCTGCACACCGGTGCTCTCGAGCCGAGCCACGGCGAGGAGGTCGTCGACCATCCGGGTCATCTCGGCGGCCTCGTTGGCGATGATTTGGGATGCCTCGACGGCAGTCGCCGGATCTTCGGCGCCACCGTCGGTCAGTATCTCGGCGAATCCGTAAATGGAGGTGAGGGGGGTCCGTAGCTCGTGGGACAGCCCGGCGATGAACTCATCCTTGGCCCGCCCGATATCCCTCTCTTTCTCGAGTTCGAGATCGATTTTGAGGCGGAGCTCTCGCATCTGGCGAAGGGCCACGAACCGGTAGATGAGCACCGCCGAAGCGGGGATGGCGAGCATGAGGAAGAACTGGATGTACTCCGTGGTGCGGCGGGAGCCGGCCGTGTTCGCGTCGATCTGGCGTTGGATTCCGGTTTGCTCGATCTGGAGAGACTCCACCAGGTCGATGTACGCCGCCTCGGCGCCGGCCATCAAGACGGTCTTGGCGCTGGCGAAGTCACCCGCATCGAGGTCGGCCATCGCCTCGTCCACCCGGGCCAGGAAATGGGTCAGGGAGGCGGTCGACGCACTGTGCCCGGCCGCATCGAGTAGCTCGGCCAATCGGATTCGGGCATCTCGGGCTTCGTTCATGGCGGCCAACAGGTCGTCCTGAGTCACGAGCCCGCTGTCGGCAAGCTCGGAGAAGGTCGTGGCCTGCACCACTGCCGCCCGGGTCAGCGCACCGGTTCCAAGCGTGGCGTTGGTCCAATGAAGGTCGGCGGCGTTCGCCGCCACGCGGGCCGCCCCGACCGAATTGGCGAAGGTGAGACCGATCACGAGAACTACGAGGACCAGTGTCGCCCCGATGGCGATACCTACCGCGCGTCGCCGCGCCGTCGGGCTGGTCAGCCGCTCCGTCCCCATGCGAGGGTTATCGGAGATTTCGCGCGTTTTTCTTTAGAGGCCGGTCGACCCCTCGACCGTGTATTCGAAACGTTGCCAGGCGGCAGAAATCGTGAGCCGGAACTTAACGGTCCGTTGATTTGGCCACAGCGAGAGTGGCCTTCGTGACAACAGACCAACCCACTCCCTGCAACCCGGAAAGAACTCGAAAATGAGACGGAGCGAGATGCTGCATCTCCTGTACGACAATGGCTGGATACTCGCCCGTGATGACAACGGGTATCTCTGGCGCTGTCCTTGCCGTGGAAAACACGACATCGGTTCGATCCGCTCGCCCGCCGATCAAAGACGGGCACTCCAGATGATCGATCTCTGCCGGCAGACCAAGACTCAGCAAGTCAACTTCTAGGAAGACCCGGCCGGCGCACGCCGGGTCGAAGATACTTGCGACGGACGCATGGATTCTGTCGGGGAGCTTGTAGTGTCGAACGTATGTTCGATACTACCTCGTCAGATCTGGACCTTCTCGATCCGGTTCAGCATGCAACCGGTCATCGACGACAACCTCGGGCCACTCTGCCGACACGACCACCGAACCAAACACCGGTCAGGCTGGAAACTCGAGCAGACCAGACCCGGCACGTACCGGTGGACCAGCCCACTCGGCCACACCTACACCACCAGACCCGACCCACCCTGAGCCGCCACTCCCCGTCACTATCCTCGCCGACCGATGGGATCACCACCCACCCATGACAGGGCTCGACCTGTCCCCACCCAGCCGGGGACGCCCTTGCACGGGATCGGGACTTATCGAGCCACTGTCATCGACGTGAATGATCTCGCACAGGGATACGCCTTTTGGTCGGCAGTCACCGGACTCGAAGTCATCGGTAGCGAACCCGAAGGATGGCATCGCCGGTTTGGGTATCTAGGACGAAAGGATCCTTGGAGGCACGAGCTCATCCTGCAGGTGGTGAGCAGCCGCAAGGGGGATCACCCAAACCGCGCCCATATCGACGTGACTCCCAACGACGGCATCGACGAGGCCATTTCACGGATAGTTGCCCTGGGAGGAGCGGTGAAGAAGCCGCCGAGCCTCTACCCACGACCGGGCTCTCATGGTGACGAACCGCCGATTATCGACTGGGCGGTGATGCAGGATCCATTCGGGAACGAGTTCTGCCTTGTCGACGACCTGACGGATGCCCAGATAGAAGCCGTCGTCGCGGCCACGGATGCGGGCGCCTCGACCGACGAGGAATGGCGCGCCGCGGCCCACAACCCCGGGTAGGTAGAAGGTCAGTCGCGCCGGTTCAGCCAGTCCTCCGCCGCCTCACCAACCACCGATTCGTATTTCAGCCCCATCAGGATGACGCCGGCTGCCCCGGCGTCCCTCGCCCGCTTCTCCGCCTCGGAGATCATCTCCCATCCGAGCTTGCGACCTACCTCGGGGCTGAGATCGGCCAGTCGCTGTTTCATGCCTTCGGTAGAAGGGACCGACCCGATGGCCTCCATCTGCTCCACCCAGGACAAGCTGAAGGGAGGTATGACCATCACGAAGACGGGAGGGTCTTCCGGCTTCAGGTTGAGCAAACCGAGGTGCCGCTCCATCACCTCTGGGTCGAGGATCGGCCCGGTGACGAAGAACTGGGCCCCCAACTCGATCCTGCGCCGGAATTGCCACTCGCGGAATCGGGAGGGCATGCCCACCTCGAAATCAGGCAGATTCTCCTGGAGCTCCCTGAGGTGCTCGACGATCTCGTAGTGGTGCGCCAGATGGTCCACGTGGGGCACCGTGTCGCCGATGACGACGAGAAACGAATCGACTCCGTTGCCGAGGGCACCCCTCACCTCGGATTCGATGGCCAGGATGTTCCGGTCCCTCGTCGACACCACCACCGTCGGGTGCACGTCGGGCGTGTCATGGGTGATGCGGGCCGAGAACGCATAAGGCGAGACACGGATCCGCCCAAAGACATTGTCGGTCACGAGCACATGGCTCCAAGCGGGCGACAGGCTCCGGTGCTGGAGGTTGGGAAGCTCGGGAGGGTTGATCTCGGCAATCCGCAACCAGCCCTCAGCCTTTGTCAGCATCTCGGTCCTCCCTGGGCTTGCGGGCGACGAAATACTTGGCCTGAGGGTGATGGCAGATGATGGCGGAGGTCGTCTGTTCCGGCTGGTACTGATAGAAGGTCTCCTCGCCCACGGTGATCCCGATCCGGTCGGCGCCCAGTAGATAGGCCACCTTCTCGTTGTCCTCGAGATCGGGACAGGCCGGGTATCCCCATGAGAAGCGCCCGCCCCGGTACTGCTGACGGAACAGTCCGAGGAGGGATGGTCCGTCCTCATCGACGAACCCCCACTCCTCCCGGATCCGATGATGCCAGTGCTCAGCGAGGGCCTCGGCCATCTCCACGCCGAGACCATGAAGGAGCAGGTAGTCGGTGTAACGATCCTGCTCGAACAGGTCCTTGGTCCGGTCAGAGACCTTGTCGCCCATCGTGACGATGTGAAAGGCGGCGTAGTCGACTTCTTCGCCGACCGGTCGGAAGAAGTCGGCGATGCAGAGGTACGGGTCCTCCCGCTGGCGGGGAAAGCTGAACCTGGTCAGCTCCCTTTTACCGCTGACGTCGTCCCAGATGACGAGGTCGTCGCCGTCGCCGTTTGCGGGGAAGTACCCGTAGACAACCTTGGGGTTGAGCAGGTCGTCATGACGGGCCAGAGCGATCTGCTCCCGAAGCATCGGGGTGAGCCGTTCCTTGAAATCGAGGTC
>JBEVJN010000044.1:0-29464 GCA_040510135.1 Acidimicrobiia bacterium | reverse complement strand
GCCTTTTAAAGGTCATCCCATATGTTGCGACCGTTGACCCCACGGAGGAAGCCTTGACCCAACTCGACCCAAGCCCGCCCAAACTCCGCCCCAGACGGCGGTCCTGGCGTGATCTTCCGGCGTCGCCGCCAATCGGCGACCCACACCCGCCGATCACCCAGGAGCAGCCGGTGGTTGCTCCGATAGCGCCGACGGAGGTAGCGGAAAAGGCGCCGCGGAGCGGTCTTCGAATCTTCACATACGCCCTGACGGCTGTCGTCGTGACGCTGGTCGGCGCCGCGGTCTGGCTCTCGCAACGAGAGGAGCCGGTCACGACCACACCGACTGTGGCTGTTGACGAAGCAGAAGCCGGAAGTCCGGGCGCCGTTGCAGCCGCTTTGGGCCCGGCGGTGGTTCACATCGAGATCCTCGGTGGGTTGGAGGCCGGCGGAGGGGTCGGCTCGGGTGTCATCTACGACACCTCCGGGCTGGTGCTCACCGCGCATCACGTTGTCTCGTTTTCCGACGAAGTGACGGTCAAGACTGCCGACGAGCGGTCGTTCAATGGACGCGTGGTCGGACGGATCCCGGAGCGGGATCTTGCCATCGTTGCCCTCACCGACGCAACCGATCTGGTGGCGGCCACCATCGCCGAGCCGGGGACCGTGGAGGTGGGCGAACCGGCGATCGCCCTCGGGAGCCCCTTCGGGTTCCAGCAGTCGGTGACAGCCGGGATCATCTCAGGGCTCGACCGCGAGCTGGAGACGCCCATGGGCACTCTCACCGGGTTGATTCAGACCGACGCTCCGATCAACCCTGGCAACTCGGGAGGGCCTCTGGCCGACGCCGAGGCAAAGGTGATAGGGATCAACACCGCGATCGCCTCCATGTCGGGCGGAAACGATGGTGTCGGATTCGCCGTGCCGGTCGAGGACTTCGCGTCGCTGATCGACGAGGTCGAGGCGAATGGCGGCGTGGAGGCACCGACCGTGCCTGCTCCCGAGGATGCCGGGTCGTTGGGAGGATTGGTTCCCGGTCTCGAAGACCTTCTGCCCGGACTCGACGATCTCTTCGGCCCTCAAGGACCGGGAGGTCTCGAGGATCTCCCCGGCCTGGACGAGATGCTCGAAGAGATGTTCGGGACAACCGACATCCCACCGGAACTGCAACAGCTGCTCGAAGAACTGCTGGGTGTCCCCGCTCCGGCGGCGCCAGGGGAGGGAGAGACGTCATGACCACCAGTCAGTTCACACCGAGAGTCGAATTGTCTGCCGTTCATGGGGTGCAGCTCCGTGAGGTGATGGCCGAATTACAGCGGGTCATCGTTGGCCAGGACCGAGTCCTGGAGCGGGTCCTCGTCGCGCTCATCGCCGGCGGTCACTGCCTTCTCGAGGGCGTTCCCGGCCTGGGCAAGACCCTCACGGTCGCCACCCTGGCCAAGACGCTCGGCGGCACCTTCACCCGGATCCAGTTCACACCCGACCTGTTGCCTTCGGACATCGTCGGCACCCGCATCTACCGGCCTTCGACTGAGCGGTTCGACGTCGAGTTGGGCCCGGTGTTCGCCAACTTCGTGCTCGCCGACGAGATCAACCGTGCGCCGGCCAAAGTCCAGTCGGCGCTTCTCGAGGTCATGGCGGAGCGCCAGATCTCGATCGGGGGTACCACCTATCCCTTGCCTCTCCCTTTCCTGGTGCTCGCCACCCAGAATCCGATCGAGTCAGAGGGCGTCTACCCACTGCCGGAGGCGCAGCGCGACCGATTCCTAATGAGGATCCCGGTGGACTACCCGACACCGGACCAGGAGCATGAGATCGTCGACCGTTCCC
Source organism: Acidimicrobiia bacterium (assembly GCA_040510135.1). Taxonomy (GTDB): domain Bacteria; phylum Actinomycetota; class Acidimicrobiia; order Spongiisociales; family ZC4RG35; genus JARDZU01. Next base: position 27,656 of record JBEVJN010000044.1, on the reverse strand, counting down.
GGCACCAGGTTTCGGGTTCGCCCGTAGCCCTTCTGTCGACCGATGATGTGGCCGGGCTTCACGCAGCGGCTTCCGCGATCTACGTCGACCGGGCGGTGCAGGACTACGCCATAAGGCTCGTCCTCGCCACCAGGAATCCGGCAGAGCAACGAGTAGCCATCGATGGCCTCCTCGCCTACGGCGCCAGCCCCAGGGCCAGCATCGGGCTCATCAACGCCGGACGAGCCCTTGCTCTTCTGCGGGGACGGGATCATCTTCTCCCCCAGGACGTCTACGACATCGCCTACGACGTGCTCAACCATCGTCTGGTCTTGTCGTTCGACGCGGTGGCCGACGGTGTGACGGTGGACGACGTCCTGGTCGAGGTCCTGACGACAGTGGTTTCACCACGTCTGTCGTCCTCGCAGCTCGCGGGGAACCGGACGTCGCTGGCGGTCTGATGCCCTTCAAACGATCAGGGCCTCCCAAGGGAGTAGAGCCGATCCCGCTGACATCGCGCCTGACTTCGCCGTCGCAGGTCCCGATTGAACGGTTGCGACTCACAGTGCTGCGCCGGCTCAATGGCCTCCTCGCCGGGGATCATGCCGGGCTCTTCCCGGGTCATGGGACCGAGAGGGGCGAATCCCGACCCTATGTGCCAGGCGACGATCCCCGTCACATCGACTGGGCGGTCACAGCACGGACCCATGACACATACGTCCGCGACATGGTCGCGGACCATGAGCTGGATGTGTGGCTTGTCCTCGACTCGTCGTCGAGTGTCGGTTTCGGCACCGGCCGGGCGACCAAGCACGAGGTTGGGTGGTCGGCGGCGGGGGCGTTTGCGCTGCTCGCCTCGAACAGCGGCAATCGGGTGGGAGCGGCGCGTTCCACCAATCATCGCGATCGCTCACGGCCTCTCCTCATTCCCGCGCGCGGCGGCTCGGCCCACACCGGCGGAGTCCTGACCGCTCTGCTCGAGGCACCTGAGGACGGGCAGACCGGCGATCTGGCTCGTGCCATCGAGATGGTCGGGCAGGCCGCCCGCCGGCGGGGTATGGCAGTAGTCATCTCGGACTTCCTGGGCTCGTCGGACTGGGTGCGCCCACTGCGGGCCATGTCCCATCGGCACGAGGTGATCGCGGTCGAAGTGGTGGATCCCCGGGAGATCGACCTGCCGGACGTCGGATTGATCGCGGTTGTCGACCCGGAGACCGGCAGGCGGCGACTGATCGACACGTCCGAGGATCGGGTTCGCGAGCGCTACGCCGCGCTCGCCGCAGATCGCCGGGCCGAAGTGGCGACTCGGTTGAAGAGTTGCGGAGCCGATCACCTGGTCCTGCGAACGGACCGAGATTGGGTCCTCGACTTCGTCCGGTTCGTTTCGGGCCGCAAAGCGAGATTGATGTCGGCGGGGAGGTCGGGACGATGACAGATTTTGGATTTCTATCACCCGGGCGGCTGGCCATCCTCGTCCTGCCTGCTGCGCTGGCAGTGGGCTATCTCCTGCTGCAGGCGCGACGCCGCCGCTACGCCGTTCGCTTCACAACGGTTGAGATGCTCGATCAGGTCGCTCCGGACCGCCCAGGTTGGCGTCGCCACCTGCCCGCGATGGGCCTGATCATTGCGGCAGTTGTCGCAACCATGGCTTTCGCCCGCCCGGTTGTTGCCGGGGAAACCCTCGAGTCCTCGAGGCTGGTGGTACTCGCCATCGACACGTCGATCTCGATGAAAGCCGATGACGTGTCGCCATCGCGGGTCGATGCGGCCCGGGAAGCCGCTGGGGCATTCCTCGACTCGGTGCCTGAGGGCGTCGCCATCGGGGTGGTCGGCTTCGACGGGGTGGCGAGGAACCTGATCTCCCCGACGACACGGATCGAGGCGGTGCGTCGGGTCATCGACGGATCTATCAACCACAGCGGTCTGGGTGAGGGGACAGCAATCGGCGAGGCAGTATTCCTCGGCATCGAGGCGATCGAGGCTTCCGGCGAGGAGGCATCAGAAGATTCGGAGACTCCCGACGAGGCCGTGGGCACGATCGTGGTGCTCTCGGATGGTGAGACGACGATGGGCCGCAGCAATGACGAGGCGGCCACGGCGGCGCGTAGTGCCGGAATCCCCGTCCACACCATCGCCTTCGGCACCGACGCCGGGACGATCGTGGACCCGTTCGAAGGCGAGGTCCCGGTGCCGGTGAACGAGGAAGCCCTGGCTGAACTGGCCCGCCAGACAGACGGGAAGGCGCTCAGTGCGGCCTCGGTCGAGCAACTCAGCCAGGTCTACGAGGACCTCGGTCGTTCGGTGACCGTCGAGAAGGAGCAGGTCGAGATCGGCGACTGGTTTGCCGGCGCGGCCCTGGGCCTTCTCTGTCTCGCTGGCGTGGGATCGCTGGTCTGGTTCGGCCGACTCCCCTGAGCGACCCTCTTCGTGTGGCTTCAAGCGGGTCACTCGAACAATTGGCGAAGATGCGAGTTGAGAAAGGTGCCGTTCGGATCGAATCGCCGGCGCACCTCGAGGAAGTCCTGATAGCGGGGGAAAAGACCCGCGATGCGCTCGGGGGTCATGAAATGGATCTTTCCCCAATGTGGCCGGCCCCCGAATTGGGCAAACAATGCGTCGCAGGCGCGGAGGTATGGCCAGTAATCGGTGCCTGGCTCCCCGGAGATTGATACGACGAGATTGTCCCGCTGGTAGTTCGGGCTCAGCCAGGCGTCGTCGCCGGCGACGACGCGGATCTCCAGCGGGTAGACGCTCAGCGGCAGCCAGTCGAGCATCAGTCGACGCATCGCATCCATGATCTCCCGGGCTTGCTCGATGGGTAGGAAGTACTCGACCTCATGGAAGTTCGGGTCGTAAACCATCGGGTAGATCCGGTAGGAACGATCGATTCTCTCATTGTCGGGGAGTCCATCGGAGGGGGTGCCGACTTCGACCTCCCGGTAGCGCTTGACGACGCAATCGTCGGCCCCGGCGTCATGCAGGTTGTAGAGCTTTGCCGAGGCGTCGGTCGGCATCCAGAACAGGCCGAAATGGCGGTACTCGTCGATGTCGGCCTCGAAGCGCTCCATGACGTCGTCGTATTTCATGATGTCGACTCTGGCGTGCAAGTCGTACGCGTGGACGACGTTCAATGTGACCTCGGTCATGATGCCCAGCAGACCGATCGAAGTCTGCAGGGCCGGAAGCACATCCGCGTTCACATCCCGCGAGACCTCTACCACGTTTCCGGAACCGTCGACGATCCTCGCCCCTACTAGTGCGGCTGAGAAGTTGGGCTGTTTCAGACCGGAGCCGTGTGTGGCGGTAGCAATGGCGCCGGCGATTGCCTGGGTGTCGATGTCTCCTTGATTGGCGAGGGCCAACCCGTAATCCCAGAGCGGGTCGCCAAAATCACCAATGGTGGTCTTCGGCTTAGCCTTGACTGTGAGGTGGCTCGGGTCGACATCGATGATCCCGCGGAGGGGGCCGGTGTCGAGCAAGACATCGGTCTCGACGATGGGTGTGAAAGAGTGCCCGGTGCCGAATGTGCGGGCCACGTATCCATTCGAGACCGCCCTGCCGATCGCGCGTTGGACGTCGGCCTCGGAATCTACCCTCACAACTTGTCTCGGTGAGAAAGACTGATTGCCGACCCAATTGGCCCACGTCCCACCGTCGATCGAACTGGTTGTCACCGTCCCCGGAATGTACCCAGACGCTCCGGATCAGTGACAGTTCGGTTCAGCCCTCGAGCGACTCAAGAACGCTCCTGGCATGGGGCGCCTGGAGAGGATGGAACAGTGGTGCCTTGTCCAGAGCCTCGGCCAGCTCCACCCGCGCCTGCTCCTCATTCCCTTCCGCTAGGGCGATCAACCCCGAGTGATAGAGGATCTGCGGGTCTCTGAGCCCCACCGCCAGGACCTTGTCGATCTGGCTCCTGGCCTCCTCGATCTGGCCGGCGCGATAGAGGGCCCAGGCATAGGTGTCGAGGCCGAACGGGTCGGATCGCTGGCTCACGTCGGTCTCGGCAAGCTCCAAGGCGCGCTCCGGTTCGAGATCGTGATCGGCCAGATACCGGGCCATTGTCCGCCGATAGGCGTCCTGGTGGACCTTGGTTTCGCTGGCCGCCGGCTCGACCCGGTCGTAGAAGGCGTTTGCCCGCTCATCATCTCCCAGGGCAACAGATAGATCGCCGAGGATGGCGAGGGTGCCCGGGTCCGGGCTCAGCGCAGCCGCTCTCTCATAGGCGGTGAACGCCTCGTCGAGCCTGCCATCGGACATCAGCACCGTGCCGAGTGTCGCCCGTGACGAGGACCAGGTGGGGTCGACTTCGATGGCTCGCTCCAGCATCGTCTCCGCCTGTTCATAGCGGCCGAGATCATTGAGGAAGTGGGCGGCGAAAGTCAGGTGGAACGCGAGCCGCCTGGGCTCGGATCCTTCCGCCTCGGCTTTCCGCAGCGCTTCCTCGGCGTATACGAGTGCCGTGGTGACGTCTCCCATCGAATCGGCTTGCTGCGCTCGGCGAGTGAGGACCTCAGGTATCTCACCGGTGACGGCGGCCACCTCTTCCAGGGAATGCGCCGCCGCTTCGGCGTCACCGAGCTCGAACTGAGCGTCGGCGACCGCCAGCCGTGCTGCCGCGTCAGTCGTGTCCGAAGCGGCGAGGCTCGAGGCGAGCCCGAGAGCCTCGTCGAAGCGATGCACTGCGAGGTATGACTGGGCGAGACGGAGCCCGGCGACCCGGTCCTCGGGCGCGAGGCTCACTGCCTTTTCGAGGCTCGTGATGGCTGATCCGTAGTCGCCGAGGTCATCCACGAGCTCGGCCCGTTCCAGATGGAGCCGACCGAGTTCGCTCATGTCGAACGGGTCACCGTTCTGAGCGACGCGCTGCTCGAAGACGGAGATGAGTCGCTCCACCTCACCGAGGCGGGGGATCGGGGTTTGTTCGAGGGCGCTGGGTGGCGCCGTCTCTGTCGTGTCGCTGACGGGGCGGAACCCGTAGGAGCCGGCAACCAGCAGCCCAATTGCGACGATGGTGGTGATTGCTCGTCTCATTTCGATCCTTTCGGTCGAAACCACACGAGTGCTGGCTGGTGGGGCGTTGCCCCACCAGCCAACGACTCAGCCGTGTGGCACCCCCAGGTACGGGAACTGCGCCATGTAGTCGTCGTGCGGTCCGATGCCATCGGTGTTGATGGCGCCGTCGTCATCTCGATCGTCGAACAGTCCGAGTGGGTCACCACCGGTCACGATGCGCAACTCGATGTCGATGACGTCGTCGGCAAGGGCTCGGCCATTCAACGGGCCGGCCGCCGTGGTTGCGGTGTCGTAGGTGATGACGTCCGGCAGCAACACGCCTGCGAGGGCGCCAGCCGCGGCGTCGCTGTAGGCGAGTTCGGTGTCCAGCGATGAGAACGCCTGCAACGCGGCGATCGTGCCTGCCGTGAAGTTGGCGACGTCGCGCTTGGGCTTCCCGGCGTTGAACACGTTCTTGGCGTTGGAATCCGCGCCCACGATGGGTCCGGAGCTGTTGACCACAGTGTTGATCGCGGGCCGACCCATGCGGTCGACCTGGCGATCGCTGCGACCGTTCTCCGAGCTCGTCGTGGCCCACACCCCGATCTGCGTGCCCAGCTTGGCATCCGGGACCTCGAGCACGATGGCGAGCGTGTTGAGCTCTTCGAAGAAGTCGCTCTGCATGCCATCGTTCAACATCCGCGGCCCGACACCTTCGACGGTGCCACGGAAGCCACCCAGATCGAAGAAGAACGGGTCCGAGCGCAGGCCGGTGAATGACTTTCCGTTGCCCGACCAGAGCCGGATCGTGTCTTCGGTGCGGCCGAACCCGACCACCTTGCCGTCCGGGGTGACCTCACGGGCCTCGGACCCGGCCGCCCTGCGGACCGTGACGAACTGACCGCTACCGAACTTCCGATCGACGAACGTGAGCGAGTAGGTCACGTCTTCGACGGCATCGCCGTTCCGGTCGATTCTCAAGTGGTACGCGCCCTCTTGCCGGTTGGCGAACCTGGTGTCTCCGGTTGCCGCCGGATTGACCGTGGCCGCCACCACCGTCTTCGAGGGGTCTGAGCCCTGAAAGACATACACGTCGTTGATGTCCAACCGGGTCTTGCCTCCCGGCGAGGTCAACCCCGGTGCATCCAGGTGGTCTGCCGCTCGGGCGCTCAGTGGTGCGAACGCGAGTGTGGCTACCAGGGCAAGTAACACCCAGATGGCCACATTGGACGCCGCCTTTCTTGTTGTCGTCATCATCGCCTCCTTCCAAAGTGTGTCGATGACGGTCCTGGTTCGGAGCCGGCGCGTGCATGGTTTGGGACGAATTGGGGTAGGACTCATTTGTCGACGAGAGGAAGGCGATGTCAGACAAGGATCATGTGGCGAAGGTGTCGACGGTCATCGATGCCTCGAAGGAAGAGGTCTGGGAGGCCCTAACCGACCCCGACTCGATCAGCCAATACATGTTTGGAACGAAGGTGAACACCGACTGGCAGGAGGGGAGCCCAATCACTTGGGAGGGCGAGTGGGAGGGTCGGCAGTACCAAGACAAGGGCTCGGTTCGCGAGATCCATCCGCCGCAGGTCCTCGAGTACAGCCATTTCAGCCCGCTTACCGGGTTGCCCGATGTGCCGGAGAATTACCACACGGTCCGCATCGAGGTGGTCGACGACGGTCCTGCGTCAACGGTGACTCTTTTCCAGGACAACAATGAGACGGTCGAGGCCAAGGACCACTCAGAGAAGAACTGGCAGTCGATGCTCGACGGACTCAAGAAGGTCGTCGAGCAAGGATCCGGTAGGAATCAGCCAGCCGGCTGGCCGGCCTCGTAGTCGTTCCAGGCGGATTCGACAGCTGAAAGGGCATCCTCTGCCGACCTGTCGCTGTTGGAAACGTAGTCGGTGAGCTCGGCGAGGAGAGGGCCGAACCCCACCTCATAAGGCATCAAGTCCGACCCGTCGAACCTGAACATGTCGGCCTCGACAGATTTGCTGACCGCCGCCGATATCGAGCTCAGAAGAGGATCCGTGATGAGGCCGACGTCGAAATCACGATGGGGTGGGGTGAAATCCAGCGGAAACGGGCTCTGCGCCCAGCCGGATCCCCATGCCGGGCTGGCGATCGCCCTCATCACGGCTCGCACTTCGGGTCGATCCGCGACCGGGAGAGCAAGGTCACCGGCCCCGACCATGGCGGGGCTGTAATCAGGATCGATCCGGGGGAATTTCGCCGCGGACATCGTCGCATCGGAGAATGACCCCATCGCGAAATCGGGTGCTGGGCTCAGCCAACATTGAGGAGGATCCTGGGAAGCAAGGAACAAAGCCTCGTCCCATCCGGTCTCCTCGATAAGCCGCGGCATCATGTATCCAGGGGTATGGACCAAGGTGCCCACTTTCTCCAGAGCGGCAACCGCCGCCGGGTGGTCGAACGGGACATCGTGGTCCACCCAGCGGTCATAGAACTCGGGTCCTTCCTCGAGGAGCAAAACGGTCTCCAGCCAATCGGTGGCCGGCCATCCGGTGGCATCGAAGGCGAAGATCCCCAGACACCATGGTGTTCTTCCGTCGGCCACCATCTGATCGCTGAGAGTCATGAGGTCGGCCCAGTCGCCAGGCAGCACATAACCAGCTCGATCGAATTCGGAAGCGTTGTACCAGAGCAGCGATTTTGCGCCCAGGCGAGTCCATACGGCATGTTGGCGACCAGCCAGGGAGGCCATTGATGTCAGATACTCGCCGTAAGACTCTCGCAGGTACTGATTCCCCAGATAGGCGCCGACGTCGACCAAGGGTCTGTTCGCAGCTATTTCGGCGATCGCACCCGGAGCACTGATGATGGATATGTCCACGGGGTCCTCGCTGAGGGGGACGTTCGGGTCTTGGTCGAAGCGATGGGCGACATGACGCACGTCGACACCGAGTTCGGACGTGAGCCGGTTCAACTCGAGCTCCGCACCCTCCTTCATGTCTCCGTTCCACGCTCCAGTGACCACTACCGATGTTCCCGCCAGTTGCTCGGCGTCGCCGGTGAGGCCGGTGTATCGCTCAAAGCCCCCGGCGATGTCGACATCCGACATGGGAAGCATCGGATCGGGACACTCTTCGGAGACGAAGAATCGCTCACACTCGCTGGCTGTGAAAGGCCGTCCTGCGGCTTGCTGTCCCATCTCGACAAGATGCTGAGGTGTTAGGGCGAAGACCCCTCGTGCCCCGGCGGCGTGGGGACGAACTGCAACAGGTGTCTCTGCATCGTCGGGCGGATACTGAACCGACGCTTCTTGTAGAGCCCAGTGGAGGGCGTCGACAGCCTCGGGCAGGGCGCCTCCGGTGGCCTCTGTAACTCGGATCGCCTCCATGGCGAGGAGGATGGCAAGGTCCGGATCGTCGGCCAATGCCAGCCCGGACTCGGCTACCAGCTGTCTGGACGCGTCCGTGGTTGCCAACTCGTCGGCCAGGTCCCGTGCCCGTTCCCGCTGGCCAAATGCGAGCAGTGCGAGAGCCACCACGAGGACAGATATTGCGCCGAGTCCGACCAGAGCGCGAGTCCTGCGGCGGAGCTGTGATCCCTGGACCTGCCGCTCCCTGGCGACCCTCTCCTTCTCCCGCTCCTCCTCGGCAGCGGCCTCGAGGAAGGCCTTCTCAACCGACGTGAGACGTACCGGAGGATCAGCAACCCAGGTCTGATAGCGGGCGAAGCTGGCACCGGCCAGAAGGAAATCAGGGTTCCGCTCCTCGTCGATCCACTCTGCCGTAGCGGTCGTGAGGCGTGCCCGGGCCTGGATATCGGCTCGGGCCTCGTCGATCCACGACTCGAGACGCTGCCAGGCTCTGATCAGGCTTTCGTGGGCGATCTCGACGGTCGGAGCCCTGCTCACGGGGTCCCGGTCGAAGCTGAGCAGGCGATGTCGGGCGAACGCTCGGAGAATATGATCGACTTCGCCTTCAGTGCTTTCGATGCTCTTCAGCTCCGAGACGAGGGCCCTGCGCCGCGTATCTCCCCCGCCCTCGTTCAGGGATACGAGACGAAGGAACACTTGTTTCGCTGCAGCCCGCCCCTCGGATCCCAGGGCGCCAAACAACGATTCGGCCCTGGTCACCAGCGCTCGGGTCAGCCCACCCATCGACTCGTACGCAGAGGCAGTCATCGTGGCCCCGCGTCTGCTGTCGAAAAGCTCGGTGAGTGTGTACTGGAGCATGGGCAGCACGCCAGGCTCGGAAGTGGCGTCGGCGGTCAGCGCTGCCAGCAACGCGGGCTCGACGATCACGTCCACTGATTCGGCCGGGCGTGTTATGGCTCGCTCTAGCTCAGGTTGGGTCATCGGAGTCACCAATTCGGTGTGGTCCCGTAAGAGCTCGCCTATCCCGATCGTGGCGAGCGGGTGGTCGTAGAAGTCGGCGCGCAAGGTGATGACGACCCGGACCCTGCTCTGCGGATGGGTGATGGCGTCCACCAGTGCCTCGGTGAATACTTGGCGCTCGTGATCCCCGGTCATGGTGTAGAGCTCTTCGAACTGGTCCACCACCAGGACGAAGGGTGAGACCTCGTCGGGTAGGAGACCTGGAATGGACCTCCGCAGCCCGGAAGGTTGGGCGACCAGTTGCTCCACCAACGTGGGGGGCATGGACACAGCGACACTGGTGATGGCGCGCTCCAGGCTGTCGAATGGGTGCGAGCCGGGAGTCATGGTCGCAATGAACCAGGAGTCGGAGCCGGGGACCCCGCCGACTCTGAGTGCAGGCACCAGACCGGCGTGGACAACGCTCGACTTGCCGCTTCCGCTCGGCCCGACGACAGCAACGAATCTGTTGAGCGGATCCGGACCGCCAAGCCTCGTGAGCAGTCGTTCGACCAGACGCTCACGCCCGAAGAACTGTGCGGTGTCGGCCTCGTCGAAAGGCACCAAACCCTTGTAGGGGTTTGGAACATCTCCGAATGCCACCTGACCCTGCGTGGCCCCGACCGCCGATCGGAAGGCCCCGGCGAATTGCTCGACAGTGTCGTACGCCCCGGGATTGCCAACGACGGCCGCTACGCCTGCCTCGAGCCGAGCGCCGAGCTCGGTCAGAGACCCGTCGCTGCCGTCCAAGAGCTGGGCTGCGCAGGTGGCCAGCCCTTCGATGTCGTCGGCGGGTACGGAGGAAAGCCCAGCGCTCATGCCGAAATCCGTGATCAGGGGCCTGCCATCGTTATCGAGGAGCACTTTGTCCAGGGTCACCCCGCCATGGACGATCCCCAGCTCGTGGGCTTGGGCCAGGGGGAGGGCGAGTTGGCTCACGATCTCGCACACCCGTTCGGGAGGGGTGGGCCCCTGGGCAAGCAGGGAGTGGAGGCTGCCCCCGGTGATCAGCTTCTCGACCAAGATGGCCCCGTCGGGCTCCCGCCAGAAGTCGAAGATCGGCACCACTTGGGGAGAGTCGAGCTCGGCGATCGACCTCGTCTCCGCTTCGAACCTTCGGACGAAGGCCGGGTCGTTTGCCACCTCAGCCCGGATCACCTTGACGGCGACCTCTCTGCCGATCGCGGGCTGATAGGCGCGATACACGTTCCCGTACCGAGTCTTGGCAAGGCTCGTTCTCAGCTCGTATCCACGCACCGCCAGGCCTGGGTCGGCTCCGCCCTCATTGCGACGACCCGGCACCGGCTCCAGCCGGGGATCACCGGTGAGGATCTGCTCTTCGAGGTCGCGCAATTGGGCCGACGGTTCGATACCAAGCTCCGAGCCCAGTCGTTCCCTCAGCTGGCCGTAGGCACGGAGTGCTTCGGCCTGGCGGCGGGACCGATACAGCGCGGTCATGAGCAGTGAGATGAGCTGCTCCCGATAGGGGTTTTCACGCACCAGGCCTTCGAGCTCTCCAACCAGCTGGTGACTCAAACCACGGGCGAGGTCCGCCTCCACCCGGCCCTCGACTGCGTCGAGACGCAATGAGTCGAGCCGGTGAATCTCGGCCTGGGCGAACGACTCGTACGAGAAATCGTCGAGTGCCCGTCCTCGCCACATAGACAGGGCCTCGGCGAACACGAGTGATGCAGCTGAAGGATCGTGTGAAGCCAACCCGCGTCCCTCCGCCAGGAGGCGCTCGAAACTGGCGACATCCACCTCGTCCGAGTCCAGTTGGAGGAGATAGCCGGGAGCCCTGGTCAGCAGCAAAGTTCCCTCGGCGCGTGCCGGTCGGTCGGGTTCGAGAGCCGACCTCAGGTTGGAGACATGGACCCAAAGCGCGTTCTGCTTGTCGGCGCCTCCCTCACCCCACAATTCATCGAGGATTCGATCGGTGGACACGACCTGATTGCGATGGATCAGGAGCAGAGCCAGAAGCGATTTCTGTTTGTGGCTCCCCAGGTCGACGGTTTGGCCAGCGCGTCGGAACTCGAGTGGCCCGAGGACATTGAACTGAACATCGCGACCGGACAACCACACCTCCAACCCGAACCCTGCGATTACATGTTTAGCGACTTAAGTCCGGCTTAAGCCTCCGAAAAGCCCAAATGGAGGCGACGAAAGCCCGCCTCTAGGGCCTGCCGGGACGGTGTGGCCATGTTGGTCACACGCATCCTCGGAGTGGGATTGTTGATGTCGGGCCTTTCCGCCGTGTGGCTGGGACCGGTCACGACCGCAGGGGAGGCCCCATCGACCCGGGACATCACTTTCGACCAAGCGGACTTCCGAGATGAGGCAGACGTTGCCCTGGCCCGGTGGGCCTTCGAACGCTTCGAACAGGCCGGGCTCGAATTGCCAGTTCTTTCATTGTCGTTCCACGACGACCGGGCAGCATGCGAGGGCAATTTCGGGTACTACCACTCGGGCGCACCCGCGACTGTCGACATCTGTGGGTTCAACTGGGACCGCTTCCTGGTTACCCCGAAGAAGACCCTCCTCCATGAGCTGGGCCACGCCTGGATTTATCAGACAACCGACAGCGTCACCCGGAATCGATTCCTCGAACTCAGAGGACTCGACACCTGGCAGGGCAATTCGGTGTCATGGGAAGAACAGGGCACCGAGCACGCCGCCGAGGTCATCGCCTGGGGGCTGATGGACGAGGAGCCTTTTCTCACTTCCATAGGTGGGACCAAAGCTCCCCAGCTAGCCGAGGCGTTCGCGCTGCTGACAGGCAGGGAGCCATTGAGGTAGCCAATGCGGCACCCGGCGGGCATCCGCGTACAGTTGCGAGCAGCCATTGGAGAAAGGGTGCACCGTGACCAGTAAGGCCGATTTCACAGAAGAGGAGTGGATCAAGCTCTATCGGGCCCCGCTAGTCGCCGGCATGGGAGTTTCGCTGGCCGACATTGGTGGCCCGATCGAGATGTCGAAGGAGTCCATGGCGGCGATGAAGACAGCCGTGACCCCCACGGATGAGCAAGGTCTGGTAGTTGACTTGTCCGCCGGCTTGAAGGTGGCTCTGGAGGAGAAGCAGAACCCCCTGTCGGATCTCAAGCCCGAGTCCGGCGCCGACCCTCGTGCGCTGATCCTGGACGAGCTTCGGGAAGCCAACCGAATAGTCACCCAGAAGGCGACGGTGGAGGAGGCGAGCGGGTATCGCGCCTGGGTCCTCCAATCTGCGAAGAACGCTGCGGAAGCCGCCAAAGAGGGTGGCTTCTTCGGGATCGGCGCCGAGCAGGTCAGCGATGGGGAGCGGCAGATCCTTGTCAAGCTCGAGGAGATCCTGGCAGACGCGCCCGCGGACAATTAGGGGCCGATGCGCCCCCTCGGGGGATACAGTCGCCCGATGGACCTGAACGAAGCCGAGATCGAGCGGATTCGTCGCGCCTGCACCCGATGGCTGGCCTGGCATGGCGATCGAACTGCCGCCGGGATGCTGTCCGAGCTACCGGCCGACATCACCCCCGATCGATACGGGAAGGGCGGTGTGGTCGAGGAGCTCGAGGCTCACCTCGCCGATCTTTTAGGAAAGCCGGCTGCCGCCTTCTTCGTCAGCGGGACCATGGCACAGCAGATCGCCTTGCGCATTCATGCCGAACGACGGAACCGCCGGACGATCGCCTTTCACCCCACCAGTCACGTGGAAATGCATGAGGGAGGTGCGTTCGAACGTCTCCATGGCCTCGTCGGTCGCCCGGTCGGTGATCCCTACGGCCCCCTCACTCTCGAGAGCTTGGACGACGTAGCCGAACCCCTGGCCGCCCTGTTGCTCGAGTTGCCCCAGCGGGAAATTGGGGGGCAGCTTCCGGATTGGGACGATCTCCTCGCCCAAACCGCCTGGGCTCGCGATCGTGGGGCGGCGATCCATCTCGACGGCGCCCGCCTCTGGCAGTGCCCACCCGCTTACGAGCGACCGCTGGAAGAGATCGCCGGGCTCTTCGACAGCGTCTACGTCTCGTTCTACAAGGACCTCGGGGCCCTGGCCGCGTCGGGCCTGGCTGGCCCCGAAGACTTCATTGCCGAGGCCCGGGAATGGCGTCTCCGCCACGGCGGGACCTTGTTCGCCATGTGGCCCTACGCCGCCTCGGCCCTGGCCTCCGTCCGGTCCCGGCTCCCACGCATGAAGAGCTATCGGGACCACGCCCTGGCGATCGCCGACGCCCTACGTGACTTCGATCGGGTGCGGGTGGTCCCCGACCCGCCTCATACGTCGATGTTCCATCTTCACCTGGGTGTCCCGTCGGAAGTGGTGAAGGCCAATGCGCTACGGATCGCGGAGGAGGAGGGAATCTGGACCTGGAAGACGACTTTCCCCGGAACCCATCCCGACTGGCAGATCGTCGAGCTCACGGTTGGTGATTCGACGCTCGACTTCGAGCCGGGTGAAGTTCGCGACTTGATCACCCGCCTCATCGCGGTCTGATCCTCAGTCCAGAATTGACGACTCATCGCCGACCTGGCATACTGAACCAAATGGTTCAGTATGCGACACTCGACCGAACCTTGGGAGCCATCTCCGACCCGACCAGACGTCAGATCCTGGACCGGCTCGGTCGTGGACCGGCCTCGATCACAGAGCTGGCCCGTCCGTTAGCCATGTCGTTGACCGGTCTCAAGAAGCACGTCCGGATCCTCGAGGAGGCAGAGCTGGTAGTCACCGAGAAGGTGGGACGGACACGGAGTTGTCGCCTCGGTCCATCGCGATTGGACGACGCGTTCGACTGGATCGAGTTCTACCGGACGCAATGGGACCGCCGACTCGACGGGCTCGAGGCCTATTTCGAAGAAAGGAAAGGAGAAGAACGATGAGCTACGAGCTCAGAGTGGAGAGGTTGATCGATGCCACCCCGGAGGAGGTGTTCGATGCCTACACCGATCCCGAGGCGATGAGGGTCTGGTTCACCATCCTCAACGAGGGGATGATCGTCGAGAACGAGATCGACCTCAGGGTGGGCGGGACCTGGGTGAGCTCTTGGGGGTTCTCCCCGGAGGAGATGTTCCATGAGACTCAGACCTTCGAGGTCGTCGATCGGCCACGCCGGCTCGTCAGCCAATCGAGTGGGAGTTCGCCGGACGGCCACAGCATCGACAGTCGCGTCGAGATCATCTTCGAGGACGAAGGGGGGAAGACGCTGATGAAAGTGATCCACTCCGGTCTCCCCGACGAGTCGAATCGGGACTTCTTCGCCGACGTCGCATGGAAGGGATTCTTCGACCGCCTCGAGGCCTACTTCGCTGCGAAGGTGGGCGACTGATCAAGTCCTGATCGGCGGCGTCGCCTCACCTAGGGTCGGCGCCGCCGTGGAAATCGCCATTGTCGGGACCGGCAAGGTCGCCGAGCGCAACTACATACCGAGCCTCCTCCGACACGACGATGTCTCGCTGACCCTCTACTCGAGGACCAGGGAGCGTGCCGATGCGTTGGGCGAGCGATTCGGGGTGCCGGTAGCCGGCTCTCTCGAAGAACTGTTCGGGCGGGAGCCGGAGGCGGTGTTCGTGCTCACCGGCGAGCAGCAGAGACTGGATGCGATAGGTGGGTTGCTTCCCTTCCGGCCCAAGCGGATGTTCCTCGAGAAACCGCTGGTGGCCCGGGAGGGCCAGGCCAGTGTCACTGAGCAGGATTTCTGGGATGGCAAGGCGCTCCTCGAGGAAGCCGCCGCGACAGGGGCCGAGGTGGCCATGGTGTTCAACTACAGGTTCTTCGACCAGACCCAACGTGCCCTTCGATTCATCGAGGAAAGGGACCTCGGGTCAGCATCGAGCGTCGTCGGACTGTCGCACTACGCCACCTGGAGCCACTGCATCGATCTGATCCTGTTGCTGGCTGGTCGACCGACCCGCATCTCTGCCCAACAGGGCATTGTCGTGCATTCCCACCCCTCCTCGGGGTCGGCTGCCGACATCGCGGCGTCGTTTGCCATTGGCGAAATTGCCACCGGCACCCTCCTCGGCACCAACGCGCTGGGCTGGGATTTTCCCCTCTACGAATTGATCGTGGTCTTCGAGCGGGGTCGCATCCACATGCGTGGTCTGGATCAGGAGATGGAATTGCTCGACTACGCCGGCGATGTTCACGAGGTCATCACGCCGAGCCGGGAGACGTCCCGCTGGGACAAATACGACGCCTCCTTCGACAAGTCAGTGTCCGCCTATCTCGACACGGTGCGGTACGGCGCTCCGCCACCCGTACCCGGGATCGCCGGGCTCCTCGAGTTGCAGTTCGAGGCGAGCCTGAAGAGATCGATCGCCGAGCAGCGGCCGGTCGTTCCGGATGAGGAATTCCCGATCGATTCGGTACGGTGAGGCCTGGTCAATGCGATACATAGAGATCACCGGCAACCAGCAACCCGTTTCGGTCATCGGGCTGGGCACCACTTCCAAGATCTTCACGCCGGCCGGAGATGACCAGGTCGCCGAACTGATCGACGCCTACCTCGCCGTCGGCGGGAACTGCATCGACACTGCTCACATCTACGGGTCGGGCGAGAGTGAGAAGGCCCTCGGACGCTGGTTCGAAGAGTCGCGCCGGCGCGAAGACATCCTCCTGATCAGTAAGGGATGTCACCCACACGTGGACGAAGCCGGGCAGTTTGGCCCGCCCCGGGTCACGCCCGAGGCAATCCACACCGACTTGGGCGAGAGCCTGGAGCGACTCGGGACCGACCACGTCGACCTCTACCTGCTGCACAGGGATGACGAGACGGTGCCTCCCGGACCGCTCCTGGAGGCGCTCAACGAAGAACAAGCGAGCGGCCGCATTTCGGCATTCGGCGCCTCCAACTGGAGGGTTGAGCGGATCGCCTCGGCCAACGACTACGCAGCTGAACACGGGCTCACCGGATTCGCGGCTTCCTCGCCCGGTCTCAGCCTGCCCCGCCCGGTCGAGATGCAGTTCCCTGGGACACTGTTCGCCGACGATGACACCCGCCGCTGGCATACCGAAACCCAGTTGCCAGTGTTCGCCTGGACCTCGCTGGCCGCAGGATTCGCCAGCGGTCGCTTTCTGCCCGAGGACTCGGACGTGGACGAGAGCACCAGGGCCTTCTTTTCCAAGGACAACTTCGAGCGAATGCGGCGAGCAGCGGAGGTGGCCGAGAGACGGAACGCATCGGCTCTCCAGGTCGCCCTCGCCTTCGTCCTGAGCCAGGAGTACCCGGTGGTCGCCCTGGTCGGCCCCTCCAGGGTCGAGAACCTCGATGGCACGCTGGGCGCGCTCGATGTCGGCTTGACCGCAGACGAGATGCGATATCTCGACCTGGGCGACTAGCGGCGACGGCCTTCCCGCCGGGTCCCGACCCCGCTCTTCGCCACGGAGGCATCCAGCCGGTCTCTGATCTCTTCGAAGGCGGGGCGCGGCGCATCGATGTAGCCGTCGATTGCCTCCCGGATGGCCGCGGTGTGGTCCGGGGTCGAGCCGCAACACGCCCCGACGATCCTGGCACCCGATCGCAGGGCCAACTCGACGTAGTCGGCCATCCCCTCGGGGCCGATCGGGTAGGTGAGCCCTCTTTCGGCTTGATACAGGGGTATCCCGCAGTTCGCCTTGGTGATCGTCGGGGCAGTTGGAGCGACTTCGCCGATGGCATGGGCCGCCGCCACCGCATCGCCCGGGCCGATGCCACAGTTGGCGCCGATCGCGGCGACCTCTTGGTGGCCCAGCCACCAGTGGCCGAAGTCCCTCGGATGGATGCCCATCATCGTGTGGCCGGCGGTATCGAAGCTCAGTGTGGCTGCGATCGGTAGCCCAGTGCGCGAGGCCGCCTCGACCGCGGCCTTCAATTCCTCGAACGACGAGATCGTCTCGATCCAGATCACGTCTGCGCCCGCTTCGGCAAGGGCCTCGCATTGCTCCCCGAACACTTCGGCGCCGCGCTCGTGAGAGAGTGTGCCCAGCGGCTCGAAAAGCTCTCCGGTGGGCCCGACGCTCCCCGCCACGGCTACCGGGCGGCCGGCAAGACCTGCCGCCCGCCGGGCCGCTTCCACGCCGGCCCGGTTCAGCTCGGCGACCCGGTCGCCGAGATCGTGGAGATCGAGGCGCAGCCGGTTCCCGCCGAAGGTGTTGGTGAGGATGATGTCGGCGCCGGCGTCGATGAAACCTCGATGCACCTTCTCGACGAGGTCCCCCTCTTCGATGTTGAGCAACTCGGGACAGCCTCCGCCTTCGAGGCCGAGAGAGAAAAGGGTCGTCCCCATCGCCCCGTCTGCTACCAGGTATCGGTGGTCGGCGAGCAGCTGGGTGAACGTCGTGTGTTGAGCCTCGGCTTGGTGGGCCATCTCCATCTCCTGTTGTGAAGGCGGCCCCGAACGAGGAAACCGCCGCAGCGAGTGCCGGGCGGTTCATCCATCCCGACGCTTTAGCCGCATTTCTTGAGCGCCCGCAAGCTGTGGATCAAATCGGCGCTTTCAAAGGAGGATACGCGAGTCGTGCGGTTGTGACAAGGAAGACGGCCCCTCGAGGCCGTCTTCCTTGCAATTGCTTGTAGGAATCGAGGGATTACTGGTCCGCCAACCAAGCCGACCAGACGTCCTCGTTGTCGGCGATCCACTGGGCGGCGACGTCGGCGGCGTCCTCGCCGTCTATCTCGACCGCCGGGAGCATGGTGAGCTGGTCATCGGTGGTGATGGTGAACTTCTCCAGGAAGGACTGGACGTTCGGCGCCTTCTCGGCGAGCTGGGCCGAGGCGTACTTGGTGAGCACGTCCTCGGGGTAGTCGCAGTCGATAGCTGCCGGATCTGCGTAGCAGTCCTCGTTGTAGTCCGGGAGGAGGACATTGACCAGGTCGTACGCGGCCACGGCCGCGGTCGGGGTCCACCAGTACATGAGGATCGGCTCCTCGGCGGCGACTCTGGCGTCGAGCTCGGCGACTGTCGAGGCCTCGCTTCCCGAGAAGACGACTTGGAAGGGCAGCTCCAGGTTCTCGATGATCGCCTCGTCGTACTGGGAGTACGAGGGGTCGGTCCCCAAGAAACGACCGTTCTCACCGGTTTCCGCGGTGGCGAACATCGCTGCTACCTCCGGGTCGGCGTAACCCTCCCAGGTGGCGAGCTCGGGGTTGGCGTCGATCACGTACTGCGGCGTGAACCAGCCGATCTTGCCAATGGCGCCCAGTTCGCCGATGTCGACAACGCTGCCGTCATCGATGAACGCTTGCTCCTCTTCCACCACGCCGGAGGGCCACACCTCGAGCACGGCGTCGAGGGAGCCGTCCGACAGACCGGTGAACATCGTGTTCTCGTCGATCGCGACGATCTCGACCGGATTGCCCAACTCCGCCTCGATCAATTGGGCGGCGATCTCGGCGTTGAGCGCCGAAGCGGTCCAGGCGTTCGCCACGATGTTGATGGTTTCACCGTCCCCACCCGCCGCTGCAGTGGTGTCGCTCGCCGCCTCGGTAGTAGCTGCGCCGTCGTCGGCTGCTTCGGTGGTGGCGGTACCGCCATCGTCGCCGCAGGCGGCCAACAGCAACGTCATGGCCGATATCAGTATCCAGATTCGCTTTTTCATGGTTCTCCTAGGCTCGCCGGCCGACGATCGCGGCCGGAAGGGGCCGCTGGTACATTACCGGCGTGGCTGTCACGAAGGGGCTGTGACCGGCGACGTGTGCCTGTCGGTCGAGCACATCTGGAAAGTCTTTGGTGCTAAGCCCGACAAGGCAATCGAGATGGCCGGGAGCGGCGCATCCCGCGAGGAGGTGCAGCAGGCGACTGGCTGCACCCTCGGCGTGCGCGACGTCTCTTTCGAGGTGAGCAGAGGCGAGACATTCGTCGTCATGGGCTTGTCGGGGTCGGGTAAGTCGACCCTCATCCGTTGCGTCTCCCGTCTCAACGACGTGACCCAGGGCAAGGTCGTCCTCGACGGCGAGGACCTCACCGCCATGAGCGACGACCAGTTGCGCCAAGTCCGCCGACACAAGATGTCGATGGTCTTCCAGCATTTCGGTCTCTTCCCGCACCGGCGGGTGATCGACAATGCCGCCTACGGGCTCGAGGTGCAGGGTGTCGACAAGGCCGAGCGCTACGAGCGGGCGACCAAGGTGCTCGAGGTGGTGGGCCTCAAGGGCTGGGAGCAGAGCTTCCCCCAGCAATTGTCGGGAGGGATGCAGCAGCGGGTCGGTCTGGCCCGGGCGTTGACTGTAGACCCGGAGATCATGTTCTTCGACGAGCCCTTCTCTGCCCTGGACCCTCTCATCCGCCGCGACATGCAGGACGAGCTGATCAGGCTCCAGGAGACCCTGCAGCGAACCATCGTCTTCATCACCCATGACTTCTCCGAGGCGATCAAGCTCGGGGATCGCATTGCCATCATGAAAGATGGCGGATTCGACCAAGTAGGCACTGCGACGGAGTTGATCAGCGACCCGGCGACCGACTACGTCCGGGAGTTCACCAAGGAGATCCCCAAGGCCAAGGTTTTGACCACGGCGGCGGTTCTCAAAGAGGGAACTGGCACACCAAACGGTCGGACGGTCCAACTCGACGACACCATCGAGACGGTGCTGCCGGCCCTGCTCGATGACGATGCCGATATCTGGGTCGAAGATCCTGACGGCAAGCAGATCGGGGTCGTGGATCGACGGGCGGTGGCCAGAGCGATCGAGCCAGAGAAATGACCGACGTCCTCCAGCCCACGGACGTCGCTCTTGCCGACGAGGGCGGGAGGCGATTCAGGATCCGGGGCTGGTGGTTCGTCGTGATCGCCGGCATCGTCCTGCTCCAGGTCCTGGTCACCTCGCCGACGGTTCCCGCCCTGTGGGACACCTACTTCTCGGGCCCGGTCGATCAATTCTCCGCCTGGGCCCGGGAGAACCGACAGATCCACCCGATCTTCACTGGTTTCTTCATCCCGTTGTCCGCCTCGGTCGACTGGGGTCTCACCACCGTGGAGTCGTTCCTCAAATGGTTGCCCTGGTACGTGTTGCCCATGTCCGTCTTCCTCGTCATCTTCAGAACCGGGGATTGGAAGACAGCTCTCGTCGCTGTCGCCGCCATGCTCTACCCGGGGCTCATCGGTCTATGGGACACGACCATGGAGACGTTGTCGTTGATGACTATTGCCGTTGTCATCGCACTCGCCATCGGGATCCCGTTGGGAGTGTGGGCGGCCCACTCGACCCGCGTCGATCGGTTCATCAGACCTGTTCTGGATGCGATGCAGACCATCCCCGCTCCGGTGTACTTCATTCCGATTGTGCTCTTCTTCGGGATTCGACGGGTACCGGCCACCATCGCCACCGTCATCTACTCCTTGCCCCCGGCGGTGAGGCTGACCACCCTCGGCATCGAGGGAGTGCCTCGTCAATCGGTGGAGGCAGCCGAGATGTACGGCTCCACGCCAAGGCAGACCCTGTTCAAGGTGCAGCTGCCGATGGCCATGCCCTTCATCATGACCGGGGTCAACCAGACGATCATGATGGCCCTGGGCATTGTCGTCCTAGCCACGCTGCTCGGAGCAGGCGGGCTGGGTCAGGAAGTGCTCGAAGCGCTGAATCAGCGACGCACCGGGCGAGGGTTGGCCGCAGGACTGGCAATCGTGGCGGTGGCGATGGTGCTGGACAGAGTGGGGCGGTCACTGGCCTTCGCCGACAGGACGAGACCTGCTTCGCGACGTTATGTGATCACCGCGCTGGCTCTGGTAGCAGGAGGAGTCGTCCTGGGACGGGTGATGGGATGGGTCGAGTTTCCGGCGGTGTGGCAGGTAAATGTGTTCGATCCGGTGGACGACTTTGTGCGCTGGGGCCGGGACAATCTCACTTTCATCACCCGCCCGGTGAACGACTTCATCGTCGCCGGGCTGCTCATCCCCGCGCGTGACTTCCTCATCCTGACTGTCGCCTGGCCGGTACTGATCGCCGTGACCGCCATCGTCTGCTGGAGACTGAAGGGGGTGGGTCTGGCGATATTCGCCGGTGCTGCCCTGCTCATGGTCGGTCTCATCGGGATGTGGGAGCTGTCCCTTCAGACTCTGGTCCAGGTGCTCGCCGCGGCCCTGATATCCGTCGCCATCGCAATTCCGGTCGGGATCTGGGCGGGCCGCAGCCCGAGGGTCGAGAAGGTGCTTACCCCCTTTCTCGACGCGCTCCAGACCATCCCCTCTTTCGTGTTCATCATCCCGGTGATCCTTCTCTTCACGGTGGGGCAAGTCCCGGGCATCATCGCCGCAGTCCTGTACGCCATCGTCCCTGGTATCCGGATCACTGCCCTCGGCATCAAGGAGGTGCCGGAGGAGAGTGTCGAAGCATCTGAGACGTTCGGGGCGACACGGCGACAGACGATGTTCGGGGTGAGGATCCCGCTCGCCGCCCCGACGATCATGGCTGCGGTCAACCAGGTGATCATGATGGTGCTGGCCATGGTGATCATCGCCGGGCTGGTCGGGGGTGGTGCGCTCGGTTTCGAGACGGTTCGCGCCGTGACCCGGAGCGAGACCGGCCTCGGTTTCGAAGTCGGTTTCGCCATCGTGGTGATGGCGATCATCCTCGATCGGCTCACCCAGGCATGGGCGGCGAGGCTCCAGCCACCGACTCCGGCCCACTGAATCGGCCCTACTACCGTCTCGCCGATGAGCCCAGAGCCCATAATCGCTGCCACCCAGCAGCTCTATATCGATGGTGGTCGCGTCGACGCCGCCTCGGGGGAGACCTTTGCCTCCATCAACCCCGCCACCGGGTCGGAGATCTGCCTGGTGCAGCACGCTGGGCCGTCCGATGTGGACCGGGCAGTGGCATCGGCGCGGGAGGGATTCGAGGTCTGGCGCCAGCTGTCTGGGGCGGAGCGGGGCCGGATCCTGAACCGTGCCGCCCGGCTACTTCGAGATCAAAACGAAGAGTTGGCCCATCTCGAGGTGCTCGACACCGGCAAGCCGATCCAGGAGGCGATCGCCGTCGACGTGCTCTCCGGGGCCGACGCGATCGAGTACTACGCCGGGCTGGCGGCCACCATCCATGGTGAGACGTTCGATCTGGGCAGTGCCTGGGCCTACACCCGGCGTGAGCCACTCGGAGTCTGTGTGGGGATCGGGGCGTGGAACTATCCGATCCAGATCGCCTGCTGGAAGTCAGCCCCCGCCCTTGCCTGTGGCAACGCCATGGTCTTCAAGCCGGCGGAGCTCACCCCACTTACGGCGGTGAGGCTCGCCGAGATCTACACCGAGGCCGGTCTTCCCGACGGGGTCTTCAACGTCGTCCAGGGCGATCACCGCACCGGGGAGGCCCTCGTGTCCCATCCCGACGTGGCCAAGGTGTCGCTGACGGGCGAGGTGGGCACAGGGAAGATCGTCATGGCCAACGCCGCGGCCACCCTCAAACACGTCACCC
Source organism: Acidimicrobiia bacterium (assembly GCA_040510135.1). GTDB lineage: Bacteria > Actinomycetota > Acidimicrobiia > Spongiisociales > ZC4RG35 > JARDZU01. The sequence goes on along the minus strand of JBEVJN010000044.1, from coordinate 4,985 downwards.
TGGAGTTGGGAGGCAAGAGCCCGCTGATCATTTTCGACGACGCCGATCTCGACAATGCGGTGTCGGCGGCCCTGATGGCCAACTTCTACACCCAGGGCGAGATCTGCTCCAACGGCACCAGGGTCTATGTCCACGAGGAGATCCACGACGAGTTCCTCGACCGTCTGGTCACACGAACCTCGAAGATGAAGATCGGCGACCCGATGGACCCCGAAACCCATGTAGGGGCCCTCATCTCGAAAGAGCACATGGAAAAAGTCATGTCGTACATCGATGCTGGAAAGGCTGCCGGGGCGAAGATGGTCATCGGCGGGGAGCGGCCCTCTGACCCCAAGTTAGAGGGGGGCTTCTTCATCGAGCCGACCGTGTTCGATTCATGCACCGATGACATGTCGATTGTCCAAGAGGAGATCTTTGGGCCGGTGATGGCGGTCCTCAGCTTCCGCGACGAGGACGATGTCATCGCCCGGGCCAACGACACGCCGTACGGATTGGCGGCGGGCGTGTTCACCAGGGACATCCAGCGCGCTCATCGGGTGGTGGCCCGGCTCGAGGCCGGAACGACGTGGATCAACAACTACAACATCACTCCGATCGAGATGCCGTTCGGCGGCTACAAGCAATCCGGGATCGGCCGGGAGAACAGCCTGGTCACCCTCAATCACTACACCCAGGTCAAGAGCGTGTACGTGGAGATGGGCGACGTCGAGGCGCCGTACTAGGCAGGAATCCGAGAGGGAGGTGACGAAAGTGGCTGATCGCTTCCTGGCGGGCAGGACCGCCATGGTGACTGGCGGGGCATCAGGGATGGGGCTGGCGATGGCTCAGGCCTTTGCCGCGGAAGGTGCCAATGTCAGCATCGGGTCGCTTCTATCCGCCGGCAAGAGGACCGAAGGTGAAGTGGTCCACATCCCGGGGCGGGAGCAGATGGACCATGCAGTTTCAGTCATCGAGGGGGAAGGAGTGGAGTGTCTCGCCCTCGATCTCGACGTCACCTCGGACGAGTCGGTCGACGCATTTCATCGGGCGACAGTGGAAAGGTTCGGCCCGGTTGACATCTTGGCTAATGCCGCCGGCATCACCGCGGAGCAGACCATCGTCGGGCATCCGGACACCCTGTGGGACAAGGTAATCGATGTCAATCTCACTGGCACCTACCGTGCCATCAAGCGGGTCTTGCCCGGGATGATCGAGAGGAAATGGGGACGGATCATCAACATCGCCTCCACCGCAGCATCGGTAGGTGCGGTCACCTCGGGTGCCTACTGCGCCTCCAAAGCCGGGGTGGTCGGCCTGAGCAGGTGCGTCGCCCTGGAGGGTGCCCCGCATGGGGTCACCTGCAATGCGATCAGCCCGACCTGGGTCGATACGTCTTTTGGTCGGGAGTGGATGTCCGACATCGCTGAGAAACAGGAGCAGCGGTCGGGTGAGGAGTACATCTCCGACGTCGAGAAGACGAACCCCCAGGGTCGCCTCATCTCGCCGACGGAGATCGGCGCCGTTGCTCTCTTTCTCTGCACCGAGGCTGCCCGCGGGATCACGATGGAGGACTTGCGGGTGTCAGCCGGATCGCTCTGGTGAGCTAGCCACCCTTCCTGCGTCGCACTTCCTCCACCACCGCCTCGAGGATGGGGTGGAGGTCGCCGATCACCGCGAAGTCGGCTTTGGTCACCATGGGGGCTTCGGGGTCGTTGTTGATGGCCAGCACGTTCTTCGAAGCCATCATCCCCACCCAATGTTGGATCGCCCCCGAGATTCCGCAGGCGACGTAGAGATTGGGAGCGACGCGGGTTCCGGTCTGACCGACCTGATCGGAGTGGGCCCGCCACCCGTTGTTGGTGACCACCCGGGAACACCCGACCGCACCGCCCAACAGCGTGGCTAACTCCTCGAGAATCCCGAAGCCCTCGGGCGAACCGACACCCCGCCCTCCGCTCACCACAACCGGGGCGGTGGTAAGGGTGATCCCTTCGGAGATGGTCACCCGCTCCACGACCCGGGTCCGCTCCAGGCTTTGGGATAACTCGGGTGTGAAGCGCTCGGATTCGGCGGCTCCCGACGCACCAGCGGCGGCGAACACATGGGGAGCCACGGTGGCGAGCTTCACCGGTGCGGTCAGGGTTGCCTCTTCCAGAAGACTCCCTCCCCAGCGGGTTCGGGTTACCCCCCAGGACCCGTCGCCGGGCCGGACTTCGGTCACATTTGTGGCGAGCGGGAGATCGAGCAGGGCGGCCACATGAGCCATCACCTCGTTGCCCCGCTCGGTTCCAGCAGCAATGATCGCCGATGGGGACTCGGTCCGGATCAGCTGATTCAATGCCTCGGCGATTGCCTCCGGTGCATAGTCGGAGAGCATTGGATGCTCGATCTCGATGTGTCGCACTACGCCTCCGACCTGGCATGCGCCGACGCTGACCGAGCACATTTCGCCGAGCATGCCTCCCAGGGTGATCGCCTGGAGGGAGGTCTCCAGCGGCACCTCCGACTGGTGCTCGACCAAGACGAGGACGGTGCTCACATGAGACCCAGTTCTTCGAAGAGGTCCGCCACCGCCGGGGCGGCCTCGGGGCCTAGGCCGAGGATTGTGGTGGCGCTCGCCACCTCGGGTGGGTTGACCAGCCTAAGCATGTGAAGGCCACCCGGTGCCTGCACCGCCGTGAAGCTCGCAACCTCTGCCTTCTTGGCCTTGAGCCGTGATGGAAGCGTTGGATACCGGGGCAGGTTGATCCCCTCCTTGACGGCTATGACGGCGGGCATTGGGAGCCGGTACACCTCGAATCCGGCGTCGGTCTCCCGGCGGGCGATCAGGGCGGAATCCTCGATGTCGATGCCCTTGATTCCGCTCACGACCGGCCGGCCGAGGGCGTGAGCCACCCTGATCCCAACCTGATATCCGCCGGCGTCGGCCGACTCGTTGCCGAAGAGGATGAGGTCGAACCCGCCCCCGGCCGCCTCCAGTTCATCCGTCTTGGCGATGAGCGCGGTAGCCGTTGCCTGCGGATCCCAATCGGCACCATCCGTCGACAGCAGCACTGCCTCGTCGGCACCGACCGAAAGCGCATAGCGAAGCTGTTCCTCGGCCTCGGGCGGGCCAAGGGTCAGCACGACCACGGTGCCGCCGTGCTTCTCCTTGATGCGGACTGCCTCCTCCACCGCGCACTCCTCGTGGGGGCTGGTGGTGAAGGGGAGATGCCGGGCGTCGATCGCCTGTTGATCATCGGTGAGGACGATGCGTGCACCAGGAGCGGGGACCCGCTTGATGCAGACAAGGGTCCTCACCCCTTCATCCGCCCGTCGTCGGGGTCGAACAACGGGGTCGACCCGGCGACCTCGACCTTCACCGGATAGAGCTCGTTCATGTACATCACAGCCAGTTCGTTGCCCACGACCGCGTGCTCGGGTGGCAGATAGGCCATCAAGAGGAATTTGCCCACCGAAGGACCTGCTCCGGCGGTCGTGACGTAGGAGGGCCGGCCCTTCCTGTCGATGACCCGGCCACCGTCGGCAGTGGTGATCGGTTCCCGTCCGGTGGGGTAGCGCTTGATCCCGTCACGGGGAGACACGTGGTCTTCCACGGTGAGCGTGCACAAGATCGCAGCAGGCTCCTCCTCCCGGGCGGTCAGATAGGCCTCCTTCCCGATGAAGTCGTGCTCCTTGACCCGCGGCCTGGCCAACCCTGCCTCCACCGGGTTGTACTCGCTCTCCAACTCCGACCCCATCAGCCGGTAACCCTTCTCCAGACGCCCCGTGGTCCCGTAAACCCCGGCGCCAACGGCCGCAACACCGAGATCCTGGCCGGCTTCCCACAGGCGGTCCCACATCGGCTCGCCTGCTTCGGAGGGCACATACACCTCCCAGCCCAACTCGCCGACGTAGGAGATGCGAAAGAGTCGAGCATTGATCGAGCCAAAATCGACCGCCTGGGTCGTGCCGTAGGGGAAGGCGTCGTTGGAGAGGTCGTGGTCGGTGATGGATGAGACGAGGGTTCGCGCCTCCGGTCCCCATACTCCGATCGTGGTGTAAGCCGAAGTGGAATCGCTCATGTGGACCGACCCATCCTCGGGGAGGTGGATACCGAACCAGTGCTTGTCTCTCGGCCCGTCGAAGGCGCCGGTGATCACCCTGAAATGCTCCTCGGCGAGTCGGAGCACGGTCAGGTCCGCCTTGAACCCTCCGGAGCCGGTCAGCAACGGCGTGTAGACCGAGCGGCCCACGGCGACATCGGCGTTGTTCACGGTCATCCGCTGGATGTAGTCGACGACCCCCGGCCCGGTGAACTCGAAGATGACGAAGGGGGCGAGGTCGACGAGTCCGACCTTCTCACGCATGGCCAGATGCTCGGCGCTCTGAATCGGCGACCACCAGCGCCGGTCCCACTCGTGGGGACGGTCCTCGATCTCGTAATGATCGACGAGCGCCGCGTTCGACTGGTACCAGTGCGGGCGCTCCCACCCTCCGGCCTCGAAATACACCGCGCCCAGCTCTGCGGTGCGGGAATGGACCGGGGAGAGCCTCTTGTCCCGTTCGGAGGCCCACTGTTCTCGGGGATGGACGATCCCGTACGTCTTGTTGAAATGCTCGGCGCACCGGGCCCGAATGTGGTGCTCGGTCCGCGCGTACGGGTAGAAGCGGGCGATGTCGGACGCGTGCGGGTCCAACTCGGGATAGCCATTGGTCATCCACTCCGCCACCGCCCGTCCCGTCCCGGGCCCTTCCTTGATCCAAATGGCGGCCGCCGACCAGAGATTCCGCACCTCGACAGTCTCACCGATGAGGGGCATGGCGTCGGGAGTGAGCGAGAGCAGACCATTGATCGCGTACTTGATTTCTGCGCCGGAGAGGATCTCGGGCATGAGCTCGAGGGCATCTTCCAGCTGGGCATCGAAGTCGTCGTCGGTGAAGGGGAGCTCGGTCGGGGAGAGCCGTGCCTCGGTGATGGAGGGGATCTCGTCGGGGGAGTGGAATATCGGGCGATGGGCGTAGGA
>JBEVJN010000043.1:0-27814 GCA_040510135.1 Acidimicrobiia bacterium | reverse complement strand
GACGGAGGCGGAAACCGGTTCAGCGACGACAACAGCAGCGTCTTCGAGGGAGCCATAGACAGACTCGCCACCGCCGGAGTCACGCGGGGATGCAACCCACCCGCCAATGATCGATTCTGCCCCGACGACCCGGTGACCCGTGGGCAGATGGCCGCCTTCCTGGTCCGGGCACTCGACCTATGAGAATCAATCGACGACGCGCAGCGACCGGTCTGCCCGGTTGAGCTCGTCGACACCGTCGGGACCACAGGCCACGATGTCCTCGATCCTCACCCCGAACCGCCCCGGGAGATATATGCCGGGCTCGATCGAGAAGGTCATCCCCTGCTCGAGTTGGGTCTCGTTTCCTTGGACCATGTAGGGGTGCTCGTGGACTTCGAGACCGATGCCGTGGCCGGTGCGATGGATGAAGAACTCACCGAATCCGGCATCTTCGATCACCCGACGCGCCTCTCGGTCGATGTCCTCACAGGTCGTGCCCGGCCGCACCGCTCCGCGAGCCGCTTCGCTCGCGGCATGCACTGCGGCATGCACTTCCTCCTGCTCTCCAGAATGGGGACCAACTGCGAAGGTCCGGGTCACATCGGAGCTGTACCCCCGCAGCTTGCCCCCGAAATCGCACACCACTAGGTCCCCGGTCTCGATTACCCGATCCCCAGGCTCGTGATGGGGAGACGCGCCGTTGGGCCCCGCACCGACGATGGCAAAGGAGGCGATGTCGTGGCCCTCCTCCACGGTCATTGCCTGCAGGTCCCGAGCCACGTCCATCTCGGACCGACCCGCGAAACTCACCTCGTCGGGTACCCGGCCCAGGACCCGGTCCACCGCATGGGCAGCCGCCCGGAGCAGCTCCACTTCTTCCGGCCCCTTTCGGACCCGGAGACGGGCGGTCAGGTCTGAGGCCCGTTCCCAGATGACGTCGGGCAATATGGCCTGGATCGCCAACAAGTTGGCGGCGCGAGTCTGATCCCCTACGGCGATGCGCCGGGCCCCGCCAAGAGCGCCGGTGACAAGGGCGAAAGGATCATCGTTCTCAGCCCACGGCGCCACCTCTATGTCGCTGCCATCCACCCTTGGGGCCTCGAGGAGCGGAATCACCAGCACGGGTACCCCAGACGCTCTGACGACCAAGACGGTCGGCCGCTCCGAGTCCATCGCCTCGTAACCGGTGAGGTACGGGAGATCAGCGCCGATCGAGAGGACGACTGCATCCACCCCGTCGGCAGCCATGATCTCCTGTAATCGGGAGACACGCCCCGGATGGTCGAACCCGGTCAACTCAGAGCTGGTCGACGATGCGCTTGAGAAAAGCGGAGAGTTGGGCACGGGTCACTTTCGTGTCCGGGCAGTACAGGTCATTCGTCGGCGGGTTGCACCCGAGGCTGACCCCGGCTGCCGCCATCCAGGCGGCCGCCTTCTGGAAGTTGTGACCCTGTGTGTCGCGGAAGCGGTCGAGATTGACGTTGTCCGAGCTCACGCCCAACACCTCTTCGGCCGCACGCATGAACATCGCGGCCATCTCACCTCGTGTCACGGACCGGTCGGGGCAGAACAGAGTGTTTTCGGGCGGGTTGCATCCTTTGGTTATCTCCAAGCCCGCCATCCACTCGACAGCCGCCTCGAATTGATGGCCTTCGGTGTCTGCGAACTCCGCCGGCGGTCCACTCCCCAGATAGGGCTGCAACGCCCTTCTCATGAAGGCGGCAATCTGACCACGGCTGGCGGGTGCCTCCGGGCAGAAGAAGTAGAGACGGCAACCGTCGGTGATCCCGGTGTCGACCATCCACTGGATTGCCGCGACAAAGGTGTGACCGGCGGGCACGTCTGCGAAGGGCCCGTCGCTCCCATATACCGGCGACTCGTTGGCGTAATAGACGTGCACCGCCATCCCACTGAACGCGTATCTGTCGAGGTATCCGCTGTCCCAGGTGGTGAGGCGGATGCACCCGTGCGAAGCCGGGCCGGACGGAACCGAGAGTGAGCCATGGAGAGCGATGCCCCCGTTGAAGAACCACGGGCTCAGCATGTTCCCGAGACCGAGTGTCGACTCGTACCAACCGGAGACGTGGCGATAGATCTCGAAGTCGCCGGTCGGGGTGACGGCGGTTCGCCATGTGCCGTTCGCGAAATAGCGCTCGCCATTGCCCGACGAGATGGGGAAGGTAGCCACCAGGTTCCCACCTCGGTACAGGTGGGCGGTCTGTTTGCTCAGGTTGACCTCGACCCGATCGGGCTCATCGAACCTGGTGTACGGAGCCTGGTAGAGCTCGAGCTCGTCCCAGTGCGAATCGCTCCAGGAGAACGAGCGGCTGGCCCCGATCTCCTTGCGGAAAGCCATGACAGCCTGCTGGGTCTGGGCACCGTAGATACCGTCGATGGAGCCGCGGTAGAACTTCTTATCCTTGAGTGCCTGCTGGAGCCGGGCCACACTGGACGAATATGTCGCCAGCTCTCCTTGCGGGGTGAACGGGACCTGCTCCTCTGCCACGGCTGATCCGGCCGGGATCGTCGACACGAGTAGCAGTGCCATGACGAAGACGGAGAGGGCCCTGCGCAGCACGGCCGCCAGCCTATCCCATGTCAGAAGTTTCGCCCAGACCCGCCGCGAGTGGTTGGCGCCCACCCAGGGTGTTCAATGTCGGCCATCGCGGCTACGGTGGCCCGGGTGAGCCGAGTGCCCCGTTGCCTTCCCATCGCCTTGGTGGTGGTCCTGTTCTGGGTCTTGGCCCTACCGGCGGCCGCCGAGACGGAAATCCGCCACGGCTTCGAGGACGAGACCTGGCCCGAGGGCATGGTCGATGTCCGCTCCCTCGATCTGGCCCGCACCGACGTGGTCTCCAACGGCTTCGCCGGCAACGGCCTCGAGGTCGTTATCCCCGAGGGAGGATTCCGCGGCCTCGGCCCCCTCGACCGTCTCGGGCCGGCTCCTGTCGAGGCGTGGTACCGGTACCACGTCCGATTGCTCAAATGGAACGCGGCGTTCGTGGGCAAATTGCCCGGTCTCGCCGGGCTCTACTCGTCATCGGGCCGAGGCTGTATCCCATCGACGACCAGCGATCCTGGATGGTCTGCCCGCGGCCTGTTTGGACCGCCTGGCACGGAAGGAGCGCCGGCGGGACGGGTGCCCATTGGGTCGTACCTCTACCACGTCGACCAAGCCGGACCTTGCGGCGACCATCTCTGGTGGCCGAACACCTCCCTGCAACAAGGCAGGTGGTACTGCATCGAGGGCCGTGTGCGGCTCAACGCACCCGGCCACAACAACGGACTGCTCGAGGGATGGGTCAACGGTCAGAAGCGCTTCAGCCAAACCGGCATTGAATACCGTCGGTCGGGCGAGGAGGACATCCGAATACGGCACATGTGGCACAACGTCTACTTCGGAGGTGACTGGCCGTCACCAAACCGCCTATCACTCATCATCGACCAGGCGGCGGTGTCCGCCAAGGGCCGGATCGGATGCGTGGACCCGTTCACCGACGACAACGCCAACTTGCACCGGGTGGCGCTGACCGAGCTACATGCCCGCGGACTGCTTCATGGTTGCGGTTACCGATTGGCATGCCCGGAGCGGACCATCACCAGGGGCGAAGCAGCGGCCCTATTCAATCGCGTTCTCGGCCTACCGCCCACAACGAAGGACTTCTTCAGGGACGATGGGAACAGCAGGTTCCAGAATGCGATCAACCGACTCGCTGCCGCAGGGATCGTAAACGGCTGCGCCCCAGGGGCCTTCTGCCCGGACCGGCTTCTGACCAGAGCCGAGTTCGCCGCGATGGCCGTGAGGGCGCTTGGCCTGCCCCGGGACGTGCCAAATGCCTTCGCTGACGACCAAGGCCACTGGGCCGAGTCGGCCATCGACGCCTTCTCGGCAGCCGGGATCACTCGCGGGTGCGGACCCGACGCGTTCTGCCCCAACCGACGGTTGACCAGGGCCGAGGCGTCGGCGTTCTTCGTCAGGGTCGATGACCTCAACCAGCCGATTGGACTGGCCTCAGTGCCCTCACCACCCGACTACCCACCGCCGGGCGACCCGCCGCCGATACCGCCCGAGGAACAGGACTGAGCGCGGCCGGCATGCGCTTCCCTTTGCTGGCCCTGTCGGTGATGCTGGCAGTCTTGCCACCTGGGGGGAGCTTCGTCGATGATGACGGGAGCACCCACGAGGGCGGCATCGAAGCAATCGCGGCCGCGGGCTTGACCGTCGGCTGCAATCCGCCCGGCAATGACCGCTACTGCCCCGATGCACCTGTCACCAGAGGGCAGATGGCTGCCTTCATCGCACGCGCTCGACAGCTGGCTGTGAGCGGAGAGGATTTCTTCACAGACGATGACGGTGATGTGTTCGAGCGCTCGATCAACAGCATCGCCAAGGCCGGCATCACATTCGGTTGCAGTCCCCCGGTGAACGATGAGTTCTGTCCCGACCGGCGGATGACCAGGGGGGAGATGGCAGCGATGCTGGCCCGAGCATTCGAGGTCCCCGCTTCCCCCGCCGACTACTTCCTCGATGACGACGGAGACAGGTTCGAAGACGTGATCAACCGGATCGCCGGGGCCGGCATCACGTTCGGCTGCAACCCTCCCGTGAACGATCGCTTCTGTCCCAGCGCGCTCATCACCAGGGCTCAGATGGCCACATTCCTCACTCGCTCCCTGGGCCTCGTCCCGCTCGTCCCCCCGTCTCGGCCGCGCTCTGCCGTCGATGTCGTGGCCCGGGAGTCATGGGGTGCCGCCCCACCGGTCATCGCCGAGATGGTGCCCCATGTGATCGAGCAGATCACGGTGCATCATGCCGGCACCTACTCCGATCACACCAGCCCAGCCCGGATCCGGGGGTGGCAGGACGGGCACATGATCGGGCAGGGCTGGCCCGATCTCGCCTATCACCTCGTGATCGGGGTCGACGGCACGGTTTACGAAGGGCGCGACCCGGCATATCGGGGGGACACCAACACGTCATACGACACGACAGGGCACCTCCTGGTCATGTTGGACGGGAACTTCGAGGTTCAACGCCCCACTGCGGCTCAGTGGGAGACGCTCGTGGCAGTCCTGGCGTGGGCCTCCGAGCGATACGGCGTGTCCCCGGACACCATCAGCGGCCACCGCGACCACGCCGCTACCTTGTGCCCGGGACGGCATCTCGAAGACCGCATCCATTCCGGGGAGTTGGCGGCCGACGTCCGCCGTTTGATCGAGTCAGGAGGCGTCGATCTCATCTTGCCTTGAGTAGACCGCCGGCTATCAGCAGTCGATGCTCACCGGGACCGCCTCCCGGCTCTCCTGGGCGTGATAACTGGAGCGGACCAGAGGGCCGGATTCGACGTGGGGAATGCCCAGGCCCTCCCCGAAGGACTTGTACTCGGCGAACTCGTCCGGGTGGACGTAGCGATGGATGGGGCGGTGACGGGCGGTGGGCCGGAGGTATTGGCCAATGGTGATGATGTCGATGCCGACGGCACGCATGTCGGCCAAGGCGCCCAAGACCTCTTCACGTGTCTCCCCCATCCCCACGATCAACCCCGACTTGGTGAGCCCGTCGGGGTTCATCTGCTTCGCCCTCCAGAGGAGAGACAGCGAGCGTCCGTAGCTGGCCGAGGTCCTGATGTCGCGCTGGAGCCTGAGCACGGTCTCAGTGTTGTGGTTGAGCACCTCGGGCACGGCATCCATGACAGTCTGCAGCGCCTCGCGGTCGCCCTTGAAGTCAGGAATCAGCACCTCGATCTCGGTATCGGGCGAGCGCCGCCGGCTCTCGCGAATCGTGTGGGCGAAGATCCCCGCGCCCCCGTCGTCGAGGTCGTCGCGATTGACCGACGTGATGACAGCGTGCTTGAGGTTCATCTGATGGATCGCCTCTGCGGCACGGAACGGCTCGAAGACATCGAACTCGGTCGGCTTGCCCGTCGTCACATTGCAGAAGGAGCAAGCCCGGGTGCACTTGTCCCCGAGAATCATCAAAGTGGCAGTCCCCATTCCCCAGCACTCGTAGATGTTGGGGCAGTTGGCCTCTTCGCACACGGTGTTGAGCTGAAGGCCGCGCATCATCTTCTTCAGCTCCAGGTAGTCGCCATCGAGCCTCGCCGTCACTTTCATCCATTCGGGCCGGGGCGGCTCCCCGGGTAGGCGTCCGTTGATCAGGATCGGCTCGGCAGTCCGCTTCTCCTGGCTGAAGGTGCCTGCCTGCACCAGCCGATCCACCTCGTATTCGGAGCGCGAGCCCTGGCCCCGAGAGAATGCCCCGAGTTGAGTCTCCGACCCCCGAAACTCGAATACGCGCTCGAAGTGCGGGATGAGCGCCTCGGTTGCCTCCTGGAGGGTGACCTTTCTCCCCACCAGCTCGGAAAGAGTCGTCACCGGCCGGTCTGCGATCCCGCAGGGATTCATCATCCCGAAATAGGCGAGATCCGGATGGAGGTTCAGGGCGAAGCCGTGCATGGTCACCCGGCGGGCAACCCTGACGCCGATGGCTGCGATCTTGCCCCTCGCCGTCCACACCCCGGTGTAACCGGGCTCGGCCCACGCCTCGACCCCGAAGTCCGACAAGGTCTCGATCAATATCTGCTCGAGCCGACGTACGTAGGGAACGATCTGCTTGGGATCGTCGAGACTCAGGATGGGATAACCCACCAGTTGACCAGGGCCGTGGAATGTGATGTCTCCGCCGCGATCGACGTGGTGCACCTCGACCCCCAACCCGACGCGGTCGACGAGCAGGTTCGAGCCGTCCCCGTTGCGGCCAATGGTGAAGACCGGCGGGTGCTCGAGCAGCAAGAGGTAGTCGTCCGGGGTCCGGCCGACGACCTTGCCCTGGTGGATGGCTCGCTGCAGATCCCACGCTTCGGTATAGGGCAGCCGACCGAGCCAGCGGGTGCGAAGGGTCACGCCAGTTCCTGCTCCCAATCCCAGGTCTCGAGGTTCTGTTTGATGCGCTGGAGGAAGAGCACCGCCGTCGAGCCATCGAACGCACGGTGATCCCAGCTCAGACCGAGGTAACCGATGTGCCGGATGGCGATCATGTCCTGACCCTCGGCATCGGTCACCACCGTTGGCCGCTTGGCGACGGTGTCGGTGGAGAGGATGGCGACGTTGGGGACGTTGATGATCGGGGCGGACATGAAGGATCCAAACGGACCCGGGTTGGTGATGGTGAACGTCGAGCCGGTCAAGTCATCGACGCCGAGCTTCCCATTGCGCGCCCTGTCGGCCAGTTCTCTGATCGACCGGGCGATCCCGACCAGCCGCAAACCGTCGGCATTGCGGACCCTGGCCACCACCAGCCCGGACTGATCGAGGTCGACCGCTATGCCCAGGTCGACATTGCGATGAAGGACCGACTTTTTCTCCTCGAGGTGGAACGAGCTGTTCACCACGGGGAACACGCGCAGGGCGTCGACCGTGGCCCGGGCTATGAACGGAAGGTATGTGAGGGAAAAGCCCTCTGCCGCCTTGAATTCCTCCTTGTGCGCCCGTCGAACCCGTTCCACCCGCTCGTAATCGACTTCCACCGACGTCCACACATGCGCCGCCGTCTGTCGCGCCTTGATCATGTTTTCGGCCGTCCGGACCCGTATCCGGTCGAGCTCGATTTCGTCAGCGCCCTGGCCGCTCGCGGCGGCAGCCACGGGGGCGGGTTGGGGGGCATGAACCGCCTCAGGCGCCGGCTGTGGCTCGGCTGCAGCAGCCGGAGCGGGCTCCGGTGTCGGTCCCGCCTCAGGCGCCGTCTCCTCGGCGGCGGCCGGCCCCGACTCCAGATAGGCCTCCACATCCTTGCGGGTGATCCGTCCGCCGTCTCCAGTGCCAGAAAGCTGGGACACGTCTAGCTCATGCTCCCTGATGAGCTTTCGCACCACGGGAGATAGCAAGTTCGGCTTCGTCTCGGTCTCGTCGGGCTCGGCGAAGAAGGCTTCGACCTCTGGCTCCGAGGGTTTCTGTTCTTTCGCCGGGGCCGGCTCGACCGGCTTCTCCTCAGCGGTCGGAGCGGCATCGACAGCCTCCTGCTCAGCGGCCGTCTCCTCAGCGGTCGGAGCGGCCTCGACGGCCTCCGGCTCCGCCGGCTTCTCCTCAGCTGGTGGCTCGGCCGATTTCCCCTCCGCGGCGGGGGCCTCCTCACCCTCGGCTCCAATCACCACCAGCTCGGTGCCCACCGAAACGGTGTCGCCTTCATTCACCAGGATCTCGAGGATGGTGCCGGCGGCAGGTGACGGGACTTCGGTGTCGACCTTGTCGGTGGAAATCTCGACGAGGACCTCGTCTTCGGCGATGGTGTCGCCCACCTGCTTGGCCCAACGCAGGATGGTTCCCTCTGTGACCGTCTCACCCAGTTGCGGCATCGATACCGTCGTAGCCAAATTCGCTCCTCTCAGTGAAGACTGCGGCCGGCGGCGGACATGAGTGTCTCGCCGACCACCTCTGACAAGCTCGGATGGGCGTGGATGAACGCCGCCGCCTCATCGGGCAGGGCCTCCCATCCCACCGCATACATCAGTTCATGGATCAACTCACCTGCGTGCGGGCCGACGACGGCCGCCCCCACGATCGGGCCGTCCTTTTCTGAGATCACCTTGGCGAAACCCTGGTTGTCCCCGATGATGATCGCCCTGCCGATGCCGTTCAAGGCGTGCTTCGCCGCCGCCACCTCGAGCCCGCGCTCGGCCGCTTGCGTCTCGGTGAGACCGACCTCAGCCACTTCGGGATGGGTGTAAGTGACTCTTGGGATCGCCTGATAGTTGACCGGTCTGGCCCTACCAGTGCCGATGTGGGTGACGGCAGCGATTCCCTCGGCGAACCCGACGTGGGCCAGCTGTGGCGTGCCGGCCACGATGTCACCCACCGCGTAAAGACCAGGCTGAGCCGTCAGCATCGTGTTGAGGTCGACCTCCACAAACCCCCGATCGAGCTTGGCCGAGACGGTGTCGAGACCGACGTCATCAGTCCTCGGTCCCCTGCCCACCGAAACCAGCACGACATCGACCTCGACGCTCTCCGCACCGAAAGGCACCACCACGGTCTCGCCGACCTTGGGGGCGTCGACACCGACGCCAATGTGGAACTTGACTCCTCGCTTTTGGAGCTGTCTCTGGAGTTGCTTCGAGGCCTCGGCGTCGGAGCCGGGGATTATCTGATCCATCACCTCGAAGACATGCACATCGGTCCCGACGTCGGCGAGGAAGGATGCGAACTCGCAGCCGATGACCCCTCCCCCGATGATGGCGACCCGGTTGGGCCGCTGAGGCCAGTCGAGGGCGTGGTCGGAGCTGACGATCTTGTCGCCGTCGAAGTCGTAACCGGGGAGGGTGCGGGCGTAGGAGCCGCTGGCAAGGATCACGGCCCCGCCTTCGATCGTGCTCTTTCCTTCGTCGGTCTCGACTTCGACCTTTCCCGGCCCTGCGAGCCGGCCGTAGCCGGTGATCACTTCGACGCCCTTCTTCTTCAACAGACCACCCAACCCCCGTACCAGCCCTTCAACCGTCTGGGTCTTGCGCGCCAGCGCCGCCTCCCAGTCCAGGGTCGGCTGTTCGGTCACGACCCCGAACTCGGCTGCGTGGGAGACCGTGGAGAACACCTCGGCGACGTAGAGCCATTGCTTGGCGGGGATGCAGCCACGGATGAGACAGGTGCCCCCGGGACGCTCTTCGTCGACCAGCGCCACCGACAGACCGAAGTTCTCTGCGTAGAGGGCGGCGGCGTAGCCGCCCGGCCCGCCGCCGACTATGACGATGTCGTGCACCATGTGCCTTTCGGTGGAACTGCAGATCCGAGACTAGTTGTGCCCATGGTTACCCTCCCTGAACCCATGCAGACGCGTTGGCTCCTCATCGCAACCGCGGTGCTCGGCTTCGTGATCCTGGGGGCGGCTGCTATCTGGATGTTGGTGGCGTTCACATGATCGAGCGCGTCAGACTGCGCGCTTCTGATGGCGAGACGCTCGAAGGGCGTTGGGACCGGCCCGACAGCCCGATCGGAGCAGTGGTGCTCTGTCATCCGGATCCTCAGCAGGGCGGCACGATGATGGCGCCGCTGATGGTGGCCATGACCACACGTCTGGTGGAGCGGGGCTATTCGGTGCTGCGGTTCAATTTCCGGAGCATCGGTGCCTCGACTGGGACACACGACAACGGAAACGCCGAAGTGCTCGACGTCGCTGCGGCGATCGCCGCCGCGAGTGACACCGGGCTCGCGGTCCACCTCTCTGGGTGGTCTTTCGGAGGGGGCACGGCGCTGCGCTGGCTCGGCAGCCAGGACAAGCCGATCCCCTACGCCGGCATCGCGCCTTGGTGGAGGGTGGAGCCGGCAGGTGATCTTCCGGCGGGGCCGAAGCGAATCGTGGTTGGTACCAGGGATCAGGTGGTCGACCTCGATGTCATCCGGGCCTACGCCGAGCAACATTCCATCGACCTCGTGCTCACCCCAGGCGACCACTTCTTTCACGGCCGTGGCAAGAAGATCGGCAACCTGGTGGCCCAAGGATTCGAGCCCGATTCCTAATGCGGAGCATCACGCAAAAGGGACGCACTGCATGAGGTCCGATGCTCAAGCCCCATCTGCGACGACGGCCGGACGGTACCCGCGGTTCATCGCCTCGATCGGCGTGTCGGGGGCGAACGCCTGAAGCATGTCCTTGCCGACGAGACCATCCCCCGAGACCCTGATGTTGAGCTCGTCGAACTGTTGGTCGTCATCGCAGTCATAGAAACGCATCTTGTCTCTGACCCCCACATAGCGGTAGCCCTCGAACCGGGAGAGGCGGCTCATTCTTCCTCCGAGTCTCCCCGTCCGGTCCTCACCTCGGCCCCGCAATTGGGCAGGTGGCGACGGCGATGTCACCGACGATGAAGCTGAAGTCACATTCGGGGCAGTCGATGCGTGGAAGCGGCGGCGGTGGCGGCGGCGGCGACGGTGGCGGGGGTTGACCCGGGGCGGCGCCAGGCGCAGTCGGATACCCGCCCATCGCCGGTGGCTCGCCGCCGCCCGGCTCTCGCACGACATTGACCGACCCGCAGACAGGGCATGCAAAACGTCCGGGTCCCGGAACCTCGAACTGCGTTCGGCACGCTCCGCAACGCACCATCATTCGTCCTCACCTCCATCGGGGTCGACCCTCTCGCCTACGGCGCCGATGCGATACAGATAATCGGCTTCGAGACGGAGGACATCCTCAACGTCACCGTGAGAGTAGGACACGCCGTGCTTCGTGGCGATCTGCTCAGAGATGTACTCGATCGACGCCTCATGACCGCCGGCAATCGTCTCCACGGGATTCTTTCGGTCCTCTTGGGCCAGGCCCTGGAGGTAGAACACCTCCCATTCCAGGATCCTCCGGATATCCCCCCGGCTCAGCCGGTCATTGCCCTCGGATTGGAGCCCGGCCTCGACATGCTTGACCGCATCCTCGACGACGTACTCCAGGGGCTCATAGCTGGGTCGCCGCCTGGCCTCCTGCCAAACAACAAGGGCGATGATCACGAGAAAGACGCCCACGAGAAGGGCCACGAGGGCCACCACCGATGCCGACACGATGCAGAAGGTACCCGGCGGGGTTAGAACGCCTCCACTGGCAGGCTCATCAGGGCTCCGTCCTCGGTCTCGGCCGCGGAGCGACGAGCTGCAATCTCAGGTGCGGCTAGATCGATGAACCACCGAGCCGAGGCGATTTTGCCTCGATAAAACGGGTCGGCGTCGATCTTGGGGTAGGCGATCTCAGCGTGCCGCAGCAACTGCCAGGCGATGACCAGTTCGGCGGTGGAGGCCAGCAACGCGTTGGTGTGGAGACCCACCTTGTAGAGCTCCTCGGAGCGGCCGGCCAGCGAGGCCATGAGATGCTGGACCATCGACCCGAGGTGACCCTGGAGGTCGTCGAGCATGGTGCCGAGACGCTCTCGCTCGGTCGCAATCGGGTCGCCATCGGGCCCGCCCTTGACGAACTCGGTGATCTCGGCGGCGAGAGCAGCGATGGACGCGCCCTGATCCCGTGCGATCTTGCGGAAAAAGAAATCGAGCGACTGGATGCCAGTCGTCCCCTCGTAGATCGTGTCGATCTTGGTATCGCGGATGTACTGCTCCAGCGGATAATCCTGGGTGAACCCGGACCCGCCGAATATCTGTAGGGCGTCGGCGAGCTGTTCGTAGGCCTTCTCCGATGAGTAGCCCTTGACCAGGGGAAGCAGCAGGTCGGATCGGCGTTCCCAGTGGTCGTCGTCAGGGTGCAACCGGGCCTGATCCTGGATCGACGCCGTGTACATGACGAGAGCTCGCAGACCTTCGGAGTACGCCTTCAGATTCATCAGCATCCGTCGGATGTCGGGGTGATCGATGATCGGGACCCGAGGCGCTGTCTTGTCCGTGGCGAGGGTCAGATCCGCGCCCTGTCGACGTTCTTTGGCGTATTCCAATGCGTTGAGGTAGCCGGTGCTCAGAGTCCCCATAGATTTGGTGCCGATCATCATCCGGGCACCCTCGATGATCCGGAACATCTGCCGAATGCCGTCGTGCTTGTCGCCGACCAGATATCCGATCGCCGGCTCATCGGCCCCGAACGTCATCTCGCAGGTCGTCGACCCTTTGAGACCCATCTTCTTCTCGATGTTGGTGGCTACGACCCCGTTGCGCGGACCCAGCGATCCGTCCTCGTTGACCAGGAACTTCGGTACGACGAAAAGAGAGAGGCCTTTGGTCCCGGGCACCGCTCCCTCGGGGCGTGCCAGGACCAGATGGATGATGTTCTCCGAAGCATCGTGTTCCCCGCCGGTGATGAACCTCTTCACCCCTTCGATGTGCCAGGAGCCGTCGCCCATGTCGATGGCCTTGGTCGATGCCGAACCCACGTCGGAACCGGCGTCCGGCTCGGTGAGGATCATCGAACCCGACCATTGCTTGTCGAGCCATAGTCGGGCTAGGTCCTTCTGTTCTTCGTTCCCCTCCTCGAAGAGCACGGTGGCGAACAGGGCGCCACCCGAATACCACGACACGGTGGTGTTGGCGGCCAGCTGCATCTCCTGAGTCGCCCAGGCGAGACTGGGCGGGACAGGCATTCCCCCCATCTCGGCGGGAACGGCAAATCGGTCCCAGCCACCCTCCTTGTAGGCGCGAACACCAGCTTTGACCGAGTCGGGCAGATGTACCTCGCCGTCCTCGAGCATGAGGGGGATCCGGTCCTGATCGACGTAGGACGCAGCAAAATCCTCACGGGCCAGCCGCTCGATCTCGACGAGGATGTCACGTGCCGTCGTCTCGTCGATGTCGGGCCACGGCCCGCTGCCCAGATAGTCCTGGATCCGGTTGACCTCGAAGAGATTGAACTCGAGATCGCGGAGATTCGACCTGTAATGGCTCGCCATGTCCCCTTCCTGATCTTTGAGCGTTTACTCTAATTTGAATCAACGCTCAAATAAAGGGTCAACTTCTCGGGATACCGGATGCCTCGGTTCTTGAAGCGTGACGCCAAGCATCAGGAATCAGATTCTCACGGTCTACCGTTTCCCGGATGCGGTACAAAGCAGGGCTGGAGACGCGGGAGAGGATCCTCGACGCCACCCGATCATTGGTTGCGGAAAACGGGCTGGATGGGACCACGATCAAGGCAATCTGTGAGCAGGCCGGCGTCCTCCCTGGCTCCTTCTACAACCTCTTCGCCTCGAAGGAACAGGCCATCGTGACCGTGGTCCGCGAGGCGATCGATGCCGTCGACCCCGATCCGGCGCATCAGGGCACCGACTCTCTGCACGACCTGGTCGCGGCCTACATTCGTTTCCTCGAGGAGTCCCCGGCGTTGTCCCGTGTCTACATACGCATCGGGGTGTCCGGCGCCGGGTCGAGCCCGGAGCTGAGCGGCCGGATGGTCCGCCACCACGAGGCCCGGGTGGCTCGCTTCTCCGCCGCCATGAAGCGTCAGAGCCCTGAGCTCTCGGAGACCCTGGCCGAGAGACGCGCCGAGACGCTGGTGCTGGCCCTGAACGGCATCGCCCTCCATCGCATCATCGATCCCGACTTCGATGTCGCCTGGCATGCCAGGGCACTTCTCGAGGACGCGGCGGCGGTTTCCTGACCTGCAGGCCGCGTCGATAGGCTCAGAACATGGATCTCGCAGTTCAGACTCGCGGCGATTGGGAGTTCGTCCTGACGGCTGCCCGCTGGGCGGAGGATCGAGGGCTGGTTGCCTTCGCACTCCCCGATCATTACCTCGAGCGGGGCGACGAGATCGACCGACCCGCCTTCGACCACCTGGTCCACCTCGCCGCCCTCGCCCGGGAGACAAGCACGATCGAACTTGTCTCACTCCTGTCCCCGGTCAACTTCCGCCACCCGGCCGTGTATTACAAGATGGGGGTGACCCTCGATGAGGTCTCCGGCGGCCGCTTCACGATGGGGATCGGGGCGGGGTGGTTGGACGAGGAGTTCACATTGTTCGGCCTCCCCTACCCGGACCAATCCACCAGATTCGACATGCTGGAGGAGTGCCTCGCTTACGTCGCCGCGGCAATATCGCCGGGCAGCGCCGGCTTCGAGGGCAAGCACTACCAGCTCTCACCTTTCGGCCCCCAGCCCCATCCCCGAAGGCTGCGGCTCCTGGTCGGCGGTGGAGGGAGCCAGACCACGCCGACGCTTGCCGGTCGCTACGCCGACGAGTTCAACATCTACGCCTGCAAGCCCGAGGATTACATAGCGAGACGGGAGCTTGCGGAAAAGACCGCGGCCGATACAGGACGTGACCCCGGATCGATTCTGTTCTCGACCGCCAGTCCCGCAGTCGCGGCTCGAAAGGAGTCCGACTATCACCGATTGTTGGCGATGCTCGCCGATCGGACCAAGTCGACACCGGAGCGCATAGAGCAGGTCTACGAACATCGGGGATACCCGCACGGCTCAGGCTCGAAGCCCGCGGAGATGCTGGCAGCCTTGGAGGAGGCCGGCTGCCAGCGTTTCTACCCGCAGATGTTCCTTCGCAATCCGGGCGATTTCGACATCATCCTCGACGCCTACCGCCCCTGATCGTGCCCAACGTCGCCATCCTCGGGACTGGGCTCATCGGTGCATCGGTGGGGCTCGCCCTCCGAGAGCAGGGATGGGGATCGGTCGGCTGGGACCCCTCGCCCCTGGCCCTGGAACTGTCCTCCGAGCGGCACGCCACCGACATCGCGGGCTCTGTGTCCGACGCCGTAGACGGCGCCGATCTGATTGTTCTTGCCGGCCCACTCCACGCCAACCTCGCGACCCTCGCCGGCCTCGACACCGGCGCGCTGGTCACCGATGTGACCAGCGTCAAGGTGCCCCTCATCGGTGCCGCCCGTAGCGGGGTTCGGTTCGTGGGCGGTCATCCCATGGCGGGGCGAGAGCATGCCGGGCCCGAGGCCGCGTCCGCGGCCCTGTTCCGTGGCGCTCCATGGGTGATTTGTGACGATGACGCCGCAAAGCAAGACGTCGAGAAGATGACCTCCATCGTCAAGTCAACCGGGGCCAACCCGATCGTGATGTCGGCCAGACGTCACGACGAGGTCGTCGCCTCGGTCTCACATCTCCCCTATCTGCTGGCGGTGACTCTGGTCAACACCATCTCGCGCAATCCCGATGCGGCCGACTTGGTCTCGGGCAGCTTCCGAGACCTGACCCGGGTGGCGTCGGCGGAGGCTTCGTGGTGGCCCGAGGTCCTCACCTCGAATTCTGCGTCGGTGACATCGGCCATCGACGATCTCGTTGCCAGTCTCGAGGATCTCAGATCGCGTGTGGTCTCCGGCGACCTCGATGGTCTGGCGGAGCGACTGGAGGATGCCCGGACTCTGCGCGGAGCCATGGCGCCCCCGGTCGCCATGGTGCAGGTGATTCTCCAAGACCGCCCCGGCGAGATCGCCGCCGTCGGACACGCCCTTCAGACCAGCAGAGTCGATGTCCGTGATCTGCAGCTGAGACACGCCGTCCATGGTGGCGGTGGCATCCTCAGCCTCTCCGTCCGGCCCGGCGAGGCCGAGACGCTGAAAGCGGCCCTGGTCAAGGAGGGATTCACGATCGACGTCGACGATTAGCCTCCCCGTCCCCCACAACCCAGGAGCCTCTTGCAGTTTTCCGTCATGACCGAGCCCCAGATCGGCGGGACATACGAACAGATACTTCGAGCAGCGCGATTGGCCGAGGTCGAGGGACTCCATTCGTTCGCACGGTCCGATCATCTGGCCTGGCAGGGAGACCCCGCGCCCGACGCAACCGATGCCTTCGCCACGATGGGGGGTCTGGCCCGGGACACGGACTCGGTACGTCTGGCCGTGTTGGTGACGCCGATCACCTTCCGTCATCCGGCCATCATCGCCAAGAACGCGTCGACCATCGATCAGATGTCGGGCGGCCGCTTCGATCTCGGTGTGGGCACGGGATGGAACGACTTCGAGCACGAAGCCCTCGGGATCCCCTTCCCCGAGTCCGCCGAGCGATGGGCACGCCTCGAGGACGCCCTCGGATATCTCGAAGCGGCATTCGCGGAAGTAGGAGGCACCTACTCCGGCCCGTTCTACAGCCTCGATCTCGAAGTGCGGCCAAAACCAACCGGGATACGTCTCATCATCGGTGGGAGTGGCCCCAAACGCACGCCGGCGTTGGCCGGAGCGAGGGCCGACGAGTACAACATCTTCATATGCCCGGCCGACGATGCGCGAGAGAAGATCCGCGTGATGCGTGAGGCCGCCGGTGACCGACTTGTCGAGGCGACCATGATGGGACCGGTGACCGTCGCCGGAACCGACGCCGAGTTGACCGAGTTGATCGCGGAGGCAGCGGTGCGCCGTCACATCACCAGCGACGAGCTGATCGCTCGATGGGAGAGGTCGGGCATGCTGTTCGGGACTCCGACCCGGTTGCAGGAACAGATGGGGGCGCTCGAGGAAGCCGGAGTCCAACGCATCTATCTCCAGTGGCTCGACCTGGCCGACTACGACGGTCTGGCTCGAATGGTCGAGTTGGCGCGAGGGTGAGCGACCTCCCCGAGGCGAGTCGCCGCCTCGCCTCGTCGATTGACGACTTCGTCATGGCGACGCGGGTCTTTCCAGAAGGCACCAAGACTGCGGAGGACGCGGCCAGGGCCGTCGGGTGCCCTGTCTCGGCGATCGTCAAGTCGCTGGTGTTCGTGGTCATCGACGATGAGGGCTCCGAGGAGCCGGTGGTGGCATTGGTGCCCGGCGACCTCCGGCTGGACACGGACCGCCTAGCAGCCGTTGCCGGGGCGACCGGATCCCGCCGGGCCAGCCTGGACGAGGTTCGTCAGGCCACCGGGTTTGCCGCCGGAGGCACTCCGCCGTTTGGCCACGCCAGGGAGCTTCGCGTTTTCGCCGACAACGGGCTGCGTCGCAACGAGCCGCTTTGGGCTGCGGCCGGCACCCCGACCACGGTGTTCCCCATCTCGATCACGGACCTCGATCGTCTCGCCAAACCAGTCTGGGAAGATTTGAGCGAGTGAGATCTGGCACCTCCGGGTGCCCATTTCCCCTACGGGAATAGTGCAAATACCATTGTGGGTGTGAGCGAGAGCACTCCCCTTCTCCAAATCGAAGGATTGCGCGCCGCCGCCGGTGACATCGAGATCCTCAAAGGGGTGGATCTGACCGTCGATCAAGGCGAGATCCACGCACTAATGGGCCCTAATGGGTCGGGAAAGTCCACTCTTGCCAATGTCCTGATGGGGAACCCTGCTTATCGGGTCACCGCCGGGCAGATCCTCTACAAGGGTGAGGACATGACTGCGGTCAGCCCCAGTAGGCGCGGCGCTGCCGGGATGTTCCTGGCCTTCCAGCATCCCGAGTCCATACCCGGGGTATCGGTGATCCAGTTCCTCCGTCAGGCCCTGTCCAACCGGACCGGTGTGGATCTGACGGTTCTCGAACTGCGTCTCAAGGTCATGGACGCAATGAAGGAGCTGGGCATGGAGACCTCCTTCGCCGACCGCTATCTCAACGAGGGCTTCTCCGGTGGCGAGCGAAAGCGAAACGAAGTCCTGCAGATGGCCGTGCTCAAGCCCGACCTCGCCATCATGGACGAGACCGACTCCGGGCTGGACATCGATGCTCTCCGCACCGTGGCCGACGGGGTCAACAAGCTCACCGGCCCCGAACGCGGTTTTCTCATCATCACTCATTACCAGCGCCTCCTCGACTACGTGACCCCTGACCGGGTCCACATCTTCATGGACGGCCGGGTCCTGGAGAGCGGTGGTCCCGAGCTCGCGGGCCAGCTCGAACAAGATGGATACGATTCGTTCCGGACGGTGTTGACCTAGACGTGACAGACCTCTCGCATCTGAAAGCCGACTTCCCCGTCCTCGCCAACGGGGTCCATTTCCTCGACTCAGGTGCGTCGTCGCAGAAGCCGATTCCCGTTTTGGAGGCGATGGACCGCTTCGCTCGGACCTCATACGCCAATGTCCACCGCGGCGCCTACAAACTCTCTGTCGCCTCGACAGATGCCTATGAGGCGGCCCGGGCACGTGTCGCCGGCTTCATCGGCGCCGACGACCCGAGGGAAGTGGTCTTCACCCGGGGTACGACCACGGCCTTGAACACCGTGGCCTTCGGTTGGGGGTTGGAACACCTCGGACCCGGTGATCGCATCCTCGCCACCGAGATCGAACACCATGCCAACCTCGTCCCTTGGCAGATGGTGGCCAAGCGCACCGGCGCCACTCTCGACCATGTTCCGATGGGCGATGATTTCCGGCTGGATCTCGCCGCCTACGAGGAGAAGCTCGGGCCCGACGTGAAAATCGTGGCGGTGACCGGGATGTCGAACGTGCTCGGGATAATGCCTCCAATCCGGTTCATGTCCGATCTCGCCCATCGTCACGGCGCCCGGGTGGTGGTCGATGCGGCGCAGCTCGTCCCTCACATGTCTGTCGATGTCGAGTCTCTCGGAGCCGACTTCGTTGCGTTCTCGTCCCACAAGATGCTGGGTCCCACCGGTATCGGAGTCCTCTGGGGAACGATGCCTGCTCTCGAGGAAACCGAGCCATTCGAAGGTGGCGGCGAGATGATCTCCGATGTCACACTCCACGATGCGACGTGGGCGGATATCCCGCATCGCTTCGAGGCGGGGACTCCTCCGATCATCGAAGCCGTCGGCCTCCACGCCGCCATCGACTACCTCGAATCGATCGGGATGGACCACGTGCTGGCCCACGATCTAGAACTCACCGGCATCGCACTCGATCGTCTCAGCGACGTCCCCGGCATTCAGATACAGGGTCCCAACAACCTCGAGGACAGGGGTGGAGTCATCTCGATGTCAATGGATGGAGTCCATGCCCACGACCTGGCCACCATCCTCGACGAAGGCGGTGTGGCGGTTCGGTCCGGGCATCACTGCGCCAAACCCCTGATGCGGCGTCTGGGGGTGGCAGCGACGGCCAGGGCCAGCTTCTACGTCTACAACACCGAGGAAGACATCGATGCCCTGGTCGGCGGCCTTCGCCAGGCTGGCGAGTTGTTCGGAGTCGGATCGTGAGCCTCGAGGACCTCTACCGCGAGGTCATCCTCGACCACTACCGCAACCCTCGTAACAAAGGGCATCTGGAGAACCCGGACCTGAAAGCGGAAGGGGTCAACCCGCTGTGTGGTGACGAGCTGACCATCGAGCTCAACTTCGAGGACGATCGTGTCTCCGCGGTGGCGATCGACGGGCAGGGCTGCTCGATCAGTCAGTCGTCGGCCTCGATGATGACCGAGGCGATCAAAGGCAAGACCCGGTCCGAGATCGAGACCCTAACCCAGCGATTCCGGGACATGATGTCGTTGGACGGCGAAACCGAGATCGAGCTCGACCCGGATCGCCCTGGCGCCGTGCTCGGCGATCTCGAGTCACTTCAAGGCGTCCGCAAGTATCCGGTCCGAATCAAGTGCGCCAGCCTGGGCTGGAACGTCCTGCTCGAGGCGTTGGCGGAGCCCGGGTAGACAGGTCCCTACTCGAAGTCGGTGAGAACCTCTTCGAGACGCTCACCGACCGAGTTGAGACGCTCACGGCAGAAGGCGAGCAGATCCGCTGCTCGTTGCACGTCGGCAAGCAGGGTGTCTATGTCCACCTCATCGTCCCTGAGCCGGGCATGTATCGCCCTGAGCTCTTCCAACGCCTCGCGATAGGTCTGCTGCGAATCGGTCAATCTGCCTCCACCACCATCGGCACCGAGCCATCGGCCAGTCTCACAGCCACCCGATCACCAACACCCAATTCACCGGCGCTGCGCACCACGGATCCGTCGGACCTGGTGACGACCGCGAATCCCCGTCTCAAGGTCGGCTCGACACCGATGGCCGCGAACATCTCGGCCAACACAGCCAGGTGTTCCCCATGTCTCTGCAAACCGGCCCTGGATCCTTCCGCTACGCCTTGCTCCATGTTGTCCACGTGGTCCATCTGGCGCCGCAGGACCCCCCGGGTTCCGGCGAGCTGTGATGCCGAATGGTCGAGGCGGACCGCACCCCTGTCCCATGCCGACCGGGCGGCATCCCGAATCATCTGTCTCGCCGTGTCCAATCTGCCGGCATAGTCGGCGACTCGAGCCACGATCCACTCCGCGGCCGCCGTCGGTGTCTTCAGCGAGACGGCAGCAGCCTCATCAGCCACAGTTCGGTCGGTCTCGTGGCCGATCCCGGCGACAACAGGCACAGGCATCGCGGCAATCCCACGACCGACCTCTTCCGCGTCGAACGCGGCGAGGTCGAGCTTCGACCCTCCCCCCCGGACCACG
Organism: Acidimicrobiia bacterium; assembly: GCA_040510135.1. GTDB lineage: Bacteria > Actinomycetota > Acidimicrobiia > Spongiisociales > ZC4RG35 > JARDZU01. The sequence continues at coordinate 7,101 of JBEVJN010000043.1, read as the reverse complement.
GCCACAACGTCGACGTCTTCCCTCGCCAGCCGACTCAGAGCCTGAACCAGGTTCGAGACGGCTCTCTCTCCCTGCATCGCAGCTTGCACCGTCCTAACCGAGAATCGATAGCCGGGCCGACGGATCTGATCGAGGAAGTCGGCGTGGGCAGCCGATCCTCGACTTGTCACCAGGCCGATCCGGAGCGGAAGGATCGGCATGTCGAGCCGGCTGTTGGCAGCGAGCGAGCCATCGCCGGCGAGTCGGCGAAGCACCTCGTCGCGATCGAGCGCGAGACGACCGGCCGTGAAGGAAGGGTCGACCTCGAGGAGGCTCAGCTGGAGGTGGCCCCTGCTGTGGCGGACTCCGACAGTCGCCCGGACCCGCACTTCGATACCGCTCCTCAGCCCGCCGACGCCAGCGCTTTCCAACGCATGAGTGACCGTCATCATCATTCGCCCCGAGGAAGCGACTTCGACCGCGTTATCCGGCTGTTCGGGATCGACCAGTCGGAAGAAGGCGGCGCCACGGCTGGTCCGTTGAAACCCGGACACCTCGCCTCGCACCCAAACCGGCCCGGGAACTGCTGCCCCCACCGCTTCAGCGAGCGTGTTCAAGAGCCCGGCGACGGTGAGCGTGGCTTCGGCCACGTCAGGTGATCCCGCCCTCGGTCATCTTCTTGAGGTCGAGGGCAGCGTCCAACTCTTCGGGAGTCATCAACCCGGACTCGAGCACCAAGTCTCGAATCGAACGACCAGTGGCCGCCGCCTCCTTGACGATCCTGGCGCCGCTGTCGTATCCGATGTGTGGATTGAGGGCCGTGACCACCACGGCATTTCGCTCGAGGAGCTCTCGGACTCGCTCGGCGTTGACCTCGACGCCATCGACACATCTGGTCGCAAATGTCTTGGAGGCTGTCGCCAGGAGATCGATCGACTCGAGCAGGTTGTGCGCCATGACCGGCATCATCACATTCAGTTCGAAGTTCCCGTTCGCCCCGCTCCAGGTGACGGTTGCATCATTTCCGACCACCTGAGCAGCAACCTGCATCAACATCTCGGACATGACCGGGTTCACCTTGCCCGGCATGATCGATGACCCGGGTTGCAGTTCGGGGATCCTGATCTCGGCAATGCCCGAGGTGGGCCCGGAACCAAGGAAGCGGATGTCGTTGGCGATCTTGAATAGAGACACCGCGATCGTCTTCAGGACCCCCGAGGCCATCACCACGGCGTCCTTTGACCCTTGTGCCTCGAAATGGTCGATGGCTTCGGTGAAAGGGATCCCCGTTCGCTCTGCCATCAACTGGATGACCGCGGCGGCGAAACCCGAAGGGGCATTGATCCCCGTGCCCACAGCAGTCCCGCCCAGCGCCAGCTCCTCCAACTCCGGCAGTACCTTCTCCAGACGCTGAATTCCCTTTCGCACCTGGGTAGCCCAGCCGCCGAACTCCTGGCCCAGGGTGACCGGGGTGGCATCCATGAGATGGGTCCGGCCTGATTTAACAACGTCCTCGAACTCGGCGGCCTTCGCCTCTAGCGAGCCGGCGAGCCCGGATAGGGCGGGTACCAGGTCTTCTCTGATCGCCGCCACGGCGGCCACGTGGATGGCGCTGGGAATGACGTCGTTCGACGACTGGCCGAAGTTCACGTCGTCATTGGGATGAACCACAGCCGATCCGGTCCCTCCCCCCAAGATCTCCGTCGCCCGTCCGGCGATCACCTCGTTGGCGTTGGTGTTGGTAGATGTGCCGGACCCGGTCTGAAAGATGTCGAGGACGAACTGCTGATCGAGGCGCCCATCCATCACCTCGTCCGCGGCAGTCCTCAGTGCGTCGGCTTTGTCCTGGTCGAGATGACCCTGCCGACCCGCGATCTCGGCTGCGGAGCCTTTGATCAACCCGAGCGACCAGATGAATCTGCGGCCGAACCGGTGTCGTGAGATCGGGAAGTTCTCCACGGCGCGTTGAGTCGAGGCGCCGTAGTAGGCATCAGCCGGGACCTGCACTTCGCCCATCGAGTCCTTTTCGACCCGGTACTCCACTAATTTCTCCTTTAGACAATGACGGTAGTGGGCGGTGGTCCTCGTCACTCGAGAAGGTGACGACCGTCCGAATACACCTCATCGAGACGTTCCCGCAGGTCGCCGTCGTCGTCCACCGCCTCGGCGGCGACCAGGAGCAGGTCGACCAGCCCGTGGAAGTCGTCAAGCGAGACCTCTTCCAACGCCGGGCGGGCTTCCTCTGTACCGGCCTCGACTCCATCGAGATTGCCCATGTTGTGGAAGTTGCCGAGGGGGAGGCAAAGTCCGGTGGCGGGGTAGCCGTAGACCCCGAATGCAGTAGCCTCGCACGCCCCTCCCACCATCAGCTTCCGCTGATGACGCAGGCCGGCCGCCGCAACGGCCCGGCTGATCCGATTGGAGAGCTCCCGATCGAACACGGTAACGGCGTCTCCGACCCGGATCACCGGCCCGTTGCCCAATGGGGCGTCCACCGATGCCCGGGATGCTTCGATGGAAAGCAGACGGGCATCGGCAGGGATGCTCCCCGTGACCGCGGCATGAATGGCACCGACGAACCCCATCTCCTCGGCTCGGGTGAGCAGCACGCCGAAATGGGGCAGATCGGCACGGGGTCGTGCCCTGTCCAGGGCGGCCAGCGCCGCTGCAGCCCCGGCCAGGTCGTCGCATGCTGGTGCCAGCAGACGATCCGCTCGTGGTCTCGGATTCACGACGTGCCAGCGGGCGATGTCCCCCTGCCCGGGCATCGGGCCCGTCACCTCGATCACGCCGCTCCGTCTCTCCGGGTCATACGAGGTCACCCGCCCGCCCTTCGCCGGACCGGTGACGAACACGACGCGGGCGTCCCCGAAGTACTCGGCCCTGACTCCGCCTCGAAACTCGAAGACCGCCTCCCGATTCGTGACACTCGTTACGACGAAGGCGGGATGATCCATGTGGGCCACCGCCAGGACCGGATCGTGCCGCTTCCTTCCCTTTCGGGTAATGAGGAGGTTGCCCCCTGAATCCTCGGCCACCCTCAGATCGGGGCGGCGGGCGACCCAGCCCCGGACCCATCGAACCACCGCGTGCTCGCGGCCTGACGCCGTCGGAAGATTCGTCAGCGCACCGAGCCATCTCTCCGCAGCGGCACGGGACGCCATCAGAAAGGACGGTTCACACGTCGAAGGGGGTGTCGGTGAAGAAATCTGCGGGCCGCCGGGACGGCTCGCTGCTGACCTCCGCCAATCCCAGACGCTCGCGGACCGCCCTATAACCACCCGCTTCCAGTTCTTCGGCGAGCTCGGCTCCCCCAGAGTCGACGATGCGCCCGCCGATCATGACGTGGATCCGGTCAGGAGTCACGTAGCGGAGGATTCGGTTGTAGTGGGTGATCATCAGGACGCCGAGGTCGGGAGACCGCATCTCCTCCACGGCCCCGGCCACTTGCTTCACCGCATCGATATCGAGACCCGAGTCGATCTCGTCGAGAAGCGCCACCCTCGGTCTGAGCACCGCCATCTGGAAGATCTCAGACCGCTTCATCTCGCCCCCGGAGAGGTCGTTGTTGATGGACCGATCGAGGAATCTGGTCACGTCGAAACGGGCAGCCTCCCCCTCGATCCGGTCCAAGGCCTCCGCCTCGGAGATCCCCCGCTCTTCCGCCGCCTCGAGGAGGAACTCTCGGAGAGCCACCCCGGGCACCTCGGTGGGGTACTGGAAACTCTGGAGCAGGCCGAGCCGGGCCCGTTCGTCCACATCCAGGGACAACAGCTCTTTTCCTTCGAGCAAGGCCTCGCCGGTCACCACGTAGCCGGCCCTGCCTGTCAGCACGTGGCACAGCGTGGACTTGCCTGATCCATTGGGTCCCATCAGGGCATGCACCTCGCCGAACGGGACGACCAGGTCGAGACCCTCCAGGATTTGCTTCCCCTCGACACCGGCCGACAGGCCACGGACATCGAGCGCTGTTGTCATGACTCCTCCCACATGAGGTAGACGAACCCGTCCTCGATGGCGACCTCGTAGGTAGGCACCGGCTTGGTGGCCGGTAGTGACAACGGCTTGCCCGTCCGCAGATCGAATTCGGAGCCGTGTCGGGGACACTCCACTTCGTGGTCGAAGACCTCGCCTTCGGCGAGAGATGCCTCGGCGTGCGAGCACCGGTCACTGACGGCGAACACCTCGTCGCCGATCCGGAACATGGCGATGCGATCGTCACCAAGGGTGACGCGGATGCCACGATCGCGGGGCAAGGTGTCGACGGCGCCGATCTGGACCTTCATGCGACCCGGCCTTCTTCCTGAGCGGTCACGAACCGACGGAAGACCTCGTCGGACACGGGCTCTCCCAGACCTTGGATCGGCAGCCGGTCGATCACCTGCTGGAAGAACCCCCGGATCAGGAGTCTCTCCGCTCGTACCCGGGTCAACCCCCGGCTCATCAGGTAGTAGAGGTGATCCGATTCCAGTGGGCCAACGGACGAGGCGTGGCCGCAGATCACGTCGTTGCAGAGGATCTCGAGGTTGGGCACCGAGTGTGCCTTGGCATTCTCCGAGAGCACGAGATTCCGATTGGTCTCGAATGTCGATGTTCGAGCGGCATCCTTTTCGATCCGGAGAAGGCCGGTGAAGACACTCTGGGCATCGTCCTCGACCGCCCCTTTCAAGAAGACGTCGGATGTGGTGCTGCGTCCCTGATGATCGATCACCATGCGGTAGTCCAGGGTTTGATCCCCCTCCCCGAAGTAGAGACCCACCACCTCCGATGAGGAGCCGTCCCCGACCAGACTGACCCCGAGGTCGAGCCGGGCCAACCTCGCGCCCAGCCCCACTTCCCCGATGCGAGACGTGGAGTCTCGCCCCAGCACCGCTCGCTGATGGACCACCGTGGTTGCGGCGTGATCGAGGCCCTGAACCGAGAGAAATCGCAGCCGTCCACCGTCCCCTAACTCCAGGTCGACCCGGGGGACGACGAGGAGTCGGGCGCCATCGGCCGAGCGATAATCCACGAGAATGCTGGCCTCGGCGTTCTCGCCGACCGCGACCTGGAGATGCGGAAAGGAAGCCGTACCCTCCGTGGTGGCGTGGATCTCGACCACCAATGGCTCTTCCATGACCGTGCCCGGCTTCAGTTCGACCCGAGCCCCATCAGGGGAGAAGGCGGCGTGGGCCGCGGCCAGCTTGTTGTGATCGGTCGGGACCATCCCTGCGAAGCCCGGATCGGAATCGAGGTCAGAGAAACGGTGGACGAGGGCGACGTCGGAATCGTGCTCGACCACCTCCCCATCGATGATCAGGATCCGCCCGGAGCGCTCCGAGAGGGAGGTGACGAACGGGCCCGGCTCGAGCGCCGCACCTGCAGACGTGACAGGTGCGAGCTCCGAGAAGCTGTGGTCGAAATCGACGTACCGCCAGTCTTCCTCGGCCCCCGTGGGCTCCTCGAGTGCAGCGAAGACCTCGTACGCCGCCTCCATCTGGGGGCGCCTCCAGACGGGGGCAGAGGACGTGATCTGGGCCAGATTCTCTCGGTCGAACGCGGTCAAACAATGCTCCGGAAGGGACCAAAGAATGGTATTTCACCTATGGCCATAGTGCGAATTACTCCGCCCGAAGGGCGTCCATCGTCACATTGGATTCGGCGTTCCACAGCATCCAACCCAGGCCGTACTCCTCGGCCACTTCGATCTGAGCTCGAACCTGGTCCGGTGTGTAACCGAAATCCTGCAGCCACGGACGAACCACCACGTTCCTCGACAGGCGCTCCATTCCGTCCTGGATGGCGTTGGTGACCATCGGGCCGGGATGGTCGTTGGGTGTTTCGAATTCATACCAACCCGACGTGTAGTGGGACGGATACACCATCGGCGAGGCGACATCGACCACCTGCGTGACCTGATCCCAGTTTTGTCCGATACCTCCATCATCGGCAGCAGCGGTGGTGAAGCCGAAAACATCCGCGCCGACGGCGCAACCCATCGGGTGCAACAGGGCGACTGCCTCCTCGAGGAATCCAATGATGGTCGCTGTCCTGGTCTCGAGGCTCACGCCCTCATCGAACGTGGTGGTCTCTGTTCGTTTGTCGGGAAAGCGGACGTAGTCGAACTGCACCTCGTCCACCCCCATCGAGCATGCCTCCTGGGCGATGGCCAGCCCGTAGGCACGGGCGTTCGGGTCGGTCGGGTCGAGGAAATACTGCCCATTTGACTGATAGGGCTGGTCCGTCGCCGAGTCCCACACCGACATGTCGGGTTTTCGCACCGCTGCCGTCGGGTCGTTGAAAACCACGAGCCGACCAATGAGGTAAAGATCCTCCTCCTCGGCCCTGGCGGACACAGCGCTCAGGTCGTATACGCCCCGAATCGCCCCGACTTCTTTCGCCGTCGGGTCCGCGCTGTTGTACCAGACCAGCCCGCTCTCATCCTTGAGGTCGAGCATTAGGGCGTTGAGCTCGGTGCTGTTCGCCATCTCGAAGAAGCGATCAATGTCGTCTCCAGCCGCTTCTCCGGCGATATGGACGGCGCGGGCAACGAATGGCGCCAGCTCGACAACGGATTCCCCGGCTCCGCCATCCCATTCGAATGAAGTGGGGACCCACGCCGGGCGGGAGACTTCTACGCTCCCCGGCTCGGCTCCCCGAAGACTTATCTTCCCCTCGGCATCGGTGGTCCCCGAAGCCGGGCCGGCCACGACCACAGCTGACTCGACAGGCGTGCCTGCGGGGTCGAGCACCCGGCCACGAAGAATCCGCGCCTTGAGCACGACCTCGAAAACCCCGTCAGGACGCTCCGAAATCGTCACCGTCTTGGGGACATGTCCGGCCGCACTCACCTCGAGGACTGTGGACGACCGGTTCCATTCGACTTCGATGGTCCCGTCTTCGGCGCTGGTGCCCACCTGACTCTCGCTGATGTCCACCGACGCCGCCGCGATCGGCGCTCCGGCGTCGTCGAGCACCCGGAGGGTGTACGGAGTCGCACGTCCACGCACCGACCAGCCTGCCCACAATGCCCAAACGATGGTGAGCGCCACCAGCAAGCGAAACTGGGAACGACGCGCCACTGAGCGACCGAGACTACTTGTTCACCCGCCGTTAAACGGAAAACCGTTTGCCAGATTCAGC
>JBEVJN010000042.1:0-64911 GCA_040510135.1 Acidimicrobiia bacterium | reverse complement strand
GCAGGGGACGATCCGGACCACCATGTTCCTGGGTATCGCCCTGACCGAGGCGCTGGCGCTGATCGGGTTCGTGCTCTTCTTCATCGCCTCAGCCGGATAGGGGAAACAGGATGCAGTTCTTGAACGCCCTGGTCGTCCTGGCCACCGAGGAGGGGGGAGAGTCCGGAGGCGGGCTCAGCCTGGTGCTGCCCCATCCCGAGGAGCTGATCGCCGGCATCCTCGCCTTCCTCATCGTCTTCTTCTTCGTATGGAGGAGGGCCCTTCCCAGCATCAACAAGACCCTGGAGGCACGCCAGCACGCCATCAGCGGCCAGTTGGCCGACGCCGAGGAGTCGAAGCGCGAGGCGGAGAGCCTGCTCGCCGATTACCGGGCGCAGCTCGCCGAGGCCAAGTCCGAAGGCAATCGGATCGTCGAGGAGGCCCGGACCGCGGGCGAGCAGCTCAAGACCGACGTGGTCGCCCGCGCCGAGGAAGAGGCCGCCCAGATCCTGGCCAAGGCGCGCGAAGAGGCCGAGAACGAGAAGACCCGTGCCCTGGCGGAGGCCCGCCGCGAGGTGGGGGAGATCTCGGTCGGCCTGGCCGAGAAGATCGTCGGTGAATCGCTCGACGACAAGATGCAGCAGGACCTGATCGATCGCTACCTGGCGGACCTGGAGCAGCTCTAGATGGATGATCGGATCAGCGGTTACGCCAGCGCCATCCTCGACCTTGCCGAGGCCGAGGGTGAGCTGAGTCGCGTCGAGACCGAGTTCCTGGCCCTGGGCCAGGCCTTCGAGAAGTCCGCTGAGCTCAGGTCGACACTGACCGACCCCAACCTTCCCCTGGACAAGAAAAGTGCGATCATCGACGACCTGATGAGTGGCCGTGCCTCGTCGCTCACGGTGGGGTTCGTCCAATTCATCGTCAGTCAGGGCCGATCGTCCGACATCCCGGAGATAGCCAAGAGCTTCGTCGAGAAGGCAGTGGAGTCGCGGTCCAAGGCTCTGGCCGAGGTGCGTTCTGCTGTGCCACTCGACGACGCGACCATCGAGCGTCTTGCTGGGGCTCTGGGCAAGGCCACCGGAAAGAAGGTCGAGGTGAAGGTCGTTGTCGACGAGTCGGTCATCGGCGGCATCGTGGCCCGCGTCGGGGACGTCGTGATCGACGGGACCATTGCCAACGCCATTGGCGACCTTCGCCAGGCCGTACTGAGCCGCTGAGGAGTCATATGACCGATTTGACCATCACTGCCGATCAGATCACCAAGTCGCTCAAGGAGCAGCTCGCGGGCTGGCAACCTGAGGTCGACAAGGAAACGGTCGGATACGTCACCGCCATCGCCGACGGCGTCGCTCGTGTCGAAGGCCTGCCCAAAGTCATGGCATCCGAGCTGCTCGAGTTCCCCGGTGGGCTGATCGGTGTCACCCTCAACATCGACGAGGAGGACCTCGGTGTGGTGGTCCTGGGAGAGGCCAGCCACATCCAGGAGGGCGACCCGGTCAAGCAGACGGGCACGGTGCTGTCGGTCCCGGTGGGGGATGCCTTGCTCGGACGTGTCATCGACCCGCTGGGCAATCCGGTGGACGGCAAGGGCCCGATCAACACCACCGAGCGCCGCCTCCTCGAGACTCAGGCGCCCTCTGTGGTGGAGCGGCAGCCGGTCAAGGAGCCGCTTCAGACCGGGATCAAGGCCATCGATTCGATGACCCCGATCGGTCGTGGTCAGCGCCAGTTGATCATCGGCGACCGCCAGATCGGCAAGACCGCCATCGTGGTCGACACGATCATCAACCAGAAGGTCAACCAGGGGACCAAGGACCAGGTCAAGTGCATCTACGTGGCCATCGGGCAAAAGGCCTCCACCGTGGCCGAGATCGTCGCCACTCTCGAAGAGCACGGCGCCATGGAGTACACGGTCGTGGTCAATGCCGCAGCCTCTGCCGCCCCTGCGTTGCAGATGTATGCCCCGTATGCGGGATCGGCCATCGGCCAGCACTGGATGTACAACGGTGAGCATGCCCTGGTCATCTTCGATGACCTCTCCAAACAGGCCGTGGCCTATCGCGAGATCTCGCTGCTCTTGCGCCGCCCCCCGGGCCGTGAGGCGTACCCCGGCGACGTGTTCTATCTGCACAGCCGTCTCCTCGAGCGCTGCGCCAAGCTCTCCGACGAGCTCGGTGGCGGCTCCCTCACCGGTCTCCCGGTGATCGAGACCAAGGCCAACGACATCTCGGCCTACATCCCGACCAACGTGATCTCGATCACGGATGGGCAGTGCTATCTGCTTGCCGATCTCTTCTTCCAGGGCATCCGCCCTGCACTCGACGCCGGCATCTCGGTTTCCCGGGTCGGAGGCGCCGCCCAGGTTCCGGCCATGAGAAAGATCGCCGGGCCCCTTCGCCTCAACTTGGCGCAGTTCCGCGAGCTGGCCGCTTTCGCCGAGTTCGGTTCGGAGTTGGACGCCACCTCGCTGGCCCAGTTGGAGCGTGGGCGCCGGGTGGTCGAGGTGCTCAAGCAGCCGCAGTTCGCCCCGGTCCCGATCGAGGAGCAGGTGGTATCTGTCTACGCGGTCACCGAGGGCCATATGGACGATGTCCCTATCGCGGATATCCGCCGCTTCGAAGGGGAGCTACGCGAGTTTTTCCGAAGCCGGCACCCCGGCCTCCTCTCCGAGATCCGCGACACGGGCAAGCTCGCGGAGGGTGACGAGGTGCCCAACGCAATCACCCAGTTCAAGGAGACCTTTGAAGGCTCCGGGGTCGAGGAGTAGGGAGAACCGGGCATGGCCTCCGCCCAGCTGAGGGACACCCGGCGTCGCATCAGGAGCGTCGAGGCGATCAAGAAGATCACTCGCGCCATGGAGCTGATCGCCACCAGCCGGATCCCGAAAGCGCAGGCCCGGGTCAATGCCTCGAAGCCATACACCGCCAAGCTGATCGAGGTCATCGAGAACGTCGGCGCCGCCGGCGCCGGGGCCAAGCATCGCCTCCTCGAGCAACGTGAGGTCAAGACGGTCGGGCTGGTCATCGTGACTTCGGACCGCGGGCTCGCCGGGTCCTATGCATCCAACATCATCAGGCTGGCGGAGAACCGGATTCGCCAGCTGGACCGAGAGGGAAAAGACGTCGCTCTGTACGCGATCGGGAAGAAGGCGCAGGCCTACTTCCGTTATCGGGGGTTCCGCATCGATGGCGCCTATATCGGGGTCACCGACACCCCCGGATACGGGGATGCTCGGGCTGTGGCCAGCTCGGTGCTGACCGCTTTCGCGACCGAGCACATCGATTCGGTCGAGGTTTTCTTCACCCGATACCAATCGGCGATGAATCAGGCCCCGACTCGTCTCGACCTGCTTCCCATCACCCCACCGGATCGAACCGAAAAGGAAGGCCCGTCGGCCACGTACGAGTTCGAGCCCTCGCCCGAAGAGATCCTCGACCGCCTCCTTCCGAGATATGTCGAGGCTACGGTCTTCAACGTCCTGCTCGAGGCGTCTGCGTCGGAGCACAGCGCCCGGCGCCGCGCAATGAAGGCCGCCACGGACAACGCCGAGGACCTGATCAGGGTCCTCTCCGTTCAGGCCAACCGGGCCCGGCAAGCCGAGATCACCACGGCCATCTCCGAGATCGTGGGCGGTGCCGAGGCCCTGGCCGAGGCGAGCAGATGAAGGATTCAGAAACCAAGAATGGAGAAAGCAATGAGTGACGCCAGGCGTGTCGGGCGGATCGTAAAGGTCGCCGGCCCCGTGGTCGATGTCGAGTTTCCGCCGGAGAGTATGCCCGAGATCCTCCACGCCATCACGATCGACTTCACCCTAGGTGACGAGAAGCGCTGGGTTCTGGCTGAAGTCGCCCAGCATCTCGGTGGCAACAAGGTACGGGCCATCGCCCTCGCTCCAACCGACGGGCTGACCCGCGGCGCCGAGGTGGTCAATACCGGAGGCCCAATCACCGTGCCCGTCGGCGACCAGACTCTGGGCCATATCTTCAACGTCTGGGGCGACTCACTCGATGCACCGGATCAGGACTTCTCGGACCCGAGATGGCCGATTCATCGAACCCCGCCCGCGTTCGAGGACGTCGAGCCGCAGAAGACCGTGTTCGAGACCGGGATCAAGGTCCTCGATCTGATCAGCCCCTACCTCCAGGGTGGGAAGATCGGGCTGTTCGGCGGCGCCGGTGTCGGCAAGACCGTCCTCATTCAGGAGATGATCAACCGCGTCGCGACCCAGCACGGCGGCGTGTCGGTGTTCGCCGGCGTCGGCGAGCGGACCCGTGAGGGCACCGACCTCTTCCTCGAGATGAAGGAAACCGGCGTCATCGAAAAGGCGGCCCTCGTGTTCGGCCAGATGGACGAGCCACCTGGGGTTCGTCTCCGCGTCGCCCTGTCCGCGTTGACCATCGCCGAGTACTTCCGTGATGTCCAGCGTCAGGACGTGCTGCTGTTCATCGACAATATCTTCCGTTTGACCCAAGCCGGATCAGAGGTCTCTACCCTCCTCGGCCGGATGCCCTCCGAAGTGGGTTACCAGCCGAACCTGGCCGACGAGATGGGCTTCCTCCAGGAGCGAATCACCTCGCTCAAGGGCCGGTCCATCACCTCGATGCAGGCGATCTATGTGCCCGCCGACGACATCACCGACCCCGCCCCGCACACCGCATTTGCCCATCTCGACGCCACGACCGTGTTGTCCCGCCCCCTGACCGCCCTGGGTATCTACCCGGCCGTGGACCCGCTCGACTCTTCGAGCCGCGCTCTCGACCCCCAGGTGGTCGGTACCGACCATTACTTCGTGGCCACCGAGGTGCAGCGAGTCTTGCAGAGGTACAAAGACCTCCAGGACATCATCGCCATCCTTGGCATCGATGAGTTGTCGGAGGAGGACAAACTCGTCGTCGGTCGGGCCCGGAGGATCCAGCGGTTCTTCGCCCAGCCGATGTTCGTCGCTGAGCAGTTCACGGGCCAGCCTGGCATCTACACCCCGATCGAAGAGACGATCTCCGCCTTCAAGGCGGTCCTGGATGGCGATATGGACCAGTACCCGGAGCAGGCCTTCTACATGGTCGGCGGCCGCGAGGATGTCGAGCGCAAGGCCGCCGAGCTGACCAAAGACGCCGCTTGATCCCGCATGGCTAACACCTTCCAGGTCGACGTGGTCTCCCCTGAGGAGACGGTGTGGAGTGGCACCGCAACGTTCCTCCTGGCCAAGACTCCGGAGGGTGAGCTCGGGATCATGGCCAACCATGAGCCGCTGATGGGCTCCCTCGTCACCGGGGCGGTGATTGTGGAGGCCGCGGACGGCGCTCGCACCACCATCGGTGTCCACGGCGGGTTCCTCCAGGTCCTCGACAACCAGGTAACCCTCATCACCGACCGGGCCCAGATCACGGCGGGCGGCCGCGATGAGGCGAGACAGGTGGCGGAACAGCTCGCGGCCGACTCGGAGGAACCTGAGGAAGCTCCCGAATCCGAACCCGAGCCCTGAACGTCACAGGCCGGCGACGAACTCCTCCACTGTCGCCGCGAACCCGCTGCCGATGGCAGAGGCGATGACGGGGAAGAAGAGGGAGCCGAGCATCCCGACTCCTTCGACGTCGAGACGGACCTGGACTCTCGTGCCGTCGGCATTCGGCCCGAGCTCGATCGACACCTTGCCCTTGACCTCCGAGGAGTCGATGTCCCAGGCCATCAGACGACCCTCCTCCCGACCGCCAGGGGTCGCCTTCCCCAGGTATTTCCGGCCGCCGACGTCGCTCTCGAAAGAGAAGCCGCGCAGACGGCCATCCGGATCCACGGCGGCGTCGATTACCCGATCTACGCCCGGGATCGCTTCCCAGGTATGAGGCTCGTCGAGGGACGCCCACACCCGAGAAGGCTCCAGTGATGTCGTCGTTGAGTGCTGAAAGCTCTGCCCTGGCATGCGGGCAAGCTAATGATCGGAGTGGCGGAGCGACGGAATCGGCCAGCGGTATCGTGGGCGGGTTGTCTGCTTGGCCCAATAGGAATTAGCGATGGCCGAGATCGTGTCGCTCACCGACGCCGTCGGTGACCTGGTCGCGGACGGGGCGACTGTGGCCATGGAGGGGTTCACCCATCTGATTCCGTTCGCCGCCGGTCACGAGTTGATCAGGCAGGAGCGGAAGGACTTGACGCTGGCTCGCATGACTCCCGATGTGATCTACGACCAGTTGATCGGCATGGGCTGCGCCCGCGGCCTGATCTTCTCCTGGGGCGGGAATCCGGGTGTCGGTTCGCTGCACAGACTTCGGGACGCGGTCGAGCATGGTCATCCCCGGCCGTTGGAGCTGGAGGAACACAGTCATGCCGGCATGGCGGCCCGGTATGCGGCCGGTGCCTCTGGTCTTCCTTTTGGCGTCCTCAGGGGATACGCCGGCTCGGACCTCTTGGCTCACACCGCGGTCGCCCGCATTTCGTGCCCGTTCACCGGCGAGGAGCTGGCGGCGGTGCCGGCGCTGACGCCAGACGTCGCCGTCATTCACGCCCAGCAGGCGGATCGAAAGGGAAACGTCGGCCTGTGGGGCATCACCGGTGTCCAGCGTGAGGCGGTGCTGGCCGCAAGGTCGTCGATCGTGACCGTCGAGGAGGTAGTCGATGAGCTCTCTGTGACGGGGCCAAACCACGTGGTGCTGCCCTCATGGACCGTGACGGCCGTGGCCCACGTGCCCCGTGGCTCCCACCCCTCGTACTCGATGGGGTTCACGAAGCGGGACAACGCCTTCTACACCGACTGGGACGCCATCTCCCGGGACCGGGATTCGTTCTCGCAGTGGATGAACGAGTTCGTAGTCGGCACGCCCGATCACGGCGCCTATCTGGACCTGATCTCGAGCCGTGCCCATGGTTGAGACAGGTCCCGACGGGGAGACGTTCACGCCGGATGAGATGATGACGGTGACTGCGTCCCGTGGCCTCAGAAACGGGCAGGTCTGCTTCGTCGGGATCGGTCTTCCCAGCGAGGCGGCAAATCTGGCCCGCCTGTCCCATGCTCCCGAGGTGGTGCTCATCTACGAGTCGGGCACGATCGGGACGCGCCCCGAGATCCTTCCGCTCTCCATCGGCGATGGCGAGCTGGCCGAGAAGGCAGACCTGGTCGTCAGTGTCCCCGAGGTGTTCAGTTACTGGCTCCAGGGTGGTCGGATCGATGTCGGGTTCCTGTCGGCTGCCCAGATCGACCGCTACGGGAATCTCAACAGCACGGTGATCGGCTCCTACGAGAACCCCGATGTGAGGCTGCCCGGGGCGGGCGGCGCTCCCGAGATCGCCTCATCCGCGGGTGAGGTCATCGTGATGCTGCGTCAGAATCCGAGATCCTTCGTCGATGCGGTCGATTTCGTCACCTCGGTCGGTTTCGGGCGTCATGGCGAGGGGCGCCAGGGGAATGTGGGAGCCGGGCCAACTGTGGTGATCACCGATCTAGGGGTCCTTCGACCGGATCCGGTCACCCACGAGCTGAACCTGGTGTCGGTTCACCCAGGGGTCACTGTCGAGCAGACCGTGGCCGCCACCGGTTGGGATCTCGCGGTGAGGGAGCCCCTCGAAGTCAGCGAGCCGCCGACGACGGCGGAGCTCGCCACGCTTCGCGCCCTGAAGGCGCGCACCAACGAGGCGCATTCCCGAGCCGGGGCCTAGGCGGCTCCCTGCTCCGCCAGGAATCGAGCGACCACCTCGGTCCAGGCCTGTGGTTGTTCGAGATTGGCGAAATGGGGGGCGCCCTCCAGGATGTGAAGTGTGCTGCCCGGGATGTGCTCGTGCAGCCAGACCGACTGCTCGGGTGGGGTGGAGATGTCCTCGCCCCCACCGATCACCAGGGTCGGGCAACGGATCGCCTCCACCAACTCCCGAAGGTCGGCGTCGCGCAGGGCGGCACAGCAGGCCGCGTAGCCGCCCGGGTCGGTGGCGAGCAGGGATCGAGATGTGCGGGCGAAGACGTCAGGCTGCTCGGAGGCAAAGCTCGAGGTAAAGAACCTGGCGAGGGCTTGCTCCGAGACCGCCTCCATTCCACCGTCGGTGACCGCGTCGATCCTGGCCTGCCAGATCTCCTCGCTTCCGACTCTGGCTGAGGTGTTCGATGCGACCAGGCTCATGACCCGGTCCGGTGAGTGGGCCGCCATCCACAGTGAGATGACGCCGCCCAATGACATGCCGCAGAGGTCGAATTGGAGGATCCCGGCGGTGGTGGCGATGTCCAGTATGTCCTCACCCAGAGCCCGGATCGTGTACGGCCCCGGCCCTGCCACTGAGTTTCCGTGCCCGGGGAGATCCACCGTCACCACTCTCCTCATAATCGAGAGCTCGGGGAGTTCGGCATCCCACATCTCGCTGTCGGCGCCAAGGGCGTGGATCATGACCAGAGGTCGCGCCATCTCGTCCCCGACCGTGTACCAGGTCAGTGTCCCGGTGCGCCCGGAAGTGGTCATTGGCGGCCTGCGACACGTTCGAACTCGGCGAGGACGCCGTCGATCAGGGCCTGGTCGATCGGCCCGCCCCCCGCGGCTCGGGCGGACATATTCCCTGCCTCCACTTCGACAGAGCCGAGGCAGATGGTCATCGCCTCCACCGTCGCCGCCGTGGCTTGGAAGACCAGCGGCAGCGCCACCCACTCCGCATGCCAGCCACCGATGCCGCGGTCCAGCTCGGAGACTCGGCCATCGGTGATCATGCCCGTCCCCGCCGTCGCCAGCTCGGCAGCTGCCATCGCCCGGACCGAATCGATCGGGTTGCGCTTCTCGACCATGCTGGTCGAGCCGCCCGGTCGCACTGTGATCTCGGCGATGTCGCTCGACGCGAGGAGCGCGACGTCGAGACCCACCTTCGCCATGGTTCGAGCGCATCGCTCCAAGGCCGACGCGAGAGCCGCAATTCGGGATCGATCGGAGTGCCAGGGAAGGGCCGGAGCGATGAGCCCGAGCCGTACAGCCAGGGCCTCCATCACCGCCACACCCTTGCCTTCATATCCGCCGAGATTCCCAACTGGCCCACCCAGTTGGACTGCCAGACCCGATTTCATCTGGCGGAGCTCGGCGACGTGACGGACGGTGGGCTCGAGCCAGCCCGCCACCGTCATCCCGAATGTGGTGGGCAGAGCGTGTTGGAGGAAGGTCCTCGCCACCTGAGGCTGATCCCGGTGCTCTCGGACCAGCTCGGCCATCTGGCCCGAGATCGTCAGCAGCGCAGAGTCGAGGATGTCGAGCGCCTCACCCGCCTGGAGCATGGTGGCGGTGTCGATGGCATCTTGGGTGGTCGTCCCGTAATGAACCCATTTTGCGTGTTCCTCGGGCAGACGCCCACGAATCTCTTCGAGAAGGGGTGTCAGTGGCGTTCCGTCACTCCAAGTGGCTGCGTGGACGGTGTCGGGGTCGATCACCGAGGTTTGACAGGCTTCCGCCACTGCCTTGGCGTCCTTGCCGGGTGCGACGCCTGCGTCGGCAAGGGCCAGGGCAAGGGCCGCCTCGAACCGCGTCATCGCCTCGACCCGACGAGCCGCGGTGAAGACTCTTGCCATCTCCTCGGTGGTGAAGCCGGGATCAAGCATCAGAAGTCGAAGAAGACGGTCTCGTCATCACCCTGGAAGAGGACGTCGAATCGGTACACCCTGGGCTCCCCGTCGTCGACCAATTCTGCGATCAGTGTGCCGCGACGATCAGCCGGCACGGTGCGGAGGATGAGATCGTCGCGGTTTGCCTCGTCTTCATCGGAGAAGTAGATCCTGGTGAACACCGGGTTGAGCATTCCACGTCCCTGCACGATCAACGAGATGTGGGGCGCCTGGAAGACCCCTTCGACATCGGGGACCGGGCCCGGTTTGAGCGTTTCGAATGTGTACTCCCCGGTCTCGAAATCGGTTGTAGCCCGGCCGAAGCCGCTGAAGCCATTGTCCATGGCCAGCTCGCGGGTGTCGTCGGGATGGCGGTACCGGCCCACCGAGTTGGCCTGCCAGATCTCGAGGAGGGCGTCCTCGATGGGCTTTCGATCGCCGTCGAGCACCCTCCCCCGGATGGCGATCCGTCCCGGGCGGCCCGGGCCAACCAGGATGTTCTCACCATCTCGATACAGCCGCAGGGTGTAGTACGGGCCGACGGTCTGCGACGGGGTCTGCCCCAGCAGCTGACTCAATCGCCCCCCTCATCCATCGGCGTGGCCCGCTTTCCGCGCAGGACGATGTCCCACCGATACCCGAGTGCCCAATTGGCCTCGGTCACATCGTGGTCGTAATTGGCAATCATCCGCGACCTGGCATGAGGTGGCACGGAGTTGAAGATGGGGTCCAGCGGGATCAAAGGGTCGCCCGGGAAGTACATCTGGGTGACCAGCCTCATTCCGAGCGATGACCCCATGATCGAGAAATGTATGTGTGAAGGCCGCCAGGCGTTGGGGTGGTTCCCCCAAGGGTAGGGGCCTGGCTTGATCGTGGTGAACCGGTACCCGCCTTCGACGTCGGTGAGGCATTGGCCCACCCCGACGAAGTTGGGGTCGAGCGGGGCGGGAAACTCGGTCTCCCGCCAGTGGGCGTAACGGCCGCTGGCGTTCGGTTGCCATATCTCGAGGACTGTGTCGGACATGCCACGACCATGCTCGTCGAGCACCCTCCCGGTGACGATGATCCGCTCGCCGATTGCGGGGCTTCCCGTCCCGGTGTTGGTGGTGAGATCGGTGTCCTCCTCAGAGATCTCTGTCCACGCCGGTCCTGGGCCGGTGGTCTCCGACAGGGTCTGGACGATCCGGATCAGGTCGTGTGTCGGGCTTCGCTTCACTGTCGACCGGTAATCGGGGTAGGAGAACGGGGGATGATCGGCGTATGCCTTCGGCCCGTAGTGTCTGATGACCGGCTCGCTCATGAGCCCTCATCCCCGTAGACGTCCTTGGCGACCTTGAATGCCCGGTTGGCGGCGGGGACTCCGGCATAAACCGCAACGTGCAACAGCGCTTCCCGGATCTCGTCGGGGGTGACCCCTGTGTTGCGAGCAGCGCGAAGATGAAGCTCGAGCTCGTCGTGGTTCAGAGCACCGAGGATGGCGATGGTGATCAGGCTCCGGGTTCTCAGATCGAGGTCGGGCCGGCCCCAAACCCCAGCCCAGGCGCTCTCGGTGATCCAGCGTTGGAAGTCGGCGTCGAGACTTGTCGCCGCCTCGACGGCGGCGTCGACGTACTCGTCGCCGAGCACGGCTCTTCGCACCTTCATCCCGTCCTCGTATGCACCCATGGGAAATCCTCGCTCGTCGTCATGTTCAGTAGGGCAGCCCCACGTAGTTCTCGGCCATCGTGCGCTGCGCATTCTCAGAGCCGAACAGATAGTCCAGGTCGGCCTCCTGGAGACGCCGCTCGAAGTCATCGTTCAGTCCCGGGAAACGATGGAGCATGGTCGTCATCCACCAGGAGAATCGCACGGCTTTCCACACTCGCGCCAGCGCTCTCGGTGAATACTCGTCGAGACCGGCCATCGAGCCGTTGCCGTAGTGGCCGGCAACGGCATCGACGAGATACACGACATCGGAAATGGCGAGATTGAGGCCCTTCGCCCCGGTCGGAGGCACCACGTGGGCTGCATCCCCGGCCAGAAGCAATCTCCCATGACGCATGGGCTCGGAGACCCAGCTTCGCAGAGGGGTGATGATCTTCTCGATCGAGGGCCCGGTGACCAGCGTCTCGGCCACCGCGTCGGGCAGTCTCGCCGTCAGCTCGGACCAGAAACGCTCGTCGGGCCATTCGTCGAGGGTGGTGTCCGCTGGACCCTGGACGTAGTACCGGCTGAGACGCTCGTTTCGCATCGAGCAGAGGGCGAAACCCCGCTCGTGGCTGGCGTAGATCAGCTCCTCGTCGACGGGTGGGGTCTCGGAGAGGAGCCCGACCCAACAGAACGGGTACTGCCGCTCGAAAGACCGTCGGGCGCCGCGAGGGATGAAGTCCCGGCTCACGCCGTGTGCCCCGTCGCAGCCGATGACGAAGTCACAGGCGATGACGTGAGCAACACCACGATGGTCGAAGCCAACACTCGGCGCGTCTCCTTCGATGCCGTTGACATGTACCTTCTCGGCCTCATCGATCAGCGGGATTCCGTCGGCGTCGATCAGGTCATAGAGGTCCTTTTGCAACTCGGTCTGCCCGTAGATCGTGACGTGCTTTCCGGTCAGTTCCTGGAAATCGATCCGCAGCATGTCGCCGCCGTGCGCAACGTTGACTCCTAAGTGGACGAAGCCCTCGGCATCCATGCGTTTGCCCGCCCCTGTCTCCCGCAGGACCTCGGCGCTTCCGTGCTCGATCACCCCGGCCCGCACTCGCTCCATCACGTGCTCACGAGTGCGAAGCTCGAGGATGACGCTGTCGATCCCGCGCAGTTGGAGCAGATGGGCCAGTAACGACCCGGCCGGCCCGCCGCCGATGATGACGACCGGGGTGCGCGTAGGGATCTCGCTCATCTGCGAAACGGAAGCCTATTGCGAACACCTGGAGCGCAACGAGATCGGGGCGACACTGGTGTCGCCCCGATGATCCTGGGAGGAGGGATCTGTTGTCGCCAGTGATACCGGGAGGATCCCTGGCAAGGCATTTGTACCGGGAGGACATGACCGGACGGTGAACGGGTTCTTTCGTCCGTCCGAACGTTCCGCGCTTTGTCTCGCCGCTAGGCCACTGCCGAAGGCTCGCGCAACGGTTGAAGGTCGCCCAGCGATTCGGCCACGATGACGAGGTCGTCGTCGAGGCCCACCCGGAAGTCCTGATCCGGATTGGCGAAGGTGAGACCTCCGCGGACCACCGCCAGCAAGGTCGCCTGGTGTTCTGAGCGGAGTTTCGACGCGAGCTCGTCAATCGACATGCCGTCGCAATCCCCGGGCAGCGCGACGCGATAGAGCTCGGATCCCTCTCCGCCTGAAACGATGTCTGTCACGAGCTGCGACAGGCCTGGGTACATCGCCGAGCGAGCGAGCAGGTGGGCTGCGAGCTTCGAGGTGACCATGATCTCGTTGACGTTCGCCCTCCGAAAATGCTCGACGTGGTCGGGGTTGTTGACCTCCACGACGGTTCGCACTTCCGGATTGATCGACTCGATGGCGAGAACGGTGAGGATCGATGACATGTCGGCCTGATCGGAGCCATCGATCGGACAGACGATGGCGGCGGTTGCGTGCTCGATCCCGGCCCGGTGCAAGTCGGGATCGTGGCTGGGGTTGCCTCTCACGAAATACACGCTTTCGGCCGCAGGGCTTCGCTCTGCGTCGTAGAGGAGTACCACCTTGGTTCCGTACTCGTCCCTGCTCAGCTCATCGATGAGGTCGCGTGCGGTGGAGTTCCAACCGCACACCACGATGTGGCCCTTGTATCCCGATGCACCCATCCCTTGTCCCTCCTTCAACAGGAAATCGATCACGAATCCGACGAGCGCGCCCGTGATCGTCGCCACGATCGCCACCCCGAACAGCCCGAGCAGCCAGCCGACGACCCAGCCCACCGGGCCGGACACCAATCCGCCCTCGCCCAGTCCGAGCACGGTGGCCCCGGCCCAATAGAACGACTTACCCAACATGTCGACCGAGCCGTCCGTCTCCGCCAGCCAGACCACTGCCGCCGCCAGCGCCAGGATGACCACGAGGCCGAGGACGAGCGAGACGAAGAATCGCCGGTCGATCTTTTCTCCCACCCTTTTCACGTGCCAGCTCACCCGGCGGAGGAAAGGCGAGTCGAACAAAGCCCTGATCCGCCCCAACATCGGCCCCGAAGTTAGTAGGGAAGTGCCGTCAGAGAGCGCTCTGACGGCACTTATTCAGACGTGGTTGCCCTGTGCCTTCTTCTAACGTCTGACCCACAGGTTCACCGCAAATGCTGATCGCACGCGACCTACGGATCGATGTTGGCCCCCGCACCTTGCTCGAAGGGGCCTCTTTCAGCGTGCAATCAGGCGATCGCATCGGCCTGGTGGGCCGGAACGGTGCCGGCAAGACCACCTTGATGAGGACGCTCACTGGCGCGCTTACTCCGGTCGAAGGCACCGTCCTCCGTTCCGGACGCATTGGCTACTTCTCCCAGGAGGCAGCCCTTCCCGAATTGGAGCATCCCGACGCCACGGCGCTGGAGCGGATCCTCATGGCGAGAGAGATCGGGGCCCTGCAGCGCCGGATCGAGGAGGCCAGACACCGGCTCCATGACCTTCACGGCGCGGAGCGGGATAGGGGAATCGCCCGCTTCAGCCGTCTCCATGAGGAGTTCGAGGCGAAGGGCGGGTTCGTTGCCGAAGCAGAAGCGAAGCGGATGGCAGCTGCTCTCGGGATCGGTAACGACGAGCTGGACCAGTCTGTGGTCACCAT
Source organism: Acidimicrobiia bacterium (assembly GCA_040510135.1). GTDB lineage: Bacteria > Actinomycetota > Acidimicrobiia > Spongiisociales > ZC4RG35 > JARDZU01. The sequence continues at coordinate 50,614 of JBEVJN010000042.1, read as the reverse complement.
GTCCGGTGGCCAGCGCCGTCGGGTGGAACTGGCCAGAATCCTCTTCGCCGAGACCGATGTCCTCCTGCTCGACGAGCCGACCAACCATCTCGACCTCGATGCCAAGGCCTGGCTGATCGAGTGGCTCACCACCTATAGAGGCGGAATGCTGGTCGTGTCCCACGACCTCCCCTTGCTCGACGAGGCGATCACCTCCGTCCTCGCCCTGGAGCATGGCGAGCTCGAGGCCTACCGGGGCAATTACAGCCACTACCTGGTCGAGCGCGATCGTCGCCGGTTGCAAAAGGAGCGAGAGCGCAAGCATCAGGACGAGGCAATCGCCCGCCTCGAGGAGAACATCAGGCGCTTCAAGGGCACCACCGAGAAAATGGCGAAGATCGCCCGATCCTGGGAGACACGCGTCGATCGAATGAAGCGAGACCTCGTGGAGGTCCAGAAGGGCGGGAAGCAGGTGCGGGTTGCCTTCCCCCAGCCGGAGAAGTCGGGCCGAGTGCCCCTGTCCGCCATGGGCCTGGCCAAGTCTTTCGGTGACAATCTCGTCTTCGTCGACGTCGAATTCGCTGTGGAGCGTGGTGAGCGCATGCTGCTGATCGGACTCAATGGCGCCGGAAAGACGACACTGCTCCGAATCCTGGCCGGTGTCGAGACTGCCGACCTGGGCGATGTGTCTCTGGGGCACAACGCCAGCGTCGGGTACTACGCCCAGGAGCACGAACAGATCCAAGCCGGCCGCACTGTGCTCGATCACATGCGACAGGATGGCGCCCTGACCGAACAGACCCTCAGATCGCTGCTCGGTCATTTCCTTCTTGCCGACAAGGTCGAACAGGATGGCGCGACCCTCTCTGGGGGGGAGAAGACCAAGCTGGCTCTGGCCATGTTGGTTGCCGCACGTCCGAACGTGCTCCTCCTCGACGAGCCGACCAACAACCTCGACCCGCAGGCGAAGGAGGCGCTGCTCGACGCCCTCACCATCTATGAGGGGACCGTGGTGCTGGTCAGCCACGACACAGACTTCGTGGCCCAGCTCATGCCCGACCGCGCGGTCCTGATGCCGGAAGGTGAGATGAGGTTCTTCGACGAGGAGCTGCTCGACCTCGTTTCCCTGGCCTGATGCCAGACGGGAACCATTGGCCGGCCCGGGGCATCCAAGCGTCATGAGAAGGCATCTCGTGATCCTCGCACTTGTCGTCGTGGGCACCGCCTGTGGCTCGCCCGATGTCATCGGAGGTGGGGGTGTCCCGGCGCCGACAACTTCGATCGACCCTGATCAGCCCGTCGACTCCGACGGCGACCAGCCGATCGCCGAGCCCGGGCCGGTTGGCTCCATCCCCGAGCCGCGGCCGCCGATCCAGGGGAGTGTCGATGGCGAGGTGTGGGTGACCGGCGCTGACGTGAGGGTCATGGAGAGCTTCCCCGTTCAGATCATGCTCGACGTCACCGGCGACAAGCCGACGCCATGCCATGAGATCTTCTGGACTGTCGAAGACGACGGCGAGGTGATTGAGATCGAGATGATCTCCCAGGTCGCCACTGAGCAGAGCTGCGCCCAGGTGATCGAGCCCTTCACGATCGCGGTGCCCCTGGGCAGCTGGACCGAGGAGACCCGGGAGATCCGGCTCAACGGCGAGGTTGTCGGCTCCTTCGAGACCTGAGCCGTAAACGGTGAAGGGAGGGCCTCCCTGTGGTGAGACCCTCCCTTCGGGTGATTTCAGAGACCGTTCCAAGGCACTCTCGACTGCAAGCCAAATGCCGAAGGGGTGAGCCCCTGGCCTCGATCCCCGCTTCCTTCGCGCTCTCTCCCAGCGCACTGACCAATCTCACTCGTTTCCGCGGCCGGCTCCAGAGCCGTTCCCGATTCACCCCTGGTAACTAGTCCATCTGACCCTGGCAAACGAACGTTCGTTTGTGTTAACCTGGCTTCGTGACACCCGAAGAACGTTTCGACGTGATCGTCGCCGCCGAGGACAAGATCGAGCCATCCGACTGGATGCCGGAGGACTACCGAAAGACCCTGATCCGCCAGATCGCCCAGCATGCCCACTCCGAGATCATCGGGATGCAACCGGAGGGGAACTGGATCTCGCGGGCACCGACGCTCCATCGAAAGGCGATCCTGATGGCGAAGGTCCAGGACGAGGCGGGCCATGGGCTCTATCTGTATTCGGCCGCGGAGACCCTGGGCGTGGATCGCGACCAGTTGCAAACCCTGCTCCACCAGGGGAAGCACAAGTACTCGTCGATCTTCAACTATCCCAGCTTGAGCTGGGCGGACATCGGCACTATCGGCTGGCTGGTCGATGGCGCGGCGATCACCAACCAGGTGATGCTGACTCGCTGCTCCTACGGGCCCTATGCGCGGGCGATGGTGCGTATCTGCAAGGAGGAGTCGTTCCACCAACGGCAGGGTTATGAGAGCCTTATCCGGCTCTGCTCCGGCTCTCCTGAGCAGAAGGCCATGGCTCAGGACTCCCTCGATCGGTGGTGGTGGCCATCGCTGATGATGTTCGGCCCCCACGACACCGATTCCACGCACACCGAGCAGTCGATGGAATGGAAGATCAAGCGGGTCTCCAACGACGATCTGCGACAGCAATTCGTCGACATGACCGTCCCTCAAGCCGACTATCTGGGCCTGCACATCCCCGACCCCGACTTGAAATGGAACAAGGAGCGAGGGCACTACGACTTCGGTGAGATCGACTGGGACGAGTTCTGGTCGGTCGTGAAGGGCAACGGGCCGATGAATCGCGATCGTGTCGAGCACAAGGTCCGGGCATGGGAGGAAGGAGCGTGGGTCAGGGAAGCCGCCCTCGCTCATGCGGCGAAGAGGTCTGCCGACGGGAGCGCGACATGACCTACGAAGTGCCCGTGGCGCCTGGCGAGAGCGCGGAGATCGAAGAGACGGCTGATCTGACTGCGGAGGCATGGCCGATGTGGGAGGTCTTCGTCCGGGCGCGACGTGGGATCTCCCATGTGCACATTGGGAGCCTTCACGCCGCGGACGCCGAGGCTGCCCTCCAGAACGCCCGGGATGTGTACACCCGCCGGGGCGAGGGGGCCAGTCTTTGGGTGGTGCGCAGCAATGAGATCCAGGCCTTCGAGCCAGGCGAGATCTCCGACTACGTCGACGCCAATGAGAAGACATACCGGTTGGCTACCTCCTATGACATACCCGACGAAGTCGGTCACATGTGAGCGAGGCGACCCTGTCCACGGCTCCCCAGGGCGCGCCTGATTCCGACCGATCGGACCCGGTTCACGCCCTGGTCGCCCATGCTGACGACAACCTGATCCTCGCCCAACGGCTCGCTGAATGGATTTCCCGAGCCCCCGAGCTCGAGGAGGACATCGCCCTGGGCAACATCGCCCTCGATCACATCGGCGTGGCACGCGCTCTATACACGCAGGCCGGGTCCTTGGAAGGGAAAGGGCGCAGCGAGGACGACTTCGCCATGCGGCGGTCGGAGCGGGAGTTCCTCAACCTCCTCCTGGTTGAGCAACCCAATGGCGATTTCGCCCACACCATGGTGCGGGGAGTCTTCTTCGACGTCTATCAGGTCGAGCTCTGGGCCGATCCGTCGTTTGCCGAAGACACGTCTCTGTCCGGGATCGCGGCGCGGGCCCTCAAAGAGGCGCGCTATCACCTGCTCCATTCATCGTCCTGGGTGATCCGCCTCGGTGACGGCACAGGTGAGTCGCATCGTCGGGCTCAGGCGGCGGTCGACCACCTCTGGAGATACACCGCAGAGCTCTTCGAAGGAGAGGCATCGGGGTATCGAGACGTATGGGAGAAGACTGTTGGAGAGATCCTTGACGAGGCCGGCCTGCGAATTCCCGACGATCCCTATCAGCGGAGCGGGGGCCGCCGCGGCTTTCACTCCGAGCATCTCGGGGCGCTTCTCGCCGAGATGCAATGGATGCAGCGCAGTCATCCGGGGCTGGAATGGTGACGGCGACCACGCTCGACAACGACCGGGCCCGCTCCGTGGCGTCACGTGTCGTCGACCCCGAGATCCCCGTGCTGAGCATCGCCGAACTGGGGATCCTGCGCGATGTTCGTAGTGACGGGCACCGGGTGGTAGCCACCATCACACCCACCTATTCGGGATGCCCGGCCATGCGGCAGATCGAAGATGACCTGCGCGCCGCGCTCCGAGCCGCCGGCTTCGACGAAGTCGATGTCGTCACGGAGCACGAGCCTCCGTGGAGCAGCGAATGGATCACACCGGAGGGCCTGGAGAAGCTGACCAGCTTCGGAATCGCACCGCCTGGAGCAGAGATCGTCTGCCCGAGGTGCCGATCGGGGTCGGCCCGGCTTGTGTCGAGGTTCGGGTCCACTGCCTGCAAGGCACTGATGGCCTGCCGCACGTGTGGCGAGCCATTCGATCATTTCAAGGAGTTCTGAGATGAGCGTCGATTTCCACCCGTTGCGGGTGCTCGAGGTGTCGCCTCTCACCGAGGACTCGATCGCGGTCACCTTCGACGTGCCTGAGCACCTCAGCGACGTTTTCCACTACCTCCCGGGCCAGCACGTCACCGTGCGCGCGGAAATCGATGGCGAGGATCTGCGGCGTTCGTACTCGATCTGCTCGAACGCGGCCGGCGGCAAACTCAGGGTGGGAATCAAGCGTTTGCCGGGAGGCGTCTTCTCGGCCTGGGCTATCGACCAGCTGAAAGCCGGAGACGTCCTCGGGGTGATGCCGCCGGTGGGGGAGTTCACCATCCACCCTGATCCCGCGATGCCCGGGCATCGGGTCGCCATCGCCGCAGGCTCGGGGATAACGCCTGTGCTGGCACTCATCGCCACCACGCTCGAGATCGAGCCAGACTCGTCATGGACGCTTCTCTACGGGAACAGAACGGCCAACACTGTCATGTTCCTGGAGGAACTGGAGGGATTGAAGGACCGCTATCCCGGCCGTTTCCAGCTGTTTCACCTCCTCAGCCGGGAGGGCTCGGATCTGCCGCTTCTCTCCGGCCGAATCGACGACGCCAAGATCCGCGTCGTCCACGATCGCCTGCTTGGCGGGCGGGAGGTCGATGGCTGGTATCTCTGCGGCCCTTACGACATGGTGATGGCCGCACGGCGCACCTTGAGTGATCTTGGGGTAGACCAAGCTCGCATTCACGACGAGCTCTTCTTTGCCGGGCCATTGGACCCTGATTCCCTGCCGCCTGAGCCTCCGCCCGGGGAGGGGTCGATCGATCTGACCGTCATACTCGACGGAAGGGCCGTCGAGACGAGGATGACGCCAGAGACTTCGATCCTCGACGCGGCACTCAGGGTGCGATCCGAGCTCCCCTTTTCGTGCAAGGGCGGGATGTGTGCCACATGCAAGGGACGCATCGAAGAGGGCGAGGTGCGTATGGACAAGAACTACGCCTTGGTCGACTCCGAGCTCGAGGCCGGCTACGTGCTCACCTGCCAATCGCACCCGGTCTCGGATCGGGTCGTCGTCCGTTACGACCACCGCTGATGGTCACCACTCGCAACAGTCGCTCCGACGTTGTGGCCGCTGCCGGGAGGCTTTTTGCGGAGCGTGGCTATCACGGAACATCGATGCGCGACCTGGGACGAGAGCTTGGCCTTCTCGGTTCGTCGCTATACGCGCATGTCGAATCGAAGCAGGACCTTCTGGTCGAGGTCGTGGAGGAGGGGGCGCGTCTCTTCCAGGATTCGGCGGAGGAAGCGCTCGGCCGGGGTGGGACCGCAGCCGAGAGGCTGCGTCGCCTCGTTGCCGGCCATGTCGCAGTGGTCGTCGACAACTCCGATGTCGTCCGCACCTTCCTCAACGAGGCGCGCATGCTCGACGAGGTGCATCGTGCCCGTGTGATTGCCGCCCGGGATGCCTACGAGGCGGCTTTTCGGGCCGTTATCGCCGACGGAGCGGAGGACGGAACGTTCGGGGCGGGGACGGATCCCAAGATCGCGTCGATATTCATCCTGTCCATCCTCAATGCGGTGCAACGCTGGTACTCCCCCGATGGGGCTCTGGATCGTGGCGGCCTGGTCGACGCCATCGTCGCCGCAGCAACGCACGGCATCGTCAGGTGATGGGCTCGATCCCGGACCCGGCCGGAAGTCGGATTCAGCCCCCGTTGGACGACGGGTCTTTCACCGTCCAGGTGCCCTGGCTGGTTATGAGGCGGGACAGGTCACCCTCACCGTTCTTCTCTTTGGCGGCCTCGATCTGGGCGTGCATCTGACCTTCGTAGGTGGGACGGCTCACATCGCGGAAGATGCCGAGCGGAGTCGGCCCATATGGCCCATGGGAGAGCCTGCTGAGGGCGAAGGCGATCGCCGGGTCGGGCCGGGTCGGATCATGGACCAGGATTGCCTTTGGGTCGACGCTCGACGAGTCGACGATGGTCGCCTGGCCCTCTCTCATCACCACGGCCTTGGCCCCGCCGTCGAACACGATCGGCTTGCCTGCCTCCAGGTCGATCCGGTTGTGGACCCGCTCCTCTTTCCCGGTGAGCTGGATGAAGGCCTTGTCATTGAAGACATTGCAGTTTTGATAGATCTCGATGAAAGCCGAGCCCTCGTGCTCGTAGGCAGCCTGGAGCAGGGCCTGGGTGTGGTTCCGATCCATGTCGAGCGTGCGGGCCACGAAGGTCGCCTCGGCGCCAAGGGCCAATGACACCGGATTGAAGGGGTAATCGATCGAGCCGTACGGCGAGGACTTGGTGGTCTTCCCGGCCTCCGATGTCGGCGAGTACTGCCCCTTGGTCAACCCGTAGATCTGGTTGTTGAAGAGCAGGATCTTCATATCGACGTTGCGGCGGAGGGCGTGGATCAGATGGTTGCCGCCGATGGAGAGGGCGTCACCGTCACCGGTGATCACCCACACCGAGAGGTCGGGGCGGGTTGCGACGATCCCGGAGGCGATGGCCGGGGCGCGCCCGTGGATGGAGTGCATCCCGAAGGTGTTCATGTAGTAGGGGAAGCGGGCAGCGCACCCGATGCCCGAGACGAAGACGAATTCCTCCCGGGGTCGACCGAGACCGGCGAGGAACTGCTGAACCGAGGCGAGGATGGTGTAGTCCCCGCATCCGGGGCACCAGCGAACCTCCTGATCCGTCTGGAAGTCGGCGCGGGTGTAGGACGGGGCGGTCACTTGATCATCTCCAGGATCTTCTCTGTTATCTCCGAGATCTTGAACGGCTCGCCGGCGACCTTGTTCAAGCCCTTGGCGTCGACGAGGAACTCGGCCCTGATCACCTTGCGCAGTTGGCCGGTGTTCAACTCCGGGATCAGGATCTTGTCATAGCGGTGCAGGATGTCCCCGAGATTCTGAGGCATCGGGTTGAGATGACGCAGGTGGAGCGTCGCCACCTTGCCGCCGTGGTCCAGCCGCACTCGCCGGGCGGCAGCGCGTATCGAGCCGAAGGTCGATCCCCACCCGAGCACCAGGATGTCGGCATCCTCGTCACCAGCCACCTCGAGGTCGGGGATGTCGTTGACGATGTTGGCCACCTTCCACGCTCTCGTGTCGGTCATGAGCTGGTGGTTGGCCGGGTCATAGGACACGTTCCCGGTGATCGCCTCTTTCTCCAGACCACCTATCCGGTGCTCCAGCCCGGGAGTGCCGGGCACGGCCCACGGGCGGGCAAAGGTGTCGATGTCCCGCATGTAGGGAAGGAACGTGCCGTCAGGCCCGTTGGGATGCTGGGCGAACGTGACTTCGATCGGCGCCAGGGCATTCACGTCGGGCAGCATCCAGGGCTCGGAGCCGTTCGCGACCTGGTTGTCGCTGAGGAGCAGGACCGGGGTCATGTACTTGATTGCGAGTCTGGCTGCCTCGATGGTCAGCTCGAAGGCGTCCGACGGCGAGGCGATCGCCAGAACCGGGATCGGTGACTCACCGTGACGACCGTACAGGGAGAACAGCAGGTCGGATTGCTCGGGCTTGGTGGGCAGACCGGTCGATGGGCCGCCGCGCTGGACGTTGATGACGATGAGTGGCAACTCCATCATGAAGGCGAGAGATATGGCCTCGCTCTTCAGCGCGATACCAGGTCCGGATGAGCCGGTGACGGCCAGGCTCCCGGCGAAGGCGGCGCCGATGGCGCTCCCGACGCCAGCGATCTCATCCTCGGCCTGGAAGGTGCGAACCCCGAAGTTCTTGTGACGGGCCAGTTCGTGAAGGATGTCCGAGGCGGGAGTGATCGGATAGGTGCCGTAGAACAAGGGGAGGCCGGAGAGCTTGGAGGCGGCGATCAGTCCCCAGGCGAGTGCGGTGTTGCCATTGACATTGGTGTAGGTGCCGGGGGGAAGCGAGGCAGGCTTGACCTCGAATGTGATCTTGGCTGCCTCGGTGGCCTCACCGAAGGTGTACCCGGCCTGAAATGCGGCGACGTTGGCAGCAGCCACCTCGGGGGTGCGTGAGAACTTCTTCTGAGCCCAATCGATGGTCGGCTGGGTGGGTCGGTGGAACAGCCAGGCGAGCAGGCCCAGGGCGAAGAAGTTCTTGGAGCGAAGCACGCTCCGACCCGACACCCCGGTGTTTTTGACCGCTTCCTTGGTCAAGTCGTCCATGGGGACCTTGATCACACGGTATCCGTCCAGCGTGCCGTCCTCGAGGGGGTCGCTCTCATATCCGGCCTTGGCCAGGTTGCGCTCGTCGAAGGCGTCAGTGTTCATGATCAGGGTCCCGCCCTGACGCAGGTCCTTGAGGTTCTTCTTCAGCGCCGCCGGGTTCATCGCCACCAGGCAGTCGGGCGAGTCACCGGCGGTGAGGATGTCGAAGTCGGCGATCTGGACCTGGAAGCTCGACACCCCGGGGAGCGTCCCCGCCGGGGCGCGGATCTCGGCCGGGAAGGAGGGAAGGGTCGCCAGGTCATTGCCGAACAGGGCACTGGCGTCGGTGAACCTTGATCCGGCTACCTGCATCCCGTCGCCGGAATCTCCGGCGAAGCGGATCACTACTTTGTCGAGGGTCTCGGTCTTGGTCGGGGTTGAGGGTTCAGCTGTGGCGATCTCGTCGGCCACTTTGGTTCACATCCTTGAGTTGTCACCAGTGCGCGTATCGCCAGGGCCTTGAAACGAGGTTCTGGTGAGAAGACCGCATCCCGGTTGCCGCGCCATCTCAGTTTATCGGCCTCATGTGCTACCCGCAGCCATAGGCGCCGGGAAGAATCCGACCAGCCCGGAATCCTCCAGAGTTCTACCGAACCGGAGGAGAGTTGTCTCTGAGCCGAGCGGCCCAATGGCCTGGAGGGAAACCGGCGGGGCGCCCGCGCCGGCCAGGGGAAGGGCGATCGCGGGGAGCAACGCGTGATTGACCAGAGCGCTGAACCAGGAGAGGACCGCCCGGTAATGACGGTCACCGATCATGTCCTCGCCGATGACCTTTCGCATCACTGGGGTGGTCGGAGTGAGGACGAGGTCTACCTCTTCGAAGGCATCGGCGAACCGGCTCCGGATCATCTGCTGCCAGGCCCGGCCTTCGTCGATCCTGTCCCGGCCGGTCTCTAGACAGTCGTCCACTCTCTTGGCCACGTCGGCGCCATAGGGGAGGCCCTCCTCGCGGAATCGACGATGCACCGCTGCGACCTCGCCTGCGATGGCATCGATCAGCTCGGGTGCCGGCAAGACCCCGGGCATCTCGATGCGAGTCACCTGGTGCCCGACGGCAGCGAGTGCAATCACCGCCTCCTCGAACGCTTCTCCCACCTCGTCGTCCGTCGGGGACTGTCCGACCCAGGGCTCGGGCACACCGAGACGAAGTACCTCACGTGACCCGTCGCTTCGATCGCCGGAAAGGGCCCGGTACGAGCGGTCGAGGCCATCGATCGAGTCGGCGAGAGGGCCGACGGTGTCGACCGAGCCGGCCAGGGGGAACACGCCGTCGAGCGGAATGCGCCCGTGGGTCACCTTGAGCCCGTAGCACCCACACAGTGCGGCCGGGACCCGAACCGAGCCGCCGGTGTCCGTGCCGATGGCGATCGGGGTGATCCCGGCGGCAATCGCTGCGGCCGAACCGCCCGACGACCCTCCCGGTGAAGTGCCCGGGTCCCACGGATTGCGCACCGGCCCGAAATGCGGGTTCTCCGAGGAAAAGCCGAAGGCGAACTCATGAAGACCGGTCCGACCGATCACCACCGCCCCCGCTTCCTCCAGCCGGCTGACAACCGAGGAAGACCGTTGGGCCTCGTGGCGGTAGAAGGCAGAGCCGGCAGTGGTGATCCGACCCTCATGATCGATCAGATCCTTGATCCCTATCGGCACTCCGGCCAGGTCCCCGTCGGGCATGCCTTCTCCGGCAGCCGCGTCGATTCCGGCCGCGCGGTCCATGGCCGCATCGTGGTCGAGCTGGGTGAACACGTTCAACGTGGCCTGAGCTTCGTCTGCCCGCTCCAGCGCCACGGTGACCCGTTCGACGGCGAGCGCTGCGTTCACCGGGACGAAGCTAATGCAGCCGCCACGCCGCGCTATTCAAAGGTGAGGCCGCCGGTGTCCGGTACCAGCGAGATCCACACCTGGCCCGGGGGCACCGCGATCGTGTTCCCATCGGCATCGGTCAGGGTGTACCACTCGGTCTCGGTTTCGCGTGTCCAGGTCCCCTCGACGACCTTGCCTTCGGCGAACACCCACGCCTGTCCGGTGCCAGTGGTGTGCGAGCTGGGCAGGCCGTTGTTCGAGTACTGCTCGGAGACGAGACCGATCAAGTTGGGGAACCCGATGCGGCCCTCCGTCTCGTCCTCGTTGCGCCAGTTGGAATCAGCACCGTCGGTGCTGCGCAACCAGGTTCCTGTTGCCTCATCCCACGTCCAGTCGACACTGGTCCCCTGGAAATCGATGTGGACCGTGCTGGCAGGTGCCGCGTCGGCGGGCATCGGCCCGAACTCCCAAACCGGGCCGGTCGGAGGCAGATCCTCATATCCCCTGGCGTCTGCATCGGCTCTCAGACCCGGGGTAGTGGTGTAGAGATTGTGTGGAGCGCTGCGGAACGGAACTCGGAAAGCCGCCGGTGTCGTCTCGGTGAGGAGGTTGATGTTCATCGAGGTGATCATCGCCTGAACCCAACCCTGAGCCCCGGAGATGGCGAACGTCGGGGTGTTGAGGGCGCTGAGGAGAGTTGCGTCCGTCGGTCGTCCCGATCGCATTGGGCCCAGGAACTCTGCGTCCGACTGCATCCAGAGGGTCAGGAAGCGGGTGATCCCCTCCACTCTGATCTCGAAGACCATGTCGGCGAGGTTGATCCCGGATTGCGGCCGCGCATTGGGATGGTTGTCGACCTTGACCGCCAGCAATCGGCGGTCCAGGAGGGCAGGGTCGTCGACCTGCACCCCGTTGATCGGCGACATTGTGGAGGCCACGGTGGTGGTGGGGGCCGATGTGGTGGTGGCCAGGGTGGTGCTGGGAGCACTGGTCGTCGATGGCTCGCTTGTCGTCGTGGTGGCTCCTGTTGACGCGTTGGCTGCCATGAAGATTCCGGTGCCGACGCCGACGACGAGAACGGCGCCAGCCAATATCGAGATGACCTTATGGGCACTGACCCATTGTGCGAATGATGAGAACATGGGGCGGCAGAGTATCGCTGCCCCGTTATTAGACCACTAACGCCCCACCGGTTATCGGCAACTCGGGCACGGCCTCGTCGGTCTGGTCGATGGAGATCGCCAATTCGATTCCTTCGGCGTTCGACCTCAACACGTAGAGGGCGTCGATATTCACACCGGCGTCTGCCAGGAGGCGAGTGAGCCGGGCGAGCTCGCCCGGACGATGCGGGAGTTGTGCGGTGAGCACGGTGCGCTCTTCGTTGTTGAGTGCGGCTTCGGCGAGCACCCGCCGAGTCGTAGCGGCATCGTCGACGATCAGCCGGACGGTCCCTTCCCCATCGTGGCCATAGGCGGCGAGGGCCTCGATGTTGACCCCGAAAGCGGCGAGGGCCTCGGTCAGCGCCGCGAGTCGGCCCGGACGATTCTCCATCTGGACCACGAACTCGGTCATGGGATGACTCTACGCCGGTCGCACGACTCCGCGTCCAATGGTGGGGTCCGGTGGCTCAGCCCGCCCTCTGTGTCCCAGATAGGCATGCCAGATGATTCTCGCCGCCACGGCCCGGATCGGGCGCCAGGGGAGGGAGAGGAGCTCGAGCTCCTCCCCATCCGGCACCGACGTCATGCCGAGAGCCTCCCCGGCACCGACCTGGAGAGCCCGGTCGCCGAGAGGGAAGACGTCGGGGAAGCGAAGCGCGGAGAGAAGGTACACGTCTGCGGTCCAGGGGCCGATGCCCTTGACCCCGAGCAGAAGGTCTCTCGCTTCGCTGAGGGGCATCGTGGCGAGCCCATCGAGATCGAGCTCGCCACTCGCCACCGCCCGGCCCAACTCGATGAGATAGGCGGTCTTCTGCCGGGTCATTCCGATGTCACGGAGGGCCAACTCGGTCGAGCCGGTGACAGCCTCCGGTGTGATGGCTCCGAGCAGCCCGTGAAGTCTTCGGTACATCGCCGCCCCCGACTCGAGGGAGACCTGTTGCTCCATGATGAGCCAGACCAGCGTGGCGAAGCCGGCCGGGCGGGACCAGAACCGTGGCACCCCGTGCCGGTCGATGACGGCGGCCAACGCCGGATCCTCGGAGGCGAGGAGGGTCACGGCTTCGTGAAAGGACGCCTCGTCGATGCGGGTGACCATGGGCAGCAGGGTGGAGATCGGGACGGGGCCGAAGGTGCGCGAGTCGGCCGCCGTCACTTCGGGATTGTCCGAGATCACCCAGGCCGCATCGGGCGCCAGGGGGCCGTGGCCATCGACCCGGTCGCCGGGGCCTGCGTCGAGACGTTTTACCAGCCAGAAGTCTGGGCGGTCGGGATGGGGGAGGGCGACAACCTCGCCGATTTCAGGTTGTCTCGAGGAAGTGGCGACGAACTCGTCGCCGGGCGCCAGCGTGGGCCTCATCGAGTCTTCGGACACCTGGAATCGCTGCATGAGAATCGACCACGCAGGGTATGGTCGGCTGAGCAACTCGACAACGAAGGAGTGCCATGCGGCAGACAACGATTGCTCACGCCCACTGCGATCTCTTCTGCGGGGTGTACGACCCGGCGCAAGCCAAGATCGAGGCGATGTCGGTCCTCAAGTCAGCCGAGAAGTACCAGGCGTCGGACGACGAGGTGTTCCGCTCGAGGGCTATCTCGATCAAGGAGGAGCGTGCGGAGCTCGTCAAGCATCATCTGATGGTGCTCTGGGTCGACTTCTTCACCGCGGACCATCGCAAGGAGTTCCCCGACCTCGATGATCTCTTCTGGCGCGCAATCCTGCAGGCGGGCAATGCCAAGAAGTCGGTGGACCCGGCCGATGGCCAGAAGTTGGTCGATCTCATCGACGAGATCGCCGGAGTCTTCTGGCAGACCGAGAAGGCGAAGACCGCGGGGGTCTACCCGCCTGGTTGATCCTGCTCCGGCTCGGGTGGGCCGGCCTTCTTCGGCCTGATCCGATCGGTCACGCGCTTGGCCCAGGGTATGTCACGCTCCAGAAGGGTCAGACCTCCGAGGATGGCGAGGACACCAGGCCCGGGGAGGACGAGCATGGCAGTGCCGGCGCCGAGCAGGGCGAATCCACCTGCAATGCGGGCTGCCCGTTCCATTTCCATGTGAGAAGTGTATCGGCCCTGCCAGGTTGGAGTTCAGGGGACTCAGTCGTCCAAGACGTCGGCATCCAGCTTGGTGAAGAGGGTCGTGACGACTCCCAAGTCGCCGCCCCCGGCCACCTCGGGTCGCTCCCAACCGGTCACTTCGGTGCCGATCCCCAGCATCTCTCCCAACCGCCCCGACGTCCACGGCAAGAAGGGGGTGAGGGCCACCCGGATCCCGCTAATCGCCTGGATCGCGGTCCACAGAATCGTGCCCGCCCGCTTCGGGTCCTCCTTCATCACGTGCCACGGCTCCTCGGAGTTGAGATAGGCGTTGACCTCCGAGGCAGCGTCCATCGCCGCACGCAGCCCGGCCCGTAGCTCGACTGCCTCGATGTGACCGGCAGCAGTGCTCAATGCCTTGTCGATCGAGGCGACCAGCGCCTCGTCGGTGGCCGTGAGCGGTCCCGGGTCGGGGACTCGGCCCTCGAAGTTCCGATCGCTCAGCGAAAGAACCCGATTGACCAGGTTGCCCCAGGTGGCAACCAGCTCTTCGTTGATCCTTCGGATCATGTCGTCGTCGCTGAGGTCGGTGTCGTTCTGCTCGGGAAGCACGGAGGCGATGGCATAACGCAGAGCATCGGGCTCGAGGCGCTGTGCGTACCACCCGATCGACCGCCCGATCCCCTGGGATTTCGAGGCCTTCTGGCCCTTGAACGTGATGTACTGGTTAGCCGGGACATCCGTGGGCAGGTTGAGCCCGCCGTAGCCCATCAACATCGCCGGCCAGATGACGGTGTGGAACGGGATGTTGTCCTTGCCGACGAAGTAGTACGACTCGGCATCGGTGTCCTCCCACCACGTCCTCCACGCGTCGGGATCGTCGGTCGACGACGCCCATTCCTTGGCCGCGCTCAGGTACCCGATCACCGCGTCGAACCACACATAGATTCGCTTCCCCGGCCCGAGATCGTCGACAGGCACTTCGACGCCCCAGTCGATGTCACGGGTCATCGCCCGTTCCGGCATCCCCTCGTCGATCATCCCCAGTGCCCAGTTCCTCACATGCCGGCGCCAGCTCGTCTTCGACTCCAGCCAGGCGCGAAGCGGTTCGGCGAACTCGGGAAGCTTGAAGAAGTAGTGCTCCGTCTCCCTGAGCACCGGCGTGGCCCCGGTGAGACGGGAGCGGGGATCGATCAGGTCGGTGACGTCGAGAGTGCGACCGCAGTTTTCGCACTGGTCACCACGGGCGCGGGAGTAACCGCAATGAGGGCAGGTTCCTTCGACATAACGGTCGGGGAGAAATCGCTCGGCCTCGGGGTCGAAGTACTGGGTGGACGACCCTTTGACCAGATACCCTTTCTCCAGCAAGCGAAGGAAGATGTCCTGGGTCACGGCGGCGTGGTTATCGGTCATCGTGGTCGTGAACAGGTCGAAGGAGATCCCGATCGCCTCCCAATAGCCGAGGATCTCGGGGTGGTAGCGCTCCACCACCTCTCGGGGAGTGATCCCCTCTTCGTCCGCCTTGACCGTGATCGGGGTCCCGTGCGCGTCGGATCCGGAGACCATCAGCACGTCGTTCCCGGCGATCCGGTGGTAGCGGGCGAATATGTCGGCTGGGAGGTAGGCGCCGCCGAGATGCCCGAGATGTAACGACCCACTGGCGTAGGGCCAGGCCACCGCCACCAAGATCCGCCTACTCATGCTCGGAGAGTAAACGCGACCCCGGTGTGTCACTCGGCGATATCGACGCCGGGGACGGGGACGTGACGGCTGGAGCGCTCGGTGACGATGACGCCGCTGATGATGAGGACGGCTCCGACGACCACGGCTGGGGTCAGGTTCTCGCCGAGGAAGATGACCGCCAGAGTGACCGCGACCACCGGGACGAAGTACGCGGCGATGCCGAGTCGCGCCGCCGGATTCACCTCGGCGGCGATCAGGAACGAAGTGAACGGGATCGCCGTGGCGAACACGCCCAGGGCGAGTAGCAAAACCCACTGCTGCGTCTCGATCGACGACAGCGGAGTTGTGTTGAGGAATGGCGTCGCGAGCACCCCGAGGGTCGTGGCAGTAGCGAACTGAGGTATCACCAGCCGGTCTCCGCCCACCTCCAGGGCGAACCTGCGGGTGAGGGCTCCGCCGGTTCCGGCGAGGATCACCCCGATCAAGGTGAGGCCGACACCTCGCCAAAGATTGCCGACGCCTTCCATTCCCTCACCACCCAGCCCAACCAGGATCCCGGTCCCGACCAGGGATGTGATCAAACCGGGAATCGATCGTGGATTGAACAGCTCACCTTCGACGAGGAAGTGGGCCGCGCCGACGGTCGCGATCGGGATCAGGGCGATGAGAAGCCCGCCGATGTTGACTGGAAGCTCCACCAGCCCGAGGGTGAAGAGGGTGTTTGGTATGACCAGGGCGATCGTGCCAAGGACGACGCCTCTTGCCCAGTGGCGTCGCTCGAGCCCACGGAAGCGGGTCCAGAAGAGGGAGACGAGGAGGAGTACGGCCAGGGCGACACCAAAGCGCATCGGCACCACGACAAAGGGCGACACGCCGCTGGTGAGGACAGCACGGGTGAGGACCGCTGCCGAACCCCACCCGAGGATCGCTGCCACGAGCGGGGTCCACGGATTCACGAGGCGGGACGCTACAAGGCGGTTTGGGGCTAAAAGATAAGGCCCCGGTCACCGATAACGTGTCGGTATGAAACGTCTTCTCGCTCCCGTCGCGGTGCTCGCGCTCGCCCTCGCAGCCTGCGGCGAGCCATCCAGCAATCCCGATGCCATGCTCCTCTCTTACACCCTGACTTCCGGGGACGAGTTCCAATACGAGGTCGGGCTCGACCAGCACATCGAGATGACTGCCTCGGGCGAAGCCGCCATGCTGGCGGGTGAGGATGTCCCGGGCGATGCCTCGGTCGACATCGCCGGAACCGCCACCTTCACCCACGCGATATCCGACGGGCCTGAACCGGGGACGTTCGAGGTGCACATCACCGGTGAGTTCACCGATGTCAGCGCCTCTGGGACTGTCGACGGCGAGTCCGTCGATTCGAGCGACATCCCCGACTTTGCCGCGATGGAGCCGATCGACGTCACCGTCGTGGTAGACGAACAGGGCAACATCATCCATGAAGGCACCGAGATCGAGGATCCGATGAGCGGGCTTCTCGGCGGCCTGGGCGCACTGGGTGGCGGTGCCAGCCCGGCTCCCGGATTGGATCCTGGCCAGTTCGTCGGCCCCCCACTGCCCGACGAGGAAGTGACGGTGGGCGACTCCTGGTCGGACGAGATCGAGACCACCGGTCCCGGCGAAGACCCGATCGTGACGAGCATCAACAGCACGGTGACCGGTGTCGAGGAGTTGGACGGGGCCGAGGTTCTCGTCATCGACAGCAATGCGACCACTTCATTGATCGAGGTCGATCTCGCTGAGTTCTTCGCCGGCATGATCGGTGGCATGGCCCCGGAGGGGGCCCCGGCCGAGGAAACCGCCGAAATCGACGCGCTGCTGGATCAGCTCCAGTTCCTGATCACCGTCGACGACAGCACCGCCGACAGCACGACCTGGTTCGACGCAGAGGCCGGCTTGGCCCGGCAGTCGGAGACCACGGCTGGTTCCAGCGTCTCGATGGACATGAACATCCCCGACGAGAAGACCGGCGAGATGGCCGGCTTCGTCATGGACCTGACTCTCGATCAGGACGTCACCTACCGGCTGATCAGCGGGCCGGCTTGAATCGCGGCTGCTACTTGCGGCGGCCCGAGACCGCCATTCGCCACAAATAAGCGGTGAATCTGGGCATTCTGACCGGCCTTGCCGGTTCGGGATCGGCAGTGATCTGCGTTTCCTCCAGTGGCGGGCCCTCGTCCTCCGGTGGCGGACCGGGAGGTCCTCTCAGCTCGGCGAGACGCTCACGCAGGAAGGTGGCTTCGGTTTCGGCGCGTGCGGCCCGTTCTCTGGCCTCCGCCAATTGCTGGCCTGCCTGGTGCAGGTTCCCAAGCTGCAAGAGCATCTTGTCCCAGGCGTCGATCGGCACCAGCATCGTGCCCGGGGGCGGGGTGGCTGCCTCGTCGACATGCGACGTCGTCGCCGGCGGGGCAACCGACTCAGTCGTCGCCCGTGGCTCGACGACAGGGTGGCCGAGCTGCCGGGCCCGCGCCCTCACCCCGTCCAACGAGACCATCCGGTGGGTGCCCTCGGCCGACTCCTCGAGGGCGGTTGGCACCCGGCCCTTCCTGGCCCAGTTGCGGAGTGTCGAGAGCTGAACACCGGTGGCATCGCTGGCCTCTCGAAGGGTCACCCAGTCGCCTGACGCGAACCTGCTCGCGGTTGGGGCCTGGGTCGCCGAGGTGCGGAGCGCTTCGGTTTCCCAGAGGAACGCGGGGTCCCGGTTGACCATCACCGCATCATAAGAACATCAGACGGCGCGGTCCTTGGCGTCAGGCCATCTTCCTAGGATGGGTCCCGTGAGGAGGCCGTAGCCAACGCGATGACAGCACCCGCCGGGCCCAGGTCACCCTCCGAGCAAGAAGTTCGGTCCCTTGTCGAACGTGTCCTCGATGGGGTCATCGCTTCCGACTCGCCAGCTGCCTCTGAGATCACCACCGGCCCACCGGCCGGGGCGGCTCCACACCGAGAAGTCAAGCCGAAGGTCGCGATCGGAGCAGACCATGGTGGCTTCCCCCTCAAGGAGAGGATCGGGTTCCGGCTGAGGGAGGCCGGATACGACGTGTTCGACTGCGGAACGGACAGCCACGAGGCGGTCGACTACCCCGATTTCGCCCACGCCGTCGCCCGAGAGGTCGCCACGGGCGCTTGCAGTTACGGGATCGTCGTCGACGGGGCCGGAATCGGCTCGGCGATGGTGGCCAACAAGGTGCCGGGAGTGCGAGCCGCCCTCTGTTACGACCTGTCCACGGCCCGGAACAGCCGCGAGCACAATCACGCCAACGTGCTGACACTCGGGGCGGGATTGATCGGGGAGGCACTGGCCTGGCAGATCGTCGAGGAGTGGCTGTCGGTCGAATGGGGTGGCGACCGCCACGCCCGGCGGGTTGCCAAGATCGACGACATCGAACGGCAATACTCCAAAGCCGAGATGAGTCAGGATCACCGATGAACCGGGAGGCCCTCGTCGAGGCAGTCACTCGTGAGGTGCTGGCCGCACTTGCCGCCGGCAACGACGTCTGCGAAACAGGTGAGAAGGTCCGTGAGGTCGTCGCCAATGGGGCCGATCGGGTGGCGTTCCATGGAGAGGCGGCCGAGGTGCCCCTGGACATGGCCCGCTACATCGACCACACCCTGCTCAAGCCGGAGGCAACAGCAGCAGAGATAGATCAACTCTGCCGCGAGGCGGAGCAGTATCACTTCGCCTCGGTGTGCATCAACCCAACGTGGGTGAAACGCGCCGCCGAGAACCTCAGAGGCACGTCGGTACCCGTCTGCACCGTGATCGGGTTCCCTTTGGGGGCGAGTACGCCGGAGATCAAAGCGATGGAGGCGCGTCGGGCGCTGCGTGATGGGGCTCGGGAGGTCGACATGGTGCTCAATATCGGCGCCCTCAAGTCTGGCGACTATGAGCTGGTGGGGACCGATATCGAAAAGGTGGTGGACGCCGCCCACGACGGGGGTGCGCTCTGCAAGGTCATACTGGAGACAGCTTTGCTTACCGACGAGGAAAAGGTCATCGCCTCCTCGCTGGCCAAGAAGGCAAGGGCCGACTTCGTCAAGACATCGACAGGGTTTGGTCCCGGAGGAGCCACGGTGTACGACGTGGCTCTGATGCGAGAGACCGTGGGCCCTGAAATGGGGGTCAAGGCGTCGGGAGGCGTCCGCACCACCGGGGATGCAGAAGACATGATCGCTGCCGGTGCGACCAGAATCGGGGCGTCGGCCGGGATCGAGATCGTCGGAGGGAAGGACGGAGGCAGTGGCGAAAGGTATTGAGCTGAGGTCGTTTGCGTTCCTGGACAGTCTCCAGCCTCAATACGCTGCGTTTCTGGGAACGGTGGCCCAGGGCTTTCTCCCCCTCGCCGGCGATGCCTCCCTCTGGATCGAAGTAGCTCCCGGGATCGAGATCAACAGACTTACCGACGTGGCCCTCAAAGCGACCTCGGTCAAGCCGGGCCTTCAGATCATCGAGCGTTACTACGGGGTCCTCGAGGTGCATTCTCCCGACCAGTCAGACACCCGAGCGGCCGGTGAGGCCATCCTCGAGGGGATGGAGAGCCGCGAGGACGACCGGATCAAGCCGCGCATTCTCTCGTCGCAGATCATCCGACGACTGGACGACCACCACGCCCAGCTCATCAACCGGACCCGGCATGGCCAAATGATCATCCCGGGCCAGACCCTCTATGTCCTCGAGTGCGAGCCGGCCGCCTACGCCTCTCTTGCCGCCAACGAAGCGGAAAAAGCAGCGGAGATCAATGTCCTCGAGGTGCGCAGCTTCGGCTCGATGGGCCGGGTATATCTCGGTGGCGAGGAGCAGGACATCGATGTCGGATGGCAGGCGGCGGTGGCGGCCCTGGAGGGCCTGACCGGGCGGGACGCTGGGTCTGGTTGAGCCGATGAGTCGAACACAAGGAAAGGAGGAGCTTCATGGCTGAAGCTCTGGGAATGATCGAGGCACGCAGCTTCCCGGCGATGGTGGAAGCGGCAGATGCCATGGTCAAGGCGGCCAAGGTCGAATTGGTGGGCATGGAGAAAACGGGTGGCGGATACGTCACCGCCGTGGTTCGTGGTGATGTCGCCGCAGTCAAGGCGGCGGTCGACGCTGGAGTTCGCGGTGCGGAGAAGGTGGGCGAGGTCGTCGCCACGCACGTCATCGCCCGGCCCCACGTCAACATCGATCTGGTGCTCCCGCTGGGTCGTCAGGACCAGGCGCAGGACGACCTCGGTTAGCGGAATCCGAGTTCGAACCGGGCAGGAGGTCGCACCGTGCATCTAGGCCGCGTCGCCGGGACTCTGGTCGCCAGCAGGAAAGAGCCCCTCATGGAGGGGATGAAGCTGCTGGTCGTACGGCAACTCGACGCGGACAACGCAGAGACCGGGAGCTACGTCGTGGCTGTGGATGCGGTCGGGGCAGGCGAGGGAGAGATCGTCTTGTATGCCTCGGGCAGCTCGGCGCGTCAGACCGAGCTCACCCGTGACCGACCGGTAGACGCTGTGGTCATGGCGATTGTGGACTCATGGGACGTGGGTGGCGAGGAGCGATACCACAAGGGCCGGGAGGAGGGTCGTACGCGATAGCGATGCTGAGCGACACAGAGATACAGGCCATCATCGAGCGGGTCAGGGGTCGAGTGGCCGCCGCCGAGATTTCGGGGCGGACGGCGCCGGCGTTGCGCGCTGCGGACGAGCTCGCGGTGTCGGAGGTCGAGCTCGGTGACGGGATCCACACCGATATCGACGCCGCAGTGACCGCAGCCAGAGCCGCGTTCGTCGACTATCGCGAGATGGGGCTCGGAGCGCGGAAGACCATCGTCGAGGCCATGCGCGCCGCCATGCTGCGTGAAGGCGAGCGCCTCGGATACATGGCTGCCGAGGAGACCGGCCTGGGGCGCGGGGAGGACAAGGCGATCAAGAACCGCCTGGTGACGACCAAGACCCCCGGGCCCGAGGACCTGGAGCCTCAGGTTGTGACCGGAGACTCCGGGATGATGGTCACCGAGTTCGCCCCATACGGGGTCATCGGGTCCATCACCCCCACCACAAATCCGACGTCGACGATCATCAACAATGCCATAGCCATCGTCTCGGCGGGCAACGCCGTCACCTTCAACGTCCATCCCAACGCCCGGATGGTCTCAGTGGAGAACGTGCAACTCCTCAACAGGGCCATCGTCGGCGCCGGCGGCCCTCCCGACCTGGTCACCGCTATCCCGTCGCCGACCCTGGAGACGGCCAAAGAGTTGATGAATCACGCCGAGGTCAGGGTGCTGCTCGTCACCGGGGGGCCGGGTGTGGTCAAGGAGGCCTTGAAGACGAGCAAGAAAGCGATCACTGCCGGGCCGGGCAACCCACCGGCGGTCGTTGACCAGACCGCCGATATAGAGGCGGCGGGCCGGGCCATCGTGCGGGGCGCCTCGTTCGACAACAACGTGATCTGCACCGACGAGAAGACCACGATCGTGGTCGACACCGTGGCCGACCGCCTTGTGCAGGCGATGGTGGCGGCGGGCGCCTACCGCCTCAAGGAGCATGAGCTCAAGCGCTTGGAGCGAATCATCTTCAAGGAAATGGGCCCGCCCGAGAAGCCGGGGATGATCAACCCGGAGTGGATCGGCAAGGATGCGGCCAGGATCCTCGCCGAGATCGGAGTGACGTCCGGAGAGGACACGCGTCTGCTCGTCGCCGAAGTCTCCCGCGATCACAACCTGGTGTGGACCGAGCAGATGATGCCGGTGATGCCGGTGGTCCGGGTGAGCAACGTGGACGATGCCATCGACCTGGCCGTGCGATCCGAGCACGGATTTCGCCATACGGCCTCGATCCACAGCACCAACGTCGAGACCATCACCAGGATGGCTCGGGCCATGAACTGCAGCATCTTCGTGGCCAATGGCTCCAACTTCAACGGCCTGGGTGAGGGTGGGGAGGGGTTCACCTCCTTCTCGATCGCCAGCCCGACCGGGGAGGGTTTGACCCGGCCTCGCACCTTCTCCCGGGTGCGGCGAGTGACGGTGGTCGGGGCCCTGCGCATTGTTTGACCGCGACTCCGCCATCGCCCTTTTCGAATTCGATTCGATCAGCGCCGGCATCGTCGCCGGTGACGCCATGGTGAAGACGGCCCCTTTGGGCGCCATCTACGCGGGAACGGTGCATCCGGGTAAATACCTGGTGCTGGTGACAGGTGACACGGCCAGCGTCGACGAGGCGGTGCACGTGGGCAATGAATCGCACTCGCTGACCGACATGGTCTTCCTCCCCGACGTCCATCCTGCTGTTGCGTCCGCCATCGCGGGGAATGCTTCCCGGGCTCCTGTAGGCGAAGAGGCACTGGGGGTCATCGAGACGACCACGGCTGCAGCCGCCATCGATGGCGCCGATGCGGGCGCAAAAGCCGCCGAAGTCGATCTGGCCGCGATTCGTCTCTCCGACGGGTTGGGGGGCAAAGGCTATGTCCTCTTCTCAGGTGTGGTCGCCGAGGTCGAGGCGGCCCTTGCCGCCGCCGTCGAACGGGTCGAGGGCCACGGCACTCTGGTCCGCAGCGACCTCATCGCCCAGCTGCACGAGGAGATGGCCGAGAATCTCCGTGCCGAGCTTCGATTCCTCAGCCGCGTGTCTGCGCCCGCAAGGGGAGGATGAGGTGCAGCTGGGTCGTGTCCTCGGCAGTGTCGTTGCGACCGAAAAAGCGCCCGGCCTGGAGGCGATTCGCTTACTCATCGTGCAACCGCTCGACAAAGCGGGCCAGCCCAGTGGCGAGACTCTGGTCGCCGCCGACGCAGTCTCGATGGCCGGGGCGGGTGAACTCGTCTATTTCGTCGCGTCCCGAGAGGCGGCCGAAGCTTTGCCCGAGCGGTTCGTCCCCGTCGATCATGCAATTGTCGGGATCGTCGACGACGTCAATCTCGAGGAGGAATGAATGAAGGTGGGAAGAGTCGCGGGGACCGTGATCTCGACGATCAACATCCCGTTGCTCGAAGAGCACCGGCTCCTCCTCTGCGACGTGCATGACGTCAACGGGATCCCGTCGGGCTACACCATCGCAGTGGATGTGGTCGACGCCGGAGTGGGCGACACCGTGCTCATCCTCGACGAGGGGAGCTCCGCCCGCCAGATATTGGGCCTCGACCACGGCGCGGTCCGCGCCGTTGTGGTGGGCATCGTCGACCAGCTGGTGGTGGACGGCCGGGTCCGGGCGATCACCTAGACGTCGGGCTTTGGGTCGCTGACCGTCTCGATCTGCTCTAGGTCGCTGACCGTCTCGATCTGCTCTGGGTCGCTCACCGCCAACATCTCGGGCAGCGCATCGGCCGCGTCCCGGGCCTGTGCCAGCCACCGGAGGACGAGAGCGAGCAGCGCTCCGATCACGAGGACGGCGACCCATCCGAAACCGATGAGAAAGAGAGCCACCAGGGCGATTGCCACCGCACCGATCCTGAGCAGGTCGTAATGACCGGCGATCCATCGATTCATGCCACCGGTCTCTGAGCTCCCGGGCATGACGGTGCTGACCTTTTCGCCGGTGGTAGTGACCCACTGAGGTCGGCTGACCAGATAGAGCACCAGCGCGATCACCGTCGAGATGACGATCACGGCGATAATCCCATTGCGCAGACCGGCGAGGAGATGACCGATCAGGACGGCGGCGGTCTCTCCCGCAACCGGGTCGGCGATTTCGGCGACCAGCGCGGACTCGACACGGTTGACCACTGCGGCAGACACGACAAAAGCCACCGCGATCCCAATCGCGAGCTGGATGCCGGTCCGGCGACGCGTTTGCGACACGAACATCGTGATGACGATCAGGGCGATGGTGAGGATCACGATGCCCCACACCCAGCGATCGATTCGGTCGGCCGAAGCCTGGGCCGCGGTCAGCCGTTCTTCGGACATCAGGGCGATCTGCCCGAAGTCATCGGGTATCCGATCCCCGAGCGACTCCTTCAACTGGGCGACTGCCTCGGGTACCCGATCTGAGATGGCCGAGGGCAGGTTCACATCGGGGAGCACGTCGCGCAGCTCCGCGACGACCTCCTGCAACACCGTGGCGATGATCGGCAACGTGTTGAGACGAACTTCCCCCTCTGTGATGGAGATGTTGGGGGTCTCTTCGATGTCGCCGCGCAACAAGGCGACGGCACCCTGATGGGCCCTTCTCACCACCTGGGGGATCAGCTCGGCCATCTCGTTGGATTCAACGACCTGGTCCACTCTCATTTCGATCCGTCCATTGAGCTCATCGGCGATGGGGCCGGCCAGAGCGGCCAGGGTGGGGCGGTCGATTTGGCCGAGGAAGCCCAGTGTTCCCTCATCGATGCCGAGCAACCCGAACAACGCGGAGGTCAGGAAGGCATCCAGATTCTGCAGCGGCTCCTGGAGTCGCTGCTCCAGGTCCAGCGCGCTGGTGATCTCATCGGTCAGATAATCACCCAAGGCAGCCGTGAACTGGGGGTCTTCGATGGCGGGCTCGATTGTCGCCATGAAGACGTCTGTGTCGAAGATGGTGCGATGGGCCCAAACCGCCACCGCCGAGATCACCACGAAAATCGAGGACACGACGACGAGCAGGACCGCGATCCACTTGCGTGGCCTGGACCTGTCCGTCGTCGTGTCGCTCGTGGTGGTCAACTGTTGATCACACGCCCTGGACGATGTCTCGTCCATGGGCGGTCAGCGCCCAAATGACGAAGATGGCCGCGGCAGCGATCAGCCCGCCCCAGAGCGGGTAGTAGGGAAGCCAGGCGAAAGCGGCGATTGCACTCACCACTGCCAGGATCACCCCGATCGTCCTTGCCCAAACCGCGCCGCTGAAGAGGGCCACACCGGCGAGGATCACAACGATGCCGAGGATCAGGTGGATCCAACCCCAGGTGGTCACATCGAGCTGGAACACATACTCCGTGCCGACGACATAGAACTCGTTCTCGAAGAGGGCAACCAGTCCGGCGATTGCGTGCCAGAAGCC
This sequence comes from Acidimicrobiia bacterium, assembly GCA_040510135.1. Classification (GTDB taxonomy): domain Bacteria; phylum Actinomycetota; class Acidimicrobiia; order Spongiisociales; family ZC4RG35; genus JARDZU01. Next base: position 25,396 of record JBEVJN010000042.1, on the reverse strand, counting down.
GATCATGATCATCATCAAGGCGGCAAAGGTGGTCCAACCGACCGCCCAACCGCTGGTTTCTTGGGTCATTTGCTCCTCCTATTTTCGGCCAGGTCGATTCTGGACTGCCAAACCTAGAGAGTATTCGCCCGATCTGGGTGATTGAGGGCATCTCGGAGGATGTAGCATCGCCGTGAAATGGAATAGTTGGCCGTCTCCAAGAGCCAACGAAATAAGAAAGGTGGCGTCGTGCCCTTAATGGATCTGTTCTGGAGCATGCTCTGGTTCTTCTTGTTCTTTGCCTGGATCTGGCTGCTCATCATGATCTTCTCCGACATCTTCCGCAGCCACGACCTCAGTGGGTGGGGGAAGGCGTTCTGGACGATCTTTGTCGTGATCCTGCCCTGGCTCGGAGTGTTGATCTACCTGATCGCCCGCGGCGGCTCGATGCAGGAGCGCGCGATGGCTCAAGCGGTGCAGCAGGAGAAAGCGCAAAGAGAGTACATCCAGCAGGTATCCGCTTCGAGCGCTGCCTCGTCTGCTGACGAACTGGAGAAACTGGCCAAGCTGCAGAGCCAGGGGGTCATCACCGACGAGGAGTTCGCCGCCCAGAAGGCCAAGCTCCTCAGCTGAGTATCACTGCCGCGATGCCCGGGCTCGTCACGGCCCGGGCATCGTCGCGCCGGGGTCACCGAGCCGAAGAGAAAGTTGTTTGAGGGTTGGCGGGGCGGGGTAACCAACCCGGCTTGGAAAGTCAAGAACGTGGGACGGGTCTGGAAACCGCTCCCGCCTCCCTCGGCGAGCACAAGCCCCACCCCGCCCGATCCGTCCCGCTTCTTGACCTTCCACCATCCCCCGGTCCCACCGACTACTAGTAGTACTCCAGGTATTCGGCGATCTCCCAGTCGGTCGTGTGCTGTCGGAAGCGCTCCCACTCGGCCCGTTTCACGGCCAGGAAACCTTCGACATATGCGGGTGAGAATGCCTCGACGAAGTCCTTGTCTGTCTCCAACGCGTCCAGAGCTGCCCCCAGGTCCGCGGGGACGGTGACATCGGCGTCGGCGCCGGTGATGCAGTCCTGGGTCTCGGCCGGAGGGCATTCCAGGCCCTTCGTCACTCCTCGCAGCGCCGCCAGCAGGGTTGCGGCTGTGGCCAGGTGAGCCCCGGCTGCACCGTCGGCAAGTCTGTGCTCCAGCCTGGTGGCGCGGCCCCGGGCCGGCGGCACCCGGAGAGCGACACCCCGATGATCAAATCCCCAGTTGGCGTAGAAGCCATTGAGTGAGCCCGGGCGAAGTCGCTTGTAGGCGTTGACGGTCGGCGCCACCAGCGCTGACATCGAGACATGGTCGTGGACGATGCCCGCGATGCATCGTCGGGCCAGATCGCTGAGGCCGTCTCGCGCCGATTCGTCGGCGAGAGCATTCTTCCCGTCTTCGGCGAGGAGGGAGAAGTTGACATGGATGCCGCTTCCGCCCCGATCTGTGATGGGCTTACCCATGAAAGCGAGCAGGTATCCGCGGCGGGCCGCCACCTCCCGGGCCATGACCTTGAACAAGAACGCATCGTCGGCTGCCTTCAGCGCCTCTCCATAGCGCAGGGTGAGCTCGAACTGGCCGTCGTCGTACTCGGAGTTGACCGATTCCAACTCGATGCCCATTGCGTAAGCGGTCTGCATGATCTCTTCGATCGTCCCGCTGGGGTCTACCGAGGTCCCGGTCCCATATACGTACGAGCCGGGGGAGTGTATCGGAGCCCAACCCCGGTCCCCGTTGGGCTCAAAGAGGAACGCCTCTAGCTCGAGCCCGACCATCGGGTCGTAGCCCGCGGTTCGCCATTCACCAACGACTCGTTCCAGGATCGACCGGGGCGCCAGCTCAACCGGCACGCCCTCCTTGGTGATGGAGGCGACCACGACTCCCGTGTCCTTCTCCCACCCTGGTCTGATCGCATCGGTGTCGAACCGCGCTTCGACATCGGGGAAGCTCTCGTGATGTGCCCCGGGGAAGGGGATCATCACGCGGTTCAGCTGAAGTGAGAACAGGGCGACGCAGTGGTTCGAGCCTTCGGAGGCGCGGGCTGCCGCGAGGTACTTGCCCCGGGCCAAGCCAAGATGATCAGGCCAGAGGAAGCGGACACGGGCGTAGGGGAGGTCGGTCACTCGCCCGGACACAGTATCAACGGACATCCGGCTGCGACAGACCTGATTGTGGGTCTCGTTACGCTGCAGCCCCGTGCGCACTCTCGTAGTCGAACACGACCCTTTGTCCACAGCGGAACGCGTGGGAGCCCATCTCGAGAAACGGGGCGCGAACCTCGAGTCTTTCGTGGTGGTGGAGGACATCGCCGACCCCGCGGTCACCGCCACCTTCCCCGAAGACCCATACGATCTCGTGGTCCTGATGGGCTCCCCATGGTCGGTCTACGAGGAGCGCGTCCAGGGATGGGTCGGCCCGGAGCTCGACTTCGTCCGGAGACGTTTGGCCGCCGGTGTCCCCATGTTCGGTATCTGTTTCGGCGCCCAGACGATGTCTGCCGCCCTCGGCGGGAAGGTCACGCACGCGGTCAGGCCCGAATACGGCTGGACAGAGGTCGGGTCGGCCACGGAGCACATTGCCGAGGGCCCCTGGTTCCAGTTCCATCACGACGAGTTCACTGTGCCACCCGGAGCCATAGAGCTGGCCAGGAACGAGTCCGGAGTCCAATCGTTCCGGGCCGGACGGGGTCTGGCAGTCCAGTTCCATCCCGAGATGACTGCCGACTTGCTCGCCTCATGGTGTCGCGTGGAGGGAGGCGTAGAGGAGCTGGTCGAGGCGGGCCTGAGTCCCGATGACCTCATCGGGGAGAGCCGTCTTCAGGAGATCGAGTCACAGCCGGCATTGGAAACATTGCTCGACTGGTTTCTCGACGAGGTGGCCGGAGAGGTCAGGTGACGGTGGACGGCGCCGGGTAGACCAGGTCGGCCATGATCTCGTCGAAGGGCAGATCCAGATCGAGAAGGTAGAAGGGCGGATTGGGCTGACGCCGTTGCCTCCGCAAGCTTCGGAAGAATCGCATACAGGCCTCCTTGCTGAACCCCTACTGTGAGTTTCGAATAGCTACTGACGACCGTACCCGAATCAGTAGTGCATTGCAACCCAAAACTCGCTATTCTGATCGTCATGTCCCGAAAGTCGCTTCAGCACCTCGATTGCGCAGTGGCCAACACCGTCGAGATGGTCAATGATTCGTGGACGATCCTCGTCCTCCGCGACGCCTTCCTCGGGGTCCGTCGCTTCGACGAGTTCGTCAACGACCTCGGAATCGCCCGCAATGTCCTCACCGACCGTCTCGAGCGACTGGTCGGCAACGGCATGCTGGAGACGCGGCTCTATCAGGATCGCCCTCCCCGATACGAGTACCGACTCACCGAGCAGGGCAAGGACCTTTTCGATGTCTTGATGACTCTGTGGAGTTACGGCGAGCGATGGAAGCCACCTGCTGGTAGTGATAGGCAGACGGTCGTGCATGTCAGTTGTGGGAACGAGGCACAGGCCGTGACCCACTGCGCTCATTGCGGGGAGAGGCTCACTCGGAGGGATGTCCGGATCGAGCCGCCCCTGCCGGTTGTCCGGGACCGCACCGGCGAGGTGACGGCCGCCGCGACATGACCACCTCGATCGACTTCAGGACTTGCCCACTCTGCGAGGCGACCTGCGGTCTCGAGGTGACGCACGAGGACGAGAAGGTCGTCAGGATCAGGGGTGACCGTGACGACGTCTTCAGTCACGGGTTCATCTGTCCCAAGGGCTCGACTCTGGGCAAGATCGACGAGGACCCGGATCGGGTGCGTTGGCCGCTGATCAAGCGGCGCGGCCGTCATGAGCCGGCGACGTGGGATGAGGCATTCGAGCTGATCGAGTCCCGTTTCCTGCCGATCATCGCCGAGCACGGGACTGGCTCAGTGGGGGTCTATCTGGGAAACCCCAATGTCCACTCGATGTCGGGCACTCTCTATCCGCGGGTCTTTCTGAAGATGCTCGGGACCAAGAGCATCTTCAGCGCAGCCACCGTCGACCAAATGCCAAAGCACGTCTCCTCCGGTTTCATGTTCGGCCATCCGGATCTGATCCCGGTCCCCGACATCGACCGGACCTCCTACCTCCTGATGCTCGGCGCCAACCCGTTTGAGTCGAACGGGAGCCTGGCCACCGCCCCCGACTGGCCTGGTCGTCTCCAGACGATCAGGGAGCGCGGTGGCAAAGTGGTCGTGGTTGACCCACGTCGTACTCGGACCGCAGACGCCGCCGACGAGCACGTCTTCATCCGCCCCGGCGCCGATGCCTTGTTTCTCTTTGCCCTTGCCAGTGTCCTCTTCGAGGAGGGTCTGGTCGACCCGGGGTCCCTCGAGGCCCACGTCGCCGGCATCGACGAGTTGGCGGCAACCGTCGAGCCCTTCACTCCGGAGCGGGTCGCCGATGCGACTGGTGTCGACCCGGGTCGTGTCCGGCGGCTGGCGAGAGAGCTGGCAAGCGCCGACTCGGCCGCCGTTTACGGTCGGATCGGGACCCACACCGCCGAGTTCGGGACGATGGCGTCCTGGATGGTCGACGTCCTCAATGTCTTGACCGGGAACCTGGACCGTCCCGGCGGCGCCATGTTCTCTCATGCCGCCCACGAGCAGCCGAGGGCACCGAGGGGATTCCAGGTCGGGCGATGGCAGAGCCGGGTCAAGGGGCTAGGCGAGGTCAGGGGCGAGCTCCCGGTGTCGACCATGGCCGATGAGATCCTGGAGCCAGGCCCCGGCCAGATTCGCGCCCTCGTCACCATCGCCGGGAACCCTGTCTTGTCCGCGCCGTCCAGTGATCGCCTCGATGGGGCGCTCGCCGGACTCGACTTCATGGTGTCGATCGACATCTACCTGAATGAGACGACCCGTCACGCCGACGTGATCCTTCCCGGCGCCTCTCCCCTCCGCAGGCCCCATTACGACTTCGCCTTCAATCAGCTTGCCGTCCGCAACATCGCCAACTACTCACCACCGCTGTTCCCGCTGGCCGATGACACTCCCGATGAGTGGGAGGTGTTGCTCCGGCTCGGTGCCACGGTGTCCGGGCAGGGCCGGGACGCCGACCTCGACGTGCTGGACGACGGCGTGTTCGGGTTGATGGTCGGATCGGCAGCCGGCAACCCGCGCTCGCCGATCCACGGCCGCGATCCCGAAGAGATCTTCACGGCGACGACCGGGGGCCGCGGCCCGGAGAGAATGCTGGATTTCCTGGTGCGGACCGGCCCGTACGGAGATGGGTACGGGGCCGATCCCGACGGGCTGACTCTGGAGCGGTTGAAAGGGGCGCCGCATGGGATCGACCTCGGGCCACTCCACTCCCGCCTGCCCGAGGACTTGTGTACCCCTTCGGGGAAAGTCGAACTGGCGCCCGAGCCACTGCTGGCCGACGTACCGAGGCTCTTTGGCTCGGTCGGTCGCTCGCCGAACGGCGGTTTCCTGCTCATCGGACGAAGGCACATCAGATCCAACAACTCGTGGATGCACAACATCGATGTGCTGGTCAAGGGCAAAGAGCGCTGCACCCTTCAGATCAACCAGGACGATGCAGCACGTTTGGGTCTGAGCGGCGAGGCCCGGGTCAAAGTCTCATCCGCGGCGGGGACGCTCACCGTTCCGATCGAGATCACGGACTCGATAATGAGTGGCGTGGTCAGTCTGCCCCACGGCTGGGGGCACGACCTCGACGGCTCGGTTCTCTCGGTGGCCGCCGAACGCCCCGGGGTCAATACCAACCGCCTTTCTACCGGTGCCATGGATCCGATTTCCGGCAACGCCATTCTGAACGGGATCCCGGTCGAGGTGATCCCGGTCTGATCCGCCCGCGTTAGGTTGCGCCGATGGAAACATGGGATGCCATCACGGCGCGACGCGCCACCAGGGAGTACGACGCGACACCGCTCGCGGATGCCGACCTCGAGCGGATCCTCGAAGCGGGGCGCCGTGCTCCGTCTGCAAGCAACAAACAGGGATGGGATTTCGTCCTGATCCGGGATCGTGCACAGTTGGAAAAAATCTCTCACGTCTGGCAAGGCGCGGGCCACATCGCCAACGCCGCCGCAGCTGTCGGCCTGGTGGCCCCGTTCAGCGACGATCTACGTCTCACGGCGGTGATCAATTACGACCTGGGGCAGGCGGCAATGTCGATGATGATCGCCGCCGCCGATCTCGGGATCGGAAGTCGTACGGCTTCGGTGCATGACTACGAGCTTGCGGCGGGGGTCCTCGGTCTACCCGACGATCGGCGTCTCACCTGGCTGCTCGGGCTCGGTTATCCAGGAGACCGGCCGCTGAAGCCGATCAAGAACCCGGCCCGCAGACCGTTCGAGGAGGTTGTCCATCACGATCGATGGTGACGATGATTTCGCCCGTGGATGCGATCAGCGATTCGATACCGATCGACGGACCCCTCGATCTCAAGGCGACCCTTCGTCCATTGCATGGATGGTTCGCCGATGATGGCTGGTGGTTGACAGCGCGCACCCCGCTCGGACCGGGCTCACTTCGGATCAGACGAACCAAGGAAGACCTATTTGGTGATGCCTGGGGGACCGGTGGGCCATGGCTGCTCGACCGTCTCGGCATCATCGCCGGGCTCGGTGATGACCCTACGGAATTCGAGACCGACCACCCTCTGGTCGGAGAACTGCATCAACGTCACCCGGGCTGGCGTTTCGGGAGGACTGATCTGGTTTTCGATGCCCTGGTGCGCGCGATCTGCGGCCAGAAGGTGACGGGGGAACAGGCGACAGCCGCGCTCCGGGGCCTGCGGCGCCAGTTCGGTGATCCGGCGCCGGGGCCGCGGGAGCTGCGTCTGCCACCGGACCCGGGCCGAATGTCCTCTGCACCGTATTGGGTCTATCACGGGCTGCACCTGGAGAAGCGTCGGGCGGACCTGCTCAGAAGAGTTGCGGCGTCCGCGGTCCGCATCGACAGAGCCAGAGAAGCGACTCCATCAGAGGCGGCGGCGCAGTTGGTCACGATCCAAGGGGTGGGGCTCTGGACGGTGTCGAAGACCCTCTCCGTATCCCATGGTGACGCCGACCAGGTCGATGTCGGCGACTTCCACCTCAAGCACATCGTGGTGTATCACCTGACTCGCCGGCCGCGGGGAACAGACGAGGAGATGCTGGAGCTGCTCGAGCCATTCCGGCCTCATCGAGGGCGGGTGACCCGGCTCCTCCACACTCTGGGCCATGAGCCGAGCTTTGGCCCTCGCGTTGCCGCCAGGGACATCAGCCGAAGCTGAGAACCGTCGTCGGGTGGTCCTGACCGAACAGAACCGGACTCGAGCCCGATCACACAGCCAGCCTGTTCGCCGGGGCCCTCACCAGGTCATCCTACGATCAAGACCAATGATCACCTATCGCACCGGTAATGACATCGGCCTGGACGAGATGATCGAGCTCTACGTCGACTCCACCCTCGGCGAGAGACGCCCCGTCGACGACCCGGAACGAATGGCTCGGATGCTCGGTGATGCCGATCTGGTGATATCCGCCTGGGACGAGGAGTTGATGGTCGGGATCTCACGGTGCGTCACCGACTGGGTCTATTGCACATATCTCTCCGACCTGGCGGTGCGAGCCGACTACCAGGGCCAGGGCATCGGCAAAGAGCTGGTACGTCTCACTTGCGAGGCGACGCCCGAGGCCACGGTGATTCTCCTCGCTGCGCCGGCCGCGGTCGATTATTACCCGAAGATCGGGATGACACCTCACGACAGCGCGTGGATCCTCCGGCCAGGAGAAAGGCCGGTCTAGTCCCGGTCCAACCAGGCGAGGATCAAATCGCCGACGACGTCCGGGTCATGCATCTCGTTGTGACGTGCCCCCTCCACCACCTCGACAACCGCCTCGGATCCCGCAGCGGTGAGCGCTTCTGCGAAGTCGGTGGCGAAGCTCAGGTCTACCAGGCCGTCCTCTTCGCCATGCATGATCAGGCTGGCCAGGTCGGGGTTGTTCGTCACCTGGTTGAGCGGATTGCCGGCCTGCCACATCTCGGGGTCCTCGTTGGGGCGGACCCCGAAGAACGGAAGAATCAACGGCCCGAGCCGCGCCACGTCGTAGGGGCCCGCGAGCCCGACCAGACGGTCCGGGATCACGGGCTCAGTGAGCGCGCACCCCCGGCCGTACACATCGGTGTCTAGAGCGACGAGCGCGGCCAGATGCGCCCCCGCCGAGTGGCCCACGACCGTGACCGTGCCGTCGCTGGCCGGATGATCGGCGGCAGTGCGGACGGCGCAGGCGACATCGTCGACCGCCGATGGAAAGCCAGCGACGCCGTTGGAGAGGGTGTACTCGGTGTTGAAGGTGAGAAAACCGGCCTCCGTGAGGAACTGCGCCAGGTCGCTCATGAGCACCAGCGACCCGCCGACCCATCCACCCCCATGAGCTAGGACGACAGTGGGGAACGGTCCCTCCCCCTCTGGCACCCGGACCTCGAGATCGACCGGGGAGACGTGTGTGGTGGTCGTGGCGCCCGTTGAGGAGGAGGGCGTGAGCCGGGCGGTTGTCGTCACGTCGATAGATATGGTCCTGCTCATTTCAGAACCTGAGGGCGGGTCGCAAGCGACCACGACGAAGATGGCCAGGGCGCCGGCGATCAGCCGAGCAGCGACGCGGCGTCCCGATCCAGGTACCACTCGACCTTGGCCTCGCCATCGCCCAACTGTCCGGCTGGCGTCGTCCCCTCGAAGCTCGCGAGCACTGCGGTTGCCTTGGCGACGCCGACCGCGAGGACCATCAGGAGCCGCGTCCTCCACAGGAGATTGAAGGTAGCTGTGAGCCGATCCTCATCGAGAGCAGGCACGTGGTTGGCCACGAACCATCGGCCCGTCTCCGAGAGCGCCCTCGTGCCCGGGAAGAGCGAGGCCGTGTGGCCGTCTTCCCCAACGCCGAGCAAGACAACGTCGGGGCGGCCTCCGGCGTGGATCGACCTGAGCCTGGCCTCGTAGTGGGCCGCTGAGTCGGCGGGCTCGATCAATTCGCTCCACTGCGGACGGTGAAGAACGGCGTCGACATGGTCGAAGAGGACGCTCGCGGCCATTCGCCCGTTCGACCGCTCGTGGTCGGGATGCACCCATCTCTCGTCTGCCAGCCACGCGTCGACCTTGTTCCAGCCTGAAGCCCGACCCCGCAGATCCTTGTAGGTGGCCTCCGGCGTGGAGCCACCGGCCAGACCGAAGGAGAATCGATCGACCGACGTCATCAGGAGGTCGGCCACCCTCTTCGCGGCCGCTTCGGCCACATCCTCGGGCGTCTCATGGACCATCGTCTCCATCCGACCACGGTACCTGCCCTAAATTTGCCCCATGGCCACCACCACCGCGATCACTTTGCCCGACGGCCAGGTCTCCGGGCGCCTCGCCGGGTCGGGCCCATCCGGTGTGCTCCTCGCCCACGGTGCCGGGACGAACCAGGAACATCCTTTCATGACCTCCCTTCGGGATGGGCTGGCCGGGGCCGGCTACACGGTGATGACCTTCAACTATCCCTACACCGAGAGGGGCTCGAAGCGGCCCGATCGTACCGAGCGGCTCGTCGAGGTCCATCGTGCCGCTGCCGAATTCCTCGGCGCACGAGTCGATGATCTCTTCCTGGCGGGAAGGTCGATGGGGGGGCGCATGGCGACCTATCTCGTTGCCGAGGGCTTTTCCACCGCCGGGATCATTCTCTATGCCTATCCGCTTCATCCTGCCGGCAAGGAAGATCGGCTCCGCGTCGCCCATTTCCAGGATGTGCATGTCCCGCTGCTCTTCTTCCAGGGGACCCGGGATGCCCTGAGCCGCATGGAGCTCTTCGATCGGCACATCCGGTCTCTGCCCAACGTCAGCGTCGAGCTGCTCGAAGGGGCGAGCCACTCCTTCCGGGGAGGAGGGTGGACAGAGGACGCGATGCTGGACCGTCTCGTTTCCGCCACATCAGCCTGGATGGACTCGGTCTCGTCTGGCACAAGCAACGTAACCGGGCCATAATTGGGCCTCCACCCACCTCCTCAAGGAGCCCTTTAGATGTCCTCGCAAGTAACTCTGCGCGCCGAGACGGGCCGGCCCACCGGCTCGCGTGAATCGCGTCGTCTTCGCCGGACCGGCCGCGTCCCGGCGATCGTGTACGGCAAGGCCATTGACCCCATCAACGTCGCAGTCGATGCCCACGACCTCCACATGGCCCTCCACACCGAGGCCGGGGCGAATGCGCTGATCAACCTCGAGATCGAGGGCCAGGACCTGGTCCTGACCATGGCCCGGGTAATCGAGAGACACCCGTTCCGCAACGAGTACCGCCACATCGACTTCGTGACCGTCTCCCTCGACGAGACGGTTCACGCCGAGGTCGTCATTCACTTCTTGGGCACGCCGGCGGGAGTCGAGGAGGGTGGAGTGCTTTCCCCCAGCAAGACCCATGTCGTCGTGGAGACACTGGCAACGGCGATTCCCTCGGGCATCGAACTCGACATCTCCGGCGTCGGCATCGGTGATGCCCTTCGCATCGCCGATCTACCTGAGCTCGAAGGAGTGCTCTACACCGAGGATCCCGAGACCGTGCTGATGAGCGTCACCGCCCCGGCCGCTGAGATCGAAGAGGAGCCCGAAGAGGTCGAGGGTGAGGAGGTCGAGGGCGAGGAGCTCGTCGAGGGTGAGGAGCCCGATGGCCAGGCTGAGGAATCTGCTGCGGACGAATCCGGAAGCGAGTCAGGCGGGTAAGCCGGCCCGCGCCGTCATCGGGCTGCGCAACCCCGGCTCCGACTACGAAGGTACGCGACACAACTTCGGATACGAGGTGCTGGCCCGCGTCCTGGAACGAGCGGGTGAGAAGCTGGGCAAAGGCCCCTCGCGGGTGCAAGCCCAGATGACCCAGGTCGGGGTGGGAGGCGAGCGTCTTCTCTACGCCGTGCCGATGACATACATGAACGAGTCGGGCCGCGCGGTCCGCTCCCTGCTCGACTACTTCGGGCTGGCCCCTGAGGCCGTTCTCGTGTTGCACGACGACATCGACCTCGCCTTCGGTCGACTCCGTCTCCAGGTGGGTGGGGGGAGCGGGGGCAACAACGGGGTCCGCTCCATCGAATCTGCCCTCGGGACCAAGGACTTCAACCGTCTCAAGCTGGGTGTCGGGCGACCGCCGGGCCAGATGGATCCAGCAGATTTCGTACTTCGCCCCTTCAACAAGGCGGAGCGCGGCGAGGTCGCGCTGATGATCGAGGATGCCGCCGATGTTGTCGAGCTCTGGCGAACCGACCCGGCTCGGGCCCAGGAGATGGCAGCCCACAGGGGTCGGGAACCGTTGTCCTGACTTCTTCCGTTTGGCTGACTGATCAGATCGAGGGCCATCTCACATCGTTAGCCTCCGGCCACGATGTCTCCGGCCGGCAAGCGCACCCGATTCGCCGAGCTCCACGAGGCCGGCTGCTTCGTGATGCCCAATGCCTGGGACATCGGATCGGCCCGCGTTCTCGCCTCGCTCGGGTTCGAGGCGATCGCAACTACCAGCTCGGGGCACGCCGCCTCGTTGGGCCGGATGGATCAGCAGGTGACGATCGAGGAACTGCTGGCGCATGTGGACGCGTTGGTGAGAGCGGTCGAGGTGCCGGTCAGCGTCGACGCCGAGCGATGCTTTGCCGACGACGCCGCCGGTGTGTCAGCAACCGTGGAGAGGATTGCCGGCACCGGGGCTGCAGGGGTATCGATCGAGGACTATGACCCTGACTCCGGGATCGACCCGATCGGCATCGCCGTCGAACGGGTGGCCGCTGCAGCCGAGGTGTCCCGATCGCATGGGATTGTGCTGACCGCCAGGGCTGAGAACCACCTCTACGGGATCGACGATCTTGGTGACACGATCGCCCGGCTGACGGCTTACCGCCAGGCGGGAGCAGACGTCGTGTACGCGCCGTGGTTGGTCGACATCGGCCAAATCGCCAGAGCCGTATCCGAATCCGGGGCCCCGGTCAATGTCCTGGCTCGGGTCGATGGGCCAACGGTCGCGGAACTGGCCGCAGCCGGTGTCAGACGGGTCTCGACCGGTGGTGCCCTTGCCTTCGCCGCCTACGGGGCGCTGGCCGCCGCGGCCAGGGAGTTGCTGTCGGAAGGCACGTCCAGCTACATCCGGCGGGGGTTGTCGGTGGACGATCGCCGGGCCGCGTTCCAAAGTTAGGAATCGACATGCCCGACCTCATTGGCGCCCTCGATCAGGGCACCACCTCGACTCGCTTCATGATCTTCGACCACGACGGGGCGGTCGTGGCGGTCGATCAGCGAGAGCATCGCCAGATATTCCCCCAGCCAGGGTGGGTGGAGCACGATCCGGTCGAGATCTGGTCGAACACGACATCGGTCATCGAAGGCGCTCTATCCCGAGTGGGACTCAAGGCATCGGAGCTCGCGGCAGTTGGTCTCACCAATCAACGGGAGACGACCGTGATCTGGGACCGGGCGACAGGCGAGCCGGTGCACAACGCCATCGTATGGCAGGACACACGTACCGCTGACCTCTGCGCCCAGTTGGCCGGCGATGCAGGCCCGGACCGATTCAGGGCGAAGACCGGGCTTCCCCTGGCCACCTATTTCTCCGGGCCCAAGGCCCGCTATCTGCTCGATCATCTCGATCTCGGCGAGCGCGCCGAACGGGGGGAGCTGGCCTTCGGCACCATCGACTCCTGGATTGCTTGGAATCTCACCGGCGGCCCCGACGGCGGACGTCACGTCACCGATGGCACAAATGCCTCGCGCACGCTCCTCATGGACCTGGCGACGACGACCTGGGACGCCGACCTGTGCCTCGAAATCGGTGTGCCGGCGGCCATTCTCCCCGAGATCGTCCCGTCGATCGGAATCGACATCGGGTGCACCGGGCCGCTGGCCGGGGTCCGTCTGGCCGCGATCCTGGGCGACCAGCAGGCGGCTCTGTTCGGTCAGGCCTGCTTCGATCCCGGCGAGGCGAAAAACACATACGGCACGGGGAATTTCATGCTGCTCAACACCGGGGAGAGCCCGGTCACCTCGGACGCCGGGCTTTTGACCACGGTGGCCTACCGGGTCGCCGGGCGGCGTCCGGTGTTCGCTCTAGAAGGCTCTGTTGCCGTCACCGGTTCGCTGGTGCAGTGGCTTCGAGACAATCTGCGGCTTCTCGACGACGCCTCCGAAGTCGAAGCTCTGGCCCGATCGGTCGAGGACAACGGCGACGTCTATTTCGTCCCTGCCTTCTCCGGTCTCTTCGCCCCGCACTGGAGGCCCGATGCGCGAGGCGTGATTGCGGGCCTCACCCGGTACGCCAATGCGGGTCACATCGCACGCGCTGCGCTCGAATCCACGGCGTTTCAGACCCGCGACGTCCTCGATGCGATGGTCGCCGACTTCGGTGTCGATCTGTTGGAGCTCCGGGTCGATGGTGGGATGACGGCCAACGGCCTGCTCATGCAATTCCAGGCCGACATCCTGGGAGTGGACGTGATCCGACCGGTGGTCGCGGAGACCACCGCTCTCGGCGCCGCCTACGGGGCGGGCCTCGCCGTCGGATATTGGTCGGGTCTCGACGAGATACGGAGCCTGTGGTCGGAGGATGCCCGTTGGTCCCCTTCGATGAGCGTCGAGGAGCGTGATCGGCTCCATCATCGTTGGCAGCAGGCGGTCGAGCGATCCCTCGGCTGGGTCTGAGCATGTTCGATGGATTCCGACTGGAGATGCTCGACCTGGGTGAGATCCGGGTGCGTGTCCGGGTTGGTGGCGAAGGCCCACCGCTGCTCTTGCTGCACGGCAATCCGCAGACCCATGTGATGTGGCACCGCGTCGCCCCTGCTCTTGCGGAGCAGTTCACCGTCGTAGCCCCCGACCTGCGTGGCTACGGCAAGACATCCAAGCCCGCTTCGACGCCGGACCACACCGCCTATTCGAAGCGCACCATGGCGCTCGACCAAATCGCTCTGATGAGGGCGTTGGGACACCTCAGGTTCTCCGTCGCCGGGCACGACCGGGGGGCACGGGTGGGCTATCGGCTGGCCCTGGATCATCCCGAGTCGGTCGAAAAGCTGGCAGTCCTCGACATCATCCCGACCGGGGAGATGTTCGCCCGAGGCGGCCGTGAATTCGGCTTGAGCCACTATCACTGGTTCTTCTTGGCCCAGCCGGCGCCATTGCCCGAGACGCTGATCGGCGCCGACCCTGAGTGGTTCTGGCGATGGCACACCACGAGAGGCCCGGACACCAGGTTCTTCGACGAGGCGGCGCTGGAGGACTATCTGCGTTGCTTTGCCGACCCGGACACGATTCGTGGCATCTGTGAGGACTATCGGGCCGGGGCGACGATCGACTTCGACCATGACATGGCCGACAAGGCCGAGGGTCGCAAGATCCAGTGCCCGCTTCTCGTGCTCTGGTCGGATAGGGGTCCAATCGACGCCTGGTACGACATACTCGAAGTCTGGGGGGAGTGGGCAGACGACATTCGCGGGTCAGCTCTTCCCTGCGGGCACTATCTCCCCGAAGAGGCTCCGGAGGAGACCGGCGTCGCATTGATGTCCTTCTTCTCTGAACCGGCGTCACCGATAAGATCGGATCGGTAGTCGAGGAGGACCCCGATCTCAACGCCTGACATCCTGGCGCTATCCCGGATCCTTCTGGTGCCGTTCATCATGGCGTTCACCCGTTCCGATCGAATCGACAACGCTCTCGTGATTGCGGCCACTCTCTTCGCCGTTGCTGCCTTCACCGATTTCCTCGACGGTTACCTGGCCCGCAAGACCAGCGGGGGCACGATGCTCGGCGCCTTTCTCGACACCACAGCTGACAAGATCCTGATCACGGGAACCCTTCTCGCCCTGGTTTCGATCGATCGGGTCTCCATCTGGCCGGCCTCGATCATCATCTTCCGCGAGTTCCTGGTCATGGCGCTGCGAGGAGTTGTGGCAACGCAGGGAGGTCTCATCCGACCGTCGACGTGGGGGAAGATCAAATTCGGCACCCAGTTCCTCGCCATCTTCCTCGCCTATTTCCGGCTCGCAGATCGATGGGGGCCGTGGTACCTCGATCAGTGGATGATGCTCATCGCAGTCATTGCCACGGTGGGCTCAGCATGGGGCTACATCTCCGCCTTCTGGCACACGGTTCGCTCGGAGCCGACTCCGACCCGCACGTGAGGGTCGGGGTCACCGGTGGCAGCGGTGTCGTTGGGCGCGCCCTCATCCGTCGGCTCGTCGAGGAAGGTCACCAGGTCGACGCTCTCACCCGAACTCCGGCGTCCGCTGCGGATCTGAGAGATCGCGGGGCAACGCCTGTCGAGGGTGACGTGCTCGACGCTCCCGGTCTCCAGGCGCTGGTCGCCGGTAAGGACTGGGTGTTTCATGTCGCCGGGATCAATGAGCTGTGCTCACCGGACCCGGATCGAATGGATCTGGTCAACATCGTGGGCACTCGTAACGTGATGGAGGCATGCCGCTCTGCGGGGGTGAGGAGGATGATCCACACGTCCTCTGCCGCTGCCATCGGTGAGGCGCACCGGACCATCGGATCCGAAGACACTCCTCATCGGGGGAGCTATCTGTCCAGATACGAGCGGTCAAAACATCTCTCCGAACGGCTCCTGTTCGACCATGCGGGGGATCTCGACGTGGTGGCGGTGAACCCGTCGTCGGTCCAGGGACCGGGACGGGCGACCGGAACGGGGAAGCTCATCCTCGACATATTGAATGGGAGGCTCGCCTTCCTGGTGGAGACCACGGTGTCGATCGTCGATATCGACGACTGCGCCCGCGGTCACGTTCTCGCCGCCGAACGTGGAATCGCCGGGCAGCGCTACATCCTCAACGGCTCCAGCTCCTCGATCTCCGACCTGGTCGACAGGTTCAACGCGATCACCGGCCGGGACCTGGTTCCGAGATTCCTGCCCGGCTGGGTCGCGTCCGGAGGAGCGTCCACGCTCGAGCTTGGCGGACGGATCACAGGGCGACGTCCCCCGCTGTGCCGTGAGATGGTCAAGGTGCTGCGAGCCGGTCACACCTACGACGGGAGCCGGGCAACCCGCGAGCTGGGGCTCGATTACACCCCTCTGGAGATCACCATCGGTCGCACCGTGGACTGGTTTCGCCAGCAAGGCCTGCTGGTCTGAACCACAGGTACCATCGGCTCCCCGATGGTTGCCCCCCTCGAGCCACTCCTGTCAGGTTGGCGGTCCGCCCCTCTTCCCGATCTCCACGGCACCTGGTCCGTGGCACCGGCCGGGCGCGCCTTCGCCATTGCAGGGCTCGCCGACCAGATCGAGTCATCACTCCTCGTCGTCGTGCCCGGAGAGCGAGACGCCGAGGAACTGGTCGACGACATCTCTTTGTTCGTGGACGCTGTGCTTCTCGCCCCGGCGTGGGAGACCCTGCCTTTCGAGCACGTCTCGCCGAACATCGGCACGATGGCGCGTCGCGCGGAGGCGAGACACGCCTTGGATCAGGGTGGCCCGACAGTGGTCGTGACCAGTGTCCGCGGGGCGATCCAGCGGCTGAGCCCGTCACCTCACGGACCTCTGATCCTGTCGCCGGGAGACGAGGTGAGCATGGACGCCCTTTCCCGTTCACTCGCCGACCTCGGCTATGCCCGAACCGACCGGGTCGAGGCGCGTGGCGAGTTTGCGGTGAGGGGCGGGATCGTCGACGTGTTCCCGGCCCAGGCGGACAATCCGGTGCGGCTTGACTTCTGGGGTGATCAGCTCGAGGAGACACGGGCCTTCTCGGTGGCCACGCAACGCTCCGAGGACGTCGTGCCCCGCCTGATCGCATTTCCGGCCCGTGAGGTTCGACCGGACCCGCTGATTCGCGATCGGGCCGCTCAACTGGTTCGGAGTGAGCTATGGAGCGCCTTCACGTGGGACCGGATCGTTGAGGGACAGCTTTTCCCCGGAATCGAGTCCTGGCTTCCCTGGCTCGCCGAGCCCGTGTCGATGATCGACGCCATGCCCGACGGCGCCGGCCTGGTCCTGGTCGAGCCAAGCCGCGCCCTTGACCGCGCTCGCGAGTTGGTCAAGGAGGAGTCTGAGCTCGCGGCGGCGCTGGCCCCGACCTGGGGGGACCAGGCGCCGATCGCAGGTGAGCACCCAGCGCTGTTTCTCGATCTCGAGGACAGTCTCACCGGCCGGCGCCATCTGCGAATGCCGTCGAGCCCCACCGGCCCCGACGATCGGGTGCTCGAGATCAGCGCCTTCGATGCCATCCCCGGGAGCCCGGAGTCCGTCGCCGCCGGGGTGGGGAGGCTGTTGGGCCGGAGGGTCGACACCGTGATCGCCATGGACGGCGAAGCGGCAGCCGACCGCGTCGCTGCGGCGCTGGCGGAGCAGGGCCTCATGCTGGACCGCCTCCCTCGCCTCGAGACAACGAGGTCGGCGGTGATTCCGCTCGGCATACACAAGGGCTTCGTCGTGCCGTCGATCGGGGTGGCCGTCCTCGGCGAGCAGGAGATCGCCGGGCGCCGCCGCGCCCATCGCCGGTCTGGCCGGGCCCGAGCCGAAGTGGGCCAACAGTATCGGGACCTCACGGAGGGCGACTTTGTCGTCCATCATCAGCATGGCATCGGCCGGTTCGAAGGCTTGGTGTCGCGTTCGATGGCCGGAATCGAGCGTGATTATCTGGTCATTGCCTACGCCGCGGGGGACCGGCTCTATGTGCCCGTCGACCAGCTTGCCGCGGTCCGCCGTTACACCGGGGGCGAGGTCCCCCGTGTCTCCCGGATGGGGGGGAAGGACTGGACCGACCAGAAGTCCAAGGTTCGCAAGGCGGTGGCCGCGGTCGCCCAGCAGGTCGTCGAGCTCCATCGCGAGAGGGCCGCCGCCGCCGGCCACACCTATGAGCCCGACACACCCTGGCAGCGGGAGATGGAGGGCTCTTTCCCCTACGAAGAGACCCACGACCAGATGCAAGCCATCGTCGACGTGAAGCGGGACATGGAGGCCGGGCAACCGATGGATCGCCTGGTCTTCGGTGATGTCGGCTATGGCAAGACCGAGGTGGCGATCAGAGCCGCGTTCAAAGCGGTCCAGTCGGGAAAGCAGGTCGCAGTGCTCGCTCCCACCACACTCCTGGCTCAACAGCACCACCAGACATTCGGCGAGCGATTCCAGACCTATCCGGTCACGGTCGAGGCCCTGTCTCGCTTTCTCACGCCCAAACAGCAGAGGGCCGTCGTCGCCGGTCTCGGCACAGGCGAGGTCGACGTCGTGATCGGCACCCACCGATTGCTGTCCGATGACATCCACTTCAAGGACCTCGGGCTTCTCGTCGTCGACGAGGAACAGCGTTTCGGAGTTTCCGCAAAGGACGCCATCAAGAGGCTCAAGGTGGGCGTGGACGTCCTCACCCTCACGGCGACCCCGATCCCGAGGACGCTGGAGATGGCGCTAACCGGCATACGCGACGTCTCCCACATCAGGACCCCTCCCGAGGACCGTCATCCGATCTTGACCTACGTCGGGCCTTACGACGAGCAATCGGTCTCGGCTGCGATCCGAAGGGAGATACTTCGTGAAGGCCAGGTCTTCTACGTCCACAACAGGGTCCAGTCGATCGACCGAGCCGTGGCGCGGCTTCAAGAACTGGTGCCCGACGCAACCTACGTAGTTGCCCACGGACAGATGTCCGAGGGCCAGCTCGAGCAGGTGATGATCGACTTCTGGAGCGGCGAATACGACGTGATGGTCGCGACGACGATCATCGAGTCCGGTCTCGACTTACCCAAGGTGAACACCCTCATCGTCGAGCGCGCCGATCTCCTGGGTCTCGCCCAGCTCTATCAGCTCCGCGGTCGGGTGGGACGGTCGGATCAGCGCGCCTATGCCTATTTGTTCCATCCCGCCGACCAGTCGCTGACAGAGGACGCCCACCGGCGGCTGGAGGCGATCGGGGAAGCCACCGATCTCGGATCCGGCTTCCAGCTCGCCCTGCGCGATCTCGAGATCAGGGGGGCAGGCTCGATCCTGGGAGAGGTCCAGAGCGGCCACATTGCTGCGGTTGGCTTCGATTTGTACGCCGAGCTGGTGGCCGAGGCGGTGTCGGAGTTGGAGGGGCGGGAACCGGTGACGTCGGCACAGCGCGAGGTCCGCATCGATCTGCCCGTGGACGCCCATTTGCCCGATGCCTATGTCGCGGATCAGGAACTGAGACTCGAGGCCTACCGCCGCCTTGCGACGACCACGACCAACGACCAGGTCGATGATGTAGCGGCCGAATGGGTCGATCGGTACGGCCCCCTGCCGACAGAGGCGGAGGCTCTGATCTCCTTGGCCCGGCTCCGGGTGGAGGCATTGCGGGTCGGTCTGGAGGAGTTGGTCCAGCTGCGTCATGAGATCAGGATGGGCCCCGTTGACCTGAGGAGCTCACAGGAGGTGAGGCTGAAGCGACTCCAGCCGCGCTCGGTCCTGAACGCACAGGAGGGCGTGATCTTCATTCCCGCGCCCCGCGATCTGGTCCCCGGTCTGATCACGTTCCTTCGTCAGATGTGGGAGGAGGAGTCATAAGGGTGGATCCGCCTACCACGCGGCACCGAGTACCCTTCTGATCTCCCCTCTTTCGAAGGAATCCGTCTTGAAGAAACATGCAATTCTCTTGGTCATTGCCGCCCTCGCCCTTGCCGCGTGCGGCAGTGGCGGCAGCGGTGGTGGTGTTGCCGCAACAGTCAACGGCGAGGACATCACCGTGGATCAAGTCGAAGCCTTGATCACCGGCGATGGGGAAGAGATCCCGAAGGCAGACTTCGCCGGGGCCCTCGGCTTCCTCGTCCAGCAGCAGATCGTGTCCGAAGCCGCCGAGGCCGACCTCGGCATCGTGATACCAGAGGACGAGATCACCGCCGAGGCGACGGCACTGTTCGAGGAGTCGGCCAACGGTCAGACCCGCGACGAGTTCCTCGAGGCGCAAGGCATCACGGAGGAGCTGTTGCAGCAGTTCGCCCACAGCCAGCTCTTGGTCGCCGAGATCGGCGAGAGCATGCAGGAAGGTGTCGAACAGCCCACGGCGGAAGAGGTAGATGCCCTGTACTGCTCCTCGCACATCGTGGTTGCGACCGAGCAAGAGGCCAATGATGTCCTTGCTCGCATAGAGGCCGGTGAGGATTTCGCCACGCTCGCTACCGAGTTGTCGACCGACACCACCAGCGGCGCCCAAGGCGGCGACCTTGGTTGCTCTGCCCCCGATGTGTATGACCCCGCTTTCGCAGAAGCACTTACCACCGCGGAGGTGGACGTTCCCACCGATCCGGTCGAGAGCGAATTCGGATTCCACGTCATCCTGGTCCGGGACGACGAGGAGGAGGCTATCGACACCCTTACCGCCACCGCAGCTAACGAGGCGGCCAACACTTGGTTCACCGAGCAGTTCGAGACCGCCGAGGTGACAATCGACGAGACATACGGCACCTGGCAGGCGACCCCTCAACCACAGGTGGTCCCACCGGCCGAGTGATCACGGTTACCGGCCTGGGTCCCGGCGATCTCGACCGGATTCCGACAGCTGTCCGCTCGATCTTGCTCGATCCCGGCCGGGTGGTGATCGTCCGCACCCAAGAACATCCCGCCGCCGAGCAGCTGGCCGCCTCAAGAGACGTTGTCACCTGCGATGACCTGTACGAGGTAGGCAGCTCGTTCGAAAACGTCTATCGGGCGATCGCCGATCGCGTCCTGGAGACGGCATCGAATGGGCCGGTTGTCTATGCGGTCCCCGGCAGCCCGCTGGTTGGCGAATTCGCGGTGAGGATGTTGCTGAAGTCCGGTGCCGAGATAGAGCTGATCCCGGCAGAGTCCTTCATCGATGCAATCCTCGACGAGGTGGGCTACGACCCCTTGGACCGGGGCTTGCAGATCCTCAACGGTCACGACTTGCCCGACCCGCTCGCGTTGGACAAGCCGACCATTGTCGCCCAACTCGACCGGCCGGAGGTCCTGGCTGACGTCGCGGCTCACATTGGGCGGGTGATCCCCGAGGATGCGACGATCCTGGTCCTGGCGGGCCTGGGTGCCGCCGACGCGGTGCGGGTCGAGGCGTCTCCCCACCATGTGGACCCCGCGCTGGCCGGGTATCGGACGTCGCTGTTCATCGACACGGTTCCAGGAGGTCTCATCGGCGCAGTTCGGACGATGACGACCCTGCGCGAGGAGTGTCCCTGGGATCGGGAGCAGACGCATCAAACCCTGGTCAAGTATCTGGTCGAGGAGACCTACGAGCTGATCGACGCGGTGGGCAAGCTCGATGGCGACGAGACTGATTTGGTTGCCTACGCAGCGGTCGAGGACGAGCTGGGAGATGTCCTGCTCTCGGTTCTCTTCCATGCCGCCATCGCCAGGGAGAAGGGGGCCTTCGACATCGACGACGTGGCAGAGGTCATGAGACAGAAGCTGGTGCGTCGGCATCCGCATGTCTTCGGGGAGGTCGATGTCGATTCAGCCGCCGATGTGAAGCGAAACTGGGATCAGATCAAGGACGAAGAGAGGGGCTCTGGGCGGGAGTCACAAATGGACGGGATTCCCAGCGCCTTGCCTGCCATCCATCTGGCCTCCAAGATCCAGAATCGTGCGGCGAAGGTGGGTTTCGATTGGTCACAAGCGTCCGAGGTCCTGCCCAAGGTCAGGGAGGAACTCGACGAGCTCGAGGCGGTCCTCTCCGATCCAGCCGAGGCCCAGTCAGAGCTGGGCGATGTCCTGTTCTCGGTGATCAATCTGGCCCGTCACCTCGGCATCGACGGCGAGCTCGCCCTGCGTGGGGCCGTCGATCGATTCGAGACCCGATTTCGGGCAATGGAGGGCATGGGTCCGATCGCGGGGCTGTCGATCGAGGACATGAACCTCCGCTGGGAGCAATCGAAGTGACGGCGTTCTCCGTTTCGCGCTGTACGTTGTACGACGTCGTAGAACGTAAAACGTAGACCCCAGGGACGCACGCCTCAAATGATCCACCATCCCAAGATCGAGCGCATCATCGCTCGCCAGGTCCTCGATTCACGAGGAAACCCCACGGTGGAGGCCGAGGTGCACACCTCGGGAGGAGGCTTTGGGCGTGGGGCCGTGCCCTCAGGGGCATCGACCGGCACGCTGGAGGCGGTTGAGTTGCGTGACGGCGGGGAACGATGGGCGGGCAAGGGCGTGACCAAGGCCGTCGGCAACGTCGTGGACACGATCGGGCCTGCCCTGGTCGGGATAGATGTCACCCGACAGGAGCACATCGACCAGATGATGATCGATCTCGACGGGACGACGACCAAGGGAAAGCTGGGCGCGAACGCCATCCTCGCCGTGTCTCTGGCCGTTGCCAGGGCGGCCTCGTCGGCCGTGGGCCTCCCTCTCTACCGCTATCTGGGTGGCCCCGCCGCACAGGTCCTCCCGGTGCCCTGCCTCAATTTGCTCAACGGCGGTGCCCATGCAGCCAACTCCGTCGATATCCAGGAATTCATGGTCGTGCCGGCCGGCCTCCCGTCCTACTCCGAAGCCCTTCGGGCTGGGGTCGAGGTCTACCACGCGTTGAAGCGGGTGATCGGCGGACGGGGCCTCGGGACCAACGTCGGCGACGAGGGCGGTTTCGCCCCCGACCTGCCGACGAATGAGGCGGCCCTGGAACTGCTGGTGGAGGCCATCGAAGTGGCCGGCTACCGGCTCGGCGACGAGATCTCATTGGCTCTCGACGTTGCCGCCACCGAGTTCCATCGGGAGGGCCAGTACCTCCTCGAAGGTGGGGAGATGGACTCGGCAGCGATGGTCGAATACCTCGCCGGCCTCGTCGACCGTTATCCACTGGTTTCGATCGAGGATGGGATGGCCGAAGACGATTGGGAGGGATGGAAGGCCCTGACCGACCGTTTGGGTGACAGGATCCAGTTGGTTGGTGATGACCTGTTCGTCACCAACGAGGAGATCCTCCGGAAAGGCATCGCAGAAGGCGCGGCCAATGCCATCCTGATCAAGGTGAACCAGATCGGATCCGTCTCCGAGACCCTGCACACGATGGCCGCTGCCAAGGGCGCGTCTTATGCCACGATGGTCAGCCACCGGTCCGGCGAGACCGAGGACAGCTTCATCTCCCACCTCGCCGTGGCCACAAACTCCGGTCAGATCAAGACCGGCGCCCCCGCACGTGGTGAGCGAACAGCCAAGTACAACCAGCTGCTCCGCATCGAGGAGTCGTTGGGTGGCGAGGCTCGTTTCGCGGGATGGGACAGCTTCCGGAGGGCGGGATGACCCTGATCCGGCGTCCCGGGGTTGCCCTCGTCACACTCCTCTTCCTCCTTCTCGGCGCGGCGTTCATCACCCAGGTGGTGCCTTACCGGCAGATCATCGACTCGCAGCGCCAGGTCACCGCAGCCCAGGAGCGCCTGGCCACCCTCGAGGAGGAGAACGCGGTGCTTCATGCCGATGCCGCGGCCCTGAACACCGACGAGGAGATCGAGAAACTTGCTCGGGAGAAGCTCGGCTACGTTCGCCCCGGTGAGACGGCATATGTGGTGCTCGACCCGCCCGGCTCCAGTCAGTCTGCCGCTGTGGAGGAAGAAGTGTCGACGGTCGACGAGAGGACCTGGGTGGATCGGATCTGGGAATTCCTCAGCGGCGGTGACCTAGATTCGGCGGGATGACCCCCTCCGATGACCGTCAGGTCGTCGAGATCCAGATCGGGCGTCCGATGCGGGCGGAATCCACCCCGGTGTCGCGTTGTCATCTCGGGCTGCCCGTCGTCGTTCGGGTCCCTCCCATCCTCGACGATGGGACCCCTTTCCCCACCCTCTACTGGCTGAGCTGCCCACTTGCGGTCGGCCGCGTGGCGCGGCTGGAAGGGGCCGGCGGGATCAAGCGCCTCGAACGCAAAGCCGAGGTGGATCCGGTTTTCGGGACCAGGCTCACCGAGGCGCACGAGTCATACGAGGCAGAGCGACGCACGTTGCTCCCTCCGGACCCCCCGAACCTGCCCACTGGAGGCGTTGGTGGCACCCGGACCGGCATCAAGTGTCTCCACGCCCACTACGCACACACGCGGGGCGGTGGTGACAACCCTGTGGGAGAACTGGTCCAGGATTGGATCGAGCCCCTCGATTGCACGGTGCCCTGTGTGCTGAACGGGGAGATGAACCCGGAATGGATCGCCCGCCCGTGAGGGTGGGAGTGGTGGACATCGGGACCAACTCGATGCGGTTGCTGATGACGGACGGTTCGGTGGATATCGATCGCAAGGTCGAGGTGACCGGGCTCGGCCGCGGCGTCGATCGAACCGGGAATCTCTCCCCAGACGCAATTGAGGAGTCGCTGGCCGCCCTGGCCCGTTTCCGGGCGGACATGGATCGGGCGGAAGTGGACAAGCGGGCGGCGATCGCCACATCGGCTTCGCGGGACGCGGCGAATCGCGAGGATTTCTTCGACCTCGTCGAGACCGCCCTCGGAGTGCGCCCGAGCCTGATCACCGGGGAGGAGGAAGCCCGTCTTGCCTTTGCCGGCGCCACTCGTCAGATCGACGCCACTGAACCGATCGTGGTCTCGGACATCGGCGGAGGCAGCACGGAGTTCGTGAGTTCAGGAGGCGAGGTGTCTTTCGATATCGGGTCGGTTCGCCTCACCGAGCGAGCGATCACCGGCCGCCCCGCGTCGCCGAACGAGATGAGCGCGGCGCGTGAGCTCCTCGCGGGTCTCTTCGCCGACGTCGACTTGGAGACAGGCACCTTGATCGGGGTCGCCGGGACGTGGACCAGTCTGGCGGCAATCGCCCAGGAGCTTCCCGAGTACTCGCGCGAGCGGGTGCACGGTTACGGGATGAGCCGTGGCACGCTGGTCGAGCTGGTCGATTCGCTGTCTTCGATGACCCTGGAGGAGACGGCAGCCATCCCTGCCCTCGATCCACGGCGTGCTCCAGTGATCCTCGGGGGGGCACTCGTCGCCGAGGGAGTGATGGACACGCTGGACGTCGGTGAGGTGACCATCTCGGAGCACGACACACTCGACGCCGTCGCAATCGAGTTGCTGGCTATACCCTGAGCCTGGCTCAGGCCCGGGTGGCGGAATGCAGACGCGAGGGGCTTAAACCCCCTTGAGCCGAATCGGCTCGTGTGGGTTCGAATCCCACCCCGGGCACCAGCCGGAGACGCAGAGGTGGAAGAAATCCTGCGATGCGAAATCCCGACCTAGATGCGTAGTTCGAGCCGAAGCAGCCTCCGATGATGCAAGTCGTGCGGAGGGTGGTGCGAATGGAAAGAACCGGCCCGCGTCCTGAGGGTCAGCTGGAGCCCGTGGGTGGGGTGCCTCACCAGATGTCGGTCTCGATCGAAGGCTTGCGCTTGGAGAGAGGTCGTGGGACCCGGGCCGGTGGGTGGGGGAGGGGAGAGGAACCGGGCCCGGGCCCCACGGTGCGCGATGGAAGATCTACGTCCTTGTGATTCTCCTT
>JBEVJN010000041.1:0-9008 GCA_040510135.1 Acidimicrobiia bacterium | reverse complement strand
GAAGTTGGAGAGTCGATCGCCGGCCTGGTCCAGACCCTCGAGGAAGAATGCGTAAACCGCGGCGTACCGGGTGGGGAACTGGGCGGGGTGGAGGTCCCAACCCTGGTAGTAGGCATGGGTCAGCGAATGCCTGATGTGCTCGTAGTGAAGCCGCATCGCGTCGTGGACGGTCTGGCGGTTGTCGTCCAATTGATCGGCGGTCAAGTCATCACCGCGATGGGGTGGCACCGGCATCACGTTGGTCGCTCCGTCGGAGATCCAGACTCCGGTCCCGGCCAGACTCACCTGCAAGGCGTGACGGGCGAAATCACAGGCCGGATGCGTCATCGTCTGATGGGCGGCGGTGATGGTCAGCGACGCCGTGTAGTCGTAGGTCCCAAAGTGTGCGCCACGCACCCGGCCCTGCCCGGCGCCGACGAACCTTCGGACGCCTGCTGTCCCGTCTCGGTCGATGACGGTCTGCGGGGTCTCGACCATCAGCTCGATCGGGATTGGGTCGACCCCCAACTCCTGCTCGATCTCGGCCAGGGCCTCACCGAGCACCAGGACCTGTTCGACGTCCTGGATCTTGGGAAGCGTGACGGCGAAACCGGTGGGGAGATGCCCACCCTTCTCCACGGCGGTGGTGACGAACAGGTCGAGGGTGCGCAGTGAGCGTCGGTGCAGCTCGCTTGAGAGCGACTTGATCCGGATCCCGCTGAAAGGAGGGAGTGACCCGGCAATCATCCCCGCCGCCAGCTCCTCGGCGGCCGATCGGGCGTGCCCATCCTCTTCCTCGTCGGAACGATGCCCGTAACCATCCTCGAAGTCGATGCGAAAGTCCTCCACCGGCTCCCTTCGCAACTTTTCCGACACGAGGCCGTGGACCGGCCCGCCCAGCGAACCGGGGAGGCCGAGGATCGAAGCCAGGTCATCGGGCGTGGGCGCCCAGCGATCGAGAGCGGCCAAGGAGAGCTCACCCAATCGCTCCGCCGTGTTCGCGGTGAACAGGTGTGCACCGCCGTAGACGGTGTGCACCGGCTGGCGGTCCGGGCTCTCGCCGGGGAAGTCGGTGCCGAGACGAGCCGACACTTCGCCGAGGCGCTCACCCCAAGCTGCCAACGAGTCGTCATGCAAAGTCATGGCGGGCGACTCTAAGACAGGAATTAGCGTTGCTGCCGATGGGAACCCTCCTCGTTCGTCATGCCGAAGTGCTCGTGACCATGGATGGCGACGAGATCAGGGACGGGGGTCTGCTCGCACGCGACGGTTGGATCGAGAAGGTTGCCCCAACAGCGGAGCTGCCGGACTCGGCCGACGAGGTGGTCGATCTGACCGGCCATGTCGTCCTCCCTGGCCTGGTCAACACCCATCATCACCTATATCAGACTTTGACCCGGGTGGTCCCGGACGCCCAGGACGCCGGTCTCTTCGACTGGCTCCTCACCCTCTATCCCATTTGGGCGGGGATGACGCCAGACCATGTCCGTGTCTCTACCCGCATCGGGCTGGCCGAGCTCGCCCTGAGCGGTTGCACGACGGCCTTCGATCATCACTATCTGTGGCCCAACGGATCCAGCGTCGACGATCAGATCGAAGGCGCCAGCCCGATTGGTGTCCGCTTCCACGTCTCGAGGGGCTCGATGAGCCTCGGTCAGTCGGAGGGAGGCCTGCCCCCTGACTCCGTCGTCGAGACAAACGACGTCATCCTGGAGGACTCCCGCCGAGTCGTCGACTTATTCCACGACCCCTCGCCCGGGTCGATGACGAGGGTCGTCCTTGCCCCTTGCTCGCCGTTCAGCGTGACATCCGATCTGATGACGGCGACCGCCCAACTGGCCCGCGAGCTTCAGGTCGGCATGCACACCCATCTCGCCGAGACTGCGGACGAGACAGACTTTTGCCTCAGCCGGTTCGATCGCCGTCCGGTGGAGTACGTGGAAGATCTGGGGTGGGCAGGCCCCGATGTCTGGTTCGCCCACGCGGTCCACGTGGCCGACGACGAGGTTGGCCGGATGGGCCATTCGGGGACAGGAGTGGCTCACTGCCCGACCTCGAACATGCGTCTCGCCTCCGGGCTGGCCCCGGTGGCGCGCTATATGGAGGCAGGCGTCAGAGTGGGCCTGGGTGTGGACGGGTCGGCATCGAACGACTCGTCGCACATGATGGGAGAGGCCCGTCAGGCGCTTCTGCTCAATCGTCTCGGGGTTTCGCCGGGCATCGGCACCGGACCGCAGATGACGGCCCGTCAGGTGCTCGGTCTCGCCACATTTGGTGGCGCCGGTGTGCTGGGGCGAGACGACATCGGAAGACTTGCGCCCGGGATGTGTGCCGATTTCATCGCTTATGACATGAACCGGATCGAATTCGCCGGCGCCCTCCACGATCCCGTGGCTGCATTGGTGATGTGTGCCCCGGTGACTGTCGATCACTCCTGGGTCGGCGCCCGGCGTGTCGTCGAGGATGGTCACCTCGTTGGCGTGGACACAGCGGACCTGGTCCGAGAGCACAACCGGCTTGCCGCGGCACTTGTGTGAGGGAAACCCGCACTAACTTTGCCCGCCAGTGGAGATCGTGCACCCGAACTCGATCGATGAGGCGCTATCCGAGATGGGCGACGGAGCGGTCCCACTGGCCGGAGGCACCGACCTCATGGTCGAGGTCAACTTTGGACATGTGCGCCCGGAGCATGTCGTCGGCCTGCGCCGGGTCGCCGACCTGCACGAGTGGGATGGGCCTCGGATCGGAGCGGGCGTCACGTGGCGCCGTATCGAAACCCACGGCCCCAAGGCGCTCGCCGAGGCCGCCCGCACTGTTGGCTCCCCTCAGATCCGAAATGCCGGCACCATCGGGGGAAACCTGGGGACTGCGAGCCCGGCCGGCGATGGCCATCCATTCCTGGCCGCGGTCGACGCCTCGATCGAGCTGACCTCGGCTGCAGCACGGCGAACCGTCACATGGAGCGAGTTCTTCACCGGTGTGAAGGAGACAGTCCGACGCCCGGACGAGTTGATCACGGCGGTCCATCTTCCCGCCGAACTTCCCGAGAGGCAGTGCTTCGGAAAGATCGGGATCCGCAACGCAATGGTCATCGCCACCGTGTGCGCGGTGGTCACTCGTGCCGACGATGGCAAGACGACGGTTGCTCTTGGCTCGGTGGCCCCAACCCCGGTCCGGGCCACCCGGGCGGAGACAATGATCTCCTCGATTGCCAACCCGACCTCGAGCGATCTCGCCGAGTTCCAGCGGCTCGTCTCCGAGGAGGTGCGGCCGATCACCGATCATCGGTCAACCGAGGAGTACCGGCGTCATGGGGCGGGCGTGCTGACGAGACGACTACTCGAGAGGTGTCTGGCATGATCATCGAGCTCACCGTCAACGGGGAGCCGGTCACGGCACGCATCACAAACCCGGGCAGCCTTCTCGACCTGCTGCGGGACGAGCTCGGGCTTCCCGGGTCGAAGAATGCCTGCGAGCAGGGTGAATGTGGGTCGTGCAGCATCATCCTCGATGGCGAGCTGGTCTGCTCGTGCCTGGTCATGGCGGCCGACGCCGCCGATTCATCGGTGGTCACGGTCGAGGGGGTCAGCCCCGTCGACGGGCTTGATCCGATCCAGGAGGCGATGCACCGCGGCGGAGCGGTGCAATGTGGCTTCTGCACACCGGGCATCGTGGTCGCCGCCGTCGACCTGTTCACCCGTAACCCTCGTCCCAGCCGCACACAGATCAAAGAAGCACTGGCGGGCAACATCTGCCGATGCACCGGCTACGGGGCGATCATCCGCGCTCTGGAGACCGTCGCGACCGGAGCGGAGACATGACCACAGACACCGTGCCGCGGATCCGGGTCCCGGAAGGAGGGGTGGGCGAATCACCGCTGCGCCCCGACGGCGTGCCAAAGCTCCGCGGCGAATTCGAATACGCCCAAGACCTGAGCGCCGAGGGGATGCTCTGGGCGGCCACGGTCCGCAGCCCGCACGCCCGCGCTCGCATCGTCTCGATTGACCTGGCCCCGGCGCTCGCGATTGGTGGTGTTCACGCCTGTCTCACCGCGGCGGACGTCCCCGGAAGGGCCACCTTCGGGTTGGAGCATCCAGACCAGCCGGTTCTGGCAGGCGACGAGGCCAGGTTCTGGGGGGAGCCGGTGGCGGTGGTGGCGGCAGAGGACCCGGACACCGCCCGGCAGGCGGCTGCCGCGATCGAAGTCCGCTATGAGCCGCTCGACGCTCTGACCGACCCGGTGGAGGCCGACCGCCGCGATGACGTGTTTCGCCGGCTCAGCATCCGGAGGGGAGACCAGGCTCTGCGCGGGTCGGTCGTGGTCGAAGGCACATACGAGGTGGGGATGCAGGATCAGGCCCCGCTGGGGACCGAGGCCGGTCTCGCCATCCCGGATGGCCAGGGCGGTGTCGATCTGTACGCCACCAGCCAGTACGTCCATATCGACCACGAACAGGTAGTGGCCAGCCTCGGTCTGCGCCCGGAACAGGTGCGGGCTCACCCGTCCGGGATCGGGGGTGCCTTCGGGTCGAGGGAGGACGTCAACTTGCACATCCACCTTTGCCTGCTGGCGTTGCATACCGGCAGGCCGGTGAAGATGGTCTACCACCGCTCGGAGTCCTTCACCGGCCACGTCCATCGCCATCCGGCGTGGCTCAGCTACCGGCACGAGGCGGACGAGACGGGTCGCTTGGTGCGGGTCCAGGCCCGGGTCATGATCGATGGCGGGGCGTACGCCTCCACTACTTCGGCGGTCCTGGCCAATGCCTGCTATTTCGCGGTGGGCCCGTACCGATGCGAGTCAGTGTCGGTCGACGGCGTTGGGTCGCGGACCAACAACCCGCCGTGCGGGGCGATGAGAGGATTCGGCGCAGTGCAGGTCTGTTTCGGCTACGAATCGCAGATGGACCGGCTCGCGGTCGCACTCGGGATGGATCCGCTCGACCTGCGCGAGATGAACGCCCTCGGCACTGGCGATCCGATGCCGACCACCGGGCAAGTCATCGACACTCCTCTTCCCACGATCGATGTGATCAGAAGTCTGCAGGCGATGCCACTGCCGGAGCCGGCAGCCACCGTACATCACAGTGAGCTCCCCGGTGGCTCCGGTCTCACCACCGAGTCGCATCACGTTCGGAGAGGGGTGGGCTACGCGCTCGGCATCAAGAACCTCGGTTTCTCCGAGGGATCCGACGACTACGCCCAGGCCCGGGTTCGTTTCACCTCGGACGGAGCGGTGGTGGAGACGGCCGCGATCGAGGTAGGGCAGGGGATGGTGACCGTCCTGGCGCAGATCGCCCGCAGCGCCCTGGGGATCTCACACGTCTCGGTCGCTCATGTGGACACATCGAAGATCGGCTCCGCGGGCTCCACCTCGGCATCGAGGCAAACGCAGCTTTCCGGTGGCGCCACCCTCGAGGCCGCCACCCGTCTCCGCCAGCGCGTTCTCTCCCAACATGACGGCGACGAACTCGACGATGAGGGGGTGTGGAAGGGTGACGACCTGCTGGTCACCTGGGCTGATCTGAGCGACGAAGACTGGGAGGAAACCGTCACCTTCCGCCACCCGCCCACCACCGGCCCCGACGAGAACGGCCAGGGCGTCATCCACGCCGATTTCGCGGTCGCCGGCCATCGGGCAGTCGTCGACGTCGACACCGAGCTCGGCCTCGTCAAGGTGGTGCGGGTCGACACTGTCCAGGACGTGGGTCGCGCCCTCAATCCGCAGTCGGTACAGGGTCAGATCGAGGGTGGCATCCTCCAGGGGGTGGGTTTGGCCGTCATGGAGGAGCTGGTGATGAAAGATGGCGTCATCCTCAACCCCACCTTCACCGATTACCTGCTCCCCACGATCCTCGACGCTCCGGATGTGGAGGCGCTTCTCATCGAGCAGGAGGGATCATGGGGCCCGTTCGGAGCGAAGGGCGTCGGAGAGTCGCCAACCATCTCCTCGACAGCGGCGATCGCCGCCGCGACCCGCGCCGCCTCGGGCAAGGAGCTCAACCGGGTTCCGATCCGCCCCCAGGACATAGCTCTCGAATGAGGCATGTGGCATGGACGATCTGATCAAGAGGCTTCCCAAGGCCGAGTTGCACGTCCATATCGAGGGCACGCTGGAGCCGGAGATGATGTTCCGCCTTGCGACCCGGAATGGGCTCCTCTTGCCTTTCGAGGACGTCGACCAGGTCCATGCCGCCTACCAGTTCACCGATCTCCAGTCGTTCCTCGACATTTACTACCAGGGCGGTGAGGTCCTCCGCACCCCGGACGACTTCTACGATCTCATGACGGCCTATCTCGACCGGGCTGCCGACGATGGCGTGCGCCACGCCGAGATCTTCTTCGATCCTCAGAGCCACACCGGGCGCGGGGTCGGGTTCGAGGTGTTCATGAGGGGATTCAGGGACGCGATCTCGGACGGCCGCAGACGGCGCGGGATCAGCGCCGAACTGATCATGTGCTTTCTCCGTCACCTATCAGGTGAGGCCGCCCTGGCCACGATCGAGGAGGCTGAGCCCTTCCTCGAAGGCGTGATCGGAGTCGGGATCGACTCGTCGGAGCGTGGCCGGCCTCCGGAGCTCTTCGAGAAGGCTTACGCGCGGGCCCGTCAGCTCGGTCTTCGCGCCGTCGCCCACGCCGGGGAGGAAGGCCCGCCGGAGTATGTCCGGGCGGCTCTCGATGTCCTCGGAGCGGAGCGAATCGATCATGGGGTGCGAAGCCTCGAAGATCCCGAGCTGGTGGCCAGGCTGAGCCGGGAAAGAGTCCCTCTCACGGTGTGCCCGTTGTCCAATGTGGCGCTGAAGGTGGTCGACGACCTGACCCGACATCCACTTCCGGCGATGATCGCCGCCGGCCTGATTGTGTCGATCAACTCCGATGATCCGGCGTACTTCGGCGGCTACGTCGGCGCCAACTACCGGGGTGCCCGCGATGAGATGGGTCTGGACGACGCCACCATTACGGACATGGCCCGCAACTCGATCAACTCGTCATTCTTGGATGACGCGAGCAAGGGTGCCTTGCTCGCTGATCTGGAATCCGTCTCAGCGGGGAACCAGAGCTAGCTGCCGGGACAGTGCGACCAGTTGCCCGGCCTCATCCCATATCTCGCCGTCTTCCTCCAGGAGACCCCCTGTCACGAAACGCGTCGTGAACTGACAACGCAGCCAACCCTGGGCCGGGATGCCACGGATTTGGGTAGTCATCTCCAGAGTCGGGGTCCAGGCGAGTGGCAGGTCGGCGTTGAAGACCGCCGGCGGGAAGGAGTCAGCGGTGAGTAACAAGGTGAAGACCTCGAGTGGCTCGCCCTCGTGGAGGCGGAACCAGCCCCGCATCCTGGCAGTGCCGCTGGGCCGGCCCTGTAGAGGCCCGGCGTCAGCGGGGTGGATCCGCTCCTCGAACTGGGCCATGAGTGGCGGGGGCAGAGGCCCGTCCGCCGAGGGGAGGGCGCGGAGGCACTCCTCTGGTGCGGGCATTTCCGGTGGCGGAGCGGCAACGTAGAGGTCGTGCGCACCTCCGGAAGCCGGCCCGGCGAAGCTGCCCAAGAGGGTTATGGAGTCCGACGAGGCGGTCATTGTGGCTCTCATCGTGGAGAACATCCGTCCAACCTTCACAGCGTCGACTGACACTGTGACCGGGCCAG
This sequence comes from Acidimicrobiia bacterium, assembly GCA_040510135.1. GTDB lineage: Bacteria > Actinomycetota > Acidimicrobiia > Spongiisociales > ZC4RG35 > JARDZU01. The sequence goes on along the minus strand of JBEVJN010000041.1, from coordinate 1,387 downwards.
CCGAGACGGGCCGTGTGAAGTGAGCGGTGAGGCTCACCGGTAGCCGCCCACCAGCGGCTTCGGACATCGCCCTCGCTGCGATCGCCATCAGGTAGCCCCCATTGGCGACACCGAATATGTCCCAATCGGGCTGGATCTCCGCCTTCCATGTGCCGTCCCCGGCGGGAGCAACCGCCGACGCCTCGGCAAACGTCATTCGATCGACACTCCGTCGCCGGACACGACCTTCCCGATGATCCGCCCCTCGTGTGCCGATGTCGCGGCGATCACCGTGTCTCCGGCGTCGGGAGCCACCACGAGGCAAAAGCCGATCCCCATGTTGAACGTGGCCCACATCTCGATCGGGGCCACGCCACGGGAGGCGACAGTCGAGAAAACCGGTGGCACATCCCATGCGCCTTTGTCGATCTGTGTGCCGAGGCCGGATGGGAGGACTCTGACCAGGTTTCCGGCGAGACCACCACCGGTGATATGCGCCCCAGCGTGGACCCCACCTCCGTTCACTGCATTCAGCACATCCGGTGAGTAGATGACCGACGGCTCGAGAAACGCGCCGAGATGGGCGTCCACATCATCGGCGAACAGGGCACGAATGAGGGAGAACCCGTTCGAGCGAAGGTTGGGCGAGACGAGGCCGATGACGAGGTCTCCTTCCCGCACCAGGGCGGGGCCCAGTTCCTGGCCGCGTTCCACCACGCCCATGACCGCGCCGGCGAGGTCGACAGAGGCGGGCTCCATGACACCGGGATGCTCGGCGGTCTCGCCGCCGAGTAAAGGGCAACCGGCGACGATGCAGGCAGCGGCCACCGACTCGACGATGACCCGGTCCCGATCGCGGTCGAGCGCGCCCACAGCGAGATAGTCGACGAATCCCAGGGGTCTCGCCCCGACCGCGGCGAGATCGTCCACACACATGGCGACGAGGTCGTGGCCCACCCCGTCCCATCGAGCAGCTCGCCTCGCCAGTTCCAGCTTGGTCCCCACCCCGTCGGTCGACATCATGAGCACTGGTTCTCGATACCCCGGGGGAATGGTGACGCCTGCAGCGAACCCGCCGAAGCCGCCGACGACGTCGTTGGTCCAGGTGGCGGTCACCGGGCTCCTGATCGCTTCGACGTGATGGTCGGCGCCTTTCAGATCGACCCCGGCCTCCCCATAGGTGGTCATGTCAGGAGCGCTCGAGCTCGAACTTGTCTGCGGCCTCCGGGACCTCGGTTGGGTAGACGCCGGAGAGACAGGCGTTGCAGAACCCGGCATCTGCCACTCCGGTGGCGTCGAGCAGGCCTTGCAGCGACAGGTATCCGAGGGAGTCGGCCCCGATGTGCTCCCTGATCTCGTCGACCTCGAGTGACGCGGCGATCAGGGTGCTCCGATCCGAGGTGTCCAT
>JBEVJN010000040.1:0-28763 GCA_040510135.1 Acidimicrobiia bacterium | reverse complement strand
GGTGGCCCGGCCTCGGTCACCCCTAGATGGAGCGGGTAGTCGACGGTCTCGGAGAGGAGGCGATAGGACTCGATCATCGATGGCACGTTGGAGTGCTTGACCGAGATCTTGATGTCCTCGAAGCCGACATCCTGGAGATAGCGGATCTCGATGAGGGCCGAATCGACCAACGCCTGGGGCACCGGGCTTCCGTACTTGTCGAGGAGGTCCTTGTCCAGCGATCCGGCGTTGACCCCGACCCTGATCGGCACGCCACGATCCTTTGCCTCCCGGGCGACCGCCTTGATCTGATCTTCCTTGCGGATATTGCCCGGGTTGAGTCGGAGCCCTTGGACGCCGGCCTCGAGTGCGGCCAGGGCGAGCCGGTATTGATAATGGATGTCGGCAATGATCGGGACCGGTGACCTGGGGACGATTTCGGCCAGGCCCTGAGCTGCCTCCACCTCGTTGCACGTGATGCGGACGATGTCCGCCCCGGCTCCGGCCAGTGCGTAGACCTGGGCCAGGGTGCCGTCGACATCGGCGGTCTTGGTCGTCGTCATCGACTGCACCGAGATCGGGGCGTCGCCACCCACGGCGACATTGCCGACATGGAGCTGCCGGGTCTTGTGGCGGGTGATCATGCGCTCAGAGACTTATCGGGTTGACGATGTCGAGGACGATCGCCACGAACCCGAGGAAAGCGAACAACCCGATCACTGCGGCAGCCACAGGCGCCAGTTTGCGGACGTTGGCCTCCCGACCGCTGACCTTCTCGTAGGCCGCCACCGCGAAGTGCCCGCCGTCGAGCGGATAGAGCGGAAGGAGATTGATGGTGGCGAGGATCACGTTCACGAAAGCGAGGATGCCGAGAAATGCGGCGGCCGACTCGGTCTGGGTGCCGATGTTGACGATGCCGATGGGGCTCACCGGCCGGATCTCCTCGTCGACATCGGTGTCGCCGGCAAGGACTCCCAGGTATTGGGCCAAGCTCGACGGCTTGATCATGTCGCCGATCGCCTGGAAGGTGAACCCGATCCCCTCCCACACCTGACTCCCGGCCACACCCACCGCACCGATGATCCCGGGGTCGTGCGTCTCTATCACCGGGCTCACTCCGAGGAAGCCGGCTCCGCCGTCGACACCATCGGCGTCGATCAAGACCACATCGATGTTGACGAGTTGCCCGTCCCGGTTGACCGCGACGACCGTCGGGCCGGCTCCCATGGCGGTCAACGCCTCGGGGACATCGGACCATTCGTCGACGCTGTGGTCCCCAATCGACATGATGACGTCGCCCTGCTCGAGCCCGGCCACCATCGCCGGTGTGGCCACGGTGTCGTCGCCAACTTCGGCCTCTTCAACGACCTCTCTGATCACCGGTTGCGGCTCCGAGACACCGTTGGCGAGCACGATCCCGTAGAAGAGGAGAAATGCGATCAAGAAATTCATGCCGACTCCAGCGAGCACGACAACGCTTTTCTCCCAGAACTTCTTCTCCCGGTAGGTGCGACCCATGTCGGCTGGCGAGATCTCCTCGAGTGGATTCATGCCGATGATCCGGACATAGCCTCCGAGGGGAATCGCCTTGACCCCGTACTCGGTCTCGCCACGGCGCCAGGCGAAGATCCTGGGCCCGAAACCGAAGAAGAACTCGGTCACTTTCATCCCAGTGGCCTTGGCCGCGAAGAAATGCCCTGCCTCGTGGGCGGTTACGAAGAGAATGATGGCCGCAGCCGCAGCGAAGCCTCCGAGCATGCCGACACGCTACCCGCGAATCGTCGATAGTCAGCAGGCTCCCGCGATGAACGAGGCGGCAATCTCCCGACCGTCACGGTCGGCGGCGATCACATCCTCCACCGAGTCGAGCGCTCGCCAGTCGGCGGTCTCGAGGGTGGCCGAGACGACCTCGGCGATCCCGAGGAAGCCGAGGCGGCCATCGAGGAAAGCCGCAACTGCGACCTCATCGGCCGCGTTGAGGATTGCCGGCGACGATCCACCTTCTCGACCTGCCTCGTAAGCCAGGTCCAGGGCGGGAAAAGACACCGGATCGGGAGCTTCGAACGTGAGATCCATCCCGGCCAGGTCGAAGGGACGTGCCAGGGATGGGGCCCGATCCGGAGAGGTCAATGCGTATTGGATCGGGATCCTCATGTCGGGATGTCCTAGGTGGCCTTTCCACGACCCGTCGACGAACTCGACGGCCGAGTGGAGAATCGACTGGGGGTGGATCAGGACCGCGATCCGGTCGTAGCCGACGTCGAACAGATGATGGGCCTCGATCACCTCGAGGCCTTTGTTGAAGAGCGTGGCGGAGTCGATGGTGATACGCGGTCCCATATCCCACGTCGGATGGGCCAGGGCCTGTTCGGGAGTGACCCCGGCCAGCGTGTCGAGGGATCGTCCTCGGAACGGGCCACCGGACGCGGTCACGATCAGCCTTGACACCGAGTCCGCATCCTCACCGGCGAGACACTGATGCAAGGCCGAGTGTTCGCTGTCGACCGGGATCAGCTCGCCACCGTGCTCGGTCAGGGCTCGCTTCACCACCGGCCCCCCGGCCACCAGGCTCTCTTTATTAGCTAGAGCAACGCGATTCCCGCTCTCCAGGCCGGCGATGGTGGCTCTCAATCCGGCTGCCCCCACGATGCCATTGACCACGATGGCTCCTGGGATCCGTGCTGCGCCGATGACCGCCTCGGCGCCGAACTCGACCTGCCGCCCGACCAGGCGCTCGAATTCCTTGAGTTCGTCGGACGAGCCTCCGGCCACCATCACTTGCGTTGTTGGGTGGGCCGTCGCCAGCTCGGCGAGCTTCGCCGATGGCGATCGGGCGGCTAGGGCAGCGATGTCGAGGCCCAGAGAGGTGGCCACCTCGATTGTCTGGGATCCGATGGACCCGGTCGCCCCCAGAACGACCACCGGGCGGGTCACAACAAACCGAACCCGCGGAACAGGAAGTAGATGGCCGGGACCGCGAAGAGGAAGCCGTCGATCCGGTCGAGCATCCCACCGTGGCCGGGGAGGACCGATCCCATGTCCTTGACACCAAGCGAACGCTTGACCATCGACTCGACCGCATCGCCCAGTGGTGCGATCAGACCGACGACTGTGCCCGCCACCAGTGCCTTGGCGATGCCAATGGTCTCCCAGGCGGGGAACGTCGCGAGGATCGAGGCAACGACGAGCCCGGCGATGAGCCCACCGATCAGGCCCTCCAAGGTCTTCTTGGGCGAGATCAACGGTGAGAGCTTGCGACGGCCGAAGGCGCGGCCTACGAAATAGGCCCCGGTGTCGTTGGCGGCGATGAGAAGGACGACGAAGAGGATGTAGGCAACCGGATGGGGCCCCTGGGCGATGAGGATGGCGAACGAAAGGAGGCCGACCCAGACCATGCCGCTGATCGTCACCGACGCATCTTCCAGGGGCTGGCGACGCGGTGAGAGAGTCAGGAAGAGAATGGTGACAACCGAGAACGCGGCGGCCCAGCCGGCTATTGCGGCGGCGCCGGTCAGCTGGGCGCCCAGCCCCATGAAGACCACGCCGAGCAGCCCGAACAGGGCCAGCGGACGGCCGTCCTCGGATCGGGCAGTGGCGTAGAACTCGCCAGTGGACACGATCATGGCGAGGATCACGAAGGCTGCGAACCACCAGCCGCCGAGCAAGAGACTGCCCAGAAACAGTCCGAAGATGACGAGGGCAGACGCGATCCTCATCGCCAGATCGCTGGTGGCGGCCTGCTCCGAGGCCTCGAAATCCTCCTCGGTATCGCCGCGGGCGCCGGTGACGTCCTCGAACCCGACCAATCCGCTGTCCACCCCTGGAACTCCTGCCGCTACGGCCTGCTGCTCCCATTCCTCGCCCGCGGCCCGGCTCACTTCGTCGGCCAGGCCCTGGTATTCCTGGCTGGTGGACCCGGTGTACTGGTTTGCTTCGAAATCGTCGAGATCCCGGGGAAAGCTCATCGCCTCGTAGTCGGCGTCCGGCCCGTCCGAATTGGCGTCTGCTCCCTCGGCCGCATCGCCGGCATCGGAGTCATCGGGCTCCGCATCCCCCTCCGCAAGCTCATCCTCCAGGGGCGGGGGGAGGGTGAACACCTCGGCGTCATCGTCGCCGTCGTCCCAGAGTCGACTCGGCCGCTTCTCATCGCCAGGGGTTCGCTCGCTCAAATCACACCTCGAGGAGCTCTGATTCCTTGTGACCGAGAAGACGATCGATCTGATCGACATACCGGTCGGTCAGCTTCTGCAGCTCATCTTCGCCGCGGCGGATGTCATCGTCGGAGATCTCGCCGTGCATCGATTCCATGTCTGTCTTGGAGTGGCGGCGGACATTACGAACGGCCACCCGTCCCTCCTCTGCCATGTTCCGCACCACCTTGATCAGGTCCTTGCGCCGCTCCTCGGTGAGAGGCGGAAAAGCGATGCGGATCACATTGCCGTCGTTGGTTGGGTTGAGGCTGAGCTCTGAGGTCTGCAGCGCCCGCTCGATGTCACCGACCGTCGACTTGTCGAAGGGTTGGACCACCAGCAGGCGGGGCTCGGGCACTGAGATCGATGCGAGTTGCTGAAGCGGGGTCGGCGACCCGTAGTACTCGACGGTTATCCGTTGGAGAAGCTGGGGATTCGCCCGCCCGGTGCGGACAGTCGAGAACTCCGAGGCCACATGGTCGATTGCCTGTTCCATCTTGTGCTCGGCCTCGGTCAGGAGGTCACTGATCACTGTTCCTCCTCGTCAGTGAATCACGGTGCCGATCTTCTCACCGCTCACCGCCTTGACGATGTTGCCAGGTGTTGTCATGTCGAACACGACAATCGGCACACCGTGCTCCTTGCTCATCGTAACTGCGGTGGTGTCCATGACCCTGAGCTCGTCGGAGATGAAGTCCATATAGGACAGTTCGTCGAGGCGCTTGGCGTCGGGATGGGTAGCCGGGTCAGCGTCGTAGATGCCGTCCACCTTGCTCGCCTTGAGGAGTGCGTCGGCTCCGAGCTCGACGGCCCGGAGTGCCGCCGTCGTGTCGGTCGTGAAGAACGGGTTGCCGGTCCCCGCGGCGAAGATCACGACTCGCCCCTTCTCCAGATGGCGAATCGCCCGGAGACGGATGTAGGGCTCGGCCAGCTCCTGCATGGTGATCGCGCTCTGGACCCGGGTGGGCACACCTGCCTTCTCCAATGCGTCTCGCAGGGCAAGAGCGTTGATGACGGTGGCCAGCATCCCCATGTAGTCGGCGGAGGCCGGATCCATGCCCTTGGCTGCCTGGCTCACGCCGCGAAAGATGTTGCCTCCACCTACGACCACCGCGATCTGGATGTCGTCGGAGTGGGCCTCTCCTATCTCCTCGGCGACCCTGACCACGGTCAGGGGATCGATTCCGTAGCCAAGCCCGGGATCGGCAAAGGCCTCACCGGACAGCTTGAGGACGACTCTTCTCACCGGGGGATTGGACAATTCGCCCTCCTACTCGCCGACCGCTATGCGAGACACCCTGCGCACCGAGATGTTCTCACCCATCTTGGACGCGAGATTGGCCACCATGTCGCCGACAATGCCGTCGAATTTCTCCGCGTTTACGAATTTCTGGTCGTAGAGCACGTTCTCGGCGAACCACGATCCGATCTTCCCATCGACGATCCGATCGATGACGTTTTCCGGCTTCCCCTCGGCAAGAGCCTGACGGGAGATGAGCTCGCGTTCCTTCGCCAGGGCATCCTGATCGACCTCGTCCCGGGTCACCCAAATGGGCTTTCCCCAACTGACATGCATGGCGATGTCGTTCGCCGTCGCGCGGAACTCCTCGCTTTTGGCGACGAAGTCGGTCTCACAGGTCAGCTCGACCAGAACTCCCACCACCGGTCGGTCGCTCTGGATGTGGATGTAGCTGCCGATGGCTCCCTCGTTGGCCTCTCTATCGGTGCGCTTGGCCATCTTGGCCTGCCCCCGCTCCCGGAGCAGCTCGAACGCCTTCTCCAAGTCTCCGCTGGCATCGGTCAAGGCGATCTTGGCGTCCATCATCCCGACGCCGGCGTCCTGCCTCAGCTTCTGGATGTCCTTGGCCCCGAACTCAGGCATTTTTCGCCCCGGGCTGAGTCTCGGCGGGGGCTTCAGCAGAGGGTTCAACAGATTCCGCGGCTGCGGGTGCAGGCTCCTGCTCGAAGTCCGGTATGGACTCCTCGACCGTGGGTTTGAAGTCGTCTCCCTCTGCGTCCGAGCCCTCCTCAGCGGCGACGTCACCCTTGGATGCCTTGGCACCCGCCATCCTCCGGCCCTCGATCGCAGCATCGGCGATTGCGGCTGCGATGAGATCAGCGGCACGAATCGCGTCGTCGTTGCCTGCGATGACGTAGGTCACCCGGTCGGGATCGCTGTTCGAGTCTACGAGGGCGATCACAGGCATCCCGAGGCGGGCCGCTTCGGTGACCGCGGTGGCCTCGGTGTTGACGTCGACGACGAACACGGCGTCGGGGGTCTTCTGGAGGTCGACCACCCCCCCCAGGTTCTGCTCCAGCTTGGCCAATTCGCGCCGGAGCTTCAGACGTTCTTTCTTGGGGAGGGCGTTGATCTCACCGCTCGCCTCGAGACGACGCAACTCACGCATGTAGAAGATGCGCTTCTGGATCGTTTGGAAGTTGGTGAGCATGCCGCCGAGCCAGCGGTAGTTGACATAGGGCATGCCGGAGCGAGTGGCGTGCTCCGCCACAGCCGCCTGGGCCTGCTTCTTGGTGCCAACGAAGAGGACGACGCCCCCATCGGAGGTGAGGTTCCGGACATATTCGGCGGCGGCGGCGGTCTGGTCCACCGTTTGCCGAAGGTCGATGATGTGGATTCCGTTGCGCTCCCCATAGATATAGGGGCGCATCTTTGGGTTCCAGCGCCGGGTCTGATGCCCGAAATGGACACCGGCCTCCAAGAGTTGCTTCATCGAGACAGCCAAAGCTGCTCCTTTCTGGTTGTTCCTCCGCCTGCCGGCTGATGGCCTACCCGTTTCCACGGATGACCCTCTTCGGGACGCGCCCGACCAGTGAGGATCAGCAGACGTGTGTGATGCGGAGATGGTAAGGGCAGATGACGTAGAACGTAAAACGTCGAATGCTCAACCCCAGGACGGCTCACCGAGCCGATTGCGCAGGGACATCATTGTCTTGGCGTGGATCTGGCAGACCCGCGACTCGGTGACGCCGAGCACGTCACCTATCTCGGCCAATGTCATCCCCTCGTAGTAATAGAGGGTGACCACGAGCCGCTCTCGCTGTGGCAGACGGTTTATGGCATCGACCAAGCCATGACGGGTCTCTTCTGCCTGGAAGGCGGTTTCCGGCGAGACGCCGGTCGGGTCGGCGAGCATGTCGCCCACCGATGTCGACGAGTCGGAACCGACGAACTCGTCCAACGCGGCGATACCAGAGCGGCCGATCTCGGCCAGGGCGCTCTGCAGATCGCCAACGTCCATCTCGAGATTCTCGGCCAGCTCCTGATCGGTCGGGGCTCGTTGCAGAGCATGCTCCAACTCGGTGACCGCGGTTTCGATCTGACGAGCCCGCGAGCGGACCGACCGTGGGACCCAGTCGAGAGCCCGGAGCTCGTCGAGGATTGCTCCCTTGATTCGGTTGATGGCATAGGTCTCGAATTTGAACCCGCGCTCGAGCTCGAACTTGTCGATCGCATCGATCAGCCCGAAGAGCCCGTAGCTGGCGAGGTCGTTCTGGTCGACCGAGCGAGGCAGCCCGGCTCCGACGCGACCTGCCACATATTTGACCAGGGGCGAGTAATGCAGGATCAGCCGCTCACGGGCGTCGGCGTCTGCCGATGCCTTGAAGCGCTCCCATAGGGCATCGACCTGTCCGGTCTCAGGCCCTCGGGTGGCTTCGGTCATATGTTCCTCTCAGGTGCTGACGGGTCACGGCAGTGTAGATCTGGGTCGTAGCCAGATCGGTGTGGCCGAGCAGGTCCTGCACTGAGCGAAGATCCGCGCCACCTTCCAGGAGATGGGTCGCGAAGCTGTGCCTCAGGGCGTGGGGAAAAGTGGCGACACGCTTTCTGACCACGGAGCGGATGCCGCGTGTCCCCATCGGCCCACCTCGCAGGCCCACCCACAGCGAGTTCCCGGCGTCGGGTCCGGCAAGCCTCGGCCTTCCTCGACCGAGATAGAGGCGCACCGATTCCTGGGCGGGGCGGCCGATCGGCACACGCCGCGTCTTCTTCCCCTTGCCGACAACGGTCACCATGTCGCCGCCGACGTCATCGATGGAGAGCGAGGCCAGTTCCGAGACCCGGAGACCGGTCGAATAGAGGGTGTCGATCAGCGCACGATCCCGCAGACCCTCGGGGGTGGTGGGATCGATCGTCTCGATGGCGTGCACCACAGTCCGCGTCGGAAGCGCGTGCGGCAGCGGTTTGTCGAGACGGGGACGGGAGACGCCCTCGAAGGGGTTGACCGTGGCCGAGTTGCGGCGGCCGGCGTCGTTGTAAAAAGAACGAACGACCGAAGCCTTGCGGGTCATCGACCTCTTCGAGTAGCCCTCGGCGGACAGAGCGGCGAGATACCGGCGGGCATGCTGCCGCCGCACCGCCCCGATCGCTCCCACTCCTTCACCCGCGCAATAGGCGAAGAATTGCGCCAGGTCACGTCGGTAGGCCTCGAGGGTGTGTGGCGAGAGCTCCCGCTGATCACGCATGCGATCGAGATATCCGTCGACGGACCTGACCGCCCAGACCGGCATCGGGGGAATTCTCACACTGAGATGCTATTGGGACCGCGGCGCGGAACCCGTCAACCCGAGCCCGGCAGCACCACATCCCCTGCTCGGCGAGCTTCCCCTGCGACCTCCATGCGGGCGAGGCGGGCCAGTGCCTCACCGGGAGAGCACCCCCAAAGCTCGGGAAGGTCCTCGACAGGGACGCCGGCTTGCGGTATCACCCCGTTCGGAGGAGATGCCTGGTTAGGCCGTCTGCCCAGAATCAACTCGAGCTCGGTCAGGAGGTCGTCGACTCCGAGAACGGGGAGGGCTCCGTCGCGGATGAGACGATTGCATCCGACCGAGGCGAGACGGTCGACATCGCCCGGGACGACCAGGACCGGTCGACCCATTTCGGCCGCAAGACGTGCCGTGATCAAGGCCCCACCCTTCTCGCCGGCCTCGACCACGACAACAGCCGAACTGATGCCGGCAATGATTCGATTGCGTGCCGGGAACCGCCATCGGTCCGGCCGGGTGCCCGGTGGGTACTCGGACATGATCGCCCCCTGGCCCGCCAGGATCGACTGATAGAGGTGGGTGTTCTCGACCGGGTACACGACGTCGACGCCCGATCCCAGCACTGCCACGGCCCGTCCCTTGCCTCGCAGGGTGCCGCGGTGAGCAGCGGCATCGATGCCCCTGGCCAGGCCGCTCACCGTGGTCCAGCCCGCTCCGGCCAGTGCGTGTCCAAAGCCGTCGGCGAGGCTCATGCCATATCGAGTGCATTTCCTGGTGCCCACCACGGCCACTCCCGGCGCCGTGGTGGTCTCCCCGAGGACATACAGCGGAGGGGGATCCTCGAGATCGAGCAGGCCCTCCGGATACCCAGGCCCGTCCTTGCAGATCAACCGAAGGTCACTCATCTCTCCACTCGCCGCGGAGGCCTATGGCTTCGGCCATGTGCTCCTCTTCGACCCGATCCACCCCGGCTAGGTCGGCGATAGTGCGTGCCACCCGCCGGACACGGTCGGCGCCACGGGCGGTGAGCACACCGACACTCACTGCACTGGCGACGAGCTCGGCCGCAGCTTTCGACTCCACGCTGTCCCCCACCTCGAGATGGCGGTTGACCTGGCCACGTTTCGTTTGGGCAGCCCGCGCCCGGTTGACACGAGCGGCGACCGACTCACTCGTTTCGCCTCTCGGCCCCGTGTACTCCGCGGCCTCCACCCGGGCGACGCGGACGATGAGGTCGAAGCGGTCGAGCAAGGGGCCGGAGATGCGTGACCGATATCGCCCCAGAATCGCCGGACGACATTCGCAGGGCCGCCGGCCATCGCCGTAGAAGCCGCACGGGCAGGCGTTGGTCGCGGCGAGGAGTTGGAAAGTGGCCGGGAAATCGACCGAGGAACCGCGACGGGCGACGGACACGACCCCTTCCTCCAAGGGCTGGCGGAGGGTGTCGAGATGGCTGCGAGGAAACTCCGCCAGCTCGTCCAGGAACAAGGTTCCCCTGTGGGCGAGCGAGACCTCGCCGGGAACCGGATTGCCACTTCCGCCACCGACCAGGGCTGCCTTGGATGCAGTGTGATGTGGGGCACGAAAGGGCGGCGTCACCACGAGACCCCGGCGCCGTCCGGCCGCGGCCCAGAGCATCGCCGTCTCGACCGCCTCTTCGAGCCGGAGTGGCGGGAGTATGCCGACGATGCGCCTCGCCAGCATTGTCTTCCCCGACCCTGGCGGCCCGTGCATGAGCAAATGGTGACCGCCGGCCGCCGCTACTTCGAGGGCTCGTCTCGCCATCGGTTGGCCCCTGATGTCGGCCAGGTCCGGCGGCTTCTCCCCGAGCACGCAGCCACCGGGGCGGGCCGGCTCGACAGTTCCCAGACCCCCTCGGATCAGGTCAACCGCGGCCGCCAGGCTGGCCACTCCATAGGCCGTAGCCCCGGGGATCGCTGCCGCCTCCCCGGCGACGGACGAGGCGACGAGACAGGGCACCTTCTGCCTGGCGCTCAGCACACCTGCCCCAAATGCATTGGATCCCGGTCTGATCGCGCCGTCCAGGGCCAGCTCCCCAACGACAACGGCGTCATGAAGTGGAGGGATCTCCCTGCTTGCAGCGAGGATGCCCAATGCGATCGGGAGGTCGTAGTCGGTGCCACTCTTGGGCAGGTCCGCGGGGGCGAGGTTCACGGTGACCGTGCGGTTGGGAAATCGAATGCCGCTGGAGGCGACGGCCGCCCGCACCCGGTCTTTGGCTTCGCGAACCGCAGTGTCGGGGAGGCCAGAGAGTTTGAACGCCTCGCTCTGACGTCCGACATGAGCTTCGACCCGCACCGGCCGAGCGTCTCCCCCGACGAGCGCCACCGAGGTGGCCGCCGCATACATGCCCCGAACGTACGGAATGACACGGCTGGTTAGAAGAGGGTTGGGCCGAAGGTACGCGACTAAGCGTTAGGTCAGGTTTACCGTCTTACCGGCACCTTCGTGCCGATCGTCATGAGCCACAACCCCACCACCAAGACGTCGCCTCGCCCCGCGCCCCCGAAAAGTCGTCGTCGGTACAGCTCGGGCCAGCGCTGGACGATCCGGATTCTCATCCTCCTGGTTCTCGCCGCCGCAACCTTGGTCGGGCTGACCTTCCTCGCCGACTTTCAGATGGAGGACGCCGGACCGATGCCGTCGCTCGCCGCCGGGGACGGCGTTTACCTCATCGTGGGTAGTGACAGCCGGGAGAACCTCCCCGACGACCTGGAGGGCAGCTTCGGTGACTTCGCCGGTGCCCGGGCCGACGTCATCATCCTGGCCCAAGTAGTCGACGGGCGACGACAGCTGTTGTCGATCCCCCGCGACTTGAGGGTCGAGATACCTGGCCAGGGGGTGAACAAGATCAACGCCGCCTATGCCTTCGGTGGCCCCGACCTCCTCGTCGAGACGGTGGCCAATGCCACCGGGGTCCGGCCCAACCACTATCTAGAAGTTGAGTTCGGTGGCTTTGCCGGGATCGTGGATGCATTGGGTGGGATCGAGCTCGACATCCCGTACCCGGCCCGTGATGCCAAGTCGGGGCTGAATCTCGAGGCCGGAGTGCAGACAGTCGATGGCGCGACGGCCCTCGCCTACGCCCGTTCACGCAGCTACGAGGAGCTGCGGGATGGGGAATGGGTGGCTCAGGGAGGTGGCGACGTTGCCCGGGCCGCACGGCAGCGTGAGGTACTGACCAAGATCATGGCCGAGGCATCATCACCTTCTGGCCTGGCGCGGAGCCCATTGGTGGTCACCGCGGTCGGTTCTCATCTCACCGCCGACTCCGGTCTCACGCTCTTCGATCTCGCCGGCACGGGATGGTCCATGCGCTCTGCAGGTGTCACCGAATCGATGACCCTTCCCGTCGTCGGCGCGGAGGAAGGCGGGGTCTCCTATCTCGTGCGCTCCGAGCCCGCCGCAACGGAGGTCCTCGACGCTTTCGTCGCCGGTCAGCCACTCCCCGCTCAGTAGCTTCGGATTGTTGGCGGGTCCCACTCCCGCGGGAACGTGGGACCTGCCGTGCAACCCCCCGGTTGCTCCGGTTGTCTAATGCCCGGGTCCTTCGCTTGGTCACCCGAAAAGACGGTGTTACCAGACGAGGAGACAGGGCATAGGTGAGTGTCATGAAGACCCGTGTGGGCGCGATTACCGACGACGAAGCCCGATTCGTCGAGGTCTACGGGCGCTTTGCCCGGCCCATCGAGGCGTATTGTGCCCGGCGCACACCCGCTTCGCAGGTGGCGGACGCCGTCTCCGACATCTTCGTGGTCGCTTGGCGGAGAATCGACCAGATACCGGCCGGGGACGAGGCCCTGCCCTGGCTCTACGGTGTTGCCCACCGGGTGCTCTCTCACCAGTGGCGGCACAACGTCCGTAGCCGGAAGCTCATCGAAAGGCTCCGTGGCCTTGCCGAGGTCGAGGACTGCGCCCCCGAGGTGCTCCTGGTTCGCAATGAGGAGCACCGGGTCGTGCTTGCGGCGTCGGCGCGTCTGAAGCCGGTCGACCAGGAGATTCTTCGGCTCACCCTCTGGGAGGAGCTTTCACACGCCGACGTGGCCGTGGTCCTCGGCATCGAGCCGACCGCCGTCAAGCAACGCGCTTACCGAGCCCGTCTCAACCTGGCCGATGAATACCGAAGACTGACTGGAGAACGTCAACCCCCCGCTGCTCGGAAAGGAGGTGGATCGTGATCACTGACGACCAGGTCGTTGCCCTATTCGCCAAAGCGAACCCGGTGCCTTCATTGGACCTGATCGACCCGATCGAGCCGGTGAGTCCCGGACACCTCGAGGACCCATCCGAGAGGAGCAGGGAGATGACCGATTTGAAGACCGTTGAGTCCAAGGACGCATCCAGGCGACGCAGGTCATGGTTGGTTCCGGCCTTCGCCGGGATCGCCATTGTGGTCGGACTGGCCGTCGTGCCCGCATGGGACCGGGGACCGGCGTCACCCCAGGATGTGGCCGATGCTTACATGGAGGCGCGCCAGGACCTCGATACGGAGGCAATCACAGGCCTGTTCGCCCCAGACGCCACGGTGCGGGAGGACGACTTCGACCTGAGTGAGATGCCAGCCTTGATCGAGTTCTGGCGGGCCACGGGGTGGGACTGGACACCAACCGGGTGCACCGAGATATCGAGCGGTCCGGCTTACAACGCATTCACCTGCGGGTATGAGTTCGAGAACGACTGGACCCGCGCCCTCGACCATCCTCCAGTCACGGGCGGGATCACCCTCTTCATCGGAGGGGACGAGATCAGCCAAATCACCAGCCTCACCTCAAATATCGATAGAACACAGCTCAACGATGTCTGGAGGGCAGTCATCGCTTGGATGACGGCAAACCACCCCGATGACACTCGCACCATGTACACGGATGACATGTCACGTCCCGAACTCGACCCAGCGGCAATCGCCCTTTGGGAGCGGTACACAGACGAGTACGTCGCCGAGATCGAAGGCTGATCGAGTCGGGTCGGGCACGTAGCATCTCTTCGTGCCCGACCCGTTTCTCGACTCCGCCATCGACGAGGCGGGCCTGGGCTTGGCCGAAGGAGGGATCCCGATCGGTTCGGTCCTGGTGCTCGACGGGCAGATCGTCGGCCGCGGCCACAACCGCAGAGTGCAGAAGGGGAGCCCGATCCTGCACGGCGAGATGGACGCCCTGGAGAATGCGGGGCGTCTCGTAGCCGCCGAGTACCGGCGCTCGGTGATTTACACCACCCTGTCACCCTGTCACATGTGCACCGGGGCGATTCTGCTCTACGGGATACCTCGGGTCGTGATCGGTGAGAACCACACCTTCCTCGGCGCGGAGGACCTGCTTCGCGCTAACGGTGTGGAGGTGGTCGTGGCCGACGATCGACGATGCATCGACATGATGGCCGGGTTCATCGAGGCTCGTCCCGATCTCTGGAACGAAGACATCGGAGAGGTGTAGCGGGGCTACCTGCCCTTCCATTCCGGGTCCCGCTTCTCGAGAAAGGCGTGCAATCCCTCGACGGCATCTTCAGTGCCGAGGGCCACGGCCTGAGCCTCACCCTCCCATGACAGAGCATCGGCGAGACCGATCTGGAAGCTGGCGTTCAGTGTCTGCTTGGCGAACATCTGGGCGACGGGCGCTCCGGCGAGGAAGCCGTCGGCGATTTCGGCCACTCGTTGCTCGAGAGCCTCGACAGGCACTAGTTCGGTGATCAGCCCGATCCGAAACGCCTCCTCGGCCTCCAAGATTCGCCCCGACAGCGCCAGGTCCTTGGCCCGTTGCATGCCGACGATCCGCGGAAGCAGCCACGAGCCGCCGAAGTCGACGGTGAGCCCTCTTCTCACGAAGATCTCGGAGAACCTGGCCCGTTCGGTGGCCACGACCAGGTCACAGCCGAGCGCCAGATTCATCCCGGCTCCGACCGCTACCCCGTCGACGGCGGCGATCGCCGGCTTGGTCAGTCGGTGCAGAGCCATGGCGGCTGCGCCCACCTCTTTCATCCTCGCATGACGGTCCTCGACGGATTGGAGACGATCCGCTCGCGATGGGTCGAGATCGGCGCCAGCACAAAAGTCCCCGCCGGCTCCGGTGACCACCAGAACTCGTTGCGCCGAGGACTCGAAAGCTTCGAACGTCGCCCGCAGCCCTGGCCAGCCATCGAACGGGATGGCGTTCTTCCGATCGGGACGATCGATAGTGAGCCAGCGCACCAGCCCGCGGTCTTCGGTGTGCAACCAGCTCACAGCGATGACGGTAGACACCACAGGCTTTGGTTACCGTTGCGCCTATGGGGTTCAATCCGTTTCGGGATCACGAGCGAAGCACCGCCGACATCGTCGCGATGGTGGTGGCGTTCGTGGCGATATTCGCGGTCCTGGCATGGGCGATCTTCTCGGGGTGACCGTCGCCCCGGTGCAGCCTTACGCGGCGCGCAAGGAGTACATCTGCCCCGGCTGTGAGACCATTATCCCCCCCGGCACTTTCCATCTGGTGGTCGTGCCCGACGACGAGCCCGATCTGCGACGGCACTGGCATCACGGGTGCTGGCACAAAGAAATGAGACGACGATTCGGCGCTCAGGCGTCGCGCCGCTGAAGACCCCACCAGGTCAGCAACAGACCGAGAGCAGTCCACCCCAACATGACCGTCACCGCGTGAGGCAGTGACAGGCCCGTCCCGGGCACGAAGGCACCGAACCCGCCCGGGATGTCGATCTGGAACAGGGCGCTGCTGGCCGCGGATAGGGACACGGTCTCCCAAGGTCCCCACAGGCCGAGGATCGGGTCGATGAAGTACAGGGCGAGCGCGGCTCCGATCGCAGGCCCGACCGATCGGAGCTGGGCCACCGCCCCGAGGCCAATCGCAGTCCACGCCAGTTCGATGAGCCCGACCTTCCACACCAGGTTCAGCCATTCGTCGACGCCCGGACCCCCCTCCCCCGGCACCGCGATCGCGGTCACCATCGACCACCCGGCGATGCCGGCGGTGATCGCAAGCAGCGATGCGACGGCGAGGACCACGAATCGGGCCGAGATCTGACCCACCCGACGGGGATCTCTGGTCAACGCCGTGGCCCACACCGTGCTCCCGAACTCGCTCCCCAGCATCACGACCGCCAGGATCAGCGGGAACCACGTCTGCCCTGCCACTTGCTGGGCGCCAAAGATGTAGGCGACGGGTTTTCTCAGCAGCGGCACGTCTTCGGCCAGCTCGGGAGCGATCTGGGCGAAGATCAAGAGGAAGAAGGCGAGCAAGCCGACCAGCGCGGCCAGGATGATCACCATCATGTAGTAGAGCCGGCGACGGCTCAGTTTCAGGTACTCGGCATGAAGCAGGCTCATGGCCCCTCCTCGCCGGTCATCCCGAGGAACACGGACTCGAGGGTCGATCGGGCCGGACTGACCTCGCTGGGATAGATGCCCGCCTCGGCCAGCACCCTGACCACCCGGCTGCCGTCCTCCTCCTCGACCAGAAGAGCCTCGCCGTCCTGTCTCGCGTCGATGCCGGCTGCCGACAGGGCGGCGGTGGCATCGCTGCTGTTGTCGGCGACCACCCGGGTCGTTCCCCCAGACAGCATCTCCTCGAGCGGGCCTTCGGTGACCAGCTTCCCGTGGTTCAGGACCACCACATAGTCGGCGAGAGCCTCGATGTCAGCCAGATCGTGGCTCGAGACGACCACCGTCTGGCCGCCGTCGGCGATGTCACGGAGACGCGCCCTGAACGCCATCTGCCCCGCAGGGTCGAGACCGTCGAGGGGCTCGTCGAGAAGGAGAAGCTCGGGAGCCCCGATGAGCGATGCCGCCAGGGCGAGACGCTGCCGCATCCCCTTGGAGTACTCGTCGACCTTGCGTCCGGCGTCGGCCTGGAGACCGACGAAGTCGAGCAATTCGTCGATTCGCTCGTGACCGAAGCCGAGTTGGTCGGCCGCCACCTGAAGGTTGACCCGACCGGTGAGCGCCCTTATCAGGCCCGGCTCCTCGATGATGGCCCCGATTTTCTTCGTCACGTCGACCAGGCCACCGGGGATCTCCTGGTCGAGAACGAGAATGCGCCCGGCGTCGGTCCTCGTGAGGCCAAGGAGCGATCGGAAGAGGGTCGTCTTTCCCGCTCCATTGGGACCGAGCAGGCCGGTGATGGCTCCCGATGGGATCGAACAATCGAGACCATCCAAAGCGGTCGTGGACCGGTAACGCTTGACCAGGCCCTCGATCCTTATCGCTGGCTCCGCGAGGTTCACGTGGGCCGATCAGGAGACATGGCGGGGCAGTCAACCACAGCCCGGCACCCAATGGACCACCACGTCATCGGGCCCAATCCGGACTCCGAGGAAGTCGACACGATGCGCCCCCACCGCTCCGGCCAGTCGGGTGACCCGTCTTCGTTTTCCCGGCCCGATGGAATCGATGGGGTCTCGATCGGCGGTGGTGGCCCTCACCTCCACGGCAATACGTCGTCCCCGGTCCATGGCCAGGAGGTCGAGCTCACCGCGACCGACCTCGACATTGCACCCGATCACTTCGAGCCCGTGACTGGTGAGGAACCTGGCAGCGATTCGCTCTCCGATCTCCCCCACTCTGGCCCGATCGGTCAGATCGAGATCTCTTGCTTCTCCAGCTCTTCGACGTTCACGTCGCGGAATGTCATCACCTTGACGTGCTCCAGGAACCGGGCTGGTCGGAACATGTCCCATACCCAGGCGTCCTTCATCTCCACCTCGAAAAAGACCGATCCGTTGGCCTCGCGCACCTGCAGATCCACATGGTTGGCGAGGTAGAACCGGCGCTCCGTCTCGACCACGTACCGGAACATCGGGAGGACGTCGTGGTACTCCTTGTAGATCTTGAGCTCAACCTCGGATTCGTACCGCTCCAGGTCCTCTTCCATGCTCTCCTCTTCACACGGGCCGACAAACGATCATATGCACGGATCGCTACTTAACGGCTGACAATCCGGGGTTACGTTTTCAAAGACCGCCGAGGTGCGCGATGGGCCAGATGGTCACGAATGCCCTCCCGATCAGGTCGTCGAGCGGTATGGGACCGAATCTCCTGCTGTCGAACGACGCGTCGCGGTTGTCGCCCATGACGAATACCTCGTCGGCTCCCACGATCACCGCCGGCTCGTCCGGCATGAACACATCGGGGAGATAGGGCTCTTCGAGAGGGGTCCCGTCGACCACGATCTGGTTGTCGGCGACTTCGATGGTCTCGCCCGGGAGGCCGATCACCCGCTTGATAAGATCCTCGTGCCCCCTGGTGCGAATCCCGACCGCCTCCAGGACCGAACGGATCACCGCTTCGGGGATCGACTCCTCGACCTCCTCTTCCCGTGGGTCACGGAAGACGACGACGTCACCTCGCTGCGGCTCGCCCCATTGATAGGCCAGCTTGTTCACCATGACCCGGTCGTTCACCTCGATGGTGGGGAGCATCGACTCCGACGGGATCCAGAATGGCTGAATCAGAAACGTCTTGATGACGACCGCGATGGCCAGTGCGGTCAGGAGCAAACCGGGCAACTCGGCGAGGAACGAACGCCGCCGTGGCGGCGCCTCGTTCACCGTCTCCTCGTCGATGGGACCTGTGTCGTGCGAGATCAGTCGCGAAGCTCCTTGATGCGGGCTGACTTCCCGACCCGATCACGCAGGTAGTAGAGCTTGGAGCGACGGACGTCACCACGACGCACGACCTCGATCCTGGAGATGATCGGGGCATGAATAGGGAAAACCCGCTCGACGCCGACCCCGAAACTCAACTTGCGGACGGTGAAGGAGGCTCGTGCCCCTGCCCTGTTACGGGCGATGACAAGGCCTTCGAAGATCTGGACGCGCTCTCTGCCCCCCTCGACCACACGGACGTGGACCTTGACGGTGTCGCCGGCCCGGAATTCGGGGATATCGTCGCGGACGTGCGCGCTCTCAACTACGTGAAGATCGTTCATGGAGGACTCCTAGAGGCGCCGGGAGTAGCTCGGTAGTCCCGGCCGGGGCGAATTGTATCAGGTCTCGGGAGTCTCGCCATCCGGCAGCAGGTCGGGTCGGCGCTCCTTTGTCCGTCGCATCCGCTGCTCTCTCCTCCACTCATCGATCAGCACGTGATTGCCGGATAGGAGGACCTCGGGCACCTCAAATCCCCTGAAGTCGGCGGGCCTGGTGTAGACCGGCTCCTCGATGAGGCCCTCCCGAAACGACTCACTCGCCGTGGAACCGGGATTGCCGACAACGCCGGGAATCAACCGGGCTATGCCCTCGATGGCGAGAGCGGCGGCCACCTCGCCGCCCGCCAGGACGAAATCTCCTACGGACGTCTCCTCGTCGACGTAGTTGTCCACGACTCTCTGGTCGACTCCCTCGAACCGCCCGCAGACGAAGGTGATCTCGGGCATCCCCGCCCAGCGGTCCAGCGTCGCCTGGGTGAGTGCCGCCCCGGCCGGAGTGAACAGGACGCGGTGAGTGCCGTCGAGCGGCTCCAGCGCGGCGGCCAGGGGCTCGACCATCATGACCATCCCGGGCCCACCCCCGAAGGGCGTGTCATCCAGTTGGCGATGGCGGCCCAACCCATGCTCGCGCAGGTCGAGCAGGACCACTTCGAGCATCCCGGCTTCGACGCCCCGGGCCACGATCGAGACACCAAGAGGACCGTCGAAAAAGCCGGGGAACATGGTCACGACGTTGATCCGCACGCAGGCAAGGCTAGAGCGGGGCGTTCGTGGCCGATATCCTCGGCTTCCAGGCGGTTTCGCCGGCTCATCGGAGAGAGTTGACATGTCCATCGACCCAGCACCGACAACATGACGCTCGATCATTTGCCGGTCGAGAGTGTCCTGCTGGTCGCGGCCGGGCTCATGGTCATCGGGGTCCTCATCGTCGGCACCTCCGACCGGCTCCGGGTGCCCGCAGCACTGCTCTCGCTCGGAATCGGCATGGCCTTCGGGAGCGATGTCCTTGGGTTGGTCGAGGTCAGCGACATGGAGATGGTCAGGGACATCAGCGTCATCGCCCTGATGATCATCCTCTTCGAAGGCGGCCTCACCACCAAGCCGTCGGTCTTGCGCGAGTCAGGCGTCCCGGGTTTCGTCCTCGCCAACGTCGGAGTTCTCGTCAGTGCTGCAGTGGTCGCCGCCGGGGTGCAGCTCCTGTTCGACTCGGGGTGGGAGACCGCCCTGATCATCGGGGCAGTGGTTGCCTCCACGGACGCTGCGGTCGTGTTCGACGTAGTGCGCCGCACGCCGATCCCGAAGCGGCTGGCGGGCATCCTCGAGATCGAGTCAGGTGTCAATGACCCCTTCGCCATCCTGCTCACCATCGGTCTCATCGAGGTCACCAGATCGAATCCCGGGATCGAAGACTGGCTGGTGTTCGGCGCCAGACAGTTGTTCGGGGGCATCGCCGTGGGCCTGCTCGGAGGCTGGATCGGCACCAGGCTCCTAAGGCTCCGCCTGAGGTCCTCCGGCCTCTATCCGCTCTTGGCCCTGGCCATGGCCGGGCTCACCTTCGCCGTGGCGTCCTACCTGTCGACCTCGGGCTTTCTGGCGGTCTACATCTGCGGGCTCATGATCGGTGCCCTCGCCCCCCGCCACCGCCGAGTGGTGCGGAGCTTTCACGCCAGTTTGGCCAATGGGGCCGACATCGCCCTCTTTCTCCTGTTGGGGCTCCTGGTCTTCCCTGCCGAGTTGCCCGCAGTCGCCATCCCGGCGTTGGCAGTGACCGCCATCCTGCTGCTGGTCGGCCGACCGCTATCGGTGGTCCTCGCCATGCTCCCCTTCAGGATGTCCTGGAAGGAGATGACGTTTCTCTCCTGGGCGGGTCTGCGCGGCGCTTTGCCGATCGTCCTTGCCACGTTCCCGGCCACCGCCGGAGTAGCGGCCGGCGACACCATCTTCAATCTCGTGTTCTTCGTGGTAGTCGTGTCGGCTCTGCTCCAGGGGACCACCATTGCGCCTCTGGCCAAGCGTCTCGATCTGGTGGTCGATCGACCCGCCTGGCAATCCATCGCGGAAGCCGTGGAACTAGAAGATGTGGACGTCGACCTCATCGAGATCGAGGTGACCGACGATCTCGCCCTCGTCGGCACCAGGCTTGGCAACAACCCGCCACCGGACGGCATGCTGATCACGACGATGATCCGCGATCACAAGGCAGCCATACCCACCCCGGACACGGTCTTCGCCTCGGGTGACTTCCTCATGGTGGCGGTGAACAGCGGCCACGACAGGGTGCGGGAGGTGACCGCCTGGGCTCGGGGAGAGGTAACCGGGGCGGCAGACGCCGAAGCCGGCTAGCCGAGGCGCTCCACAATCATCGCCATTCCCTGACCGCCGCCCACGCACATGGTCTCGAGGCCGATGGTCTTGTCGAGGGTCCTGAGGTCGTTGATCAGCGTTCCCATGATCCGGGCGCCGGTCATGCCGAATGGGTGGCCCAGTGCGATCGCTCCGCCGTTCGGGTTCAGCCGATCCATGTCGATGCCCAGCTCATCGACGCTGGCCAGGACCTGGGCGGCAAATGCCTCGTTGATCTCGATGACATCGATGTCCGAAAGCTCCATCCCGGCCTGGTCGAGGACGGCCCTCACCGCACTCACCGGGCCCATCCCCATGAATTCCGGCTCCAGACCAACCACAGAGGACGCGATGATCCGGGCCAGTGGTTGCAGCCTCAACTCGGCCGCCCTGCTCTTCGACATGACCAGGACCGCCGCCGACCCATCATTGAGCGGGCAAGAGTTGCCGGCGGTCACCGCGCCGTCTGGCTTGAAGACCGGCGGCAGTTCCGCGAGCTTCTCGATGGTGGTGTTGGGCCGAGGCCCGTCGTCGGAACTGATGGTCCGCCCGTCCGGGACCTCGATGGGTGTGATCTCCCGATCGAAGAATCCATTCTTCTGTGCCTCGACGGCGAGATCCTGGGATCGCTTGGCGAACTCATCCATGCGCTCCCGGCTGATTCCGTATCTCTCGGCAACGTTCTCGGCGGTGTTGCCCATCGGGATATACACCTGGTCGATGAAGTCGTCGCGAGCCTCGTCGGTGAATCGTGGGTTGAGGTCCTCGCTGTCGAAGCCTTTGCCATAGGTTCGGGTCACCGAGTCCACCCCGCCGGCCAGGTAGGTATCACCCTCGCCCCGCTCGATGGCATGAAAAGCCATGCGGATCGTCTGCAACGATGAGGCGCAGAATCGATTGACCGTGGTCGCCGGGACACTCTCCGGCATCCCGCCCAGCAATGAGGCCGGCCGCGCCACGTTGAACCCCTGCTCGTGATGGGTGAGAGCGCAGCCGACCATCACATCGGCGACCGAGGCGCGGTCCACGTCCGGAACCTTGGACATCAGGGCGTCGATGGCGAAGCCGGCCAGGTCGTCGGCACGGACTTCGATGAGTGAGCCCTTGTATGCCCGGCCGATCGGAGACCGGGCGGTAGCGACGATCACGGCTTCAGGCATTCGGTCCTCCCGTCGCGGATTTTGATCACACGCTCAATTTAGTGCGATCCAAGGCGTGATCACCCCGGTTCGATGAGCCCCGGGATCGAGTTGATCACGACGCGTCCCGCACCCAGGTCGACCAACGGGACCAGCTCGTCCACGAAAGGGATTTCGAAACTGGCGCCCACGCCGGTGGTGATCTCGAGCCGGTCCTGGCCGGGCCCGAAGAGGACCCGCCGCACCACCCCGACCTCTCGGCCGGCCTCGTCGAATACCCTCAGCCCGGAAAGATCTTCGGGCCAGAACTCGTCATCGGCGAGTGTGCGGCGCTCGCCTACCGAAACAGAGAGTCCTCTGATCTCCTCGGCCGACTCTCTGCTGCCGACCCCCTCGAACGCGACCTGAAAGCCTCGGTCAACGCGACGAACCGCCCGCACTACATGGGGACGGTCCTGCAGAAAGACAGTCGATCCCGGCTTCAGGCCAACCATGTCCTCCTCGGCGGCGTAGATCCCCAGGAAGCCATCGAGCCCATGGGGCCGCCCCAGCCTCCCGATGACGAAGCGCCCGGGATCAGTCGAGGAACTCGACGCCAGCGTTGATGCCCTCTTCGTCGCCTGCGGCGCCGGCCGCAGCACGGATCGCCTTGGCCACACGACCCCGACGCCCGATCACACGGCCCATGTCGCCTTTTGCGGTGCGAACCTCGGCCACGACCTCGTCGGGCCCCTGCTCCACCATGGTCACCGACACCTCGTCCGGCTCCTCCACAATGCTCTTGACCACATAGGTCACGACTCGCTCGACGATCTCGCCCTTGGCCAAGATCACTCCTCCTCGCTGGACGTGTCGGCGGTTATCTCCTCGGCAACCGGCTCCGCTGCTGGGGCGGGAGCCTCGGCAGGTTCGGCGGCGGGCGTCGCCCCGACGGTATGAATCTGACCGGTGCGCACCTTCATCGTGTTCATCGCACCAGAGATGTTGAGGAGTTTCTCCACGGCCTCGGTGGGCTGGGCGCCCTTCGACAGCCAGGAGGCGGCTTTCTCGTTGTCGATCTCGACCACGGACGGGTCCTGTTGCGGGTCGTAACGCCCGATCTGCTCGATATAGCGGCCGTCTCGCGGCGCCCGGCCGTCGACCACCACGACGCGGTACGAAGGGGATTTCTTCTTCCCCATCCGCATCAACCTCATCTTCACGGCCATCGATTCACCTCTTGGTTCGCTGCGCTGGGAAGAGACCCTGCAACGAGGGGGCCTCTTTGCCTCCGGCCAACATCTTCATCATCTTCTGCGCGTCGACGAACTGCTTGAGCACCCGATTCACGTCCTGGGGCCTGGTGCCCGAACCAGACGCGATACGGCGCTTTCGGCTGCCGCCGATGAGCTTTGGGTTCCGGCGCTCCTCTGGAGTCATCGACTGAATGATCGCCTCGACCCGACGCAAGTCACGGTCGTCGACATCCACCTCGCGCATGAGCGATCCGGAGCCCGGGATCATAGCAAGGATGTCCTTCAGAGGCCCCATCCGCTTCATGGCCTGGAACTGGGCCAGGAAGTCTTCCAGCGTGAATTCGCCCTTCTGCAGCTTCTTTGCCGCCTTCTCCGCCTCGGCCTCGTCGAATGTGGCCTCGGCCTTCTCGATCAGGCTCATCACGTCGCCCATGCCCAGGATCCGGGACGCCATGCGGTCGGGATGGAAAGGCTCGAGATCGTCGAGACCCTCGCCCATTCCAGCGAATTTCACCGGGGCCCCGGTCACCTCTCGCACCGAGATCGCCGCTCCGCCGCGGGCGTCACCGTCGAGTTTGGAGAGAACCACTCCGGTGAGCCCGACGCGTTCCTGGAATCCGGAAGCGACATTCACCGCGTCCTGGCCGGTCATGGCATCCACAACCAGAAGAACCTCGTCGGGGTCTGACGCCTTACGGACGTCGTCGAGCTCGCTCATCAGCTGTTGATCGATTTGAAGCCGGCCGGCCGTGTCGACGATCACCACGTCACGACCCGTACGGGTCGCCTCTTTCATGGCCGCCTTGACCAGGCGAGGGGGCTTGCCCTTGCGGTCGGTGAACACCGGCACATCGATGCGGCCGCCGAGGATCTCGAGCTGATCGATGGCCGCAGGTCGCTGCAGGTCGGCAGCCACAAGCAGTGGCTTCTTGCCCTGACTCTTGAGGAGACGAGCCAATTTGCCGGCCGTGGTCGTCTTTCCCGAGCCCTGGAGCCCGACCATCAGGATGGTCAGGGGCGGCGCGACCTTCTTCAGGGGCACCGCCTCCGAACCCAGGGTGGTCACGAGCTCCTCGTGAACGATCTTGATCACCTGCTGGCCGGGTGAGAGCGACTTGGTGACATCCTCGCCCATGGCTCTCTCCTTGACCCGGGCCAGGAAATCCTTGACGACCTTGACGTTGACATCCGCCTCGAGCAAGGCGAGACGAACCTCGCGAAGGGCGGCGTCGATGTCCTTCTCGGAGAGACGCCCCTTGCCCCGCAGGGAGGCGAAGACGTCTTCGAATCGCTGGGTCAGGCTGTCGAACAAGTCGTGAACGGTAGGTGGCGAGCGACGACTAGCCCACGTCGCGGCGACGGAAGCCGACCAGACCGGCGGAGATCAGGCCAGCGGCGACGACGAGGAGGATGGCAAACGGGAGGATCTCGATGTCATCCGAGGGCACGACCGGGATATGGGTGAAGGGCGACAGATTGAGGCTCCATTGCGGCAGCTGCAGGATCTGGCCGAACTGGCCGAGCAAGACACAGGCGACCAGCACACCCCAGCTGAACCCGACCCGCCGCGGGGCCAGCCCGTAGAGGGCGATCGTGGTCCCGGTCAGGACCCAAACCGCCGGGAGCTGTGCCATCGCCGCCCCGAGCACACGAGGGACCTGGGCTCCGACATCGCCGACGATTGCGCCATAGGTCGCCCCGGCCATCGCCCCGCTGACGGCCAGCATCACGACCGGGACAACCAAGCCGAAGACGAGATGACTCCAGGCAAAGCGGCGACGGGGCGTGGCCGTGGCCAGGACGTACTCGGCCCTTTGGGCTTCCTCTTCGACATCGAGGCGAAGCACGGCACGTATCGCGTAGGCGGCGATGACGATGGCGATGATGCCCACCACCGCCGCGAAATAGGTGTCGGTGAGGCCCTGGGCCCCGCCGATCTGCTCGAGTATCTCGGCTAGCTGTGGATTCCCCTCGATCATGTCGCCGATGCTGTCCCCGGCAGTCCCGTAGACCATCCCGAGCACCGCCAGCCCGATGGTCCATCCAATGACCGACCCGCGGTGGAGCCGCCAGGCGAGGCCGAGCGGGCTGCTCAGACTCGGGGACGCCTGGGAAGGCCCGGGGCGTGATGGGAAAGCTCCGGCGGCCACATCGCGTCGCGCCGCGATCGCCACGGCGGCACCGATCAGGACGGCCGCCATCCCGACCCACAGAAAGACCACCCACCACTCTTCCTCGGCGTAGGGGCGGAGCCGGCTGAACCAACCGATCGGCGAGATCCAGGACATCCACTCGGTGGCCTCGCCGCCGGCATCACCCGCGACCCGGAGCAGGTACATCAGTCCGACGACCGACACCGCGATCCCGCGAGCCGACGAGGCAGCCTCGGTGAGCTGAGCGGCGACCGCGCCGACACCGGCGAACGTGGCGGCGACACCGGCGAACCCGAGCCCGAATGCCAATGATCCGGCCAGGGGGAGACCCAGGCCGGTCAGACCGGCGGTCAAGAGAGCGGCGACGAGGATCCCGGCCAGGATGGTCACTATCACTGCGGCCGCCAGTTGGGCATGACGCCCTACCACCGTCGCGCCGAGCAGCTCCCGCCTCCCGGTCTCCTCCTCCTCACGGGTGTGCCTGATGACGGTGAGAACCGCCATCAGGGCGACGAAGACGGCGCCCAAGACCCCCGCCCGCCATGCGACGAGACCACCAATGCTCGGGTCGTACAAGGGGCCGAGCATCGAGGTGAGAGCCGGGCTCGAGATGACGGTCGCCGCCAGCGCCTGGCGCGATGCGTCGTCGGGATACAGGTCGATGAAGGCGTTTGCGGTGATGATCGGGACCCCGGCCAGGACGAAAATCCAGATGCTGAGCCGCAGCCGCTCCCGGCGCAGGACGAGGCGGATCAGCTTCCCGGTGCCGGTGAGGGTGGTCACGCCTCCACCTCTTCGTCCTCGTAGTGCCGGAGGAACAGCTCTTCGAGGGTGGGCGGATGGCTGACCAGGCTGCGCACGCCGAGCGGAGCAAGAGTCCGGACCACTTCGTCGATCCGGTCGGTGTCCACCTCGAACTCCACCTTGTGGTCGTGAAGACGCAGGTCGTGCACGCCGGGCAACGATGCGACCGGAGCGGGGTCGGCGCTCAACTCGGCACTGATCGTGGTCCGGGTCAGATGGCGCAGCTCTTGGAGGGTGCCGCTCTCAACGGTCTTTCCTTTGCGAACGATACTGACGCGGTCACAGAGCGCCTCGACCTCGGCCAGGATGTGGCTGGCCAGCAGCACGGTCCGGCCATGACTGCGGTCCTCCTCGATAGAGGCCCGAAACTGTGCCTCCATGAGTGGGTCGAGCCCGGCGGTCGGCTCGTCGAGTATCAGCAGCTCGACGTCGGAGGAGAGGGCGGCCACCAGCGCGACCTTCTGCCGGTTGCCCTTCGAATAGGTACGACCCTTCTTCGTCGGGTCGAGGTCGAACCGCTCGAGGAGATTCTCCTTCTTCGACTGGTCCAGACCGCCCCGGAGGCGGCCGAGGAGGTCGATAACCTCGCCACCGGTCAGATTGGGCCAGAGTGTCACGTCGCCAGGGACATAAGCCAGCCGGCGGTGGAGCTCGGTGGCCTCCGACCAGGGGTTTCCGCCCAAGAGTACGGCCGCGCCTGCATCCTGGCGGATGAGCCCCAGCAGGACCCTGATGGTGGTGGTCTTGCCCGATCCGTTGGGCCCGAGGAAGCCGTGGACTTCGCCGGTGGCCACCTCCATGTCGAGCCCGTCGAGTGCCCGAACGTGCCCGAAGTTCTTCACCAGATCGGAGACGGAGATCGCAGTGCTCATGATCAGGAATCGTAGCACCTTGACTTGAACGCGTGTTTAGTATGTTGACCATGCGTTCAAGGCACAGCGAAGACTTGACCACGCGAGCCCGCATCCGGGACGCCGCCCTTGCCCGCTTCCCGGCCGACGGCTTCGGCGGGACGACGATCCGGGCAGTCGCCGCAGATGCCGGAGTGTCACCGGGTCTGGTCGTGCACCATTTCGGCTCCAAGGAGGGGCTGCGCGAGGCTTGCGACCACTACGTCGTGGCGCGATTTCGCGAGATCAAGCTGGCGGCGATGGAACAGGACAACGTGTTCGATCCCGGTTTCGCCGCCGGGACCTTCCTCATGGCACAACCCTTGCTTCGCTACTTCGGCTGGGCGTTGTCCCGCAATCATCCGGCGGCCGGCGATCTCTTCGACGAGATGGTCCGGGAAGGAGTCGAGATCACCCGCGTCGCTGTTGAAAAAGGGATGGTCCGTGACTCCTCCGACCTGGAGCGACGCACCACGGTCCAGATGGCGCTCAACCTGGGGATGCTCGTCATGCACGCCCACCTGGAGCGGAACCTGGGGATCGACTTGCTCAGCGCCGACGGTATCGCCGAGCTCTCTCCCACCCTCTTCGAGATTTTCGGCGGGATGTTCACCCCCGAGGTGCGGGAGGGGATCGAGGAGGCCTACGGAGCCGAGGCGCGGAGGCTGATCGCAGCCGAGGCAGGTGCATGACGAGAACCGGATACGACCCCGCAACGTAATGGCCGAGAAGGCCGACGCGACGGTCGCCGTTTGCGTAAGGTTCGGGCGGGCAGGATTCCGGTGTAGCCGGAATCCTTTGTGCAATGGGAGATCCGGCCGTTGGTTGCAAACGGTTGGCCTTTGAGACCGCGAGGTGAACCTTGGCAGTTGAGACGTCCGGTCACAGCCGGGGCAATCCCCGTCTGTACGAGTTGATCGAGAACGCCCCCAAGACGGGGAAGAGCCCGACGATCTGGGCATGGCCGGAGATCGTCGATTATCTCAAAGTCGCCGGGCAACCCGTCCAAGGGCCCTGGCCTCCACATCAGCAGCCGAGACCTGACCCGTCGGCCGAGTCCCTACCCGTGGCGGTGCCCGACCCCCAATCCTCCACTCGTCAGCCCGAGCCCCAGGACGAACTCGGGCCGCAGGCCTGAAGCAAAGCAAGGAGGCAGACATCTACCCGTCTCGATTCCGCTACGAGGCTCCGAGGACGGTCGAGGAAGCCTCCGTGCTCTTGGCCGACGGCGGTGGCGAAGCCAAGATCCTGGCCGGGGGCCAGAGCCTGGTCCCGATGATCAAGCTCCGTTTCGCCTCGCCGGAGATGCTGGTCGACATCAACGAGATCCCCGACCTGGACTATCACCGTATAGACGCAGACGGCTCCCTACACGTCGGTGCATTGTGCCGTCACGCCGACCTGGAGCGCTCCTCTCTGCTTGCGACTCGCCAGCCGACGATGGCTGCGGCCGCTCCCCTGGTGGCCGATCCGATCGTGCGCAATCGAGGCACACTGGTCGGCTCGTTGTGTCACGCCGACCCTCAGGGTGATTGGGCCTCGGTGATGGTCTCCCTGGACGGTCTGGTGGTGGCACAGGGCCCCCGCGGCCGGCG
>JBEVJN010000039.1:0-77882 GCA_040510135.1 Acidimicrobiia bacterium | reverse complement strand
CTCGTCGCCCTGGGGAAGCCCGTTACTCACGACCGAAGAGCTCGAAGCAGCATCCGGAGCGCCTTGGCCGCTTCCGCAGGCGACGAGGCCGACCATCGTGGCCAGCGTGAGAAGAACGACTTTCATCAATCATCGTCCCGGATGTCGGCATCACTGCTGACGACGTTGAAACTGGCATCGAGCTGCACATCGACTTGCGTCCCATCCTCGAGTGTCACCTCGACTTCGTAATAGCTCTCCTCATCACCAACCTCAGTTTCCGTCACCCGTCCCTCACCGACGTACCCGAGTGCGACCTCTGTAGCTCGGTCCAGCTCTTGACCGGTTATGCCGACATCCGTCTCGGCGTCATCGCCCGTCCCTGCCGCGATGGATACTCCTGCCCCTGTGCCCACGACCATCAGGGCTGCCGCCGCGATCGCCACTCTCCGATTCCTGGTCATCATGATCGTGCCTCCTGTCCTGTTCTTCCCGGCTCGGGCTCGGCCGTACCCGAACCATCGCCGCTCGACCCTGAATCCCCGCTGAATAGCTACGAATGCCTGAGTTTCACCTCACCGGATCGGCTACGTTCAGCTGCCATTCAGGATCCATTCAGGTAGATGGGGAGTCACGATGAGAGTGCTGGTAGTCGAGGATGAGAAGCGAATCGCCACCGCCCTTCGCCGAGGTCTCGAGGCCGAGGGCTTTGCCGTCGATGTGGCCCTCGACGGTACGGATGGTGATTGGCTGGCGCGGGAGAACAATTACGACGTGGTGGTCCTTGACATCATGTTGCCCGGCATCAACGGGTACCAGGTATGCGCGGGGATGCGGGAGCGGGGGGATTGGACTCCGGTGCTGATGCTGACCGCAAAGGATGGCGACCTTGATCAAGTCGAGGCACTGGATACCGGCGCCGATGATTACCTGACCAAGCCGTTCTCCTACCTCGTCCTCGTGTCGAGGATACGGGCGCTCCTCCGACGATCGGACAAGACGCCCCAGCTCGTCTACGAGGCCGGAGACCTCAAACTCGACCCGTCGTCTCACGAGTGTTGGCGCGGCGAGGTGCCGGTCCGGCTGACGGGGCGCGAGATGTCGGTCCTCGAGTTCCTCATGCGTCGTAGGGGTGAGGTGGTCCCCAAGAGTGAGATCCTTGCCAACGTCTGGGATTTCGCTTACGAGGGCGACCCCAACATCGTCGAGGTGTACGTGCGCCACCTGCGGCGAAAGATCGATGAGCCCTTCGGCCGATCCTCCATCCAAACGATTCGGGGCGTCGGATATCGACTGGGAGTGGACGGTGGCTGAGTGGCCCGCCCACCTTCGAACCGCCAGAATGCGCTCGACGCTTGCCGCGACATTCGCCGTCGCCATCGTTCTCATCGCATCGGCGATTGCCGTAGTCGCCCTCCAGCGCAGGGCGTTGGTGGAGGCCATCGACGCGTCGTTGGTAGCGAGAGCCAACGATGTGAGCGCAATGATCAGCGCAGGCACCCTCTCGGAGCGTTTGACCGTGAGCGGTGGGGACGACACCTTGCTTCAGGTCGTGGATGACCATGGCGTGGTGGTCGCCGAAAGCGACGACGTCGAGGGCACCACCCCGGTGTCCGGCATCCGACCTGATCCGGATTCCGTCGTCGCCGTCAACGCCATGTTGCCCGGTGACGATGATCGGTTCCGGCTCGTGGCCCTGGGCGCCTCTTCAGGTGAGAGGCGATTCACGGTCTACAGCGCGGCAACCCTCGAAGCGGTAGACAGCGCGGCAGGCGCTCTGATTGCCCTCTTGTCGGTCGGAGTCCCTGTATTGATTGCCGGAGTTGGGCTCACCGTATGGCTAATCGTCGGCCGTACCCTCCGGCCGGTCGAAGAAATACGGTCCGAGGTCGCTTCGATCACAGAGGAGGAGCTTCATCGCAGAGTCCCCGTCCCCGAGGTCGACGACGAGATAGGTCGCCTCGCATCAACGATGAATCAAATGCTCTCCCGGCTCGAAGTCTCGTCTCAGCAGCAGCGTCGCTTTGTGGCCGACGCGTCTCACGAGCTACGCAGCCCGCTGGCCGCGATTCGATCTCAGCTCGAAGTCGATCTGGCCCATCCCGACAGTGCAAACCTGGAGCGGACTCACGCAGAAGTGCTAGACGAGACACTTCGCCTGCAACGTCTCGTCGAAGCACTCTTGTTGTTGGCCCGGAGCGACGCAGGCGCGCTGGCTTCTTCCCGCGGCACTGTCGACGTCGACGATGTCGTGTTGGAGCAGGTCAGAGGTCTCATCCCTACGCCGGACGTCGCCATCGACGCCACCGCTGTCACGGGGGCCCAAGTAGCGGCTTCGACCGACGAGCTTGCCTTTGTGATTCGCAACGTTCTGGAAAACGCAGCCAGATATGCGCAGAGCCGCGTCGAGGTCGCTCTTGTCGCCGAAGACGGCATGGCCAAGCTCACGATCGACGACGATGGACCGGGGATCGCCGATCAGGATCGGGACCGTGTCTTCGAGCGATTCACCAGGCTCGACGAGGCCAGGGATCGGGCGCACGGTGGAGCGGGCCTTGGTCTTGCGATCGCGAGAGACATCACTCATCACCTTCGGGGAGCCATCGAGGTGGAGCGCAGTCCGTTGGGTGGGGCTCGATTCATCGTCTCCCTCCCAGTCAATGGAGCCTGATTCAATCATCAGACACCGCGCATCTACCATCGTCGTGGTGATCTTTTCCGACCGCTCCATTCGGGAGGCCATCGAATCGGGTTTGATCCAAATCGACCCGTACGAGCCGTCGCATGTCCAGCCGTCCTCGGTCGATCTGCGGGTCGGCGACGGGTTCAGGGTGTTCGTCAATCACCGTTACAGCCTCATCGACCCCCGTGACCCTCAGTCCGACCTGACCCGGTTGGTCGAGGTGGGCGAGGACGCACCGTTCATGCTCCATCCCGGGGAGTTCGTGCTCGGGTCGACGTTGGAGAGGGTCAAGCTGGGCAACGATGTGGTGGCCCGGCTCGAGGGGAAGTCGTCACTGGGGCGTCTCGGCCTGCTGATTCATTCCACGGCCGGCTTCATCGACCCGGGTTTCGAAGGGCACATCACACTCGAGTTGTCCAATGTCGCCACGCTCCCCATCGCGATCTACCCAGGGATGAAGATCGGCCAGGTCAGCTTCTACCAGATGACCACCGAGGCAGACCTCCCCTATGGATCCCCCGAGCTCGGCTCCAAGTACCAGGGTCAGACCGGACCCACCGCCAGCAGATCCCACCGGGATTTCGAGAGCCGACCCGCGAACTAGCGCGACTGCGTATAGTTCAAATTGGATCCGGTTCTGCCCGACCAAGGGGGCTCGGGAAGTACAGAATTGGATTCAGGTCCCACAAAGCCCTAATTGAGTCCCCCCTCTAGAAGCTTCCCCGGCTTCACAGGGCAATGCGGGAACCCCTCCAAGCGGCAACCTTCGGGTTGCCGCTCGTCTATTGGCTTTCGAGGAAGGCCGCCACGTCCTCTTCGGCGAAGAACTCCTCCGCCCGCTCCGGGGTGCAGGCCGTGGAGATCGACGCCACCAGGCTGCCTACCTGGACCACTTCTCCCATGGTGAGCTCGGACATCGAGCTGTTCTCGTCGATGATCGCCTGCAATGCGGTGATGTCGGTCTCACAGTCACCGGAAGCCTCAGCATCTCCGAACCCAGCAGCAAGGCTCTGCACCCATTCCAGGTAGCCCACTGTGCCCGGCGCCTCCTGCTCGGCCAGCTCGATGATGGCGGCGAAGGCCTCCTCGTCGCTACCGGCAGGATCGGGGCAGTCGAGGTCTTCGATGGCTGTCGTGTAATCCTCCGACAGCGCATCCAGCTCTGAACCCAGGGCTTCGAGGTCGTCACCCGTGGTCGCGGCGAAGTCGAGGCCTTCTACGGTCGGCTCGATTGCCCGCAGATATCCGACCAGGGCGTCGATGCACTCTTGAGGCATGTCTTCGAAGTCGACCGTCCCTGCGCCGCCCTCCTCCACCACCGCTGTGGTGGTGGGCTCGGCCAGGGTCGTGTCTCCTCCACCATCGCCGCCACAAGCCACCAATACCAGGGCCAGGATGACTATCGATGCTCTGAATGCCCTCATCGGGCGCCCCCCTCGTGTACGGAGTTCGATTCCCGGACGGTGCCAGCGTAAAGGGAGTGGCTCATAACGCCACTTGCTTACCGATCTCGATGACCTGCCCGGGGGGAAGGGTGAAGAACTGAACCGGGCTCGACGCGTTGCGATGCATCAATGCGTAGAGGGCCGCCCGGGCCCGGCCAATGCCCTTGCCACTGTTGATGATGGTCTCCCGCCCAATGAAGAACGTGGAGTCGTCCGGGTCGAACCCGAATTCCGGATCCACGATGTTGGCCAGGGCCTTGGGTACGTCGGGCTCGTCCATGAACCCGAAATGCAGCACCACCTGCACGAAGCCCTCCCCGAGGTCGTGGACTGTCGACCGGCGGACTTGTGGGACCCGCGGGACCGAGGATGTTTGCACCGCCACCAGAACCACAGTCTCGTGGAGCACCTCGTTGTGCCGCAGGTTGGCCAAGAGCGCCGGGGGGGTGATCCCCGGGTCGGGGAAGAGGTAGACGGCGGTGCCCGGGACCCGGAGTTGGGGATGGAGGGTAATGGAGCCGATGAATCTCTCGATGGGGAGCTCGCCCCTCTTCAGGGCGGCGGTGAGCCTTCGTCGGCCGGTCTTCCAGGTCGTCATGATGGTGAAGATCACCGCGCCGACCACCAGCGGGAACCAGCCGCCCGCCGGGACCTTCACGATGTTGGCTGAGAAGAAGGTGATGTCGACGACCAAGAAAACGGCGGTGAGGGAGCCGGCGACTGCGGCCGACCATTTCCACCTCTCCCGCATCACGAAATAGAGCAGGATCGTCGTGATGACCATCGTCGTGGTCACGGCTACGCCGTAGGCGGCGGCGAGGCTGCCCGAGCTGCGAAACGAGAGGACCAGCCCGACGCAGGCCACCATGAGCCCCCAGTTCACGGTGGCGATGTAGATCTGGCCCACCTCCCGAGTTGAGGTGTGATCGATGTCGAAGCGAGGCAGATACCCGAGCTGGACGGCCTGCATGGTGAGCGAATAGGCGCCTGAAATGAGGGCCTGAGAAGCGATGACCGTTGCCAAGGTCGCGAGGATCACCAGCGGCAGCACCGCCCATTCCGGCGGCATCCGGTAGAAGGGGTTGTCGATGGTCCCTGGGTCGGCGATGAGCATCGCCCCCTGGCCGAAGTAATTGAGGAGGAGGGCCGGGAACACGACGATGTACCAGCCGAAACGGATGGGACGCTTGCCGAAGTGCCCCATGTCTGCGTACAGAGCCTCGCTTCCCGTGACCACGAGGAAAATCGCACCCAGGGCGAGAAAAGAGTGACGTGGGTTCTCGGCGATGAACCGCGCTCCGTACACCGGATTCACCCCGGCGAGCACTCCTGGGTCCTGAAGTACGTAATAGCCCCCGAGAATGGCGAGCACGGTGAACCACACGATCATCACCGGTCCGAAGATCGACCCTACGACTGCCGTGCCGGCCCGCTGGATGCTGAAGAGGGCGATCAGGATGACGACCGCGATCGGAACGACATAGGACCCGAGTTCGGGCTCCACGATCTCGAGCCCTTCGACCGCCGAAAGCACCGAAATGGCCGGGGTGATGATCCCGTCTCCGTAGAGAAGGGCAGTACCGAAAAGCCCCAGCAGGATCAAGGCCCAGCGCAACCCGACCGTCGGTGTCTTCCGACGAGGGACGATGAGGGCAGTGAGGGCCAGGATGCCACCCTCCCCGTGGTTGTCGGCCCGCATCACGAAGATCAAGTACTTGACCGAGACGACCAGGACCAGGGCCCAGAACATGAGTGAAAGCACGCCCAAGACGCTTTCTCTGACGACCGGCAGGCCTTCGGCGGCATGGAAGGATTCCCGGAATGCGTAGAGAGGGCTGGTCCCGATGTCGCCATAGACGATGCCGAGGGCCCCGACCGACATCATGAGCAGATAGCGCTTGCCGCGCTTCCTAGGGAGTGCCATCGAGAGGTTTATCCCGGGGGTTGCGTTGAGTTGGAGGACATCGGGAGATCGACCCGGGCTGTGGCATCGCCACCCATGTGAGGCACAACCGGGCGAGGGTAGCGATCTGTATGGTGATTGATGTGCTGGTCACGATGATCGTCGAGATCCCCAAGGGGAGCCGGAACAAGTACGAGACCGACCACGAGAGCGGGGAGATCTTCCTCGATCGGATGCTGTTCACCGCCACCCGATACCCGGCTGATTACGGCTTCATACCCGAGACCCATGCCGACGACGGCGACCCGCTCGACATCCTCGCCCTCGTATCCGAGCCGACCTTTCCGGGGTGTCGGATCAGGGTGCGGCCAATCGGGTTGTTCCTGATGGAAGATCAAGGACATGCCGACCACAAGGTGCTCGCCGTGCCCGACGGTGACCCCTTGTGGCGGGACGCCGCCGATCTCGATGACGTCCCCGACCACCTCTTGCGCGAACTGGAGCATTTCTTCGCCGTCTACAAGGAGCTGGAGGACAAGAAGACGGCGACGCTCGGGTGGCGCCCAGCGGCGGAGGCGTTCGAGACCATCGACCGAGCCCTCGAGGCCGGCCGGGCTAGGTGACGTCCCGGCCCAGGTTGGCGAACCGGGTGAACTCAGGCTGGAAGGTCACCTCGACCGGGCCGGTGGACCCGGCGCGGTGCTTGGCCACGATGACTTCGGCGATGCCCTTCCGCTCCTGATCCTCGGGGTGGTAGTACTCGTGGCGGTATATGAACATCACGACGTCTGCGTCCTGCTCGATCGAGCCACTTTCGCGTAGATCGGAGAGACGGGGCCTCTTGTCCTCCCTGGCCTCCAGCGACCGGTTGAGCTGGGAAACGGCGATAACGGGCACCTCCAGCTCTCGCGCCAGGTTCTTGAGATTTCGGGTGATCTCCGAGATCTCCTGCTGACGGTTCTCGCGGCTCGAAGCCTCCATGAGCTGCAGGTAGTCGATGACCACCAGGGAGAGGCCCTTCTTCCGCTTCAGTCTCCGGCACTTCGCCCGGATGTCGGTGACCGTCACGATCGGGGAGTCGTCGATGTAGATCGGTGCCTGGTACATCTTGCCCGCAGCGTCGACGACCCTCTGCCACAGAGGTCCCAGCTGACCCGAGCGGAGCTTCATCGAATCGACCCGGCCCACCGAGGAGAGGATGCGCTGAACGATCTCCTCCTTGGACATTTCCAGTGAGAAGATCGCAACCGGCTCGTTCTGGCTGGCCGCATTGACCGCAATCCCCAGTGCGAGCGCGCTCTTTCCCATCGCCGGCCGTGCCGCGATCACCACCAGGTTGGAGGCCTGGAGACCGGCCAGCTTCTTGTCGAGATCGACGTAACCGGTCGCCAGCCCGGTCAGCTCAGAGCCCCGTTGCTCGAGCAACTCAATGTGCTCCAGCACGTCGCTGAACAGTGGCCCGACCTCGAGCAGCGTTTGGGCACCGCGCCGTTCCGCCACCGAGAGGACCGCCTGCTCCGCCCGATCGAGGACGCGGGCGATCTCTTCGTCGATGTCGAAGGCCACATCGGTCACCGAGGCACCGGCCCGGATCAGCTCACGGCGTTTGGCATGCTCCTCGACGATCCCGGAGTAGTAGAGGATGTTGGAGGTCGAAGGGACGATGTCGACCAGTCGGGTGAGATAGGCGACGCCCCCGACCTTGTCCAGCTCCCCTCTGCGCCGCAATGCCTCCGAGACGGTGACGGCGTCGATGGCCTGATTGGTGTCGAACAGCTCACGCATCGCCTCGAAGATCGCTTGATGGGCGGGAACGTAGAAGTCGGGTGGGTGAAGGCGGTCCATCACCTCGTTGACCGCCTCTTCCGAGAGGAGCACCGCCCCGATGACCGACTCCTCCGCCTCCCTGGAGTGGGGTGGGCTCCGGAAGCCGGGTCTCATCTGCCCCTGATCAGTGACGCCGTTCATATCTGTCCTCATCCAACAACACGCGAGTGACAGATTTCGCGGACCTGGTCGGGCCCTGACACGCAAGACCCCGCCGGAGGGCGGGGAAGCCGAAACTGCCAGCGGGGAAGATGGCTGAAGATAGGGTCGGCCCGGTCGGCGTCACAAGCCAGAGGGCTCATCGAATTTCGCGCTGGGCTCTTTTGTTTTCGCGGTGGAAAGGATTGGAAAGAAGGACGCGAAAGTCGCGGCTGATCCCCGCGTTCAGGTGGCCGGGATCACATCCAGAGTGAGGGGGAACTCCACCTCGGGATGGAGTTTGATGTTGATCTCGTGAAGGCCGATCGCCTTGATCGGCTTGGGGATCTCCAACGTGGCCCGGTCCAGCTCGATCCCTGTGAACCGACGGACACCCTCGACCACGTCGGCCGGTGAGATCGAGCCGTAGAGCTGACCCTCGTCTCCCGCCTGGGCCGCGATCACGACCCGGCTGCCGACCAGCTGGGTAGCCAGCCGCTCCGCCTCCTCCTTGGCCTTGCGGTCGGCCTCGACACGGGCATCGCGGATGGCCTCGGCCTGGGCCAGGGCACCTTCGTTCGCCTTGACCGCCTTCTTTCGAGGCAACAAGTAGTTGCGGGCGTAACCCTCGGCGACGTCCACCACATCGCCCCTCTTGCCCAGCTCCTGGACATCGGAGATGAGGATGAGCCTCATCTCGTGTTCAGATAGGGCAGGAGGGCCATCTCACGGGCGTTCTTGATGGCATTGGCCACCTCGCGCTGATGGGTCGGGCAGTTCCCGTTCACTCGGCGCCCCCGGATCTTGCCCCGGTCGGACATGTACTTGCGCAACACGGAGACATCCTTCCAGTCGATGAAATCGACCTGCTGCTTGCAGAAGGCGCAGGGCTTGGGACGCCCCCGTCTCATCTCCATGCCCCGACGCCGCTTGGGGCGCGGGTTGTTCGTGCTCTTTCTCGCCATCGTTCAGTACTCCTGGATCAGAAGGGCGCTTCGTCGGGCCCGTACGACTCTCTAGCCACAGGTGCGGGGGGCACGTCGGCGCCCTGACCTCCACCACCGCCACCGCCCCAATCCCCACCGGAGCGCTGGGTCTTGTTCACCGAAGCCGTCGCCCAGCGCAGCGAGGGTCCGATCTCATCGATCTGCACCTCGACCACCGAGCGCTTCTCGCCTTGCTCGGTCTCCCAGCTTCTCTGCTCGAGACGCCCGGTCACGATGACACGCGCCCCCTTCTGTAGCGACTCGGCGGCGCTCTCCGCCTGCTCACGCCAGACGGTGCCGGTGAAAAAGCTGGTGTCCTCCTGCCACTCGCCGTCGTTGCCCCGCCAGCGGCGGTTCACGGCAAGACGGATCTTGGCCATGGCCACCCCGGAAGGAGTGAAGCGAAGCTCAGGGTCGTCGACCAGGTTCCCGATCAATGTGACGTTGTTCGACATGTGAAATCTCCTCTTCTCACGTCCCTGGGTCGATCATGCCGTGACCCTGGGACGGATTCCAGTCATGCTCCCTTGCGCACGATCTTGTGTCGAACCACCTCGTCGGCCAGTGACAGCATTCGATCGAGTGAATCGACGGCAGCCGCCTCTGCCTGGAACGTGACCACCGAGTAATAGCCCTCGGACAAATGATCAATCTCGTAGGCGAAGCGGCGCTTCCCCCACATATCCCGCCCATCGACTGTGGCGCCGTGGCCAGACAGGTGAGATTCCAAATCAGCGATCTTGGTCTCGACCTCGTCCTCAGCCAGATCGGGCCGATGAATCGTCATTACTTCATAATCGCGCATGTGACCTCCTGTGGACATCCGTGTCGGAAGGCCCCACCAACACGGTGGAGCAGGGGCTTCACGCAACCGAACGGCGCGAGACGTCGGTGCGGAGACCGGATGATAGGGCTATCTCAGCCCGAACCCGAAGTCGTCAGGATCGCCCCGTCCTCGAACGTGAAGTCGCCAGACGGAGTCTCGAGGGACCATCCCACCGGGAACGACGTCGGGTAGAGCGTGCAGGGCTCCTCGGCGCACGGCTCCATGGCCACCATGGAGATCAACGAGCCGTCGGGGGCGAAGTGCCAGAGGTCGAGTGGGATGACGGTGTCCTTCATCGTGAAGGTGGGGACGCCCGGGGGATCGAATATGAACATCATGCCGTCGATGCCTTCGGGCAGCTCCTCGAGCATGGTGAGACCCTGACGCCGCTCGGCCGGGTCGTCGGAGACCCACACGCTCAGTTCGGTGTCACCGACGGTTATCTGCTCGACCGGGAAAAGGTCTTCGCTCGCCGTGCCCGGAGTGGATCCTTCGGCGGGGACCGTGGTGCCGGCTGAAGCTCCGCCGCAGGCCGCGACGAGGAGGAGTGCGACGACTACCCGGATTTTCGGCCTCTGAGCATCTCGGCGGCGATCTCGTCCGGCACGTGATAGGACTCGTCTTCGCCGGGGAAATCACCCGACGTCACGTCGGCGACATACCGCTCCAGGGCGGCGACGGCTTCGTCGGCCAGGTTGGCGTAGGGACGCACGAATTTGGGGTAGCTGCCCGATCCCAGGCCGAGCACGTCATGGAAGACGAGAACCTGGCCGTCGGTGCCTGGACCGGCGCCGATTCCGATTGTGGGTATGTCGACCTCCTTCGTGATGAGCTCGCCGACAATATCCGGCACACCCTCCAGGACGACGCTGAAACAGCCAATTTCTGCGATTGCGATCGCGTCCTCGATCAGCTCCTGGGCAGCATCGACCATCTTGCCCTGGACCTTGAAGCCTCCCATTGCATGGACCGACTGCGGGGTGAGGCCCAGATGACCCATCACCGGGATCTCGGTGTCGAGGATCGCCTGGATCATCGGGAGGCGTTTCCGACCCCCTTCCAGCTTGACCGCCTCGGCTCCGCCCTCCTGGACGATCCGGCCGGCGTTACGGACCGTGTCCTCGACCGAGACGTGGAAGCTCAGCCACGGCATATCGACCACGAACAGCGCTTTCGGGTCGGCCCGTTTCACCGCCCGGGCATGCATGATCGTCTCCTCCATCCCGAACTCCAGGGTGGTGGACATCCCGTGAACCACATTGGCGGCCGAGTCTCCCACCAAGACGATGTCGATCCCGGCCCGGTCGGCGATGACGGCCCCCGGGTAGTCGTAGGCGGTGATCATCGAGATCTTGGGACCGCCCTTGCGGGCCTTTATGGATGGAACAGTGACCTTTTCTCGCATATGGGAAGGATACCGGTCCGCCTCAATGCGAATTCTCGATCTGGCATGACTGACAACCACCGATACCATGCTTCGCGCCAGCCGAACATCCGAAGGATCCTCCAATGGCCAAGGTGTCCCGGTGGCGTCTTTTTTGGACCGTGGTCTCGATAGGCGCTGCCGTATACGTCGTTCTCAACAACCCGGTGAATCTCGGCTTGGACCTGCGCGGCGGCACTCAGATCGTTCTCGAGGCCCAGGACACCGCCGACGTCACCGTCGACAGTGATGTGACTGCCCGGACCCTCGAAGTCCTCCGTCGTCGCGTCGATGCCTTCGGTGTGGCCGAGCCCACACTGCAGGTTTCGGGCGACCGCCGGATCATCATCGAGATGCCCGGGGTCGAGGATCCGGACGAGGCGCTGGAGGTCATCGGGCGAACCGCTCAGCTCACCTTCCACCCGGTGCTAGAGGCTGTGCCAACCGGCACGGAGCCGACGACCGAGGGAGATCTCGTCATCCCCGGCGAGCCCGGTGAGGACCTGGTACTGGGGCCCACCTCAGTCAGTGGCGATCAGGTGGAGAGCGCTGCAGCCATCTTCGACAGCCAGGGCTCTGGTCAATGGGCGGTATCGATCGCCTTTCTCCCTGAGGGGGAGGAGCAGTGGGCCCAACTGACCGCCGATGCGGCCTGTGCGCCGATCGGCGACCCGACCCGGCGAGTAGCCATCGTTCTCGACGAGACCGTCCTCTCCAGCCCGGGGGTCTCGCCGTCCGTTCAATGCGATGTCGGGATCACCGGTGGGGAGACACTGATCACCGGGAGCTTCGACGAGGAGACCTCCAACGAGTTGGCTCTCCTCATCCGGGCCGGTGCCCTGCCGGTTCCGGTCGAGGTGATCGAGCAGGGTACGGTCGGGCCCTCGCTCGGCGAGGCTGCGATCGACGCCAGCCTGCAGGCTGCCCTGATCGGCGCCGGGCTCACCATCCTCTACATGATCGCCTTCTACCGGCTGATGGGTGTGGCTGCGGCCATTTCGCTCGTCGTCTACGGGTTGCTCTCCTACGCCGTCCTGGTGTGGCTCGGAGCCACCCTCACCCTCCCCGGCATCGCCGGCTTCGTCCTCGCCATCGGGATGGCCGTGGACGCCAACGTGCTGGTCTACGAGCGGGCAAAGGAGGAATACGCGGTCGACCCGACGCTGGGAAGATCGCTCGAAGCGGGGTTCCAGCGGGCCTGGAGCGCGATTCTCGACGCCAATGTCACCACCCTCCTGGCGGCGGTCCTGCTCTTCTTCCTCGCCGCCGGCGCGGTCCGTGGCTTCGGCGTCACCCTCACCATCGGAGTGCTGGTGTCGATGTTCTCCGCTCTCGTGGTCACGCGGGTACTACTCGAGATGTTGTCGCGGATCGATTTCCTCCAGTCCCGCCCCCGGTTGATCGGCTTGACTGTGGGGAGACGCTTTCAGGAATGGCTGAAGACCTCGGGCCCCAACCTGTTCGCCAAGCCGCAGCGCTGGCTCATCGTGTCCGGAATCCTGATCGTGCTCGCTGTCGCCGGCGTCGTGGCAAAGGGACTCAACTTCGGGATCGAGTTCTCCGGCGGTCGCCTCGTGGAGTTCTCCACCACCCAGGAAGTGGATCTCGACCAGCTACGACAGGATCTGGCCGACCAGGGGTTGCCGCGGGCTCTCATCCAGGAGACCGGCCAGGGCACCATCGTGATCCGCACCGAGGAGCTCGATGCACAGCGAGAACAGGTGCTCGAGGACACGGTGGCCGGGATAGGCGGCGACGTGACACTGGTGCGAGATCAGTTCGTCGGGCCGACCCTCGGCGAGGAGATCCGAAACCGCGCTGTTCTGGCTCTAGGTCTGGCGCTGCTCA
The DNA here is from genome assembly GCA_040510135.1 of Acidimicrobiia bacterium. Taxonomy (GTDB): domain Bacteria; phylum Actinomycetota; class Acidimicrobiia; order Spongiisociales; family ZC4RG35; genus JARDZU01. Next base: position 64,824 of record JBEVJN010000039.1, on the reverse strand, counting down.
TGCAGCTCATCTACCTGGCGATCAGGTTCCGCTGGACGATCGGAGCGGCAGCCGTGCTCTCGATGTTCCATGACGTCATCATCGTGGTCGGGATTTTCGCCTGGCTGGGGAAGACCATCGACGGTGTGTTTCTCGCCGCACTGTTGACCATCATCGGCTACTCGATCGCCGACTCGGTGGTCATCTTCGACCGCATCAGGGAGCATCAGGCCGAACGCCCCGGCGAGCCGCTGGGCCCCATCGCCAACGAGGCCTGCCTGCAAACCGTGCCGAGGACGATCAACACCGGCCTGGGAGCGATCCTCATCCTCACCTCTCTGTACGTGCTCGGCGGTGACACGCTCTCCGACTTCGCCCTCGCCCTGCTGATCGGCATCCTCGTCGGGACCTACTCGTCGGTGTTCACCGCAAGCCCGTTGGCCATAATCCTCGAGGATCGCTACCCCCGTCCGATCGCCGGGCCGGCGCCGAGCGAGCGAAAGCAGCATCAGAAGCAGAAGACCGCCGGGCCGAAGCGAATTTTCGAGTAGTTCGTCTACGCACCTATCACGTAGAACGTAAGACGCTTCTGACCCACTCGATGTCTGCCGCCTGATCCTCTACGTCACCGGGAGTTTCCACCACGACCGGGGCCCCGGCCTCGATGATCATCCGGGCCATCTCGTCAGGCGGGATCTGACCCTTACCCAGGCTCTCGTGACGGTCCCGTCGTGAGTCGAACGGGTCCTTCGAGTCGTTGACCTGGACGAGATCGATCCGCCCCGTCGCCTCCATGATGCGGGGTACGACCTCGTCCAGCGGCTCTCCGCCCGCCCACAAGTGGCAGGTGTCGAGGACGAAGCCAACTCCGAACCCGCCGATCTCGTCGAAGAGGCGGGCGATCCACTCGACCCTCCTCGCCACCGCTTTGTCCCCGCCGGCGGTGTTCTCGATCAGGATTGGGATCTTGGTGTCGACCGCTTCGAGGGCCTTCCTCCATCGATCGATGCCTTCCTCCTGGGGACCGTCTCCCGTCACGTGGCCACCGTGCACGATCACAGCCAAGGCGCCCACCTCGGCTGCCGCATCGCAGGTGTCCTGGAGGATCCTCCGGGAGGGGATCCTCACCCGATTGTTGTCGGCACAGACATTGATCAGATAGGGAGCGTGGACATAGATCGGGATGGGTGAGTCCCGTAGGGCCACGGCATCCTGCCGGGGCGGCGGCCTCTTCCACGACTGAGGGTTGGAGAGGAAGATCTGGGCAATCTCGGCCTGGCGCTCCTGCGCCTCCTCCAACGGATTGATCGAAGGCACATGGGCGCCGACCGGGATCACGTCGGGTCCGGGATGCGCTCGTGCTGGGGCCGAGTCTCCCTTTGAGCGGCTTCGACCGCGAACTGGCCCAGCTGCTCTGCTGCCTGGGCCGGCGTTATGGACCAGTCTTGAGCGAGAAGGCCTAGCGTGCGCGTCTCCACCCAGCGCGCCCCCCAGGGGTGCTCGGGCAGCTCCCCGCGGCCAGACATCTCGATCTGGAGGAGAATCAACACATCCCCCTCGTCCAGGATCTCGCCCGGCTGGATGTCCACGATGTTGCCCCAAGGAATGAGATCCGGATGGCGGAACGGACCACGGAGCCTGACCGCGAGCCCCTCCTCCCGGGCCTCTATCACCTTGGTCGGCATGAAAAGCTCCTTGAGACCCCAGAGAACGAGAAACACCGAAAAGAACAGAAGGGCCCAGGCCCAGATCACATCACGAGGCTCGTAGATCTGGGTGTCCTCCGGGTTGAATATCAGCTCCCTCAGCCAGTTGGTGATGCGCCGACTCGTGAGCACGTCAACCGCGATGACGAGCAGTGGTATGCCGCCCATCGCCAGCAGCCACATCCTGACCGCCGAGCGCTGGACGACGACTTTCACCGCTTGACGCCCAGGTCCTTGGGAACCACCAGGGCCACATAGGGAATGGACACGTCTTCGAATGCGTCGGCTGCCCTCCCATCGGACCGATCGACGAGAGCGATCGCCTGCACCACCCGCAACCCGGCGGCGGTGGCGGCCTCGGCGGCGTCGAGGGCGGCGCCACCGGTGGTGGTCGTGTCTTCGAGGATCGCCACCGGCATCCCGGCAGTCACCGGGCCGACGACCCGGCCCGTGATCCCGTACTGCTTGGTGGTCTTGCGAATCGAGAAGGCGTTGATGTCCCGACCCCGGAGATTGGCTACGACGGCGACGGCGAGGGCAATCGGGTCCGCCCCCATCGTCATGCCTCCCACCGCCCTGACCTCGGGGTCGAGAACGTCGAGGACGGCCGCGCCCACGATGGGTGCCCCTTTTCCGGCAAATGTCGTCTGTCGTGCGTCGAGGTACCAATCGGACCGCTGACCCGACCTCAGTGTGTAGGGGCCATCCGTGAAGAGGGCATGGTGACGCAGGTGATCGATGAGGGCTTGCCGGGACACCTCTCAATCGTATTGCCGCGCCGGCCGGTATGGACAACGGGCTGGGTACGGTGGAGCCGATGGACTTGATCCTCGTGCGACACGGCCAGCCCGACTGGACCCCCGGCCTGATCGCTCGCAACGACCCGGAGCTCACTGTCCTGGGACACGAGCAGGCGAAGCGGGTAGCCCATCGGCTGGGTGCGGTTGCAGCCTTCGACGAACTCTGGGCATCACCAATGATCCGGGCCATGCAAACTGCGGCCCCGGTGGCGTCCGAAGTCGACATCGAACCGGAGGTGTATCCCTGGCTGAGGGAGATCCAGAATCCCGCGTCATGGGAGGGATCTCCGGCCGAGGAGATCGAGAAGGCGCTGCGCGAGGCCAACTTCAGGACAATGGAAGAGATGTGGGACGGGCTGCCGGGTGGGGAGTCTTTCCGGGCCTTTCATCGCAGAGTCGTGACCGGGCTAGAGGAGACGTTGGCCGTCCATGGCATCCGGCCGATGCACGCCGAGCACCGCCATCTCTGGGAGGTCGAGGATCCGGGGATGCGGGTCGCCATCGTGGCCCATGCCGGCACGAACGCCGTGGTCCTGGGTCGTCTGCTCGGGTTGGAGCCCGTTCCCTGGGAATGGGACCGGTTTCGTCAACCCCACACCGGGGTCTCACGTTTGACCATGGACCGGATCAGCACCGGGTGGGGTTTCTCGCTCCGCCAACTCGGAGACGTGGGCCATCTCGACGAAGAGATGATCTCCGCGTGATTTGCCGCCGCCGCGCTCTGAGCGAACCGGGCTTGCTCGCCTACTTCCCGAAGCGGCGGTCTCTGCTGGTGAAATCGCGCAGCGCGCGGAGAAAGTCGACCCGGCGGAATGCGGGCCAGTTGACGTCGACGAAAACGAACTCGGCGTAGGCGGACTGCCAGAGCAGGAACCCGGAGAGTCGGGACTCACCCGAAGTCCTGATGAGGAGGTCCGGATCGGGCAGATCCGCGGAATACATGTGCGAGGCGAGCGACTCGGCGTCGATGTGGGCGCCGATCTCGTCGGGCGGGGTGCCGTCGGCCACCAGCTTGGCCACCAAGTCCTTTGCTGCATCGACGATCTCCTGCCTTCCCCCGTAACCCATGGCGATGTTGAGGCGTCGGGCTCCGAAAGGCTGGGCCTCCTCCGCCAGCTTGGCCGCGGCTACCAGCTCGTCTGGGAGCAGGTCGAGACTCCCGATGAACCTGATGCCCATGTCATAGCTCTCGCACAGGGCCGGCAGCCGGCCGAACAACTCGACCAGGACCTCGAAGTAGGGCTCGAGCTCGTCGGCCGGTCGTGAAAGGTTCTCCCGCGACAGGACCCAGGCGGTGACTGCCGGGATCTCGAGCTCCTCGGCCCATCCGATGAACTCCTCGAAGCGGCGCATGCCGACCCGGTAACTCTCGGTGTAGGTGGGTAGCCGCTCTTCGCGAGCATGACGACGATGCCCGTCGAGGACGATGCCGATGTGACGGGGCAGCCGGTCTCGATCGAGCCCGTTGACGAGGTTGCGCTCGTATAAGCGGTAGAGGACACCAAGAGCCATGGTGATGCGGTCATAGTACCGGTCCGCCTGGATCAGGTCTCGTTTCGACCTGGGTCATCCGACCCCTTTCCTCCTACACCGGTGCGGCCGATACGATTCCTAGAACATGGAGCGGATCACTCTGGGGCGGATGCAGAACCCGATTCGGGGTTTTCTGCATGGCACAGCAGCCATTGCCACCGCCATCGGGCTCGTGCTCCTCATCGAAAGGGCGTCGGGGCGGGCCGAAGCTCTCTTTGGGGCACTCGTCTTCGGCGGGGCCTTGCTCCTGATGTTCATCGTCTCCTCGCTCTATCACTCGGTCCCCTGGCGGGAAGAGTGGAGGGCGAGGCTGCAGCGAATCGACCATTCGATGATCTTCCTCGTGGTAGCCGGCACCTTCACGCCCATCGCCATAGCCTCTCTCGAAGGAGTACCCCTCGCCGTGGCGCTCGGCATCGTCTGGGGGATCGCGCTCACCGGGATACTGCTCAAGGCGATGATGCCCGACGTGAGGACCCATCTGTCGGTGACATTGCAGATGGTGATGGGGTGGTCCGCCCTGATCTGGGTTCCCTGGATCTGGCGTGAGCTCGGCCCGGGCGCCATCGCTCTCATCGTCCTCGGCGGCGCTTGCTACGTGATCGGCACGGTGATCTACGCCACCGGGCGGCCCCGTCTCTTCCCCCGGGCGTTCTCACACCACGAGCTATTCCATGTCCTCGTCATCGCCGGGAGCTGCTTTCACTTCTTCGCCATCCTGCTCTACGCCCTCCCGGCAACCGCCTGAGGGAGGGGAAGAGCAGAAGACTCGGCACAGAGGGCCTCGATCCCATCGACGCCCGACGGGACCGCGCTGGTCAAGTTCTCGTGCCCGTCCTCGGTGATCACGACGTCGTCCTCGATCCGGATACCGATGCCGAGGAACTCCGATGGAATCGAGTGCGTGATCTTCTCCGCCTTCTCCTTGGCCTCGGCCTCCTTGGCCATGGCGGCGGCACGGCCTTCGAGGATCCGGCGCTGGTTCCACTCGTCGGTGTCGTACTCCAGCAAGGTCAATGTGATCTCGCCCTTGTCGGGGGCGATGTACAGACCGGGCTCGACGGTGAAGGCCATTCCCGGCTCTAGTTTCCGGGGCACGCCCTCGACGCGATAGGTGCCCATGTCATGCACGTCGAGACCAATCCAGTGGCCGGTGCCGTGGAAGTAGAACTGGCTGTAGTGGTGCATGGCCAGCGACTCCTCGACACTCTTGGGGAGAAGGCTCAGATCAACCATTCCCTCGGTCAGGACCCGGGTGGCCGCGTCGTGTATCGCCCGCAGACTCCCTCCCGGGGCCGACATGTCGAGACCCGCTTGGAACGCAGCGAGCACGACTTCGTAGATGGAACGCTGTGGTCCGCTGAACTTCCCATTGGCCGGGAAGGTCCGGGTGATGTCCGCCGAGTAGCCATCGACCTCGGCGGCCGCGTCGATCAGGATCAGATCGCCGTTCTCGATCAGCCGGTCGTTCTCGAGGTAATGAAGGACACAGGTGTTGGGCCCTGAGGCCACGATGGAGGGATAGCCATTGTGCCGGGCCCCGCCCAGACGCCAGTGGTACTCGAGGGCGGCCTGGACCTGGTACTCGTACAAACCGGGGGCGGCGAATCTCATCGCCTCGACGTGTCCACGGGCAGACAGCTCGCAGGCTCGGCGCAAAGTCTCGATCTCGTCCGGAGATTTGTAGAGACGCATGTCGGCTAGCGGGACGGTGATGTCACGCACAGCCGACGGAACCGACCCGCCGTAGCGCTCACGATGACTTCTCGCCTTGGCCACGATCCCCGCGATCCGGTCGTCGTGGTGTCGATTGCCGGTGCGATACCAGATCGATTCACGCCCGATCATGAGCCTGGTCAGGATCTCGTCGAGCTGGCCCACCTCATAGGCATGGGCCGCCCCGAACTGCTCCGTGGCCCCCTCGGTCCCGGCCCGATAGCCGTTCCATGCCTCCATCTCGGGGTCCCGGGGCCTGACGAAGAGGGTGTAATCGCCCTCCGCATGCCCTGGTGTGATCACCGCGACCGCCTCCGGCTCGTGGAACCCGGTCAGATAGAAGAAGTCGGGATCCTGGTGGAACTCGAACTCGGTGTCGTTGCTCCGGGTCACCTCGACCGCGGCCGGGATGACAGCGATCGCGTCGTCGCCGATCTCCTCGGCCAGACGGGCGCGGCGCTCGGCAAATGGGTCTGACATGCGGCGAACGCTACCGCTGGTCCCCGCCAGGTCGATTGAGACTCTGCGGTTCACGCATCCGGTGCGTGCTCCAGGTCGACCACGAGAGGGAAATGGTCCGAGCCGAGGGCGGGGCCGAGCCGGCGATCGCGGACGCGCAGGTCGTCGCTGTGGAGCAGATGATCGATCGGGACCCGGAAGGGAAGGATCGTCATCGCCGAGAATGAAGGCTGCACCCCAAACCCGATCTGAGAATTGCGCAGACCCCCCTCCGCGAGGAGCCCACGAAATGGGGAGGACCAGGGCGAGGCGTTCAGATCGCCCACGACGGCATAGGCGCCTTCCTGCTCGGCGGCCCACCCGGCGGCAAACGCGAGTTGGGCGTCGCGAAGCGCCGCCCGCTCCCCAGAAGTCGGCGCCAGTGGGTGCGAAGAGAGAATGTTCACCGGCACCGGCCAGTCCTCGGGCTGATACTCGAGCGACATTGCTCGCCCATCGCCTTCGGCGAATCCATAGGAGACAGCCTCGACTTGGCCGCGAGCGAGCACGAGAGTCCCGAAAATCAGGTTCTCGGATCGACCTCGGACGATCTCGTATTCGAGCCCCGAAGACTCCATGGCCACCTCCCAGGGCCGGCTCGCCTCATGGAGCAGGACCAGGTCGGGATCGGTCGCCTCGATGTACTCGATGACCTCGCTGTAGCTCTGGTTGGTGGAGAGCAAGTTGAAGCTCATCACCCGTATCCCTGGCGCACCGGGCACCGGATCACCCGGCGAACCGACGAAAAGCGGGGCTACGAAGAACAAGTTGACGAGTGCGACCCCGAGAATGGCGAGCCCGGTGCGCCGCCAGCGGCTGGCCGCAATGATCAGACCCAGGACAGCCAGGACGACCACGTACTGAACACGGAAGTTGGCCATCACGTCGAGCCACCAGACCCACGCTCCAGCAAAAGAGGCGAGGCTGATCGCGGCGATAACGGCCGCGGGGATCACCACGAGGATCACCCGGAGCACGTTAGGAAGGAGTGATCCTCCTCCGCAGGTCGGAGACCTGGGTGTGAACCGATTCAGGGCTCCCCCCGCCGGCGCTCAGGCGGCGTTGCACGGATGTGGCCGGATCGATCAGACCGAGATCCGCTTCCACGAAGTCCGGGTGCGCCGAGACGAGGTCCTGTGGGGTCGCCTCCGACAGATTGCGACCCCGCCCTTCGAGAGCGAGGACCAACTTGCCCACGGCCTCATGTGCCTCCCGGAAGGGAATACCTCGGGCCACCAGGGCCTCGGCAAGGTCGAGGCTGGCCGTCTCCACACCTGGGGCAACGGCGAGGAACTCGGTCTGGCGAAGCAACTCGACCATCGCGGCCAGGGAATCCGCCAACGTGTCGTCGGCCTCGAAGACGAGCCGCTTGTCCTCCTGGAGATCACGGTTGTAGGCGAGAGGAAGACCTTTCTGGAGGGTCATCATGGCCGCCAGCAGCCCCGATACCCGGGCGGCCCGTCCCCGAACCAGCTCGGCGATGTCAGGGTTTCGCTTGTGGGGAAGGGCCGACGACCCGGTGCTCACACTGTCACCGAGGCGCGCCCGGCCGAACTCGAGCGTGGACCAGAGGACGACTTCCTCGGCGAGACGGGATAGGTTCACCATGGCCTGGGCGCAGCAGAACACATACTCGGCGAGATGATCCCGGGAGCCGACAGCGTCGAGAGAGTTCTCGAACACGCCGGACATTCCCATGTCCCTGGCGGCCGACTCCGGGTCGATCGGTAAGGACGTGCCCGCCGACGCGCCGGCGCCTAGTGGTGACACATCGGTGCGGCTGCGGGCGCCGGCGAACCGTATTGCATCCCGGACCGACATCCAGGCATAGGCGAGGAGATGGTGCCCGAGCGTGGTCGGTTGCGCCTGTTGGAGATGGGTGTAGGACGGGACGACCGTCGTGGCATGACCCTCTGCGATCTCCGCCAGGGTCAGCGCGAAGTCGTGGAGCTGGTCGATTCGGTCGCCGGCCGCCCGTCGTGTGTAGAGACGCATGTCGAGTGCGACCTGGTCGTTACGGGAACGCGCGGTGTGCAGCCTCCCCGCGGGATCGCCCACCAATTCGAACAACCTGCGTTCCACCGCCGAGTGGACGTCCTCATCCGACTCGGAGAACTCGAACGCCCCACTGGCGGCCTCGGACTGGATGGTCTCCAGCCCACCGAGAAGGGTCTTCACGTCGACATCGGCGAGGATCCCGGTCTCCCCGAGCATGCGGACATGGGCCATGGAGCCGGCGACGTCGTCGGCCAACAGTCGTCGGTCGGAGGGATCCGTGGTGTAGGCCCACAATGTCTCCCCCGGGCTCGACTCGAAACGGCCACCCCAGAGGCTCATTCCACCTCCCCGCCCCCAAAGCCCCGGATCCGCAGGGCATTTAGAGAGATGAAGCCTTCGGCGTCGGCCTGGCGATAGACGTCGTCGGCTTCGAAGGTGGCGGATCCTGGGTCGTAGAGGCTGTTGGGTGAGCGCCGCCCCGTCACGGTGGCGCCGCCCTTGTACAGCACCAGGCGCACCTCGCCGGTGACCGGCTCCTGGATGGCGTCGATGAGGCGCTGCAGTGCAGTCCGCTCCGGGCTGAACCAGAAGCCGTTGTAGACGATCTGAGCGTACCGAGGAATTAGGGAGTCCCGGATGTGGACAACCTCGCGATCGAGAGTGATCGACTCGACGGCGCGATGAGCGAGGTGGAGGATGGTCCCCCCCGGGGTCTCGTAGACCCCGCGACTCTTGATACCGACGAATCGGTTCTCGACGAGGTCAACCCTTCCCACGCCATGCCGCCCGGCCAGGGCGTTCGCCTCGGTCAACAGCTCGACGGGGCCCAATTCGCGCCCATCGATGGACACCGGGCTGCCCTGAGCGAACCCGACGACCACCTCCTCCGGCGTATCCGGGGCATCGGTGGGGTCGACGGTGAGCCGGAACATCTTGGGCGGTGGCGCTGCCCAAGGGTCCTCGAGGATCCCACCTTCGTAGGAGATGTGGAAGAGGTTGGCGTCCATGGAATACGGCTCCTCCCGGGTGACCGGCACCGGGATCCCGCGTTGCCGCGCGTAGTCGATGAGAGCGGAGCGGCCGTCGAGGTCCCATTCCCGCCACGGCGCGATGACCGCGAGGTCGGGTGCCAAAGCCGCCACCGAGAGCTCGAAGCGGACCTGATCGTTTCCCTTGCCCGTCGCACCGTGGGAGATGGCGTCGGCGCCGAAGGCGCGGGCAGTTCGGACCAGTCCCTCCGTGATGATTGGCCGGGCCAGCGATGTGCCGAGCAGATAGTGGCCCTCGTAGACCGCGGCGGCGCGAAGTGCGGGGAAGACGGCGCCTTCGACAAATCGTTGGGTCAGGTTCTCGACCACGGCCTCCACGGCCCCAGTGGCGAGGGCTTTTTCTTTCGCCTCGACCGCCTCAGCGCCTTGACCGACGTCAGCGGTGTAGGCGATGACCTCCGCGTCTCTCTCCTCGCGGAGCCAGGCCAGGATCACCGAGGTGTCTAGGCCCCCGGAGTAGGCGAGGACGACCTTCAACGTCATTCCTCCTCGTCGGGCGCTGGCCCGGGATCCGGGATGCCCTGGGTGATGGCCCAGTCCCTGACCATGGCGTATGCCTCCCCCACACCGTAGGGGCCATCGTCGATCCTTCGCTCCAGCATCAGCCCCATGATGTCACCGATTTCCGGCCCCGGCCCAATCCCGAGGTACTTCATCACCTGATTGCCATCGATGGGGGCGCGTAGCCGTGCGATCTCCTCCTTCGCACTCAATTCGACGATCCGCTCCTCCAGCTCGTCGATGCGGTTCTGCACCGCTCGGGCCCGACGCGGATTGGCGGTGGTCACATCACACCTGACCAGCTCGTTGAGAAAGGGGAGAAGCTCGCCGGCATCGCGCACATAACGGCGAACCGCCGAATCGGTCCAGCCCATCTTGAGTGTGTGCGGGCGGAGGTGGAGAAAGACGAGCCGGGACACGTCATCGACGACATCACCGGGGTAGCGGAGCGCCTTCAGTCGTCGCCTGGTCAGACGGGCCCCGACCACCTCGTGATGATGAAACGAGACGCCGTCCTTGCCGAACTGGCGAGTATCGGGCTTTCCAATGTCGTGGAACAGGGCTGCAAGGCGGAGCACGAGCTCGGGTCGTGTCTTGTCAACGACGGCGAGGGTGTGGGCCAGCACGTCCTTGTGACGTTGGTGAGGGTCTTGCTCCATGCCCAACGCGGGCAGCTCGGGCAGGAAGTGATCGGCCAACCCGGAGGCCACGACGCGGTCGAGTGCCTTCCCCGCGGCCGGCGCGACAACGAGTTTCGAGAGCTCGTCTCGAATCCGTTCCGACGACACGATATCGAGCCGCTCCCCCATCTCGGCAACCGCCTTAACCGTCTTGGCCTCACCCTTGAACCCAAGCGTGCCCTCAAACCGGAACAGGCGAAGCATTCGCAGCGGATCCTCCGAGAACGAGATTTCGGGATCGAGCGGCGTCCTCAACACCCCGGCGGCGAGGTCAGACAATCCGCCGTGGGGGTCGACTGGGTCCATGTCCATGAGAGTCAGGGCGATGGAGTTCACGGTGAAGTCGCGCCGGGCGAGGTCGGTCTCGATGTCGTCGGAGAACGTCACCTGGGGCTTGCGCGAGTCGTCGCGATAGATCTCGTTTCTGAAGGTAGTGACCTCGATGGTGTGCCCGTCCTTGCGGGCCGCGACCGTGCCAAAGGTGGCTCCAACGCGGTAGACGACGTTCGCCCAGGATTCGAGGATCTCGGCGATCCGCTCGGGGCGGGCATCGGTGGCGAAGTCGAAATCCTCCAGCGGGCGTTCGAGGAAGGCATCACGAACCGACCCGCCGACCAGGAACAGCTGATGGCCGGCAGCGCCGAAGAGACGATGCAACTGCGCCGGCGGAAGATCGGGTGAGACGAGGAATTCGAGCCGCTTCGGGATCACCGAAGCGAGATTATCGGTGCGTCCCTGACCGCAACGACCTGGTTGGCGCTATCAGGGCCTACAACTGGATGCCGGCTGCCATGGCTTTGGCCCGCAGCTCGTGGACGTTTCGGGCGTAGGGAACAGCCGCCGGGAGCTCGATCGATTTCTCGATCACGAGACGGAGCAGTGCCGCGTCCATCGTCTGCATGCCGAAGAACTCGCTCTCCTTCATGATGTCGATCAGGGTCGAGGCCTCCGCTCCACCGATGATCCACTCCTGGACGCGCTCGTTGTTGGTGAGAACCTCACAGGCCAATGACTTGCCCTTGTCGTGGCTCTCGAGCAAGCGCTGGCTGATGATGGCCAGGAGTTGTGCTGCCAACTGACCGCGGACCACGCGTTGCTGCGGCTCGGGGAAAAGTGACACGATACGATCGATGGTGTCGGCGGGATCGGTCGTCCGCATCGATGAGATCACGAGGTGCCCCGTCTCTGCCGCTGCGATCGCGGCGCGGGCGGTCTCGGCATCGTCGATCTCGGAGATCATGAGGACATCGTTGTCGTGACGCATGGCACTACGAACCGCGTCGGCCGCGCTCGGGGTGTCTACGCCGACCTCGCGTTGTTCGACGACGCTTCGCTTGTCGGGATGAAGCACCTCGATCGGGTCCTCGATGGTGAGGATCGAGACGGCCCGGTGGCTGTTGATCCAGTCCAGGATCGACGCCATCGTGGAGGTCTTGCCCGAACCGGAGGCTCCGGTGACGAGGAGGAGCCCGGACGATTCGGCCGCCAGCTTCTCCACGACCCGGGGCAGCCCGAGATCAGCGAAAGACATCGTCCCCGGAAAGACACGACGCAGCACCACCGACACCGAGCCGCGCTGACGGAAGGCGGTTACCCGGAAGCGCCCGATGTCTTGTCGACCGAAGGCGAAATCGGCGGTGCCGGTGGCCTTGAAATCCCGTGCGCCGCCAGGGGTGAAGAGAGCCTCCGCATATGCCTGGGTATCAGCGGGTTTGAGTGCCTCGAAGCCTTCTAGTCTCGCCAGGTCACCTCCGACCCGAGCCACGGGTGGAGAGCCGACTTTGAGATGTAGATCCGTTGCCCCCAAAGAGACAGCCCGGCGGAGAAGATCCTCGATGTTGACTTCCATGTTCCTTTCCCAATTGACCCAGGTTGTGGTTATCGGCGCGGGTCACAGGGGAACTGAAAAGACTTCTCAGACACTCCAATGCCGCCCCACCGCGACGCCGGCGATATCGACGGACGCAATGGCGCCGGGCGCCGATGACAGAGGAGGGCCGAACTGCTCCTCTCCCGCCATGCCCCGCACCGTGGAACGGGTCGAGTGACGGAGCCCGTCGAGGTCGTATCCGCCTTCTAGAGCGAACACGGTCCGATGGGCCGGGTGGGCCCGGGTCAATCGGGAAGCCATCCACCCGTAGTCGGCATCGAGCAGATCGAGATCGGCCAGCGCGTCCTCGGTGTGACCGTCGAACCCGGCACTGACCAGAACCCAATCCGGACCGAACTGGGAGACGACGGGGATGACCAATTTCTCCCATGCCACACGGAACACGTCTCCGGCGGTGCCGGCCGGAAGCGGGATGTTGACTGTGGTGCCGGCAGCCCCAGCCTCGATGTCATCGGGATGACCAGCGAACGGGTAGAAGTCCCCCTGATGGATGGAGACATAGAGAGTGCCCGGGTCGTCGATCATCAAGTCCTGGGTCCCGTTCCCGTGGTGGACATCCCAGTCGAGGATCGCCACCCGTTGATCCCGCGATCGGAGCCAGGCCGCCACGACAGCGACGTTGTTGAACACACAGAAACCCATTGCTTGTGAGCGGAGGGCGTGATGGCCGGGAGGGCGGCAGAGGGCAAAACCAGTGGCGTTCGCCCGCCCCTCCAACTCCTCGACAACGGCCTTGACGCCGCCGACCGCGGTCGTGGCAGCGGCCCAACTGTCGCTCGAGACAAACGTGTCCATGTCGAGGGCCCCGCCACCGAGCCGACAAAATCTCTCGATGGCGTCGACATAGGCCGGGTCGTGAATCAGGGCGAGATCGGCGCGCTCGATCGGTGGAGCTTCGATCTCGATCATCTTCAGCCCGCTCTCGGAGATGCCGCGGAACACTGCTCCCAATCGCTCGGGCCGTTCCGGGTGGCTTCGGCCGGTGTCATGCAGCGCTGCCATCGGGCTGGCGGCCACCACCACTTCCATGCCGTACTCTCCCACAGGTGCCCGACCGCCTGCATCTCGACGGGGTCTGGCCCGGCCCGGTGACCATTCGCAAGGGTTGGGCCAAGGCGCAGGCACGGCCGTGGAACGATGTCTTCCCCGATCCAGCCCTTCGCCTGGAACGCGGCTCCCATGAGTTCTTGAGGGCAGTTGCCGAGCTGCTCGGGCCGAAGGGATCCGGCGTCGTCTACTCCCCCGCGCTGTACCCATCGGCGACCAAGGTGTGGACTTCGGCCGGATTCACATTGTTCCGTCTGCTCGATGTGATGGAATTGCCACTGGGGGCAGAGATCCGCTCGCCCGACCACGTCATCGAGCCGACCAGAGCGCCTGATTGGGGGGCCCTGGTGACGATCGACGACCTCGCGTTCGACGGGTTCTGGCGGATGACCGAGGCGGGCCTTGTCGAAGCGATGCGAGCCACACCACGGGCCATAGTCCTCGTCGCCCGGGTGGACGATCAACTCGCCGGATATGCCTTGGTGGGATCACAAATGACCGTCTCATTCCTGCAACGGGTCGCAGTTGTCCCATCGTTCGCCGGCCAGGGAGTCGGTGGCTCGCTGGTGCGGGCGGCCGCGATGTGGGGCTCGAGACGCGGGGCGCGGGCGCTGGTGCTCAATGTTCGCCCCGAAAACGACCGGGCCCGCCGTCTGTATGCGCGCGAAGGATTTCAGGACAGAGAGACGCAACTTCATCTGCTGCGATACGAGCATGTCGCATGACAAAGGAGCGCATGAGCCTGGCAAAACCGGACATCGCCTTGGAGCGGCAGCCCCGGCCGACCGGCGTCTGTTTGGCCGAGGTCGAAGGCCTACCCAAGATCCCTGAGGGTCGTCCCCCCGACGCGACAGGCCCAAAGTCCAGGAACCAATCGGCCAAAGTCGGCCGGCAATAAGAGATGCCACCCCCAGTCTCTGATCGTTACCGCCTCGAAATGCGACTCGGGCGGGACAACGACATCGAAGAATGGCTTGCCACCGATACATCGCTAGAGCGTCCGGTTCTCATCCGCTCTCTTGGGCCGGAGTCGAGTCAGGAACGGAGGGACCGGTTCGTGGCAAGTGTCGGCGGGGCCGCCAAGACGGGGCATCCCCACCTTTCCCGGGTCTTCGCGGTCGAGGACGTCGCAGGTGGTGCATATGCAGTGTGTGAGTGGACGGGCGGGGCGTCGGCCGCCGACCGGTTGGCTGCGGATCAAACGGTCGGCCTCGAGGAGTTCCTCCCCAACGCATCGGGATTAGCCGGAGCCCTCGCCGCACTGCACGAGTCAGGGGGAATTCACGGCCAGATCGATCTATCGGCGATTTCTTGGTCGGTGGCCCATCCCGCCAAATTGGGAGGATTCGGTCGAGAACGACGCACCGATCAGGACGGCGATGTTCGGGCACTGGCGGCCGCCCTCGAGACTGCCCTCACCGGGTCGGCGCCGGGCGGCCCCCCTCCCTCGGAGAGCATCGATGGCGTTCCCCGAGCCATCGACCGTGTCTTGCGCTCGGCCCAGTCCGGCCGTCTCAGCGCATCCGACCTCGAGAAAGCGCTCCTCGCCTCCCCCACCCTGCGACCAGCGCAACCCGAGCCACTGTCCACGTCTAGACGCCTCCTCTACGTCGCCGTGGGCCTGGTGGTGCTGGCTGTGGGTCTCGTGGCACTGGGACGGCTTTTCGTCGGTGGTGGTCAGATCATTCCCATCTCCCCGACGACCACCGTGGGCGCCGACCCAGCCACCACGACCAGCACCAGTGTCGGCACAACGGTCACGCTAGGGCCGGTGAGCGTCGTCGACTTCGGATCCTTCGACCCATTCGGCGAAGGCGGCGAGAACGACGAGGCTCTCACAAGCGTGCTCGACGGCAGCGCGTCGACCACCTGGAGGTCGGAGAGATACCAGGACCCGTTGTCGCTGGTCAAGCCCGGTGTAGGGCTTCGCTTCCAGGTGAGCGGAGCGCCTTCGGCCGTGCAGCTCGTGGGGCTCACGAGCGGAACGGAGTTCAGCCTCTTCTGGGCCGAGGAGCCACCTGATGAGATCGAAGGGTGGGAGCGCGCTCTGACTGCGACCGCCGAGTCGAGCACCACGCTTTTTCGGCTTCCGAGACGTGAGGGCGGGCACTGGCTGTTGTGGATGACCGACTTTCCACAGCAGCCTGACGGAACCTATTACGCCGATATCGGAGAAGTACGATTCACGCCGTGACGGTCCCCGGCAACGAAGCCGAGCTGCTGACTCGGGTCGTCTCCGGAGACCGGGAGGCATTCGACGCAGTCATGCGCCAGCACCAGGACCGCGTGTTCTCGGTGTGTCTCCGCATCCTGGGAGACCGGGAGGGGGCTCTCGACGCCACCCAGGACACGTTCCTCACGGTGTTCCGCAAGGCCGGCCAGTTCCAGGGGCGGTCGGCGGTGGGGACGTGGATCTACCGCATCGCGGTGAACACCTGTTACGACCAGCTCCGGCGCGCCCAGCGGAGGCCATCCGAGCCCTTGGCCGACCATGTGGATCCGTCAGACCCCACAGCCGAGGAGGAGATGGCATCGGCTGCCCTCCGACCCGAGATCGAGGCCGCCCTGGCCCAACTGCCCGGGGACTTCCGCAATGCGGTGGTTCTCTCCGATCTCGAAGGGATGTCCCTCCCCGAGGTGGCTGAGGTCCTCGGTGTGCCCGTCGGGACCGTGAAGTCACGGGTCTTCCGGGGACGGCGTCTCCTCGCCAAGCACCTGGGGAACCAAAACGACCAATGAGACCGTCCAAACATTCGAATGCATGAACATCCCCTCGATCTGATCGCTGCCCTCGCTGACGGCTCCCTCAGCGATGAAGCCGAGGCGCGCTCCCTCATCGAGACCTGCCACCAATGCCGAGACGAGTATCTCGCCCAGACCGAGGTCATTGCCTGGCTGGCCACAGCGCCTGCTGTCGAAATGACCGACCTGGAGAAGGCCACACTTCATCGCGACCTGTGGACCGAGCTGCGCAGCCAAGCTGCGAAGCGGTCGGCGACGCCGTGGTGGCAGCGCCTCTCCTACGTTGCTGCCGGCTTGTTCGTCATCGTCGGACTGGTCGGCGTCCTCAACAGCGGCGTGCTGGGTGGCGGGGGGGAAGCCGCCGCAACCACGACTGCGGCGGGGGCGCAAGCCTTCGACGAGGCCCCGACCGAGGAGGTCCCCTTCGTCGCCCAGGGAAGCGACGATGGTGAGTCCGCTCCTGAGATGGCGACAGAAACCACAGCCGCCGCCACGGCGACAACGGACGCAACGGCAGGTGAGGACAGCCTCTCGCTTCCCTTCGAGGAGCTCGCGGATGAGGCCCGGGCGAGGCAGAACGATCGTGTCGTCGCCGAGAGCGCCGAACCCGATTTCGAACA
Source organism: Acidimicrobiia bacterium (assembly GCA_040510135.1). Lineage (GTDB taxonomy): Bacteria > Actinomycetota > Acidimicrobiia > Spongiisociales > ZC4RG35 > JARDZU01. Next base: position 48,064 of record JBEVJN010000039.1, on the reverse strand, counting down.
GTGCCTCACCCGGGTCGGCCTGGATGACCACGTCGTCGTCGATCAGATCGACTTCGATCAGACCTATCTCCTCGTCATGCGAAGAGATCCCGAGGCAGAGCGCGTCGTCACCTTCGTCGTGCTCCCCGCTTGTGAGATCGTCTACGTCGGTTAGCCGACACGGAGCACGGGGTAACTAATCTCGGCACCAATGGAGGAACTAGCCGCCAGGTTTGCCGAGATCCTCGAGCAGATCACGATCAAAGTCCGTTCGCTGACCGTCGACCGCGTGGCCAGGGGGATCCGGCTCACCGGGCTGGGAATCTTGGCGGCCGCCCTTGGGTTGTCCGCGTTGCTGTTCCTGTTTCTGGCGATATTCGGAGCCCTCGAGATACCGCTCACCACCGCCGGTGCTTTCGCGGTTGTGGGTCTCGTTTTCGTCGGGGCAGGCACGTACCTGTGGTTGAAGAGGACCTGATAAGGAAATGAGTCACGAGAAGTTGATCATCGTCGGATCCGGGCCGGCCGGTTTGACCGCGGCCCTCTATGCCGCCCGCGCCGACCTCGACCCGCTGGTATTCGAGGGGGTTGCCGCCGGTGGCCAGTTGATGATCACTACCGACGTCGAGAACTACCCCGGCTTTCCCGACGGCATCCTCGGTCCGGAGCTGATGGATCAGTTCCGGAAGCAGGCGGAGCGATTCGGCGCCCGCTTGCAGCAGGTCGACGTCACCAAGGTCGACTTCGACTCCCGGCCACTCCAGGTCAATGTCGGAGCTGACGAGTACACCGCCGACGCCGTCGTCATCGCCACCGGCGCCAGTGCCAAATGGCTGGGCATCCCCGGTGAGGAGGAGTTGACTGGACGCGGGGTGTCGGCATGTGCGACCTGCGACGGTTTCTTCTTCAGGGACCAAGAGCTGGTTGTCGTCGGAGGTGGTGACACCGCCATGGAGGAGGCTCTGTTCCTCACCAAGTTCGCCTCGAAGGTCACGATCGTCCACCGCCGGGACGAGTTCCGGGCTTCGAAGATCATGGCGCAACGCGTCCTCGATCACGAGAAGATCGAGGTGTTGTGGAACACGGTGCTGACCGAGATCCATGGGAACACGACGGTCGAGATGGTGACGCTCGAGGACACCGTCACGGGCGAGACGCGGGAGATGCCCGCCAATGGGGTGTTCGTGGCCATCGGGCACAAGCCCAATACGGAGTTATTCGCTGAAGAACTCGATCTGGACGAGAATGGGTACATCGTGAAGTCGCCCGACGGCAGCACACGCACCGATGTGGATGGAGTGTTTGCCGCCGGAGACGTCGCCGACCACACCTATCGCCAGGCGGTCACTGCAGCAGGGACCGGGTGCATGGCAGCCATCGACGCCGAGCGATGGCTGGCCGGCCTGGAATGAGACTCTGACACCTCAAGGAGAGACCAAAGCAATGGCCGAGAACATCGTCACCCTCAACGACGGCACCTTCAACGACGCGATCAGCGCCGACAAGCCCATCCTCGTCGATTTCTGGGCAGAGTGGTGCGGTCCGTGCCGGGTGATTGCACCGGTGCTCGAAGAGATTGCCGAGGAGCACGACGGCCTCACCATCGGCAAGCTCAACGTCGACCACAACCCCGTGCCGGCGGCCCAGCACGACGTGATGAGCATTCCCACTCTGATCCTCTTCCAGGATGGAGTGGAGAAGAAGAGAATCGTCGGTGCCGCCCCCAAGCACCGACTCCTGCAAGAGCTCGCCGAGTTTCTCTGATCCGCCCCTTCACGAACGCGGAAACCCACACGTATAACGTGAAACGCCATGCGTCTCTATCGCGTCGGTGACGAGGGAGCAGCGGTCAAGGACATCCAGGAGCGTCTCGACGCCCTCGGCTACGCCATCGGTCCGGATAACGCATCGACCTTCGGTGAGGGGACCCGCGGGGCGGTGCAGGAGTTCCAGCGCGCCCGCGGCCTCAACGTAGACGGCATCGTCGGCCCCGACACCTGGCGCTCGCTCTACGAGGCCGGCTATCGCCTCGGCGACCGAATGCTCTTTCTCCGCCGACCCATGATGCGGGGTGAGGACGTGTCCGAGATCCAGTCTCGTCTCAGCTCTCTTGGCTTCGATGTCGGCAAGGTCGACGGGATCTTCGGTCCGAAGACCGAAGAAGCCGTCATCGAGTTCCAACACAATCGAAACCTGGCAGAAGATGGAAAAGCCGGGCCTGAGGTGGTTACAGAGGTCCACCTGGTGACACGCGGAGAGATGAAGGAGGGCCGGCAGTCGGTGCGTGAGCGAGAATGGCTCCGCCGCCTTCCGCCAACCGTTGCCGGGGCCCGCGTCTATCTCGACGCAGGATGCCGCGACACCCATGAGGCATCCGTCACCTGGGAGGCTGCGTCTGCAGCTGCCCTGGGGCTGCAGGAGCTGGGCGGGCTCCCGGTGTTGTCGCGATCCCAGGACGGATCGGTCCCCGAGCGGCTCAGGGCCCATCGGGCCAATGTATTCGGGGCCGATCTGATCGTCGCCTTCCAACTGAGCCCCGATGGCGATGACTCGGTTTTCTACTTCGCCTCCGAACACAGCCGGTCTGAGGCGGGCGAACTGCTCGCCCGCTCGCTGGCCTCGAGCCTGGGAGGCAAGGTGGAGGGGCGAGCCGGCGCTCTACTCAAGGAGACCCGCGCCCCGGCAGTGGTCGTCTCCCGGGGCAAGCTCGATGAGGAGGTCGGGTACGCGGTCGTCGATGGTTTGACCCGGTTCTTCGCCAACGCCGCCGTCGAGGTGACCGCTAGCCGTTGAACATCCGGTAGAGCCGTTCCAGCTCTCCCAGTGAGCCGAATTTGATCTCGACCTTGCCCTTCTCGTTGCGATAGCTGATCTTGACCGGTGCCCCGAGGTGATCGGTGAGCCGCTTCTCGAGCTCGATGATCTCCACCGGCCGAAGCTGGCGGACACCGGTCGGGCTGTTACGCGGCTGACCTTTGCGCATCCGCACCGCGTCTTCCATCTGGCGAACGCTCCATCCCTCGTCGACGGCACGCCCGGCCAGGTGAGTCGCGTAAGCGGCATCCTCCATGCCAACGAGGGCACGGGCGTGACCGGCGGAAAGCTCGCCGCCATCGACCATGGCCTGGACCTCCGCGGGCAGTTGGAGAAGACGGAGCGTGTTCGAGATCGTGGGTCTCGACTTGCCCACCCTTCCCGCCACCTGTTCCTGCGTCATTCCATAATTTTCCAGGAGTTGCTGGTAGGCGTGCGCCTCTTCCAGGGGAGTGAGGTCCTGGCGCTGGACGTTTTCGATCAAAGCCTCGACGAGGGTCGGTTGCCCGGTCGCCTCACGAACCACCGCCGGGATCAAACTCAACCCCGCCCGCTTCGCAGCGCGCCAGCGTCGCTCCCCTGCGATCAAGACGTATCCGTCGTCGGCTCCAGTAACGACTATCGGCTGGAGGATCCCCACCTCCTTCATCGAGTTGGCCATCTCCTCCAGGGACTCGTCATCGAATCGAGATCGGGGTTGGTCCGGGTTGACCCTGATCTGATCCACCGGGACCTGTCGAAACCCCCCGGATTCGGTGGCCGGGTCGATCGGAATCAGCGACTCGAGACCCCGGCCCAAGCCCGTCCGTCTTGCCGTCATCTCATCCTCCTAGTTCAGCCCGTGGCGTTCGATGAACTCCCGGCCCAGTTGTCGATAGGCAATTGCGCCTCGGCTCATCGGATCGAAGGCCTCGATCGGCTCCCCGTATGAAGGGGCCTCGGAGAGACGCACGGAACGGGGAATCACCGTGCGATAGGTGGTGTCGGTGAAGTGGTCGCGAACCTGTTGCGCCACGTCCTTGGACAACTTGGTTCGACCGTCGTACATCGTCAGGACGACGCCTCCAACCTTCAAGTCTGCATTTAGGTTTGCCGTGACCAATTGCACGTTGCGCAACAACTGACTGAGACCTTCCAATGCGTAATACTCGCATTGGATCGGGATGAGGACCTCGTCGGCGGCGGTGAAAGCATTGACGGTGAGCAAACCCAGAGAAGGCGGGCAATCGATCAGAATCGCTTCAAATCCTTGATCGAGATCGGCAATGGCCGAACGAAGACGTGTTTCACGTGAAAACAGTGACACCAGCTCGATCTCGGCTCCGGCGAGATCGATCGTGGCCGGGATGATGAACAGATCTCGCACCGAGGTGGGCTCCACCGCGTCGTCGGCCTCGGCCTCCTTGAGCAGGACCTCATAGATCGAGGTGCTGATTGCCGAGCGGTCGACCCCCAAACCACTGGTGGCGTTGCCCTGTGGGTCGAGATCGATGAGAAGTGTCCGTTGGCCTTGAAACGCGAGAGCAGCAGCCAGATTGATAGCGGTAGTCGACTTTCCGACCCCACCTTTTTGATTGGCCAACGCGACAACCAGAGGGCGCTTCTCGCTCACTGAGGACGCATGATAAGAAGCCAAACCTTTTGGTCAAGGACCGTGCCCGGTACCTCGAGAAGATCGAAACCGACTACCACCGGTGGCGCGGCCCAAGAACCGCCCACCACCGCGGTTCCACCGGACCCCAGAATGCGAGAGAAGCTGACCAGAGCCTGCTCCGGAGAGAGACTTGCCCGGGACACGATCCCGTCGACCAGGGTCTGCCAGTCGGAGATATCACCATGTACTACTTCGACATTGGGCAGGTCCAGCAATCTGGTCACCCGTCTCATCAGATCGACCCGCTTACCCGACCGATCGAGCAGGACGAATCGGGTGTCCGGCATCACGATGCTGAGCGGGATCCCGGGGAGCCCAACCCCAGAGCCGACATCGAGGATGAGACGGGGAGTATCTCGAAACCCGCCGGCAAAGAGCAGCGAGTCGCCGATATGGCGATTGTCGACACGGGCCGTCTCGTTGGGGCCGATGCCACCTGCTTCGACGGCTTCGGTGAGAAGCCATTCCCGATACCGATCCAGCGCAGCGATCTGACCGGGCGACAACTCCCGACCGGCCCATTTCGTGCAACGGGCCCAGAGGAGATGGGATTGTTCCACGTGAAACAAATTACCCCGGTCCTGAGGACCGGGGTAATTTGCTCATTGCGTCTGCCCATTATCCGGGTGTCGGACTACTCCTCCTCATCCCGGGCAGAGGCCACGGGTGCGGTCGCGGTGAGCACGACATAGCGACGGGGGGATTCCCCCTCGGAGTAAGAATTGACTCCCTCGCGGGCCGCAGCGGCGTCGTGGATCACTTTTCGGTCAGCGGGGCTCATCGGCTCCAGCATGACCTCGCCACCTTCGACCATGAGTTGGTCGATCAGCCGCTCGGCGTAGATGGTGAGCGCCTGCCGACGTCTCTCGGCGTAACCGGCAATATCCAGCCGAAGACGGGCGGTGTCATGCCCGTACCGCTGCATCACGGTGCGGGTCAACTCGTGGATCGCGGATCGGACCGAGCCGCGAACCCCAACCAGCGCCTCGGTCTGCTCCCCGTCGACGTCGGCCACGATGACATCGTCGTCGATCTTGGTGGTGACAGTGCCTTCGAGGCCATACGCATCGACCAAACCTTCGAGGAATTCGGTGGCAATTCGGGCCTGCTCTTCGATCGAGATGTCGGGACGATCGTCGACTTTGGGCTCCCGATTTTCTCCCTGTTGGCTCATATGACGACCCTTGCTCTGACTTTGGCCTTGCTGACCTCGCTGGTTGCCACCACCATTCTTAGCCGAAACCGGTGCTTTTTGCTTGGAACCACGATCCTGGCCTTGTCCCCTGTTCTCCCGTTTCCGTTCATTGCGACGACGCCGGCTCTTCCGACGCTTGACCCTGACCACGGCGTCCTGACCGCCCATGCCCAAAAAGCCCTTCTCTGGCTGCTGAATCACTTCGACCGCAAGCTGATCGCGGTCGGTGACACCGAGCTCTTGCATCGCCGCCTCCACTGCCAGGTCGACAGTCTTGGCGCGGACCTCGATCTCGACGTAACTCACGTCACCTCCTCCTGCGCCGTCGGCGCTTGTCTGCGGCGCCCTGTTGGGGCTTCTTCGCCTCGGCCGCCTCGGCCGCCGCAGCACCTTCGGCGGCAGGGAGCTCCTTGGGCTCCTTGGGCTCCTTGGGCTCCTTCGGCTCCTTGGGCTCCTCGGTGATCCGGGCTACTGGCGTGGGGCGTCCGTCCATTTTGAAGATCAGTGCCTGCTGACCGAGTCGGAACAGGTTTCCGGTGGCCCAGTAGATGATCAGCCCGGCAGGGAAGTTCCAAGATATGAATCCGATGAAAAGGGGCATGATCTTCGTTATCGCCTGCTGCGCCCCTGCTCCGGGTTGGCCGGCAGGTCGTTCCTGCCCATAGGTCGCATGCCATTGCTGCACATACTGGGTTGCAACCATCAACACGATCATGATCAGATAAGGGAGGGCGACCAGGACTCCCTCTCCAATCGCCTCGGCCGGGCTGGTGAACAGATCCATGCCCAGGAAGGTCTTCGGGGTCCCGTCTGCCAGGGCCAGACCGAGAGCCGAGTCGGCAGCGATGTACTGACTCGGGTTCTGAAGGAGCCGGAATAGGGCGAACCAGATGGGCATCTGAACCAGCAGCGGGAGCAGGCATCCGCCCGGGGTAGCACCCGCCGACTTCTGCAATTCCATGAGACGCTTCTGCATCTCCTGGGGATCGTCCTTGTATTCCTTCTGGATCCGCTTTATCTCAGGTTGAATCGCGGTGAATGCCCTGGTGGCCCGGGTCTGCTTGAGGGTCAGCGGGAAAACCAGGAGATTGACGACGATGGTGAGGAGGATGATGGAGAGACCGAGGGCCCACCCTTCGCTGGGCAGACCGTCGAGCAGGTCATAGAAAAAGCCCAGGATCGACCCGAGACCTTCGATGAGGATATTGAACAGGTTTCCCATCAGTGAGCTCTCCAGGTTTCAGGCACAGGGTCGTAGCCACCGGGGCGGAGCGGATGGCAACGCCCGATTCGCTTCGCCCCGAGCCAGGAGCCACGAATCACCCCGAACCTCTCGATCGCCTCGGCGGTGTACTGAGAGCAGGTCGGCTGGTACCGACAATTGGTGCCGAGGTTCGGACTTACCAATTTCTGGTAAATCCGGATCAGCCCGACTACGACATAACGAGGGCGGAGGGTGGGGTCAGACATCAGAGAGCTCGATCGCGCGTTGCAGCCACCCCATCAACTGGGGATGCGGGGCGTTTGCTACCTGGCTGGTGCCGATGAACACGTAGTCCGTTCCTGGTTTCAATTTCACGGCGCGCAGAGAGTGTCGAAGACGGCGCTTGATCCGGTTCCGGGTGACCGCGTCGCCGGCACTCCTCGAGACAACGAGCCCGACCCGCGACACTCCCGGTTGACCGGAACATTTCACCATCACGACGCCCCCGGAGCGGCGTTTTGTCCCCTCCTTCAACACCCTTTGAAACTCTCTCCGGGAGCGAAGGGATTCGAAGTCAGGCAGCGAGACGCTTCCGGCCCTTGAGACGACGCGACTTGACGATGCCGCGCCCGGCCCGAGTCTGCATGCGATGACGGAAGCCGTGACGACGCTTTCGTCTTCGAACCTTGGGTTGATAAGTCCTCTTCATGATAAAAAAAGGGGGGTAGAAGTGTGAGTCATGACAGGTTACGAATCCTCGCCGAACTATGTCAAAGTCCGGCCGGGAAGATTACGGCGCCCGGCTTTGACAACAGAACGGCTGGAGCGCGAAGAAAGCAGATAGCTCGCGAAAAGAATGCCATCAACGTTTGGTGGGGTTTTGACCCCTTCGATCCCGTGGAAGAGACTGGAAAAAGCATATCTAACCTGGCATTTCCCTGTGGATAGAACGACCAAGACTCTTCCACACCGTCAATTCTCGCGTTCTTGACGGAGTCGAGATCGAGGGTCGATACTCGCCTGCCTTGACCTTGGGAGCGTGATCGACTTCCTCAGCCCTCCAAGGAGGGTTGGACCGCTCTCGGTGACGAGCTGATGGATTGTCCCGGTGGATGTTCCACAGTCCTTTCCACAGATGTGGATGGATCTGTGGACAACCTTTCCGGCAGGAGGAGTGGTCTTGGTACAAGAGCAGATGGCGCCGGGCGGCTGGGGCCAATTTCAGGATGTGTTGAGGGCAGGGGTGTCGAAAGGCAACTGGGACACCTGGTTATCGCGCCTCGAGCCGGACTTCGTCGGTGAGACCCCCACGCTGGTCGCACCGAGCGAATTCCATTTGCGCTGGGTGCGCGACAAGCACGGGGAGTTGATCGATTCCGCCTACCGCGATGTATTCGGGATCAATACCCGCCCAGTGTTCAAGGTCGTCGAGTCCGAGCCAGGCGCCGAGCCGACCTTGCCCCTCGAAGAGACCCTCACCGACACCGCCCATCGAGTTGCTTCCGTGACAGACGGGGCTGTCCCGGCGACCAATCTCATCTCTCGCTACAGATTCGAGAGCTTCGTCGTGGGACAGTCGAACCGTTTCGCGTGGGCGGCCGCCATGGCCGTGGCCGAGCAGCCTGGGGCCCACTACAACCCGTTGTTCATCTATGGCGGAGCCGGCCTGGGCAAGACCCACCTGCTCAATGCGGTGGGGCACCAGGCCCTCGAGATGTACCCCAATCTCGTGGTCCGATACGTCTCGTCGGAGAACTTCCTCAACGACTTCATCGATTCGATCCGACGCAAGCGGCCTGATGACTTCAAGCACCGCTACCGGGGAGTCGACATCCTTCTGTTGGACGACGTCCAATTCTTCGAAGGGAAGGAGCAGATACTCGAGGAGTTCTTCCACACCTTCAACTCGCTCTATGAGTCCGGCAAGCAGATGGTCATCAGCTCCGACCGCCATCCCCGCAATCTCTCCTCCCTCGAGGACCGGCTGCGCAGCCGGTTCGAGTGGGGTTTGCTCACCGACATTCAGCCCCCGGACGTGGAAACCCGTCTCGCCATCCTGCGGAGAAACGCCGAGTTCGCCCCGCGACCGGTGCCGCTCGAAGTCCTCGAGCACATCGCCGTGCTGGTCTCGGACAACATCCGTGAGTTGGAGGGTGCGTTGACCAGAGTCACCGCATGGTCGGCCCTAAATCGACAGGACATCGACCTCGAGACTGCGGAGCGGGTGCTTCGGGACATCGTCACCAACGAGGAGTTGGCCCCGCTGGGGCCGGACACGATCATCCGGGCAACCGCCACCGCGTATGGCTTCACTGTCGAAGACGTGCTGAGCCCGAGCCGGCGTCAGCCCCTCGTACTCTGCCGGCAGATCTCGATGTACCTGTGCCGAGAACTCACCGATCTCTCCCTGCCCAAGATCGGGGAGCACTTCAAGAGAGACCACACCACCGTCCTCCACTCGGTCGAGAAGGTGAAGCGAATCCTCCGCTCCGATCGGGCGGTGTTCGACCGGGTTACTCAACTAACACAGGACCTGAGGAAAGGTGGGGCAATATCCACACGTGCCTGAGTTATCCCCCACGGCAGGCCACTATCACACAGATCGTCCCCATCCCGATACACAGGCGAAACCCCCGTCGGAACCTGCGAGAATCCACCTAATCCCCAAATCCACAACCCCCTACTACGACTAATACTCTTTAGATGAAAATCAATAGCAGCAGAAGAAGGGACCTCCACCTGTGAGAATCCGAGCGCAGCGAGACGATCTCGCCGACGTCCTCGCCCGAGCCAACCGGGCTGTGGGGGCCCGGACCGCCTTGCCGGTCTTGCAGGGATTGCTGTGTGAGGTATCCGGCACCACGCTGCGGGTCACCGGGACCGATCTCGACGTGACCGTGCGCACTTCGGCTGAGGTCGAAGTCATGGAGGAGGGGAGGGCGGTCATCCCCGGGCGGCTCCTCTCGGAAGCGGTGCGGAAGATGCCTGCCGGGGCGGTGACCATCGGGGTGAGTGACACGGACATCGAGATCCAGGGGAATGGCCCCCGCTTCACCTTGCGACCTCTGACCGTCGACGACTTCCCGGTGCAGGAAGATGTGGTGGCCGATGGCGTCGAGGTCGACGGTGAGGAGCTGGCCGAGGCCATCTCCCAGGTCACGATCGCGGCATCCGGCGACGGTGCCCGCCCGATCTTGACGGGGGTCCTCTTCGAGAGTTCCGACGAGGGGCTGCGAATGGTGGCTACCGACTCGTACCGGCTCGCCAAACGAGAACTCCGGGGAGTGGGTCTGGAGGGCACGGGCTTGGTGCCGGCTCGAGGTTTGAGAGAGCTACCCCGTTCGATCGGGTCGACGAAGGTGACCGCCCAGTTGCGTGACCGCGAAGCGGTGTTCACCTCGGACAAAGGGATGCTGAGATTGCGACTGATCGACGGAAACTTCCCCAAGTATCAATCGTTACTGCCTGAGAGCTATCCCAGTCAGGTGGTGCTGGAGAAGGACACCCTGCTCGAGGCCCTGGGTCGGGTCACTCTCGTTGCAGAGGATCACATTCCGGTGCGTCTCAAGCTCATGGAGGGCGGAGTGGAGGTGGCCGTCACCCGTCAGGACGTCGGTGGTGAGACCGAGCATCTCCCCGGCGTGTTCGAAGGCGCGGAGGAAGAGGTATCGATCGCATTCAACCCGAGATATCTACAGGATGGGGTCACCGCGATCTCGGGAGATTCGATCCGGATCCGGGTCATCGACGCGTTCAAACCGAGCGTGATCGACAGCGGCGCCGAGGATGACTTCCTCTACCTGCTGATGCCCGTCCGGGTCTGAATGAAGGTCGACTGGGTCTCGCTCACCCATTTCCGTTCCTATGAGGAACTCGAGTGGCAGCCTGACCCCGGGGTCAATCTCCTCCTCGGCCCCAACGGCGCCGGGAAGACGAACCTCCTCGAAGCGATTGCCTATCTGTCGTCGCTGCGGTCGTTCCGCTCGGTGTCCGACCCGGACCTCATTGCCGACGGGGAAGACGCAGCCGTGGTCAGAGCCGGGGTCTCCAGCGGGCCACGGGAGCGGCTCGTCGAGATCGAGTTACCCAGGTCCGGGCCACGTCGCACCCAACTGGACAAGACTCGACTCCATAAGACGGCCGATCTGCTCGGTGTGCTTCGTGTCATCGCGTTTCTCCCCGAGGACCTCGATCTCGTAAAGCGGGGGCCGGCCTATCGCCGCGATCTGCTCGACGCCGTCGCGGTGCAGCTCTGGTCGGCCGCCCATCACGACCAGGCTGAGTTCGATCGGGCGTTGCGGCAGCGGAACGCATTTCTCAAATCGGGCGAGCGCGACACGACGACTCTCTCGGTTTGGGATGCCCGCCTCGCCCAGGCGGGTGGCAGGGTCATGGCACGACGGGCCAGGGTGATTGACACGCTGTCGCCACAGCTGGAGACGGCCTATGGCGATATCGCGGGGAGACCGGAGAGGGCGTCCATCGAATACGTCGCATCCTGGAGTGCCCGCGACGGGCTCGACGGCGCCGCCGCCGACTTCACCTCCGCCATCCTCGAGTCGCTCGAGAGGGCGCGAAATGTCGATTTCGACCGGCGGCTCACCTCAGTCGGCCCCCATCGCGACGAACCGGTGCTCACCCTCGACGGCGTCGATTCCCGGACCCACGGCAGCCAGGGTGAGCAGCGGACCATGGCGCTGGCGATCAAACTCGCTGCCCACCGGGCCGTGACCGAAATGATCGACGAGTCTCCTGTCCTGCTGCTCGACGATGTCTTCTCGGAGCTCGACCCACAGCGCGCCGCCGCCCTGGCCAAGACGCTGCCGGTCGACACCCAGACCTTGATCAGCTCGGCGCGTCCCGAGGACGTGCCGGTGGAGGGCGAGGTGTGGCGGGTGGGCGATGGGGTGCGGCGGTGAACGACGGCGATCTCACCCCGTTCCGAGCATCCCTGGAGGAGATGTTCCGCAGGATGGGGATGTCCGACCCGATGGCGATGGCCCGTATCGCAGCCGCCTGGGACGAGCTTGCCGGAACGCCCTGGTCGGGACGTTCCCGACCTCTGTTCATCCAGGAGAAGACCCTCGTGGTGGAGGCCGGCGCCCCGTCGATGGTGGCCTTCCTCAGGTACGGGAGCGCCGATCTGGTCGCCGCCTTGTCCGGTGCTCTCGGCGAGGGCGTGATCGAGAAGATCGAGGTTCGTGCACCGGCAAGCCGATGATCGGGGTGCCCCTTGATTGATTCGTTTTGATTAGGTATTTCCTGTAAAATGACATATGTGAAACTCGTCTGCAGCCGGGTCCCCGGCTCCTGATCCAGGTCCTCCAGCAGATACACCCCAAGGTCCCAGAAGGAGGGTCGTGACGGCCACTCGCGACAGTTACGAAGCCAAAGACATCACCGTGCTCGAGGGTCTCGAGGCCGTCAAGAGACGGCCGGGGATGTACATCGGATCCACTGGCCCTAGAGGCCTGCATCACCTCATCTGGGAGGTCGTGGACAACTCGGTCGACGAGGCCATGGCCGGATACTCCACCCGCATCGAAGTCACCCTCCTCGCCGATGGGGGAGTCGAGGTCGTCGATGACGGGCGTGGCATCCCCGTGGAGCAGATGTCGAAGACCAAGCGCTCGGCGCTGACCACGGTCCTCACCACCCTTCACGCCGGTGGCAAGTTCGAGCAGGGGGCTTACACGGTCTCCGGCGGGCTGCACGGTGTCGGGCTCTCGGTGGTAAACGCCCTCTCCAGCCGGCTCGAAGCCGAGGTCAGGCGCGGGGGCCACGTCTATTACCAGGAGTTCCACGAAGGGCAACCCAAGACTCGCGACCCCAAGAAGGTGAAGCCGATCAAGAAGGCCGGGACCACCATCCGATTCTGGCCGAGCCCACTGACCTTCCAGGAGACCACCGAGTTCGACTACGACACAGTGGCCTCTCGGCTGCGCGAGACGGCATTTCTCAATCGAGGCCTCCAGATCACCTTCACCGACCGTCGCAGCGACCCGGAGCGCATCGAGGTCTTCCACTACAAGGGGGGGTTGGTCGATTTCGTCAAGCACCTCAACTCGCTGCGTGACCCGCTCCACGCCCACATCATCGACATCTCCGACGTAGGCGAGGACGCCGAACTCGAGGTGGCCATGCAATGGACGACCTCATATACGGAATCAGTTCTCTCCTTCGCCAACAACATCAACACCCACGAGGGTGGCACCCATGAAGAAGGCTTTCGCAAGGCCCTAACCAAGGCGATCAACGATTTCGCCCGGTCCAAGGGCCTGCTCAAGGAGAAGGACGAGAACCTGACCGGCGAGGACGTCCGTGAAGGCCTCACCGCGGTCCTCTCGGTCCGGGTGAAGGAGCCCCAGTTCGAGGGTCAGACCAAGACCAAGCTGGGCAACACCGAGATCCGCTCATACGTCGAGAAGACACTGAACCGCAAGCTGCCCGAATGGCTCGAGCGGTACTCCCCGGAAGCCCGCCGCATCGTCGACAAGTGCGTCGGCGCGGCCAAGGCCAGAGAGGCGGCGCGCAAAGCCAGGGAACTGACCCGGCGGAAGTCGGGTCTGGAGTCCGGTGGGCTCCCCGACAAGCTGGCCGACTGCTCATCGCGAGACCCGGGGGAGTCAGAGCTGTTCATCGTCGAGGGCAAGTCCGCCGCCGGGCCGGCCAAATCGGCCAGGGACTCCAACACCCAGGCGATCCTCCCGATCCGCGGCAAGATCCTCAACGTGGAGAAGGCACGGCTGGCCAAAGCCCTTCAAAACACCGAGGTGCAGGACATCTTCACCGCCATGGGCACCGGCATCGGAGACGATTTCGACATCGATAAGGCCCGTTATCACAAGATCGTCCTCCTCGCCGATGCCGACGTCGACGGCGCTCACATCCGGACCCTGCTCCTGACGCTGCTCTTCCGCCACCTGAAGCCGCTCATCGAGTACGGGTATGTCTACATCGCCCAGCCACCGCTCTATCGCGTGAAAGTCGGGTCCCAGGTCCACTATCTGAAAGACGACGCCAGCCTCGACGCCTTCAAGAAGGAACATCCGAAGGTGAAGCCGACCCGGTTCAAGGGCCTGGCCGAGATGAATGCCCAAGAACTGTGGGAGACGACGATGAATCCCGCCACCCGCACCCTGCTCCAGGTGGAGATGGAGGATGCGGCACGGGCCGAAGAGGTCTTCGTGACGTTGATGGGCGACGACGTGGCATCGCGAAAGGCCTTCATCCAGCAGAACGCCGACGACGTCCGATTCCTGGATATCTGAGCCATGACCCAGCAGCACCCACCAGCCGAGGGCGTTCCCCAGGTCGAGATCACCGACGAGATGGAGCAGAGCTTCGTCGACTACGCCATGTCGGTCATCGTCTCCCGGGCCCTACCCGATGTCCGCGACGGTCTCAAGCCGGTGCAGCGACGGATCATCTACTCGATGTTCGAGAACAACATCACGGCGGCCTCGGCCCACCGCAAGTGCTCCAAGGTCGTCGGTGACGTCATGGGGAACTACCACCCTCACGGCGACACGGCCATCTACGACGCCCTGGTCCGGATGGGACAGGACTTCTCCATGCGTCACCTCCTCATCGACCCGCAGGGAAACTTCGGCAGCATCGACGACCCACCAGGCGCCGCCAGGTACACCGAGTGCCGGCTCACCAAGCTGTCCAACCACCTCCTCGAGGGGATCAGGGAGGACACGGTCAACTTCGAGGACAACTACTCGGGGGAGATGCAGCAGCCCACGGTGCTCCCCGCCCGGTTCCCCAATCTGCTGGTCAACGGCTCCCAAGGGATCGCCGTCGGCATGGCGACCAACATCCCACCGCACAACCTCAACGAGATCATCGATGCCTGCACCCATGTCATCGACAATCCAGACGCGACCACCGAGGAGCTGCTGCAGTTCGTGAAGGGGCCCGATTTTCCCACTGGCGGCTTCATCGTCGGAACCGGTGGCATACGCGACGCCCTCACCACCGGGCGGGGCTCGGTCAAGATCCGAGCGGTCTGTGACGTCCAGGAGATTCGCAAGGGCCGCACCGCCATCATCGCCACCGAGTTGCCTTATCAGGTCTCCATTGAGCGGATCCAGGCCAAGATCAGGGAGCTGGTCGAAAACAAGCGGCTCGAGGGCATCGCCGACATCCGCAACGAGAGCTCGGACCGGGTGGGGATCCGGCTCGTCATCGAGCTGAAGAGCGGCGCTGTGCCCCAGGTCGTGCTCAATCAGCTGTTCAAGAATACCCCGCTGCAGGACTCGTTCGGGTACAACATGGTGTCCCTGGTCGATGGCGTGCCCCGCACTCTCGACCTCGCCGAGATGGTCGGCTACTACCTCGACCACCAGATGGAAGTTGTCGAGCGGAGGACGCGCTTCCGTCTGCAGGAGGCGGAGGCCAGGGCCCACATCCTCGAAGGCCTCATCATCGCAGTCGACAACATCGACGAGGTGATCAAGATCATCCGAGGCTCGGCCGACACCGCCGCCGCCAGGACCAACCTGATCGATCGGTTCGAGCTGAGCGAGATCCAGGCCAACGCCGTCCTCGACATGCCGCTGCGCCGGCTCACCGCCCTCGAAGTGGACAAGCTCCGCTCCGAGCTGGCCGAGTTGCACGACCTCATCGCCGAGCTGGAGGCGATCCTGGCAGATCCCAAGCGGCGCTGGGCGATCATCCGGGACGAACTTTCTGAGATCAAGGAAAAATACGGTGAAAGCCGGAGGAGCCGGGTCATCCCCGACGAGGGCGACCTCTCCCTCGAGGATCTAATCGCCGATGACGAGCTGATCGTGACCGTTTCCTCGGCGGGCTACATCAAGTCGGTTCCCGCTTCCACTTACAAGACCCAGGGGCGCGGTGGGCGCGGGGTCAAGGCTGCCGAGGTCCAGGAGACCGACGTCATCCAGCACCTGGTCCACACCACGGCGCACGCGTATCTGTTGTTCTTCACCAACAAGGGCCTCGTGCATCGCATCAAGGCGCATGGCATCCCGAGGCAGTCCCGCATCGCCAAAGGCGTCCTCGCCCAGTCGGTTTTGCCCCTCGAGCCCGAGGAGAGGGTGCAGGCGATCATCGACACCAGGGACTACGAGACGGGCCGCTACCTGGTGATGGTGACCAAGCAGGGCATCGCCAAGAAGACCGAGTTCAAGGAGTACGAGTCGCGCAACCAGACACTGGTCGCGATCAAGCTGGTCGATGGTGACGAGTTGGTATCGGTGCGGACCACCAACGGCGAGAACGACGTGCTCATCTTCACCAAGGAGGGGATGGGGATCCGCTTCAAAGAGGCCGATCTCCGCAGCATGGGCCGTGGCACCCAAGGTGTGCGCGGGATCCGTCTCCGCGACGGCGACCAGGTGGTTGCCGCGGTGTCGAACGTCGATGGCGGCGAAGTGCTGTTGGTGACATCCGCCGGGTACGGCAAGAGGACTGCCATCGGCGAGTTCCGTCGTCAGACCCGAGGCGGAATCGGCGTCAAGGCCTTCAAGCTGACCCGAATCCGGGGCAATCTGGTGGGGGGTCGTGCGGTCTCCAAAGACGACGACGTGTTCCTGATCTCCTCCGTTGGGATCGGGATCAGGACGCCCGTGGCCAAGATCAGCAGGCAGAAGCGGGACTCGACCGGTGTCCGGGTCATCCATGTCGGCGATGGCAACGAGCTGTCGGCGCTGGCCATCGTCTCCGACGAAGTCGAGTGAGGGAACCCTCGCCTCGTTCGTGTCGTTGGGACTAGTGCAGTCTTCCTTTAGACTGCCCCGGTAATCCTCAGGAGCCCTATGGCAACTGTTCGTCGCGTAAGACGCATCATCCGAAAGATCGACCCCTGGACCGCGCTGAAAGTGTCGGCCGTGGTTTGGGCCGTGCTTGCCCTTGCCCTCGTTCTGGGCGGGGTGATCTTTTGGTCGGTTCTCGAGCGGGCAGGGCTACCCCAGCGCCTCACCGAATTCATGGTGGAGATCACCCTGATCGATGAGGGTGCACAGCCATTCGCCAATGTCGAGCAGTTCTTCCGGGTGATGCTCTTCGGCTCGGTCGTCTGGTGGGTGACGATGACCGGGGCCACCGTGGCCGGCGCCATCGTCTACAACCTGGTGTCCGACGTGGTGGGCGGTCTCGAGGTGGTCGTTCTCGAAGAGACCCTCAACCCTGTTGTTGCCCCCGCCCCGTCACAGATCCTCCACCCGCCGACCGACTACCGCCCGGGCAACGGCGCGGTGACCCCTCCGCCCGATCACGCCGACATCCCGACCGAGGAGAGCCCCCGGGTCCTCGATCCGCATTCCTAACGGCCGGAAAACCGCTCAGCCCTCCTCGGAAGCATCGATGACACAGAATTGGTTGCCATCCGGGTCGGCGAGTACCACGTAGTCGGCATCTTCCTCGTAGGTCCATTCCACCCTTCGGGCCCCGAGCCCGATCAGGCGCTCGATCTCGGCACTCTGGTCGGTGGCATACAGGTCGAGATGATGTCGCTGACGGGGCAATGGATCAGATGTCACGAGCTTGATCGAGATCCTGTGACCTGGTCCTTCCCGGGGCACCAGGATGGCCCAATCGTCTTCCGGTTCGGAGAGAGGCTCGTAGTTCAGCGTCTCACACCAGAACCGAATCGCTCCCGGCACATCACGCACACCCCAGACCACCGACCCGAGTGTCAGCATGATCCGAAGCTACCGGTCTTCAGCCATGACCAGACCCATGGCGGCCACGGCCTGGAGATAGACCAAGGCCGACTCCCATACCGGGGAGGTTTCCTCGGCGATGACGTCGATGGCGGCGGCGAGGGCGATCCCGGACATGAAGGCACCGTCGTCGACAATGGTGACCTGTCGAGCGGCGCCCACCGCCAGGCAAGCGGCAAATCGGTCGGGAGAGCGAGCCAGAGCCACGTGCCTTCCCCCGAAAGTGGCGTCAGCCACCTTGGCCGGGCCGACGGGGTCGGGAAATCGCACCTGGTGATCAAACCCCTCATCCAGGTCGGGATGGGCGACGGCGATGATCCTCGGATCGGGCTCACGAGTCCCGAGGGCCAGCGCCAGGCCCACCGGAGACGCGCCCCAGACAACTACGCCTTCGGCTGGGTTGTCACCGTCCCAGAGCAATGGGACACCCAGCTTGCGGGCGCGCTCGGGAGCGGCATCACCACTCCCGATGACAAGGTCGAGCTCGGAGGCATCGGGAACGACACGAAAGTTTCGACTGCGTGCCGGTCCGACCACGACAACCTCTTCGACGGAGTCATGAGCGCTCAGGCTGTGAGCGGCCCTGACTGCGGTGTCCCCGCTGGCGAGGACGCCAACCTTCACGAGGGTTCGACTGGGTTCCAGGCTGAGTCGGGGATGACCACGTCGGAATCGCGCCGGCGCATCAGGAGGAACGCAGCGATCGCGCCGAGGATGATGATGGGAGAGATTCGCTTCACCGGCGCAGTGTACGGGCGTCTCCGGGGTTGGCCGTCATCCGCGAACCCTTGCATCACAACGCGGCGAGGGCCTCCAGGGCTCGATCGACTTCCTCCTCGGTGTTGTAGTGGACGAATCCGACCCGAAGGAGACCTCCAGCCTCGAGGAAGCCGAGACGCTCCATGGCGTTCAGGGCGTAATAGTGCCCGGACCAGACATAGAGGCCTCCGTCGCTGAGACGACCTGCGGCCTCGCCCGCCGGCAGTCCCTCTACCGACAGGGCGAAAGTCGCCACTCGCCGATCATCGGCGTCGGGCACACCATGGATGATCACCCGATCCATCCCGGTCACGCCGACGATGAACCGAGCCGACAGGGCGCGCTCGTGTTCCCGGATCAATCCGTAACCGTCCTCCAGTCTCGCTCGGCGGCTGTCGCCGGTGCCGAGCCCGGCGAGATAATCCACCGCAGCCGCGACCCCGGCGATCGATTCGAAGCTCTGGGTACCGGTCTCCAGCTTGTCGGGCGGGTCCGAAGGAGCGGGCCGAACCTTGTAGAACTCGAGCTCGGCCAGCCGGTCGAGTTTGCCGTAGAGGATTCCGGTGTGGGGCCCGAAGAACTTGTAGGCCGAAGCCACCAGGAAGTCACAGTCGATCGCTCGCACATCGACCAGCTGGTGGGGACCGGCATGGACCGAATCCAGGTAGACCATGGCTCCTGCCTCGTGGGCCAGGGCGGTGATCTCATGCACGTCGACGAGCGTCCCGATCGCGTTCGAGGCGACACAGGTGGCGACGAGGCGGACGCGGTCATCGAGCAGATCAGCCACCACTGCTGGGTCGAGCTCGCCGCTGGCGACGTCGAAGTGGGCGATGCGAACCTCCGCTCCGACGTCCTCGGCGCAACGCAGCCACGGAGTGAAATTGGCATCGTGATCCAGACTCGTGACCACGATGGCATCGCCCGGTCCCCAGCTGCGGGCCAGGGCCCGGCTCATGGCGAACGTGATGCTGGTCATGTTCTGTCCGAAGGAGATCTCGCTCGGGTCGGCGTTGAAGAAATCGGCCATTGCCTGGCGGCCAAGCTGGGTCGTCTCCTCGGCGAGTTGCGAGGCCCCGAAACCACCGCCGAGGTTGCTCACACCCTCGATCAAGACCGCATTCATGGCGTCGATCACCGATTTGGGCACCTGGGTGCCACCGGGGCCGTCGAGATAGGCCACGGGACGTCCGTGCTCCCGGCGACTCAGCGCGGGAAAACGGGCGCGGATTGCATCGAGGTCCAACCGGCGGGTGGTCATCGCCATTGTGTAGCAGGGAATCGGACTTCGCTCAGCCGAAGGGCAGGGCAGGTTGGGCCGGCGCGTCCGTGGCGGTCGACTTGGGCCGGGCTCGCCCTCGGGGATGACGGGGGAGATAGGCGCGATCGCGGTAGAGACGCTCGTAGTCGGCGGTGAGCTCGGGATGGTGCTCGCCGAGCCATCCCATGAAGTGTTGCTTGACACCTGGCCGAAGGTGGAGGCGTACGGCCGAGATCGAACCCGCGCCGGCCTCACGGCACGCCGCCTCCACCGCGGCGACCTGGTCGGGCTTGTCGGAAAGGCCGGGGATCAATGGCGCCACCAGGACTCCGGTGGGCACCCCTGCCTGATGAAGACGGGCGATCGCCTCGATGCGTCGTTGCGGGTGAGGTGTGCCTGGCTCCGTCTGGCGCCAGACGTCGGGATCGATAGTCCCGATCGAGAAGCTGACACTCACCTTGCTGTGGGAGGCAGCCTCGGCAAAGACGTCCGTATCACGGAGGGCGAGCGTCGATTTGGTCAAGATGGTGAAGGGGTTGTGTCGCTCGGTGAGGACTTCGATGATTCCGCGAGTGAGCCGGTACCTGCCCTCAGCCGGCTGATAGGGATCGGTGTTCGTCCCCATGGCGATCGACTCACCCGACCAGCGCCCCGGCGAGGTCTCGGCCCGGGCCAGCTCGACGGCATTGATCTTGACCACGATCTGGCTGTCGAAGTCACCAGCGATGTCGAATCCCAGGTACTCGTGAGTCGGCCGAGCGAAGCAATAGACGCAGGCATGGCTGCATCCTCGATATGGGTTGATCGTCCAATCGAAGGGCAGGTAGTCGCCAGGGACCCGGTTGAGGATCGATTTGGCCTCGATCTCGTGAAAGGTGAGCCCGCGGTACTCGCCGCGCCCGGCGACCCGTCGACTCAACTCGAACAAGCCGCCTTCGGATGGCGCACTCCACCGCAGTTCGCTCACCCCTCCATCGTAGTCGAACAGGTGTTCGATGTGGTCTGCCGATTACCCAACGACGGCTCGACGGCAGCCCGCGCTGGCGGGAGGTAGGTTTGTGGAAATGACTGAGACCTTCTTGGTTATCCACGTCCTTTCCGCCGTCGCCTGGCTGGGCGGCGGCTTCTTCAATGGGTTCATTGGGCCGAGGATGGCCAAAGCTGGAGGCGAAACCGCGCTCAACTGGATCACCAATGCGATCGACGCTGCCTCGAGATATTTCATCCCGGCGGGCGTTCTGACCTTGCTATCCGGTATCGGGTTGGTGCTGTCTGATGACGCCTACGACTTCTCGATGGCATTCGTGGGGATCGGCCTTGCCGTTGCGGTGATCGCCTTGATTCTGGCTTTCAGCGTCTTGCGTCCATCCGCCGTCAAGGCCCTGGCAGCGATGAAAGTCGGCGACTTCCCCACCGCGGGGTTGAACGCCAAGCGGGCTGCATTCGCCGGCAGGCTGATGGTGTTACTGCTCGTCCTGACCGAGATCTCGATGGTGCTGCGACTCGGCGCCTGATTCTCGAGCCACCAGACCGTTTCGGCGACCACCGCACATCAATGGAGATGGTGAGGGCGAAATCGGCAGTCGCGCCCTGGAGATTGTGGTGGTGGGCCCACGTGGACTTGAACCACGGACCTCATCCTTATCAGGGATGCGCTCTAACCGGGCTGAGCTATGGGCCCTCGACTGGTAGTCAGGGAGGTCGAATTGTATCGGCATGCCGCAAACAGTCGAAGTGGAAATAGCTGACCCGACTCGGGTCATCTAGTCGTCGGCGGGAGCCTCGAATTCCGCGTAGTACTTCTCGAGAGGTCCCAGACCGACTGCCGCACGACGGGTGTCGACTTCGTCCTCAGCTTCGATGGGAGTGCGTGGCGTGACGGTGCCGTCTTCTCCGACCGAAACCTGGGTGCCATAGACCTGTGGCTTGGCTTCGGCGACGCGGACCCTGTCGATCAGGTAGGCAAGGTCGCTGGGACTGGCATCGTTTGCCGCCACTGCAGCCTCGAGGAGGGACAGACCGCGCTTCTGCAATTCGAGATTCATGTCTGCATGCTGGACGAGGACCCACGCCGCCTCGGCGCCGTCTTCCTCCACGAGTGACCAACGGGGCCACCCGTACTCTTCGAGGATTTCCTCCATTCGCACCGCATTGGCCGCGTCAACCGAGTCCAAGGCCGCAAATAGCTCGTTGGCGGTGCGATCGTCACCGGGAGGCGCGATCCCGGTCGCTACCGCCTGGTCCTCGACCATCATCTCCAGAAGTTCCTGGCGGAGCTCTGGGTGGGGCTCAGCCACGATCTGGTGATTCCCGTCCCCAGCCGCAGTCGTGACTGTGGTCGGCGGCACCGATGCGACAGGACGCGGGGTTGTGGTGGGCCTCGCCTCCGGGGCAACGCATGCCACCAA
Source organism: Acidimicrobiia bacterium (assembly GCA_040510135.1). Taxonomy (GTDB): domain Bacteria; phylum Actinomycetota; class Acidimicrobiia; order Spongiisociales; family ZC4RG35; genus JARDZU01. The sequence continues at coordinate 26,096 of JBEVJN010000039.1, read as the reverse complement.
CGCGACCATCAGCCACGCGATCGAACCTCGGCGCATTGGATCTCGCTCGACCCGGTGATGAGGATCATCCCGTCGACCACTTGTGCCTGCAGCGGGGTCTGCACCGTGTTCGTGACCTCGTTGACGGTCAGGTCGCCGGTGGCGACCATGTCGGCGCGGCAGGGCGTTCCGGAGACGACCTGAACCAAGCCGCACCGGTAGTCTGTCGGCGGGACAGGAGGCGCGGCATCGGGATGTCCACCAGCGACACTCCTCGCTTCGAGGTGGTCGCAGGCGATCAAGGTCGTGTATTTGTCGGGCGACAGCGAGAGCTCGCGCTTCTTTTGACCGGACTGGGCGAGGCATCTTCAGGTCGTGGACGTCTCTTCCTGATCGGGGGCGAGCCGGGGATCGGGAAGACCCGCCTTGCAGACGAGTTCGCACAGGAGGCGAAGTCTCAGGACGCCTTGGTGCTGTGGGGACGCTGCTGGGAGCAAGGTGGAGCCCCGGCGTATTGGCCTTGGACCCAGTCGCTTCGTGGTCTGCTGACTGAGGTGGACGTCGAGACCTTGCGTCTAGCCGCAGCTGGGAAAGGCGGCGTGCTTGCCCAGATTTTGCCCGAGCTCCGAGACCATCTGCCCGATCTTCCAGAACCCCCCTCTTTGTCTCCCGAAGCGGCGCGATTTCAGCTTTTCGACGCCCTCGCCGGCTTCCTCGTGAGGCTTTCTCAGCATCGAATGCTGGTATTCGTCCTCGAGGACCTGCACGCGGCCGATGACCCTTCGCTCCTTTTACTCCAGTTCCTCGCTGGGGAGTTGGCGAATGGGAGTGTTCTGGTGCTTGGAACCTATCGGGATGTCGAGGTCAGTAGGGACCATCCGCTCGCACCTGTTCTCGCCGAGTTGTCCCGCAGTCAGGCAACGACGCGAATCGATCTCATGGGGCTGAGCGAACCAGATGTGGCTCGATTCATCACGTCTTTGGAGGGCCAGGTGCCCCCGGAGGAGCTCGTCCGGTCGATAACACGTGAGACCGAAGGCAATCCCCTCTTCATCGAAGAGGTCGTTCGACTCCTGGTGGCTGAGGATCGTCTGTGGGAGCACGTGGGAGATCGGCGGGTTCCGATCCCCGTCGGGGTTCGGGATGTCATCGGTCGCCGCCTGGAAAGCCTGCCGGAATCGTGTCACCAAATGCTCACAATAGGAGCCGTCCTCGGCCGCGAGTTTTCCGTCGAGATGCTCCAACGCATCTCCGGGCATGAGGCTGGAGAAGTCCTCGAGAACCTACACGACGCCGTCGCGGCGAAATTGATCCATAACCATCCAGACGAGCCTGGCCGATTCCGATTCGCCCACGCCCTTATCCGTGAATCCCTCTACGAAGAGCTGATGCCGGCTGACCGAATACGTCTTCATCGTGAAGTAGGTCAGGCTTTGGAGACGACCTACGCCCCCAACCCCGAACCGCATATCGGAGAGCTCGCCTACCACTTCTTCGAGGCCGCCCCTGGAGGCGATGTCCGGAAGGCCGTCGAATACTCGATGACGGCCGGAAAGCGCGCCACTGACCAACTCGCCTTCGAAGAGGCGGTCCGTCTACTCAACCTGGCGTTGCGCGTGCTGGAGGATTACCCGGACGAGAAGCAGCGCTGTGAGGCGCTGCTCCGGTTGGGTGAGGCCCAGGCGCGATCCGGGGCCACACCGACGGCTAAGGAGACATTTCTCGAGGCTGCAGAGATCGCAACTCGACTCGACCTGGCGGAGATGTCGGCTCGGGCCGCCATGGGCTACGCCGGCAGGTTTCCATGGCACCGGGCTGCAACGGACCGACTCGTTATCCCCCTGCTGAAGCAGGCTCTCGAGGCTCTTGGGCGTGACGACAGCGTGCTCAGGGCGACGCTGCTCGGCCGTCTGGCTGGAGCACTGAGGGATCAGCCATCCCTGGAGCCCCGGGTGTCGCTAGCTCGAGAGGCTGTCGAGATGGCGCGTCGGATCGGCGACCCTGAAACCTTGTTCTACGCCCTCATCGCTCAATGGGCGGCGAGCCTCCTTGGCCCCGATGGGGTGAACCAAGAGACCCTAATGGCCGAAGAGATCAACTCGCTTGCCGAGCAGGTGCAAGACCTGGAGCGCTTGTCGGATGCATGTTGGGTGCGTGTCATCGGATCCATGACCCGAGGCCTGATCTGGGAGGCACGGGCTCAGCAGGAATTCACGTCTCGTGTGGCGCACGAGCTAGGACAGCCTTCTCAGCTCTGGTACGCCGGGGTCATCGAAACCATTCTGGCGATGAGCGATGGACGATTCGAAGACGCCGAGAAGCTGATAGAGGAGACCATGGACCATGGGCGTCGCGCCCAGGCGTGGGATGCCGAAGCTTCCCGGCTCTTCGCTCTGTTCATCCTGAGGCGAGAGCAAGGGCGGCTCGACGAGCTCGAAGGTGATACAAGGCGCGCGCTGGTCACTCATCCCGGGTATCGATCCTTCCGTTCCATCCTGCTGGTGCTCTTGCTCGAAATCGGAAGGTGGGAGGAGGCACGAGTCCTCTTCGGTCAGCTGGCCGAGAATGACTTCGCAATCTTCCCAAAGGACAATGAATGGCTATTCACGATGATCCTCCTTTCAGAGGCGGCATCGATCCTGGAAGACGACGACCGTGCTCTGGTCCTCTACGAGCTGTTACGTCCCTACGTGGACTTGGTTGCTTTGGCCGCATCCGAGGTGAGCAGCGGACCGGTAGCACTCACCCTCGGAAGGCTGGCTGCCCAGCTCGGTCGCCACGAGGAAGCGGCTGCATACTTCGAGGTCGCACTCGCTATTTCCATTCAGATGCAGTCACGGCCGTGGATTGCTCATACCTATCATTCCTACGGGACCCTGCTCGCCGCACGCAACGGTCCAGATGATCGTGACAAGGCCACCGAGTTCCTGGTTGCTGCGTCGAAACTTTCCGACGAGGTAGGCATGCCTGTGCTCGCCGAGCGGATCCAGATCGGTTTGGCACAGCTGGGCACCAGGCCTCGGCGCAGGACGCCGGATGGAAAAAGGCGTGCGGAGGGGCTGAAAGGGTCTGTTCTCACGCCCCGGGAGCGAGAAGTAGCGGCTCTGGTGGCCGAGGGCATGACCAACCGTCAAATCGGTGAGAGCCTGTTCGTGGCCGAGCGCACAGCCGAGACCCATGTGGAGAACATCCTCATGAAGCTCGGCTTCACCTCGCGCAGCCAGGTGGCCCGCTGGGTCCTCGATACCGGTCTCCACGTAGAGGACACGTAGTCGATTCTCATCGCACAAGATCCGTACCTGGCTACGTAGATCCCACGATGTAGTCAGGCTCCGATATCCATACGTTCGCCATCAGAGCGTGGCCCGTCCACGAGGGAGGGCCCACAAGGGAAAGGAGCCTCTGATGGCGACGATTGTGGACGAACGAGCCCCGATCCGGGGACGACGGATGGCAACTGCGGGATTGACGACTCTGGCCCTGCTACTTGTGGCCGGACTCGGAATCTGGCAGATGCAATCAGCGGACGCCCCCGCCCCCGGCGTGGAACCAGCCGAAGAGTTCAGTCCCGAGGCCGTGCGGGTCAGAAACACCGCCGGGCTGTACGTCAAGGAGGCTTTCAGCCCGGAGGCCGTCCGGATCGCGAACACCAGTGGGCTGTACCAGAGGGAGGCTTTCAGCCCGGAGGCCGTCCGGATGAGGAACTGGGAGAGCTTCCTCGTCGGCGCGAACTAGGCCTGCAACGAGAGGTGAGCCACTGCCGATGCGGCATGCATGGAGGAGGCCGGGCGCTCTTGCGTCCGACCTCCTCTTTTGACGTGATCTACGCCTTGCCCAAAGTCACGGACCCATGATTAGGTCAGACCCAGGTCATAGACTCGAGCTCTATTGGGGACGTAGCTCAGTTGGAAGAGCACCGGCTTTGCAAGCCGGGGGTCGTGGGTTCGAGTCCCATCGTCTCCACCGTCGGATGACTGGAGCGACATGCCCAATGCCGTGATCGTCGACGCGGTGCGGACCCCCGTCGGCCGCCGCAATGGCGTCTTCAAGGACTATCACCCGGTGGATCTCGCCTCCCGGCCGCTCGAGGCGTTGGTCGAGCGAACCGGGATCGACCCGGCGCTGATCGACGATGTGATCATGGGAACCGTCAGTCAGACCGGGGAACAGGCCTACAACGTCGGCCGCAACGCGGCATTGGCCGCGGGGTACCCCGAAGAGGTGCCCGGGGTCACCATCGATCGCCAGTGTGGCTCCTCCCAGCAGTCGGCTCACTTCGCCGCCCAGGCGATCATGGCGGGCGCTCAGGATGTAGTAGTCGCGGCCGGAGTGGAGAACATGACCCGGGTGCCGATGGGAATCACCGCGCACCAAGGCCCCGGTCTTCCATTCGGAGCTCGAATGTTGGAGCGGTACTCACAGGGTCTGGTGCCCCAGGGCTTGTCCGCCGAGATGATCGCAGAGAAGTGGGGTATCTCCCGGCAGGAACTGGACGAGCTTTCTCTCGAGTCTCATCGAAGGGCGTCCCGGGCCACCGCCGAGGGCCGGTTCGAGGAGCAGATCGTCCCGGTCGGTGTCACCGGCGATGACGGAAGAGTGCGAACAATCACCAGGGACGAGGGCATCCGGGAAGACACCTCACTCGAGAAGTTGGCCGCCTTGCAACCTGCGTTCAAGACCGACGGGGTCATCACCGCCGGCAACTCCTCGCAGATCTCGGATGGTGCTGCGGCGGTGCTGGTCATGTCGGAGGAGAAGGCCGGGGCGCTTGGTCTGACACCGAAAGCCCGGTTTGTGGCATTTGCCATGGCGGGAGTCGATCCGGTGACGATGCTGACCGGGCCCATCCCGGCCACCGAGAAGGTCTTGAAGCGGGCCGGGCTCGGCATCGACGAGATCGACCTCTTCGAGGTGAATGAGGCATTCGCCGCAGTGACGGTGGCCTGGCGGATGGAACACGGTGGCTCCGATCCGATGGCGCTATGGGACCGCACCAACGTGAACGGAGGCGCCATTGCGTTGGGTCACCCGCTGGGTGCCAGCGGAGCCCGCCTCCTGACGACGCTGGTTTGGGAACTGGAGCGAACCGGCGGCCGCTACGGGCTGCAGACCATGTGCGAGGGCGGAGGAATGGCCAACGCCCTGATCATCGAGCGGGTGTGACCGGCAACACGGTCCTGGACGTCCTCCTGGCGGTTGGGTTCGGGTACATCATCTGGCGGATCTCGATCGCCATCATCCGCATGCTCTCGACGCCGCCACCCGAGGTCGACCCTCAGGACGTGGTTGCCGTCGATCAGGACTATCGATGCACGGTCTGTGGGGCGGAGCTGACCATGACCGCGGTGAATGTCGGCGAGGACAATCCGCCGCGTCATTGCCGGGAGGACATGGTTCCGGTCTGGCGGCCGGAATGAATCACAGCGGTGTAGTTTTCCAGAGGCCTGTCCACAGGATGTGGAGAACTACATGGATGTAACTCGGCGTTATCGACTTTCGATATTGACTAATCTCGCTGCTCGTGCCGGAGTCGAAGCGTCGCAAGCCCAAGAACAGACCTGTGTCGGCCAGCGCCGCCCAAGCCGCGGTCAAGGCCAAGGATCCCAGCCCGACCTGGTACGTGGCCCTGATGGCCGGACTGATGGTGGTTGGCGTCGTGCTGGTCATACTCAGGTTCGTCTTCGAATGGGACCAGACGATCCTGATCGCCGGCTTGGTGGCCATAGCGGCCGGCTTCCTGATGACCACCAACTACCGCTGACTAAGGAGCGGTGGTCGGCACCGTCGTAGTCGTGGTCGTCGTAGTTGTCGTGGTCGTGGTCGTGGGGGGCGGCGTGAATTGACCAACCATCACGTTGACCTGGTCGCCGGGGAGGAGCATCTCACCCGCATTCGGGTTCTGGTCGATCACGATCCCGTCCTGGGCCGCATCGGCCACCGGCTGGATCTCGACAACCATCCCTAACCCGAGACCGACGAGGGTGTCCTCGGCCTCGTTCTGCTCCACTCCAACCAGGTCAGGCACCTCTACTGGCGCCGGGCCCAGCGAGACGACGATGAGAACGGTGTCACCGAGTTGGACTTCGGTGTCTGCCAAAGGGTCGGAGCGAATCACCAGGTCCTGAGCAATCGTGTCGGAGTATTCATCCTGGACCCGCACCAGTAACCCGAGGGCCTGGAGTTGGGCGGTGGCATCCCGCTCGCTGAGGTTGATCAGCCCGGGCACGATGACCGTCTCCGGTCCTGTGGACACGACCAGGTTGACCGGGGCATCCACACCTACCCTCACTCCTTGCGGCGGGTCCTGCTCGATCACGATCCCCTCGGCGAAAGTGGCATCAGCGCGTTCGGTGATCTGTCCCACGGTGAGACCCGCCTCGGTGATGAGCCGTTCGGCGTCGGCCTGGGTCTGACCAACAACCGGTGGCACCGCGATCTCCTCAGGCCCGGAGGAGACGAAGACCTGGATCGTCGAATCTGGCTCCACCTCGGCGCCGGCAGGGGGCTGTGTGCGGATGACAGTTCCGACCTCCACAGTCTCGTGGGATTCGAATTGGACGACACCGATGAGGCCCTCTTCCTGGAGACGGCGCAAAGCATCGTCCTGAAGGAGGTCGACAACGTTGGGAACGGTGATGAGTTCGGGCTCCTCCTCACCCCCGCCGGCCAGCTGGAAAAGGAGGAAGATCAGCCCTCCCAGGGCGAGCAGCAGGCCAAACGCGGTCAGGATGAACGGCAGCTGTGAGGAGGGCTCCTCCTCGATCTCCCGGTACATCTCGTCGGGCGGGGCGGTGGCCGGAGGCACCGGGGTGGTCGACATCACCCGCGTCGCGCCGTCACCGTTGGCCGGTACCGCCACCGGCAGCACGAGAGGCGGCATGCCGACCTCTTCTCCCTTGAGCACCGACAGGAGGTCGGCCCTCATCTCATCGGCAGTCTGGTACCGGGCCACCGGGTCCTTTCGCATCGCCTTGGCCACGACCGCGTCCAGTGACGGCGATACATCGGAGTTGAGCGAGCTCGGAAGAGGGGCTTCGGTGGAAACGTGCTGGAAGGCAACCGACATCGGGCTGTCACCGGTGTAGGGGGGTCTCCCGGTGAGCATCTCATAGAGCACCACGCCGAGTGAATAGACATCGCTCCGGGCGTCGGCCGCTGCCCCCTGGGCTTGTTCGGGGCTGAAGTAGGTGGCGGTCCCGATGACGGCACCGGTCCGGGTCAGCTCCTGGCTGTCGTCCCAGGCGCGAGCGATGCCGAAGTCGGTCACCTTCACGGTGCCGTCCTTGGCGAGGAGGATGTTGCCGGGCTTCACGTCCCGATGAACGAGTCCTGCCTGGTGGGCTACCGACAGCGCCGCGGCGACTTCGGCGGTGATCTCGGTGGCCCGACGGGGTAGCAGTGCCCCCTCCGACTTGAGGACGTCGCGCAGGGAGCGACCGTCGACCAGCTCCATGACGATGAAATAGGTGTTTTGCGCCTGTCCCCAGTCGTAGATCCCGACGATGTTGGGATGGCTGAGATTGGCCGCGGCCTGCGCCTCTCGTCGGAACCGCTTCACGAACGCCTCGTCGGCGGAGTATTGGGAATGAAGGACCTTGATCGCCACCCTGCGATTGAGCAGGTTGTCCCTGCCCTCGTACACGTCCGCCATTCCGCCCCGGGCCAGGTGGGACGTGATTTGATAACGATCGGTCAGTGCGGTTTGGGCATCCATGGAAGCCGGGCGGATTGTAGGAATGGTCTCGTCCCAACTCATGGGGATCCCTCCAGCCACAACTCGATGAGATCGCCGGCGAGAGGAGCGGCGACACCGCCGCCGGTAGCGGATTCCCCCAGTTCCGGGCTCCCCTCGAAGAAGACGGCTATCGCGATCGTCGGGTCCTCGGCGGGGGCGAACCCGATGAACCACGGGTTGGGCAACCCGTCGACCCCCATAGAGGTTCCGGTTTTGCCGGCGACGCTGATACCGGGGATCGCGGCCGCCTGACCCGTGCCCTCGCTGACGGCGCGCACCATCATCTCGGTCAGGACCGATGCGGTGGCCGGGTCCATGGCCTGGCCCATGGGGCTCGGTTCGTATGTCTCCACGGTGTTTCCGTCTGCGTCGAAGATGCGATTCACCAGATATGGGGTGAGGGTGGTGCCGTCGTTGGCGGCCGCCGCCGCCACCATCGCCATATGCAACGGTGCCGCGCGCACATCTCGTTCCCCGATGCCGCTCTGGGCCAAGGCAGCCGGGTCTGCCGCGAGCAGTTCGACCGGGTAGATCGCTTCGGGAACCGTCCACGGGAAGGGGATCTCGACGTTGAAGCCCAGCGCCTCGGCCGTGATCCCGATGTCCTCGGCGCCCACCTGGATGGAGAGGTCCGCAAAGGTCGTGTTGCAAGAGACGATGAACGCCTGAAGCAAGGTGATCGACCGGCCGTTGTTGCAGACGCCCCCGCCCGCGTTCGAGATCGTCGCCGACGAGCCCGGCAACTGGAACTCTTCAGGGTCGGGAAACTCCGTCTCGGGCACTGCCGTTCCCGTGTCGAGGGCGGCCGCGGTCACCACGGTCTTGAATGTCGAGCCGGGTGGGTAGATCTCCCTGGTGGCACGGTCGAGGAGCGGACCGTCGGGATCGGCCAACAGGCTTTCCCAGACCTCAGCTGCGTCTCCGCCCAGCAGGGATTCCGGGTCGTAGGACGGCGAGGAGACGGAAGCCAGCACCGCTCCGGTCCTGGGGTCGATGGCCACCACCCCGCCCTTGAGCCCGCCCAGGCCCTCGAAGGCGGCCCGCTGCAGGTCGGCGTTGATGGTCAGCTCGAGACTCTCGGGGCGCAGGTCCCTGCCCAGGATGACCGACACGAGATCAGAGATGGTCAGGTCCCGTCGGGAGCGGAGCTCGTCGGCATAGGCGTTTTCCAGCCCCGAGGACCCGATGAGGAAGGAGTTGTAGCCGACGACGTGAGCGAATGGCTGCCCCTCGGGATACTGGCGGATGAACGAGCGGGGGTCTTCGGGATCCGGGACCGACTGCGCAACCACCGTCCCATCGATGGTCACGACGAGCCCACGCTCCTTTCCGCGTTCGGACAACGCCGGACGGGAGTTGCGCGGGTCGGCTTTGAGCGCATCGGCGTGGATGACCTGGATCCAGGTGACGGCCAGGAGGAGGGCGAGAAATCCTCCGAACAACCCGACAGACAGACGACGGACGGGCCCGTTCACGTTGCCTCCTCGTGACTGATCCGGAGCAGGAGGGCGATCAGGATCAAGTTCCCCACCAGGGCAGAGCCGCCGTATGACATGAATGGGAGGGTGATGCCGGTGAGGGGGACAAGTCGAACCACGCCGCCGATGATCAAGATCGTCTGCACGGCCAGAACGAAGGTGAGCCCGGCGGCCAGCAGCTTGCGGAAGGTATCGCGGCTGCGGAACGCAATTCCGAGGCCCACCGAGATGGTGAGGGCGAAGAGGGCGAGAACGGACACCGTGCCCGCGAAACCCAGCTCCTCACCGACCGCGGCGAAGATGAAATCAGTCGCTGCGTTGGGGATGAGGTCAGGTCTCCCCAACCCCGGTCCTGCCCCGGAGAGGCTCCCCGTCCCCATGGCGAAGAGCCCCTGGGCGATCTGAAAGCCTTCGTCCTCGTAGTGCTCGAACGGGGCGATCCAGGCGATCACTCGTCGCTGCACGTGGTCGAAGGCCAGGTATGAAGCCACGCCGGCGATCAAACCGAGGAAGCCGCCGGCCACAAGGTACCCGGTGGTCCCGGTGGCGGCGTAGAGCAACAGGACGAAGCCGACGAAGAGGAGCAGCGAGGCGCCGAGGTCGCGTTGCGATATCAGTATCAACACGCTGACCCCCCAGGTGATCAGGAGCGGGATCAATTGGCGGGGCTCAGGGAAGGCGATAGGTCCGATGCGTCGACGCGCCTCGCGTAGGGCCTTCTGGTGATCGGCGAGATACCCGGCGACGTAGGCGACCAGCCCCAGCTTGGCCAGCTCCGCCGGCTGGAACTGAAAGGTCGTGAACCCCACATCGAGGAGGACCCAGAGCCGTGAGCCATTCACCGACAACCCGCGAAGCGGAAAGCCCCACCCGGTGGGGAGGTTGGGGAGCAGGATCAGAACCAGTGAGATGAGCAAGGTGATGTTCCTGTATCGGCGCAGGATGGATATGGAGCTCCGGCTGAACAGCAAGAGCGTCAGTGACGCCAGGCCGGCCGCGATCAAGATCCACCACCTCTGAAAGCTGGCCCGATCGGTGCCGGCGGCGAAGTCGAGGCGATAGATCTGGAAGAACCCCAGTGCGGTGAGGGCGGTGACAGGAGCGAGCAGTAGGGGAGTGGCCCTGGGCGCAAATGCCCGCACTGCCATATGGAGCCCGCCGAAGGCGATGAGGAAGACGAGGAAGGTCAGCGCGGTCTGGGCGTCGACACTCCGCTCCTGAGCGAAGTTGACCAGAGTGACGCCGAAGGCGGCCAGCACGGACGCCGCCACGATCAACGCGCCCTCGGTGTTGCGAGTCATCGGATCAGGAGACGACGTCGATGACGATGACGCTGATGTTGTCGTGCCCTCCGGCCTTGTTGGCGGCCTCCACCAGCTTCCATGCCGCCTCGTCAGCGGTTCCGTTGGTCAGGGCCTTGGCGATGCCGTCGGCCGGCACCATCGAGTTGAGGCCGTCGGAGCAGAGCAGCAGCCGGTCACCAGGGGCGAGGTCGAGGTCGATGCGATCCACATTCACGAATCTGGTGAGCCCGAGGCAGCGCGTGAGCATGTGGCTCTGCGGATGGTCGTCCACCTCTTCCGCGGAGATGTGGCCCAGTGCCACGTACTCGGCTGCAACGGTGTGGTCCTCGGTCAGCTGTCTCAGCTCCGCATCCCGATACAGGTAGGCGCGACTGTCACCAACGTGCGCGACTCGAGCAATTCCCCCGGGCTCGAGTTCTAACAGAGTCAGGGTGGTCCCCATCCCCTCGAGATCGGGCTGACGCGCGACCTCTTCACGGATGGCGCGGTTGGCGGCAGCGACTCTGTCGTCGGGCTCGAGCTCGGCCGATGCGGCGGCGTTGATGGCGAGCCGGGAGGCAACCTCGCCCGCGATATGTCCGCCCATCCCGTCGGCGACCATGAGCACGGCCTGCCCGTCTGATTCACCCGACTTGTCCGGGAACAGGGAATCTTCGTTGTTCTGTCGCACCATGCCTTGGTGGGTGGCCGAGCCCCAGATGTATCTCATCGGACCTCCATCACCGTCTTACCGACCTGGATGGTGTCCCCGCGGCGCAGCGTGGTTGGCGCGGTCACCCGGCGCCCGTTGATGTAGGTCCCGTTCGTGCTGCCCAGGTCATGCAGCACCATCCCGTTGTCTTGGGCCACCAGCCGCATGTGGAACTCGGAAGCGTAGGGGTCGTCGAGAAGGACATCGGCCTCGGGCGAGCGCCCGAGCACCGTCACATCCTCGACTTCGAGCTCGGTGCCTTGTTGTGTTTCCGACTTGACCATCACGACTTTGGTGCCCTCCCGACGCTTCCGTCGTAGGGATATTCCTAGATGTGCGCCAATAGCGCGGGCTACCTGCCAGACGAACAGGTACACGAGGCCCAGAAAGATGATCCGAAGCAACGCCAGGATGATGTCGGGCATCCCTAACCCTCGATGAACCGATAGCGGTGCCCGGCCAGGCTCAACACCGAGCCATTTTGCAGCGGCACCGGTTGTTCGCCTACTCCCGCTCCGTCGACCGAGGTCCCGTTCGAGGATCCGAGATCCTGGATCCAGGCCTTGCCCTCGGAGCGCCAGATCAAGGCGTGCTTCCGTGACACGTTGTCGTAGGGAAGCACGATGTCGGCCTCGTCCGATCTTCCGAGAGTCACCCGGTTCGCTCCGATCTCGATGCTGGCGCCCGAACCGGAGAGTCTGGCCCAAGGGGGGAGTAGGCCGGGCTCTACGGACGGTGTGCAGGAGAACTGCCCCGGCGCCATCTGATCCGATGTGATGATCCTCACTGTCGGGGGGCCCTCGAAGAGGAGCCCCACGCCTGCGGCGTGCTCGGCGAGAGCCATCTCGAGCTTCCTCTCGAGTGTGGTGGGATCCACGTCGAGATCGGCTGGGCTGACCGTGAGAACGTACTTGTTGGCGGTGGCCGGCCCCGATTCGTGACGATATCGGCTCAGATCTGCCTCCCGGGCGATCCGCCCCGCCATCTCGGAAGGGTGGAGCCGCCCGGAGAACACGCGCCCGGTGGCGCCTTCCAGGAGGCGCTCGAGACGTCGTTCCAGGCTTCGTGCCAGGCTCACCGACGAGAGGTTACGGTGGGTCGGGGACAGTGTTACCGACTACCGGAACCCCCGGTGCAACGGTACGATTTCGCCTCGATCCCGGGCGAGTGGCGGAATTGGCAGACGCGCAGGATTCAGGTTCCTGTGATCGCAAGATCGTGGGGGTTCAAGTCCCCCCTCGCCCACAATCATTTCCAGGGGACCGACCCTTTGTATCCCCTCGAGCAGGCATACGCTTCTCGCTTCGGCCTGTGGCCGAACAACCATGATTCTCGATCCACCAAAGCCGCGTCGACGGTCCCTCGGCCGCTTCCTCTGGCCCGCGGTCTTCACCGCCGCCGCGGTAGTCGCGGTGGTGGTCACCAGTGCCGGGGACAACACCCGAGCCGAACTGCAGTATCTCGATGCGATGCAGGAGACCGCAACCGACCTCTCGATGGGGGCTGACGCGCTGAGGGTCGTCATTTCCCGTCTCTCCCGCATCGAGCGGTCCGAGTTGGTCACTGCCACCGACGGCCTGCGTGAGGACCTCGAAACCGGGCTGGAGCTGGTCGAGGCCGGCCCGTCGTCGGAGAACCTCGTGGCTGCAAACGCCGTATATCGCAGGGCATTGGAAGCCTGGACCGTAGGGGTGAGCGGGTTCACGTCGGGCATCCTTGCCGCCGCCGATGATCCCACCGACACGGTGGTGACCGACAACATCGCCAACGCGCTGGCCGAGCTGAGAGCGGGTGATCGTCTCTATACCGATCTGGTGCGCGAACTCGAGGGAGAAGAGGTGCCCGACCCGGTCGCGCCTCTGCCCGAGGTGCTCATGCTCCCGGCCGAGGGCGAGCTCTTCACGTTGTCGCTGGCCTACGTCGAGGCGGCGCGCTCGCCGGTCAGCGGGATCGCGCTGCGGCCCGGTCTCCAGGTGTCTGCGATCACTTCCGATCCACTGTGGAACGTCGATCCCTCCGACCAGGCGATCGTGCCGGCCACCGAGCTACTGAATTTCTCTGTCGTCGTCGGCAACGCCGGCAATGTGGCCAGCGAGCCCGAGCCCATCGAGCTCACCCTGACCGGCGAGTCAGACCCGGTGGTGCTCTCGGAGATGGTGCCGGTGCTCGAGCCTGGTGAGCAGACGGCGGTGCATTTCCTCGAGATCCCGGTCACTCCCGGCGCCCTCTATGAGGTGGCGGCCAGCCTCAGTGCGGTCACCAACGACGTTGACCTCGAAGACAACGACGTGAGCGTGCTCTTCGAGGTGAACGACGAGTAGGGGCGGCTCGAGGCGGTCGGTACCATCGTCGGCCTCATGATCGATCCCCGACTGATCCGAGACGACCCCGACGCGATCAGAGATTCATTGGCGCGACGAGGCTCGAAGCTCGATCTCGACGCGGTCATCACCCTCGAGGCGGACCTCCGCTCCGCCCGCCAGAACGCCGAAGCGCTTCGGGCCAGACAGAAGGAATCGGGACGGGAGATCGCCGCTCTCGAGGGAAAGGCGAAGGAGTCAGCAATAGCCGCGGTAGCCGACCTCGCCGCTCAGGTGAAGAACGCGGCTGGGGAGGTCGACCGGCTCGAGTCGGAGTTCGACCGGGCCATCCTCGAAGTTCCCAATCTGGTGGCGCCCGATGCTGCCGAGGGGTTCGGCGAAGAGGACAGCAAGGAGATCAAGCGAATCGGTGCGGGTGCAACTGAAGGCTCCGATCACGCCACCCTCGGCGAGCTGCTCGGGATCATCGACACCGTCCGCGCCTCCAAGGTTTCAGGCAGCCGATTCGCCTATCTCAAGGGCAAGGGAGCGATGCTCGAGTTCTCGCTGGTCCGCTGGGCCATGGACCAACTGCTGGCCGCGGGGTTCTTGCCGATGGTCCCGCCGGTGCTGGTGCGCGAGGAGGCCCTGGTCGGCACCGGGTTCTTCCCCGAGGCGCGGGAACAGGTCTACGAGATCCCTCGTGACGAGTTGTTCCTCGTGGGAACCGCCGAAGTCCCTCTCGCCGCGTATCACGCCGATGAGATCCTGGATGAAGTGGATCTTCCATTCCGATATGCAGGTTTCTCGACTTGTTTCCGGCGGGAATCGGGGACTTATGGGAAGGACACGGCCGGCATATTCCGGGTGCATCAGTTTGACAAGGTCGAGATGTTCGTGTTCACCACTCCCGACCAGTCTCCGGCGGAGCACGACCATCTGCTCGGCGTCGAGGAGAAGTTGGTAGGGGAGTTGGAGATCCCTTATCGAGTGGTGAATGTCGCGGCAGGAGACCTCGGTGCATCGGCGGCGAAGAAGTACGACATCGAAGCCTGGTTCCCGGGTCAGCAGGCGTATCGGGAGATCACATCGTGCTCCAACACCACCGATTTCCAGGCCCGCCGTCTCAAGGTGAGGATGAGGACAGATACGGGGAATGAGGTGGTGCACACCCTGAACGGGACGGCCTGCGCGGTGGGCCGCACCATTCTGGCCCTGCTCGAGAACCATCAGCAGGCCGACGGGTCGGTGGTGATCCCCGAAGCCCTTCGCCCCTACACCGGGTTCGATCTCATCGAGCCGTGAGTGACATCTCCGACCCGATCTTTGCCCGGATCGCCGCCCGATACGACCTGATCAATCGCATCCTCTCCCTGGGCCAGGAGAAGAAGTGGCGAGCAGCGGGAATCGACATGTTGGCGCCGGGAAGGGTCCTCGACCTGGGGTGCGGCACGGGGGCCACGGATTTCACGGGCAGGGTCGTAGTGGGCCTCGATCCGGTCATCGAGATGCTGGCACTGAGTCCGGTCCCGGACCGTGTGGTCGGAGCCGGGGAATCGCTTCCACTCAGAGAAGGATCTCTCGACGCGGTTTTCAGCGGCTTCGTGTTCCGAAACCTGAGCTCGGTTGATGACACGCTGGCCGAGATCCATAGGGTGCTGAAACCGGGTTCGTCGGCGGTGGTGGTCGACCTGGCGAGGCCCCGAAACGTTGTGCTCCGCGTCCTGCACCGGATCGGCACCGCCTTGTTGCTCCCGCTTGTGGGGCTACTCTTCGCCGGCGCCCCCGGGGAATACTGGTATCTCCACCGCTCGCTGGATTCCCTCCCACCCCCCGAAACTCTGTTTTCGGGTCACGCCCTCACCGTCGAGCAGGTTTGGCGCATGGGCCCGCTGGGCTTCGTCTACGGGGTCCGGCTCCGCAAAGCCGACAAGTCGTAGGACGTCCGACGCAGAACGTAGAACGGAGAAGATCGTGCCCCCGCCGTCGAGACCTTGCGACGCCGGGGATGGCGGGCGTGGACTCGGGTCAGGCCGCCCTGCGTCACCCGGAGCGGTCCACTTAGAGCTGCTTCCTTCCGGATCTGACCCGGTTCGTGGTGCTCCGCCGCGCAGGACCCGACCGTCAACATCCCGTGTCCACCATCGATCGGCGTCACGTGGACCCTCGGGCGGGGAACTCAGCCCCGCATGGAGAGGATTTCGGGTTCAGGGCACCCCTAGCGCCCCGCCTATCACGATCGATCACAAGCGTAGGCGAGCACATATTCCTACGAATACACGGGACGGCGCTGTTACCTTCCATCGGCTGTGTCCGCCCGTTTCGGTCCCAATTTCGCCAAGGTCTTCGCGGCCGCACTGCTCCAGGAGATGTCGTTCTTCCTCCTGGTCAATTTCCCGGGCTACCTGGAGACTCTCGGGATCACCGAGTCGCTCATCGGCGTTCTCTATGCCGGCGGAGCGGTCCTGGCCCTTCTCTTCCGGCCTGCCCTGGGCCGAATCCTCGACCTGACCCACCGTCGCACCGTTCTCCTCGTCACCGGGCTGCTGAATGCGGCAGTCGTTCTCGCTCTGGCTTTCACCACCGTCTGGGGACCGCTCCTGTGGGTGCTCTTCCTCACGCAAAGGGTGCTTCAGATCGCTCTGTTCACCACCATGCTCACCTACGGGGCCGACTCGATCCCGGTCAAGCATCGAACCCAGGGTCTTGCGCTGTTCGGTCTGTCCGGGCTGTTTCCCATCGCCTTGGGCGGCATCGCCGGCGACGTCGTCATCGACGCTTTCGGGTATCCGGCGATGTTCGTGTTGGCTTCGGCGGCAAGTCTCACCTCATGGTCCTTGGTATGGCGTCTGCCCGTCCTACCCGTCCTGGGCCATCGTCCCCGACGTGGGTTTTGGGCCGCCCTGGCTCAGACGAACCTGCTCCCACTGTGGTGGGTGACCCTCACCTTCAGCATCGGCATGGAGACAGTGTTCACTTTTACCCGGACCTTCGTCGACGACCGCGGCGTCGGCTCTACCGGCCTCTTCTTTGGGGTATACGGCGTGACCGCAGCCGCAACGAGAATCGTCGGCGGGAGGCACTACGACCGGGTTCCGCAACGTCCGCTGGTCGCGGGCGCCCTCTTGGCATACGGAACTGCTCTCCTTCTCATGGCCGTGGCCGGCAATGCCGCCGTTATCGCGGCGGCCGCCATGGCCGCGGGTCTGGCCCACGGTGCCTTGTTCCCCATCCTCACCAGTCAGGTGGTGAGTCGGGCCCGAACCGCCGAGCGAGGCTCGGCGATGTCGATCTTCACCTCGATCTTTGACATCGCCCTTCTTGCCTCCGCCCCAGCGGTTGGCGTGGTGATCGATGGCTTCGACTATCGAACGGCGTTCTCCGCCGTTGCCGTCGTCCTCGGGATCGGCGCCCTGGTCTACGCGCTTTGGGACCGATGGCTCGTCTCCTCAGAATCGGCGGTTCCGGCCTGAGTCAGCGCCGATCGACGAAGAAATCGCTGAGGAGGGCGGAACACTCGTCGGCGAGGACCCCTTCGACCAGGTCGATCCTGTGGTTTAGCCGGCGATCCTGAGGGATGTTGTAGAGAGACCAGGCGGCGCCTGTTTTGAGGTCCGCCGCTCCATACACGATGCGATCGAGTCGTGCCAGCACCGCCGCCCCGGCGCACATGGGACATGGCTCGAGGGTCACAACGAGGGTGTGTCCGGTCAGTCGCCAGTCATCGATCTCCTTCGCCCGAGCCGAAATGACCAGGATCTCGGCATGCGCCGTGGGATCGGACAGCTCTTCCCGCCGATTGTGATCGACTCCGACCACCACCCCGGTTTCGTCGAGCAGAACCGCCCCCACCGGAACGTCACCATGACCCGCTGCCTCTGCTGCGGCTTCCAAGGCCCGCCGCATCGGGTCGACGTAGCGATCGGAGGGCACCGGCTCAGCCATGGGGGTCGATTATCCTCTATCCGCCTGCCGGGTCCGGCAACGCAGCTCTGGAGGGATCGCATAGTCCGGTCTAGTGCGCGGCACTGGAAATGCCGTTGGGGGTTCACGCTCCCTCGAGGGTTCAAATCCCTCTCCCTCCGCCAAAGCCGCCCCTGGAGGGGTCGCATAGTCCGGTCTAGTGCGCGGCACTCGAAATGCCGTAGGGGGCTGACGCCTCCTCGAGGGTTCGAATCCCTCCCCCTCCGCCAAGCTGGCTGCGTCGAGCACACCCGATGAGCCTGGTGCTCACGCCGACACGTCGGACCGACGTACGTCGATGACGAGAAGGGTCCTCCGGTACCCTGATGCCGCGTGCGCGTCGCCTGGAGGGGTGTCCGAGCGGTCTAAGGAGACGGTCTTGAAAACCGTTGGGCCCGATCCGGGTCTCGTGGGTTCGAATCCCACCCCCTCCGCCCGACTAAGCCCTGGAATCGAGAACGGATAACGTACAGATGGCGGCCGATGCCGCTCATGGAGAGGTGGCCGAGTGGTCGAAGGCGCTCGCCTGCTAAGCGAGTAGGGGGTGTTAAACCTCCTCGAGGGTTCAAATCCCTCCCTCTCCGCTAATTGGATACCCTCCGAATGGAGCTGCTGGGTCGATAGATTCGGGCGAACCGCATGACTGCGACCGACACAGCTCTGCGACCTAATCAGTGGCAATGGTGGCGTTTGGCGTTCCTCGACTTGGCGCTGGCCGTCATCGCCACCCTCGCCGCGTTGGATCTGTACGCCGAGGTCCTCGGCAACGAAGATCCGACGGCTTTTGGGGTGATCCTGTTGATCGTCCATGGGGGTTCGCTCGCCTTCAGGAGGCTGTGGCCGCTGGCAGTCCTCGCGGTGATGCTGATCACGGCTGTGATCTACACATTGGGGTTGAACCTGCCTGTGTACCTGCTCGGGCCCGGGATCCTGATCGCGGTCTACACCGTGGCCGCGGCGGAAGAGCGGCAACGATCGTTGCTCGCGCTGGTCGTCGTCGAGCTGGTGATGTTGATACTGATCTTCGTCGGGCCGAGCTTTCCCGACTTCAGCTCGCTGGCCCTCTTCGCTCTCCTGATCGGAGCGGCATGGTTTCTCGGCGATGTCGTTCGCAGATGGCGGACGGCAGCGATCCAACACGAGCAGCGGTCGGCGGAGTTGGCCGCGGCCCGGGAGGAGCTGGCTCGCCGGGCGGTGAGCGAGGAGCGTCTCCGGATCGCCCGGGAGCTCCACGACGTGGTCGCTCACAGCATGACGGTTGTCGCCTTGCAGGCGGGCAGCGGCCGCTTGGCGGGCCGCCAGGACCCCGAGGCGGCTCAGCGAGCCCTCGAGACGATCGAAAAGTCGAGCCGGGAGGCCCTCGCCGACATGAGGCGTCTGGTCGGGGTGCTCCGGGAGGGAGAGGATTCGCTCACGCAGCCCGCTCCCGGCCTTGACGACATCGAGCGGCTGGTCGAGGAAGTACGACGCGCCGGGCTGGAAGTGGAAGTCAGCCGCTCCGGACCGTTGGACCGGGTACCGCCGGGTATGGCGGTCGCTGCCTACCGCGTTGCCCAGGAGGCGTTGACGAACGTGGTGCGTCACGCCGGCGTTGATCGAGCCGAGCTGACGCTGGGAGCCTCCGACGGCGCCCTCGTGGTCGTTGTCGGAAACGGCCCTCCAATCAGGCCAGTCGAGCCCATCGAGGGTGGTGGCCACGGCATCTCCGGGATGGAGGAGCGAGCTTCCCTGTACGGAGGTTCTTTGGAAGCAGGCTCGACTAGCGACGGTGGGTATCGGATCGAGGCGCGATTCCCGTTCGAGCAGGACGACGGATGACGCGAGTCGGCGTCGCCGACGATCAGGCGTTGGTTCGTGCCGGCCTGGAGACCATCATCACACATTCGGATGGCCTCGAGCTGGTGGGCGAGGCGGGTAACGGGCTGGAGGCAGTGGAGCTCGCTCGGGAGCAACGACCCGACGTTCTCCTGATGGACATCCGGATGCCGATGGTCGACGGTATCGAGGCAACGAAGCGAATCGTCGCCGATCCGGATCTGACCGACGTGCGGGTCCTGATCCTGACCACCTTCGACACGGATGAATACGTCTACGCCGCGTTGAGAGCCGGTGCCAGTGGTTTCCTTCTCAAGGACGTTCCGCCCGAAGAGCTCGTCGCGGCAATACGGGTCCTCGCCGAGGGCGAGGCGTTGCTGGCTCCTTCGATCACACGTCGCCTGATCGCAGAGTTCGCAGTGCGCCCTGCCATCGCAGACGATCGGACGATCCGAGGCCTGGAGCTCCTCACCGGGCGTGAGCGGGAGATCATGATCGAGGTAGGACGAGGGCTGAGCAACGCCGAGATCGCCGACGCCCTTGTGGTGTCCCATGCCACCGTCAAGACGCATGTGTCCCGGATCCTCACCAAACTCGGTGCTCGCGACCGAGCCCAGCTGGTCGTACTCGCCTATGAGTCAGGGTTGGTGATCCCCGGGCGCTGAACCCGTCTCGTACATCTGGGGATGTACGGCCGATTGCATTCTGGCGGCCGACGACGGGCGACGCCCCTGTCCATACGTTGGCGACATGTCACACCATGTCACCTACAGCCTCCCCGATCGGGTCAGGGGAGCCCGAGGGTCGTCCCCGATTGTCGCTTCCGAGGTCGTCGCTGACTCTTCTCCTGTGAGCCGCCGAAACCTGTCACTGGGCCGAATCCTCCGCTGGGGGCTGATGATCCTCTCGCTCGTCCTACTCGTCCGGATGGGTGCAACGAACCATACGGAGATCCGCGAGGCCGTCGGCCACTTGCTCACCAGGAGCGGGTGGCTGGTCGCAGCCGCGCTCATTTTGGAAGGGATCTGGGTCTACAGCCTGTCCAACGTCTACCGGTCATCAATTCGGGGTCTGGGCGGGAGCCTCGGACGGGGTCGGGCTCTCCGGATCTCGATGGGCGCTTTCTCCCTGAGCCGAATTCTCCCCGGCGGCGGGGCGGCGGGGAGCATCTTCGCCGCCAGGGCAATCGTGGCGCACGGAAACCCGGTCCCGAGGACCGTCGCCTCGATGCTCATCTCATGGTGGGTCTCGATGTCCACCTTGGCTCTCGTGGTGGGAATCGGCACTGCCTCGGGTCTTCCCGGCGACTTGGTCGATCCGGCTCATCTCGCCGGACCGGCATTGGTCTTCGGTGTCCTCGCTGCGGTCGGCATCGCGGCGGTCGCCGCATTGCGGGTTCGACGTTTCCGTGCCCGTGCTGCACGGGTGCTGAATGTGGTCGGCTCCCGGCTCGGCGTGTCGGCCCAGCCCCGAGACTGGGAGTTGCAGGCGATGACGCCAGTGCCGGTGCGCCGACTGATTCCGCTGATGGGCTGGGCGGCGCTGGGCTGGATCGTCGATGCGGCGGCGCTGTGGGTGATGTTTCTCGGCTTTGGCGTCCGCCTCCACCCGGCGGTTCTGCTCGTCGGCTATGGCCTGGCCAATCTGATCAACGCCCTCCCCGAGCTGACCCCCGGCTGGCTCGGCGTCCTCGAATCGGCCCTCGCTGCCGCCTATGCCGCCCTCGGCGTGCCGGTCGGCGTCGCAGTGATGGCGGTGCTCTCCTATCGGCTCGTCTCGTACTGGCTGCCGGTGGCAGTGGGTATCGGGCCGGCGCTCGGCATGCTGCGCGGGCGGCGCGCCCCCGCCGAGGACCAGCGTGCGCGCGAGCTCGAGGCGGTGGCATGATGCCGGGGCCAATCGGGTTGCTGGGCGGACTTGAGCATTACGAGCCGACCCTGCCCATCGACCGGCGCATGCTCGACGAAGTGGGCGTATTCGCACCCGAGGTCGTGATCCTGCCGCTCGCCTCGTTCAGGAACCAGGCGGCACCGGCCGGCGCCTTGGCTCAGGCACATTGGACCAGTCTGGGAGCGAGGGCACGCGTTGTCATCCCGGACTCCGGCCGCGATCGGATCGCACTGGAGATGGTGCAGGATGCAGATGTGATCGTCCTTCCCGGAGGTGTGCCCAACCGGCTGATGGCCGCCCTCTCCGGCTCGCCCATTCTCGAGGCGATCATTGCCCGCTGGGAAGCAGGCGCGGGGGTGACCGGGTCTTCGGCAGGCGCCATCGACCTCTTCGAGCGTCGCCTCAATCTCTATCCTCCCGATCCGTTCCGGTTGATCCCGGGATTCGGGCTCCTGCAGGGATTCGTGGTCGCTCCTCATTTCGATCGACTGCGTGTCCGACGCTGGTTCTCACCGTTCTTGAAGCGGATGGGTGGCCTCGCGGTGCTCGGGATCGACGAGTCGACTGGTCTCGTTGGAAGGGACGGCGTCATGCAGGTCCTCGGGACCGGAAATGTGACGATCGCCACCGACGAATCGATCGACGTCTATCTGACCGGGGACACCCTCGAACTCGACATGGCGCGGATCGACTCTCTCAGCGAGCTGAATGGATCCAGTCGTCGACCACTCGTCCCAGCAGGGGCAGGGTCAGGACTCCACCGACGAGCATGACCTGATGTCGAAGTGGGCGCCGAGCCAGCATTCCACATCGGACCGACGCCGCATGATCTCGAGCTGACCCATCTTGTGGGAGACGAAGGTCGGGCAGGCAAGCCGCCCAACCGCCGCCATCTCGTCGTCTCGCCGCGGCGTCACCCGAGGAGACGGTGCTCCATGGCGTAGAGGGCGGCTCCAGCTCGCGTCGACACTCCGATCTTGAGGTAGATGTTCTCAACGTGTCGTCCGACCGTCTTTGGCGAGATGAACAGCTCTTCGCCGATGCGACGGTTGGTGCCACCGCGTGCCAGCAAGCGGAGTACCTCCACCTCACGGTCGGTCAGACCTCCTGGATTGGCCGCCCTAGCTGAGGTCGTTGGCCCCCCGGCCGCCGACACGACCGCCGCCACCGCCTCTGCCTCGAGCCTTCCCGCCGCCACCTCGGCGTGCAGCATGCTCGCTGCCTCTTCGAGGTCGAATCGTGCCCGGTGGGGTCGATCTGCGGTGAGGGCTGCCAGGACGTCAGCCGCGGCCAGGACCCTCGCCTCCTCGGTAGTCTGCTCCCTGGTCGTCTGGCGGTGATAACCGGAGCCGTCGAGTCGCTCGTGATGACTCGAGGCGACATCCCCCAGTCCGGCCAGGGCAGGACACCGGGAAAGGATCCGTTCGGTCAGGTAGGGGTGGAGCCTGACCTTCTCTCGTTCCCCTGTCGCCAACTGCTCTGGCTTGTCCCAGATCCCATTCTCAACACCAACACGGCCCAGGTCGTGCACCAATGCCGCCCGGCGCAAATCACGGCATCGCTCGTCGCTCATCCCCAATGCGAGCCCCGCGTCACCGGCGAGATCAGCCACCCGCCGTGAGTGCCCACGGGTCCACGCCGATTTGATGTCGACATAGTCGGCGACCACGGCCAACGCCTGGTCGATGTCATCGACGTAGGCAAGCGGTTTCGGCTCGGCCCCGAGCACGTCATTCCACTCGGCCTCTCGGTGCGGTTGATCCAGCCCGATGACGACATCCACGATCTTCGGGTCGTAGGCCTTTCCCTGCCGCTCGCGCAGCATCCCGGTCACGTCTCGATCTCCCCGGAAGAACAAGTCCACATCACGGGCCACGATTCCAATGCGTGTCTCGAGAGGAATCTCATCACCCTTCAGGCGACTGGGATGCCCGCCGCCATCCCATCGCTCGTAAGAGTGCTCGAGTGCGATGACCACCTCCTGATCGAGACCGAGCCGCCGGGCCATCGTTGCCCCGACTTCGCAGTGCTCGGACAGGCTGCGGGCATCGGCGTCGGTGTCGGCCAACGCCGATGCCACCAGACGGGCACGCGTTGTCAGGGGTTGACCGGCGCCCGCCGTTCGGACCATCGCCCGCAAGCTCTCTACAGCGCTCCCCATGTGGGTCGGGGCCAATGCCGTCATCAGTGTGAACTCGTTGCCCCCGGCCATTCGGGCGGTGTCCCCGGCATCCGCGTTGCACCCGAGAAACCGAATCAAAGAGACCTGTTGTACGTGGCGGATCTGTTCAGGCCCGCAGCCCAGCTCCTGAGCCACAGCTACCGCCATCAGGCTGGTGGCGAGACCGTGTCCCATGGGCTGGCCGGTGCCGAGGTCGGTGGCCAGCGACAGCGAGGCCAGCAACTCGGTGACACGAAGCTCCGTGTCGACGCGGGCCATGAGGCCCGACCCTACCGACCGCTGGTCAATCGCTCGGGTCAGCCTGGATCAAGAACCGCCGTCGTCCTGTCGGCTGGCCGCACCCGCCTCGAGCGCACTGATTCTGAGGAGACGGCGCCGAGCCAGACTCCGATCATCACCAGCACGGCTCCCGCTGCCCCCGCCGCAGTCACCGGCTCATCGACCAGCGACGGGCCGATCACAATCGCCACCAAAGGGAACAGAACGAACATGTATGACGTGGCGGATGCAGTCAGGCGTCTGACGACGAGGAGGACGAGGGCGAACACCCCGACCGACCCGAGAGTCACCAGATAGACGAGTGACCACACGACCTCGGATTGACGGGGCAGGACCCACTGCTCCCCGGTGAGAGCCGACATCCCGAGGAGAGTCAGAGCCCCGACCGTGAGCGAGACGGCGTTGGTGATCGCCGGGTGATTGGCAGAGATCATCTTGGACACGATGACGCTTTCTCCGACGCACACAGTCGCCGCAAGAAGGGCGAGCAGCGGGAGCACCGCGGGAGTGACCTCTTCTGGTCCGATGACCATCCAGCCGATGCCGGCCGCGGCAAGAAGGGAGCCGGCCACGGCCCTGCGGCTGATGCCCTCGAATCGTTGCGCCCCGGCCAAGAGCAGCGTTACCAAAGGGACCAGGGCGAGGACGACCGTCGCCGTGCCCGCACTCACGCGTACCAACGCCCAGTAGGCGAGGGCATAGAAGAGGGAGATGCCAAGCAGGCCGTTGACGACGGTGAGGAACAGCAGCCGACCTCGAGGCCATGGCAAGCGCAACGCCAGCGTGATGACGATGAAGATGACTGCGGCCAGGCTGAATCGAAGCCCCGCAGCCCAGAATGGGGCGAGCTCACCGACGCTGATGCGAACGGCCAGGACGTTGATCCCTCCCAGGGTCGCCGCGATGGCAAACATGACATAGCCCGTGGGAGAACGCCTAGTCGTATCCATCCCTGCGACTCTGCCGCACGCGCCCACAAAATGACATCGGGTAAACGCCCCATTGTCCGAGCGTCAGCCCGAGTAGCGCCTTTCCAGACTCTCCAAATATGAGGCAGCGGCGGCAGCGTTGTAACGACGCCACAGCTCGAGATGGTCCACGGGGCCTGACCTAGGAACGTCGAGAGCGACCAGTGTCGGATCGAGAGTCTCACGCTGGGCGACCACGAGCTCCAAAGGAGACCTTCCCAACCGCTGAAGCAGGGCCAGCTTGAGCTGGAACTCGATCCGCATGTCCCTGACGTGACTGACCGGGCTGGCGAGCCACGAATCGAGTCGGCGTTTACCAGGGCGGGTGATCCGGTTGATGACCCGATTGGGACCGGCCGCTCCTGGCTCGGTATGGGCCGACTCGGCCAATCCGGCATCGACCAGGCGATCGAGGGCCCGGTACACCAACGGTCTCCTCACCGTGATCACTCGACCCAGCTCGGTATCGGGTTGAAGTGCTTTGGAGATGGCGAAGCCGTGAGTCGGCCCTTCAGCGAGGAGGCCGAGGACGGCGTATTCAGTAAGCGATGGCTCGAACTGAAGCATGGTTATGAGAGTAGGGTGCCGCGGCTAGTCACAGTGAGACTAAAGGAGCACTGATGAGGAAGGCCCGCCTTGTTGTCACCACCTGTGTCCTTGGCCTGGTCATCGCCTGCTCGGGTTCGTCGGTAGGAGGTGAGTTGCTGGTTTCGGCAGCGGCGTCGCTGACAAACGCTTTCGCCGAGATGGAGTCCGCGTTCGAGGAGGCCAATCCTGATGTCGACGTCGTATTGAACTTCGGATCGAGCTCGGCCCTCCGAGAGCAGATCTTGGAAGGGGCCCCAGCCGATGTGTTCGCCTCGGCCAATACCTCCAACATGGGCCAGGTGGCGGAGGCGGGCGAGCTATCGGGAGAGGCCGAGATCTTTGCCACTAATTCCCTGCAGATCGCAGTGCCGGCCGGTAACCCTGGGGGGGTGACTGGCCTGGAAGACTTCGCCAGGGAGGAGTTGCTGATCGGGCTCTGCGCCGAGGATGTTCCGTGTGGCGATTTCGGACGGCAGGCGTTGGACAACGCCGGAGTCACCGCTTCCATCGACACCAACGAGCCCGATGTCCGAGCCCTTCTCACCAAGATCGAGGCCGGTGAGCTCGATGCCGGGATCACCTATGTGACCGACGTCCTCTCCACCTCCGGGACGGTTGAAGGACTCGAGATTCCGGCGGAGGCGAACGTTGTCGCCGAGTATCCGATCGCGACCTTGGCCGGTGCTCCAAACCCGGACGCGGCCGTGGCCTGGGTGGAGTTCGTGCTTTCCGACGAAGGACAGGCGATCCTTACCAGCTATGGGTTCACATCGCCTTGACGGCTGACTCTGCCGTCAGGACACGCGGACGACGGCCCCCGGTCTTGTTGGTCGTACTGGGGTCCATTGGCTTGGCCATGTTCGTCGTGCCTTTCCTCGGGCTTCTGGCACGCGTGCCCTGGTCCGACCTCCCCGCTCTGCTTGC
>JBEVJN010000038.1:0-18510 GCA_040510135.1 Acidimicrobiia bacterium | reverse complement strand
GAGGAGGCCAAGGCGGGCCGCCAGCTTCTCGAGAATCTCGGTCTCCGTGAGCGGAAAGGTCTCGATCTCATCGCCTGCCCTTCATGTGGCCGAGCCGAAGTCGATGTGATCGACGTGGCGACCCGGGCGCAGGCCGCGTTGGAGGCGGAGAATCTCCCCATCCAGGTGGCGGTCATGGGGTGTGTCGTCAACGGCCCGGGTGAGGCTCGGGAGGCGGATATCGGCATCGCGGCGGGACGGGGAAGGGGCCATCTGTTCATAAAGGGTCAAGTGGTGAGGGTCGTGCCCGAGTCTGAGATGGTCGAGGCACTGCTCGATGAGGCGCGCAAACTGATCGAGGAAGGGGTGGAGAGCCGACTCGCCCATGCCGAGGCGAATGCCGCCGAGCTGGCCGCGGCCACCCGTGAGGAGCTGATCCAGATTCAAGGAGATGCCAATCGGTCCAAGGACCGCAGGGCTCGCGTCGCCGAGGTCGCCCAGTCCGATTGACTGGTGAATACCGTCGCCTGCTGCGAAATCTGGTAGTTGACTGATCGAATGCGCTGGTCTGACGCCTTCATCCCAACTCTCCGCGACGCACCCGCGGACGCCGAGGCGGTCAGCCATGTCCTCCTCGTCCGAGGCGGCTTCATACGGCAACTGGCGGCGGGCTCCTACACCATCCTCCCACTCGGCCAACGGGTCCGGCTCAAGGTGGCCAACATCATCCGGGAGGAGATGAACGCCATCGGCGGGCAGGAGATGCTGCCGCCGACGCTCCATCCCGCTGAGATCTGGCGGAAGTCAGGACGCTACGACTTGATGGGGGAAAACTTGTTCAAGCTGGTCGATCGCAAAGACGCCGATCTCGTACTGGGAATGACCGAGGAGGAGATCTTCGCCATCACCGCGATGGAACTCTCCTCGTATCGCGACCTGCCCCAGATCTGGTACCAGATGCATACCAAGTTTCGGGACGAGGCGCGCCCGAAGTCAGGTCTGCTCCGCGTCCGGGAGTTCACTATGAAGGACTCGTACACCCTCGACATCGATCGGGCCGGGCTCCACGCCGGCTTCGAAAAGCACCGCGGGGCATACCAGCGCATCTTTGCCCGCATGGGCCTCGACGCCGTCGGCGTCGAGGCCTCATCGGGGGCGATGGGTGGCTCGGAATCGGTCGAGTTCATGGTGCGCAGCGATGCGGGAGAGGACTGGATCGTCACCTGTTCCAATTGCGACTACCGGGCCAATGTGGAGAGGGCGATCTCCGCCGTCACAGAGGTGGACGATGGTGATTCAACAGCCCTCGAGCGCTTCCCGACACCCGGACTTCGAACGATCATGGCCCTCGCCGCAGCTCATCCCGACGCGGCGAGGCCTGATCGACAGATCAAGACTCTGGTCTATGTCCTCGACGGCGAGCAGATTCTGGTGCTGCTGCGGGGCGACCACGATCTCCAGGAGCAGAAGCTGTTGGATGCGACGGGGGCCGTCGAAGCCCGCGCCGCCACTCCCGACGAGATCAGGCCGCTGCTCGGAGCGGATCCGGGAAGTCTGGGCGCGGTCGGCGTCAACGGCCCGAGGATCATCGCCGATGAGGCGCTCCGGGGCCGGTTCAACCTGGTGACCGGGGCAAACGAGGACGACTGGCATCACTCCGGTGTCGACATCGGCCGCGACATCGAAGTGAGCCAATGGGCCGACGTCAGAGAGGTGCACTCCGGGGAGCCCTGCTCGGTATGCGGCGGCGAGCTCGAGCTTTGGAAGGGGATCGAGGTCGGTCACATCTTCAAGCTCGGGACCAAATATTCCGAGACCTTCGGGGTCTACGTCCAGGACGAGAACGGTGACAGCCACCCCATCATCATGGGCTCCTACGGCATAGGGGTGGAGCGGGGGATGGCCGCTGTTGTCGAGACCTCGCACGACGACAATGGCATCATCTGGCCCGTCTCGGTCGCCCCTTTTGAAGTGGTCATCACCGTGGTCAGGGCGGATGACGAGCCCACGCTGACCGTCGCCGAAAGGCTCTACACGGAACTGGAGGCGGCAGGTGTCGAGGTGCTGCTCGACGACCGTGAGGAGCGACCGGGCGTCAAGTTCGCCGACGCCGAGCTTATCGGCATCCCCTATCGAGTCACCGTCGGGCCTCGCGGCGTTGCTGATGGCAAAGTTGAGATGACTACCCGTCACGCATTGACCACGGAGGAGGTCGGAATCGGCGAGGTGGCGGGGAGATTGGCTGATCTGGTCGCTGCCCGCCGTCACGGGATCTGAGCCGGCCCAAACAACAAGGCGCCCGGCCCGCCTATAATGCGAGCGGACAACAGGACGCTTTTTCACCAGGTGGGCGCCTTTGGCACCCGCCTGTACTTTTGTGGGAAAACGAAGTCGGAGCTGCGATTTTGACGACTGCTGCGGACATTTGGACGGTGGTGGAGCCCTATCTCGCCGCCGAACGTCTCGAGCTCGACGATGTCGAGTTGCTCGGCCGCGGGCCGGGGACACTTCTGCGTGTCGTCGTCGACGGGGAGGATGTGAACATCGACCGTCTGGCCGAGCTCTCGCGCGGCCTCTCCCGGCTGCTCGACAATGAGACCGAGCTCGTTGATGCTTACCGGCTCGAGGTGACGTCACCCGGTCTGGAGAGAGACCTCCGTCGCCCGGCCCATTACGCCAAGTCGGTTGGCCGTGAGGTCGTGGTCAAGGTCGCGGACGGCGACCACAAAGCCACTATCAGGGGCGTCCTGGCTGACGTCAGTGATTCGACGTTCACCGTGGAGACAGACGATGAGCGCCGGCTTGTCGATTACGAAGATGTCCTCACCGCCAAAACGGTGTTCAGGTGGGAAAAGTCGCCCAAGCCGGGCCACTGAAGGAGATTTCATGAAGCTCGACACGATGATGGAGGCAATCGAGGTCCTCGCCCGGGAACGGGGCGTGGCCATCGACACCATCCTCGACGCGTTCGCCAACGCCCTGGTCGCCGCCTACAAGCGGAGTCCCGGGGCGGCTGAAGAGGCCCGGGTCACCATCGATCCCGATTCTGGCGAGGTCATCGTCTACGCGCAGGAATTGGACGAGGACGGCAATGTGGTCTCGGAATGGGAGGACACCCCAGAAGGCGAGGCCTTCGGCCGCATCGCCGCGCAGTCCTTCAAGCAGGTCATGCAGCACAAGCTGCGTGAAGCCAAGCGTGAGCACGTGTTCGAGATGTACGAGGGGCGGGAGGGAGACCTCGTCACCGGTCTGGTCCAGCAGGTGGACTACCGATCCGTGATCCTCGATCTCGGGGACGCCGAAGCCATCCTGCCCGGCTCCGAGCGGATCCCGTTCGAGCGTCTCGAGCGAGGCAATCGGGTCAAGGCGCTGATTCTCGAAGTGCGCAACGAGGCCAAAGGCGCACAGATCGTGGTATCCCGCAGTCACCCTGACCTGGTGCGTCGTCTGCTCGAGCTCGAGGTACCTGAGCTCACCGACGGCACGGTCGAGATCGTCAACATCGCCCGCGAGCCGGGCCATCGCACCAAGATCGCCGTGATCTCCCACGATCCGAACGTCGACCCCAAGGGTGCCTGCGTCGGGGCCAGAGGCTCGCGCGTGCGCCAGGTCGTGAACGAGCTCCGAGGCGAGAAAGTAGACGTGGTCCAGTGGCGTGACGACATCGGCCAATTCATCGCCGAGGCGTTGGGCCCGGCCAAGGTGAAGGAAGTCCACATCGACGAAGAGACCAAGACGGCGGACGTGGTCGTCTCCGAGCATCAGCTCTCCCTGGCCATCGGCAAGGAGGGCCAGAATGCCCGTCTCGCCGCCCGGCTCTCCGGCTACAAAGTCGACATCCGGTCCGATATGGAAGGCGTCGAGGTCGAGGAAGCAGCGTCAGAGGCGCCCCCCGCCGACCAGGCCCTTCCGATCGAGGGAGACGCAGCCGAGGCACCAGAGGAAGCAGCCGCCGAGGTGGGTGTCGAGGGGGCAGTCGACACCGATGTGCCCTCGTCCGATGACGAGGATGGCCCGATGGCCGAGGATGCAGCCCCCGACGACACAGACGACGAGAGCGAATAGGGGATTTCCGGAGTGAGGGTTTACGAGCTGGCCAGGGACCTCGGCATCGAGTCGAAAGACTTGCTCGCGCAGGCCCATGACCTGGGGATCGAAGTCAAGACCGCCTCCTCCGGGCTCGATGACGAGTCGGCGGAGCTCCTTCGTCTTGCCGTCGCGGGCGACGAGCCAGACGTGGCCGAAGCTGAGCCCGAGGCCGAAGCAGAGGCCGAAGGGGAAGCCGCGCCAGAGCCCACCGCAGAGCCCGAGGTCGAGCTCGACATCGTGTCGGTCCCATCTGGCGCCTCGGTCTCCGAGTTCGCGGACGCCCTAGGGGTCCCGGCCAAGGATGTGGTGGCCCAGCTCTTGACCCGCGGCCAGGCGGTGGGCGCCGGTCAGACGATGCCACCCGAGCTGATCGAAGACGTAGCCGAGTCGTTCGGGTTCATAGTGGACATCGAGGCCCCGCCTGCGCCGCCTGCGGTGGCCGAGCGCCCCGTGTTCGAAGACTCCGAGGCGGAGCTTGCTCCCCGGCCCCCCGTGGTGACCGTGATGGGGCACGTGGACCATGGGAAGACCACCCTCCTCGACACGATCCGCAAGACGAGTGTGGTCGACGGGGAACAGGGGGGCATCACCCAGCACATTGGTGCCTATCAGGTCGATGTCAACGGGCATCCCGTCACCTTCATCGACACACCGGGCCACGAGGCGTTCACATCCCTGCGAGCCAGGGGGGCCAACATCACCGACATTGTGATCCTGGTGGTGGCCGCCAACGACGGTGTCATGCCGCAGACCGTCGAGGCGATCTCCCACGCCAAGGCAGCCGAAGTGAAGATGATCGTGGCCGTCAACAAAGTCGATCTCCCCGGCGCAGACCCGCTCCGGGTGCGGACCGAGCTGACCGAGCACGAGGTCCTGACCGAGGAGCTCGGCGGTGACGTGCCCAGTGTGGAAGTTTCCGCAATCAACGGTGATGGCGTCGACGAGTTGCTCGAAGTGGTTGACCTCATCGCCCAGCTCGAGGAGTACAAGGCCAACCCGAGCACAGACGCGTCGGGTGTCGTCGTCGAGTCGCAGCTCGAGCGCGGAAAGGGTGCGGTTGCATCCGTGATCATCCAGCGCGGGACCCTGCGAACCGGCGACCCGTTCGTGGCCGGCGCGGCCTCCGGGCGTGCCCGCGCCCTCATGGACGAGAACGGGAACCAGGTCAAGGAAGCGGGCCCGTCGACGCCTGTCCAGATCATGGGCTGGGACGAGGTCCCAACCGCCGGCGACTTCTTCACCGTCGTCGAGAGCGACCGGGAAGCGCGTCGGATCGCCTCCGAGCGTGAAGAGGAGCTCAGGTCCGTCAGTCAGGCTATGCCATCGGCCCGCGATCGCCTCCAGACGCTCCTCGACCAGCTGCGGACCGAGGACGCCACTCTCAACGTCATCATCAAGGCCGATGCCCACGGATCCTTGGAGGCATTACGCGATTCGATCTCCAAGATCGAGCGTGAAGGCGGGAAGATCCAGGTCCTGCACGGAGCAGTCGGCGGGATCAACGAGAACGATGTGACGCTGGCCGAAGTGACCGATTCGGTGATCGTCGGCTTCAACGTCCGGCCCGAGCCGAAGGCACGCAAAGCAGCTGAGGAAGCCGGGGTCGAGATCCGAACCTACGGGATCATCTACGAGCTGCTCGATGACGTCGAGAAGATGCTGGTCGGCCAGCTAGCGCCTGAGGAACATGAGCAGGTGTTGGGCACTGCCGAGGTAAGGGCCGTGTTCAAGGTCCCGCGGATCGGCTCGGTAGCCGGCTGCTACGTTCTCGAAGGCGTCGTCCAGCGTGCGGCTCGCGCTCGGCTGATCCGCGACGGAGTGATCATCCACGACGGCGTCATCTCGTCGCTGAAGAGGTTCAAGGACGACGTGCGGGAGGTTGCAGCGGGGTTCGAGTGCGGGATAGGGCTGGAGAACTACAACGACGTCAAGGAAGGCGACAACATCGAGGCCTACCTGATTCGTGAGGTGGCTCGGACCTGATGCGGGCCGCGGCCCTGAGGGTCGAGCTACATCTGCCCACCCCCCAGTCGCTCAAAGAGAAACGGGCTGTGCTCAGACCGGTGATAGAAGGTCTGCGACGCCTCGGCTCCTACAGCGTCTCCGAGGTCGATCACCATGACAAGTGGCAGAGGGCCGCGATCGGAGTCGCCATCGCCGCCCCGGACGGTGAGAGTCTCGCCATGCAGGTGTCGAAGTTGTATCGCTACCTTGATGGGCGACTGGAGGTCGAAGTCCTCGACGTGCGCATGAGCGAGTTGGAGGAGCCCGAATGAGAGATACCAGCCCTCGAATGCTCAAGGTCAACTCCACACTCCGCGAAGTTCTCGCAGACGAAATCGAGCGAATGAGCGATTCACGGCTCGAGATGGTGTCTATCACCGGAGTCGAGACCAGCCCTAATCTGCGTCACGCCGTCGTCTATATCGACGTCCTCGGCGCAGATGCCACCGACGCGCTCACTGCCCTCGACCGCGCCTCCCACCGTCTCCAAGCCGTCGTTGCCCGCCAGGTTCGGATGAAGTACACACCCGTCCTCGAGTTCGAAGTCGACCCCGGTGTGAGCGGAGGCGAGAAGATCGATGCCATCCTGCGCTCCTTGCACGAGGAGGAATGAGAGCCGGATGATTGAACGACAACTCATCGAGAAGGCAGCAGCCGCTATCGCCGCCAGTGGGAAATTGGTGCTGGCCTGTCATGTCGGTCCCGATGGTGACGCCCTTGGCTCGATGCTCGGCTTCGGCGTCGCGGCGCGCACTGCCGGCAAGACCGTGGTTGCAGGGTTTGGATCACCTTTCGTGGTGCCGGCCAACCTCTCTTTCCTGCCCGTCGAGCTGTTGGTGGACCCAGGCGAATTCCCGAAGGCTCCCGAGACGATGGTCGTGTTCGACGCCGGCTCATCGGACCGCCTCGCCGAGCTCGGTGGGCCGGCGGGGAATGCAGGGACCCTCGTAGTGATAGACCACCACGTCACCAACGAGGGATTCGGCGATATCCCGTTGGTCGACCCGGGCGCTGCGGCGACAGGGGTGATCGTGGCCGATGTTCTCGACGCACTGGGATGGCCGATCACGCCCGAGATCGCCACCTGTCTCCTCACCGCGATAGTCACCGACACCGGACGCTTCCAGTACGCGAACACCACTGCTCCCACGCTCGAGCTCGCCGCCCGCCTGGTCGACGCCGGGGCCCGGCCCGAGCAGATCAGCCAAAACGTCTATGAGGAGGCGCCTTTCGGGTACCTGAAGGCGGCGGGTGCCGCTCTGAGCCGAGCCGTGCTCGACTCCGAACAAAGCATGGTCTCCACGGTCATCAATCACGAGGATCTCCAAGTCGCCGGGGTGGACTGGGGTGACATCGACAACCTGATCAACACGCTCAGACTGGCCGAGGAGGCAGATGTGGCCGTGCTGGCGAAGGTCAACGGGGACGGTCACGTGAAAGTCAGCCTTCGCTCCCGCGGCGCCACCGATGTGGGGGCCCTCGCCGCCGAGCTAGGTGGTGGCGGGCATCGACTCGCCGCCGGGTTCACCTACGAGGGAGATCCGGAGAAGGCAATCGACGAGGTGCGGAAAAGGCTCGAGGTTCACCGATGACCCGGGGGTTTCTCGTTGTCGACAAGCCGAGGGGTATGACCTCCAATGCCGTCGTTGGTCGGGTCAAGCGCGCCACCGGGATCAAGAAGGTGGGTCACGCCGGCACGCTCGACCCCCTAGCCACCGGCGTCGTGGTCGTCGCTGTGGGCCCGGTGACCAGGCTCATCCGCTTCATCCAGGAACAGCCCAAGGAGTATTTCGCGAGTGCCCAGTTCGGTGTGTCCACCGACACTCTCGACTCTGACGGAGCGGTATTGACCCGCGAGCCAATGGAGTTCACCGAGGAGGAGCTCGAGGAGGTGGCGAGCCGTTTCGTCGGAATGGTGCTCCAGGTGCCGCCGATGGTCTCGGCCCTCAAGCATCAGGGCAGGCGTCTCTACGAGCTGGCCCGCCAGGGTGAGGTGGTGGAGCGGGAGGCGCGGCCGGTGCAGATCCACGAGCTTGCGATCGAGTCGGTGGGTGCCGGCCCCTATCCCGAGGTCGAGTTCCGCGTCGTGTGCGGGAAGGGGACCTATGTACGGTCGTTGGCCGACGACCTGGCCGCGGCTCTGGGCGGGTCGGCCCATCTCACCGCACTCCGCCGCACTCGTACCGGCTCCCTCGACGTGGAGAAGTATGGGGTCCAGATCGACGATCTAGACCGGTGGGAGTCTTATTTCCTCACGCCGTCGCAGGCCCTCGGCGACCTGCCGGCAGTGACGGTGAGCGACGAGACCGCGCGGGGCGTTTGCCACGGCATGCAATTCGTCGGCGGCGAGATGGTTGCCGCACCGGATCATTCTGTGATCCGGGTCCTCGACCAGGCAGGCGACCTGATTGCGGTGTACCGGCGCGACGGAGAACAAGCAAGACCCGAGGTGGTGCTCGCCTCGTGAAGGTCCTCCGAGGCCCGTTGGAGCGCTGGGAGGCGCAGACTCCGCCGAACGCGGCGACGGTTGGCGTGTTCGACGGTGTTCACATCGGGCACCGTGTGATCCTCGACCGGTTGCTGGCGAACTCCCATCCATCGACGGTCCTCACCTTCGACCCTCATCCGGCCGAAGTCCTCTCACCCGGGACCAATCCGCGTCTGATCACGAACATCGATGAGCGAATCGCCTTGATGTCTGATCTCGGCATCGACAGGGTCGGGGTGCTCGACCTCTCCGAGATCCGGCATCTCGAGCCCGAGGAGTTTGTTTCCCAGGTGCTTGTGGACAGGCTCGAGGTCAGCTACCTGGTCGTTGGGGCGGACTTCCAGTTCGGTCGCGATCGCGCCGGTGACTGCGACTTCCTCATCGGAGCCGGGACCCGTCATGGTTTCGAGGTGGAGGTGGTGGCTCTGATCGAATCGAATGGCGTCATCTCATCGACACGGATCCGCAGACTGATCGAGGACGGGGACGTGTCGGATGCGGCCGACCTGCTTGGCAGGCGCTACCGCCTCTCCAATGTCGTGACTCCCGGTGACAAGAGGGGGAAGGATCTCGGGTTCCCCACGGCCAACCTGAAGCCTCCGGAACGCAAGGTGATCCCCGGGAACGGTATCTATGCAGCTTGGGCACGAATCGGGCGCGAGACCCTCCCCGCGGCGGTGAACGTCGGGGTCAGACCCACTTTCGGTGGGACCGATCTGCTCATCGAGGCACATATCATCGACTTCGATAGAGAGATCTACGGATCCGTCCTCACTCTCGATTTCGTGGAGAAGCTCCGCCCCGAGTTGCAGTTCGAGAACGCCGACGCACTCGTCGCCGCCATCAGGGACGACGTCGCCCAGGTGCGACGTCTACTCAAGACGGCCCCTGTGGCGACGTGAGGCGCGGAGCCAGGCGATGACAGGGGCGACGGGCCGCAGGCCAATCGACCACGGGAGATCCGTGGTGGTAAAGGCCGGCTCTTCGAGCCTGGTGCGCCCTACCGGTGACCTGGATCCCGATGGTCTGGAGCAAGCGGTCGACCACGTCGCCGACATGTGGGACCGCGGTCACCCGACTCTCCTGGTCTCTTCAGGGGCGGTCGCCGCGGGCATCCCGGCCCTCGGCCTCACCGGTCGGCCCCGGGACGTGCCGGGGCTGCAGGCGGCGGCGGCCGTTGGACAAGGGCTCTTGATGGAGAGATATGCGGCGATATTCAAGAGCCGGGGGAAGATCGTCGGCCAGGTCCTGCTGACCAAGGATGTCCTGGCCAACAGGTCTCAATATCTCAATGCGCGCAACACTCTGGAGCGAATGCTGTCTCTCGGAGTCGTTCCGATCATCAACGAGAACGACACCGTCGTAGTCGATGAATTCCGGCTCGGGGGCAATGACGAGTTGGCGGCGATCGTGTCCCATCTCGTGTCGGCCGGGATGCTCGTGATCCTGACCGACATCGGCGGCATCTATTCGGGAGACCCGAGGACCATGGACGACGTCGAGCTGCTCTCGGCCGTTCATTCGGGAGACACCGCGCTCGACCACATCGCCGGCGGGGCACCGGGGCCTTTCGGCTCGGGCGGCCCTGCGACCAAGGTGATGGCGGCGAGGATGGCCGCCTGGTCGGGCATCCCTACGGTCATTGCCGATGCCAGGGAGACAGGTGTCGTCGCCCGTGCAGCCTTAGGCGAGGCAGTCGGTACCTGGGTGACTCCCCACGAGTCGAGACTCCCTGCCCGCAAGCTCTGGATTGCCTTTGGCTTGCCGGCGGTGGGGCGCCTGGGGGTAGATCGGGGTGCGGCGCAGGCCCTGCTCGAAGGGGGGCGGTCGCTCCTCGCCGTCGGGGTCACGTCGGTCGATGGAGACTTCGAGGCCGGGGCCGCGGTCGAGGTGAGCGACCTGGATGGCTCGGTGATCGGCAAAGGCTTGGTCGGGATGACGGCGGACGAGGTGCGCGAGTCGGTGGGCCGCCATAGTTCCGAGGTAGGCGGCGTGGTGGTGCACCGCGACGACCTGGTCGTTCTCGCCGCAGCGCAGTCCATCGATAACCTGGGCCG
Source organism: Acidimicrobiia bacterium (assembly GCA_040510135.1). Taxonomy (GTDB): domain Bacteria; phylum Actinomycetota; class Acidimicrobiia; order Spongiisociales; family ZC4RG35; genus JARDZU01. The sequence continues at coordinate 7,893 of JBEVJN010000038.1, read as the reverse complement.
ATGATCGAAGGGGTCGGCCTTCGCGCCCGAGACGCATCACATGTTCTCCGCCAGTCCACCGGGGAGTCACGACGTCACGCCCTGCTCGGCATGGCCCGAGGGGTGGAAGGGGCTGCCGATGCGGTGCTCGAGGCGAATCGGGAGGACATGGCACAGGCGGGTGATGAGGGGATCACCGGTGCCCTCATCGATCGGTTGCGCCTCGATGAGCGACGGGTAGCCGCAATGGCCGACGGTCTGCGCAGCGTCGCGTCCCTGCCCGACCCGGTGGGGCGGGAGACCGGAGGCTGGTCGCTTTACAACGGGGTGAGACTTCATCGAGTTCGGGTCCCTCTCGGTGTCGTCGCCGTGATCTACGAGGCCCGTCCCAACGTGACCGCGGACGCTGCCGGTCTCTGCATCATGTCCGGCAACGCCGTCATCCTGCGTGGCTCGTCGTACGCACTCCGTTCCAACATGGCGATCGCCGTGGCAATCCGCGAATCGCTCACCGCCGCCGGCCTCCCCGCCGACGGGGTCCAACTTCTCGAGGACACCAGCCGGGACGGGGCCAAGGCGCTGATGCAGGCGACCGACTGGGTGGACCTGCTCGTCCCCAGAGGCGGGCCCGGGCTCATCGCCGCGGTGCAGGCAGACGCCACCGTGCCCACCGTCATCGACGGCGCTGGGAACTGCCATGTCTATGTCGACGCTGCCGCCGACCCGGAAAAGGCGCTGGGCATCGTCGTCAACGCCAAGGTCCAGCGTCCCGGGGTGTGCAACGCGGCGGAGACGCTTCTGGTCCACGAGGCCGTGGCCGAGAAGTTCGTTGGCGAGGCAGCGCGCGCCCTCATGTCCGAAGGCGTAGAGCTGCGCGGTGACGACCGCTCACGAGAGCTCGTGCCGGAGATGGGGGAGGCGACCGAGGACGACTGGGCGACCGAGTACCTCGACCTGGTCATGGCGGTCCGGGTGGTGCCGGACCTCGATGCCGCGATCGAGCATGTCCGCCGGTACGGGACGGGCCACACCGAAGCGATCGTCACAGAAGACCGCGTCGCCGCCGACAAGTTCGTCGCGGCAATCGACACGGCGGTCGTCGGAGTGAATGTCTCCACCCGATTCACGGACGGAGAGGAATTCGGGTTCGGTGCCGAGATCGGCAACTCGACCCAGAAGCTCCACGTCCGGGGGCCAATGGGTCTCGAGTCCCTTACTTCCGAGCGCTACGTGCTCTACGGTGACGGGCAGTTGCGGTGAATGGGGAACAAGGTGGGAGGCAGCATGGTTGTCGTTACCGTGGTTGTGGTTACCAGTGGGCGGGCTGTTAGTGTTAGCGCCGTCCCCCCGGAACAGTTCAGGTTTAACGCGTAATGAAGACAGCCACCGAAATCGTCGCCGAGTACGGCACACATGAGAGCGATACTGGCTCACCAGAAGTGCAGGTCGCCTTGCTCAGCGAGCGAATCAATCATTTGACCGAACATCTCCGCGAGCACAAGCACGACCATCACAGTCGGCGCGGGCTCCTCATGATGGTCGGTAAGCGGCGTCGTCTCCTCGACTACCTCCGCAGGGAGGATGTGGAGCGATATAGGAGCCTCATCGCCAAGCTGGGGCTGCGTCGCTGACACTTGCTTTCCTGAGGAACGGTTAGCGTTCCTCATGAGATGGCCCGGGCCGGACGGCCGGGGCCGACATACACACTGAGCCTTGCCGGTTGTCAGTGGCGATGTCTCGGTTCAACTGAGACATGACTACTGCCAACGGGTGCGGCTCCCATACACAAGGAGCACTTAGTGCCCGAAATCTCCGTAAAGGGGACCATCGGCGGCAAAGAGTTCGTCCTGAGCACCGGCAAACTCGCCGGTCAGGCCGACGGAGCCGTGGTCGCCCGACTCGGCGGTACCGAGATGTTGGTAACCGCCACTGCAAACAAGACGATGCGTGAGGGCATCGATTTCTTCCCTCTCACCGTCGATTTCGAGGAGCGGATGTACGCCGCCGGGAAAATCCCCGGGTCGTTCTTCCGTCGTGAGGGCCGTCCTTCCGAGCAGGCCATCCTGACCTGTCGTCTGATCGACCGCCCCCTTCGCCCCTCCTTCGCCGACGGCTTTCGTTGTGAGACCCAGGTGGTCGTCACCAGCCTCGCCGTCGACCAGGAGAACCCGTTCGATGTTGTCGCCCTGAACGGCGCCTCGGCCGCTCTCGGCGTCAGCACCATCCCCTTCGATGGCCCGATCGGCGGGATCAGGGTTGCTCTCAAGAAGGGCGAGTGGATCCCCTTCCCGACGCATGCGGACCTCGAGGAGTCGGTGTTCGAGCTGACCGTCGCCGGTCGTCGCAACGCTGAAGGTGGGATCGACATCATGATGGTCGAGGCGGGATCCACCCCCAACGGGCTCAGGCTGATCGCCGAGGGCGACAGCCCTTCGGATGAGGCAACCGTCGCTCGTGGGCTCGATGAGGCGAAGGCCTACATCGGCGAATCCATCGATCTCCAGAACGAGCTGATCTCCCAGATCGAGAAGCCGGAGGCCGACTGGCCCCTCGCCATCGACTACAGCGAGGACATCTACCGCCGGGTCAAGGAAGTCGCTGGCCCGAGACTCGAGTCGGTGGTCACCATCGCCGACAAGAAGGACCGCAACCAGGCTCAGGACGCGGCCGAAGCGGATGCGTTCGCAGGCCTCGATCTTGCCGATGACGACGAGGAGGGCAAGGGTCAGGCGAAGCGGGCCTTCAAGTCGGTGCTCAAGGACATGATGCGCCAGCGCGTCGTCGATGAGGGCATCCGTCTCGACGGTCGTGCCGCCACCGACATCCGCGCCATCAGCGCCGAGGTCGGTGTGGTCGGCCGTACCCACGGTTCCGGCCTTTTCCAGAGGGGTGAGACCCAGGTCCTCAACCTGACCACCCTCGGGATGCTGAAGATGGAGCAGATGCTGGACACCCTTGCTCTCGAGGACTCCAAGCGGTACATGCACCATTACAACTTCCCGCCGTTCTCGACCGGCGAGGCCGGGTTCATGCGTGGGCCCAAGCGCCGTGAGATCGGTCACGGGGCGCTCGCCGAGAAGGCTGTCCTGCCGGTGATCCCCACGGAGGAGGAGTTCCCCTACGCCCTCAGGTTGGTGTCGGAGGTCCTCTCGTCGAACGGGTCGACCTCGATGGCGTCGGTTTGCGCATCGTCGCTGTCCTTGATGGACGCCGGTGTTCCGATCTCTGCGCCCGTCGCTGGAATCGCCATGGGCCTCATCTACCGGGACGGCAAATACGTCACCCTCACCGACATCCTCGGTGCGGAGGATGCACTCGGTGACATGGACTTCAAGGTGGCTGGGACCAGGGACGTGATCACGGCCCTGCAACTCGACACCAAGATCGAAGGTCTACCGTCCGAAGTGCTGACGACAGCCCTCGATCAGGCCCGGGATGCGCGCCTGTTCATCCTGGACAAGATGGCCGAGGCGATTTCCGAGCCTCGGATCGAGATGAACGAGTTTGCTCCTCGCATCGAGTCGATCGAGATCCCCAAGGACAAGATCGGCGAGGTCATCGGTCCCAAGGGGGCTGTGATCCGCGAACTCGAGGAAGTGACGGGAGCCGCCATCGAGATCGAAGAGGCCGATGGCAAGGGCATCGTGAGGATCGCCTCCAACGACAGTTCGGCTTTGGCCGCTGCCAAGGAGAGAGTGATGCAGATCGCCTTCCCGCCGGAGGTCGAGTTGGGCACCGAGTACGACGGCAAGGTGGTGAACATCACCAAGTTCGGCGCATTCGTCAACATCCTTCCCGGGCGTGACGGGCTGCTTCACATCTCCCGTCTCGACGGGTCGAAGCGGGTCGAGCGGGTCGAGGACTATCTGGTCGACGGCCAGGAGCTGAAGGTCAGGGTCCGCGAGATCGATCGAGGCAAAGTGAGCCTCGAGCTGGTCGAGGCCCTGGAGGGGGCAACCCTGCCCGAGCCCGAGGCCCCCCGTCAGGACGGCGGCGACCGTGGCGGACGCGATCGTGATCGTGACCGTGGCGGACGGAGCCGTGACCGTGGTGGCGACCGTGGCGGACGCGATCGTGACCGCGGAAGTCGGGATCGTGATCCCAGCCCGAGCAGCGTCGAGACCCCCCAGCCGGTGCCGGTCGAGTCGGGTGCGGAGCGGCGTCGTGCCGCCCAGAGCTTCGACGAGGTGTTCGAGGAGATCAGCGAGCGCTAGATAGCGCTAACTCATCGTGAAGAAGGGACGGGCTTTGCCCGTCCCTTCTTGGTTCCCAGCGTGTCGGTCAACGAGTCATAGACTCAGAACCACCATTGCTAGTCAGTGGAGGCACGTATTGGCAGTCGAGACGCGGGGGACCGTGCAGATGCGCGGTGAGACCGGCCCAGGGGTCACCGTGGAGGTCCTGGCCGACGGGCTACGAATCAGCCTTCTACACCACGACGATCTGATCGGTGACTGGGAAGTGGGTGCGATCGGCATCCAAGCTCTCAACGACGGGTTCGCCATTCGGGCCGAGGGTGAGGAGTTCGTACTCAAGACCGAGGACGACGTCGGGCTGGCCCGTGAGATCGGAATCGTGGCCGCTGCGCCGCGCATGGCCCGCAAGGTTGCAGCGTCTCAGACGGAACATGTCCCTTTGAGGGCCGATCCCGAGCCGGTGGTGGTCAAGTCCAACCTGGGGGCGATCGCATTTGCTCTTGGTGGCGCGATGGCCCTCGCAGGTGGTGTCCTCCTCCGCGACGAATCGACTCTCCCGGCTGCAGCCACTTCCCCGGCGGAGGGACTGGCGGCGGGGGGCAACTTCTGGTTCGCATTCATGTTCGGTGGTGTCCTCATGGTGGGCGTCGCGCTTGCCATTGCCAGAAGGACGAAATGGTCACGGATGGCGGCGATCATCGTCGTCTCGGCGCTCGTCATCGTGTTCGGGCTTGCCGCTCGAAGCGCGACGCCTGATGCCGACCACTTGCTCGCCTACGGTTTCATCGCCGGGGGAGTCGTGGTCGGGATTGCCGTCGTCTTCGCTGGTTCGTTCGTGGAGCCGGACTAGTCGGGACCCACCGGTAGCTTCCACCTCGTGCCGGAGCTGCCCGACATCGTGGTCTATCTGGAAGCCCTCGAGAGCCGCGTCCTCGGCGAGGTCGTACGCGGAGTGAGGATCGCCTCTCCGTCGGTGTTACGCACCTACGACCCTCCCTACGAAGCACCGGTGGGTCTCCGGGTAGGGACGCTGCAGCGTGTCGGGAAGCGGATCGTCTTGGGCATGGAGGACGACCTGTACCTCGTCATCCATCTGATGGTGGCGGGCCGTCTCCGCTGGGAGCCACCGAAGAAGCCGATCCCGAAGAAGGTCGGCCTGGCCGCCATCGACTTCGACCCGGGGACGCTGATTCTCACCGAGCAGGGAACGCACAAGCGGGCCGGGATCTGGCTGAGTCGGGGATTCGAGGGCGTGGCTGAGCTCGACCGGGGCGGGGTCGAACCGCTCGAGGCCGATGCTGCAGAGTTCGGCAGCGCGCTCAAGCGGGAGAACCGGACCTTGAAACGGGCCTTGACCGATCCCCGGATCTTCTCGGGCATCGGCAACTCCTATTCGGACGAGATCCTGTGGCAAGCCCGGATGTCACCGGTGAAGCGGACGTCGCAGATGACCGCTGAGGAGGTCGAGCAACTGCGTCAGGCCGTGGTCCAATCGCTGATCGAATGGACCAACCGGCTCCGCGATGAGGTGGGGGAGAAATGGCCGGCCAAGGTGACGGCTTTTCGTGACGACATGGCTGTCCACGGCAAGTACGGCCAGCCATGTCCGCGCTGCGGGTCGAAGGTGCAGCGCATCGTTCACGCCGACAACGAGACCAACTATTGCGCCACCTGCCAGACGGGCGGCAAGCTGCTCGCCGATCGCTCCCTGTCCCGTCTCCTCAAGGACGACTGGCCAAAGACGATCGAGGAGCTCGAAGAGGCTTAGACCGCTTTACATCGAACATATGTTCGATAAGATGGATCGCCCGACCGCGGAGCCAGTTTGGGCCCCCAAGAAGTCATCACTGCAGACGTTGTCACCGCCATACCTCTCATCGATCTCGCCGATCGTGAGGAGGGGTTTCTCCAACTGAGGCCAGGGCATGTCACCGAGTTGCTCGGCATCCCCGGCACCGGGCTCACCCGTCTCGGTCTGAGATTGCTGGCAGCCCCTTCGCAGACGGCTCCGGTGGTGGCTCTCGACACCCGGGGCTGGATCTCGCCTGAGGCCGCCTGGGAGACGGGTGTGGTCCCGGAGAGCCTCGTCATCGTGCGCTGTGACGAGCCTGGGATCTGGCCCAAGGTCGCCGCCGCCCTAATCGAAGGGGTACGCGCCCTGTATGCCGAGGTGCCGGCGGGAGCAAGAGAGCAAGACCTTCGCCGTCTTGCTGCTCTCGCCCGGGCGAGGAAGGTCGCGGTTGCGATGAGGCCAATGGGCAGGGGTCTTCCTGGCGGTGTGGCCCATCTCCGCCTCAGAGCCCTCGGGGTCACCTGGGAGGGGGCAGACCAGGGGCATGGCCAACTGGGGAGAAGGCGTCTCATGCTCGAGGCATCGGGAAAGGGCGCTTCCGGGATGACCCGGCGATTCGAGGTGGAGGATGAAGGTTCGGACTTTGTGCGTGTGGTTTCCGATGTGGTCGTTGGGGAGGCCAGACGCGCCTTTGGATGACCCGGTTCTGATCGTCGGCGATCGAGTGACGGCGGCAACGAGAGAGGTGTTGGAGGCCGGGGTGAGCCTGGGCATGGCCCGACGCGATGCCGAGGCGCTCGCCCCCTTCGCCACGGTCCTCGTTCGTGACCCGGGGGAGGAGTCACGACGATTCGAGCCGGTGGTCGGGCTGATCGAGGATCTGATCCCGAGGGTGGAGGTGGTGGCGCCCGGTCTCATCTTCGTCCCGGTTGCCGGAGCCGTTCGCTTCTACGGGGGTGAGGAGGCTCTGGCCGAGCGGCTGGCCGAGGAGTTGAACGGGCTGGTGGGCCGGGACCGGGGTGGGCAGGCGCTGATCGGAGTCGCCGATGGGCCATTCGCCGCCCGTTGGGCAGCTGCCGGCTCCGAGGTGGGCCGGCCCCTGGTGGTGACCGACACCATCGACTTCCTCTCCCGGCTCGATCTGACCGCGCTCAGAGAAGGTCTCGAAGCCGACGAGTTGATCGACACCTTTCGCTGGCTCGGGGTGTCCACGCTGGGAGACCTGGCCCGGCTACCCAGAGATGCCTTGGCCACCCGTTTCGGGAACCATGGCCTGCTCGCACATCGTCTGGCCACCGGCGAGGATCGGTTCGTCGACCCGCGGGAGATCCCACCCGACCTGGCGGTGGATGCGAGTTTCGAGGAACCGTTGGAGAGCCTTGATGCGGTGGCTTTCGCCTCCCGTGCCCTGGCGGAGAGATTGCTCAGGGCTCTGCGGGTGTCGGGAGTGGCGCCGCACCGGGTCTCGATCTTCGCCGAGGACGCCGCCGGCGGATCGCGAGAGCGGATCTGGCGCTCGGCCGACCCTTTCACCGAGAAGGCGCTGTCCGACCGGGTGTGGTGGCAGTTGCGGGCGTGGGTCGAGGCTGGCGGGATCCCCGGCGGGATCTCCCGGCTGCGGATTGCCCCCGCCGATCTCTCCGATGAGGGGAGACAGCTCGGATTGCTCCAGGATGAGACTTCGCGGATCGAGGCGGAGCGTGCCCTGGCCCGGGCTCAGGCTCTCCTTGGCCCCGATGGAGTCCTTCAGGGACGGGCGCAAGGCGGGCGGATGCCCCAGGAGCGGGTGGCCTGGTCACGATGGGGTGAGCCGCCTTCCGATCGGGAGCGGGATGACTCTGCTCCCTGGCCCGGGGCCACTCCTTCGCCCAGTCCTGCTCTGGTCCCGCCCAGTCCTGAGCCACTGGAGGTGGAATGGGACGGTGG
>JBEVJN010000037.1:0-30627 GCA_040510135.1 Acidimicrobiia bacterium | reverse complement strand
CCCAGGCCAGCGGTGATCCCGAAGCCACTCAACCCGCCTGGGGTCCGAAGATGCACCGCGGTCGCATCGACGTGGGTGTAGGTGGAGAGCGCGGTGGTGATCGGTGTGGTGAGGGGGAAGCGGAGCGCGGTCGTCTCCACTGTCTCGATGGTCGTGTCGGCCACGCAGGGATGATATGCCCGGGCTCCATCCCCATTAGGCGCGGTCGGTATGGCGCCCACGCTTGATCCACCGGAGCGAGACATGCACTCCAGTCGGGGGTGATTTCCGGGCCGGTAGCCTCCCATGATTCGGCCATCGGAGGAATTGTGGAGTTGGAAGGCAAGGTGGCGGTGGTCACCGGTGGTAGCAGGGGAATCGGTAAGGGAATCGCTTGGCGGTTGGCAGAGGAGGGGGCGGATGTGGTCATTTCGGCGCGCACCGCCGACAGCCTCGAGGCTTCGGCGAAAGAAATCGCGGCAACCACCGGGCGCCGCGTCGAGCCCGTCCCCGCCGATCTCTCTACGAACGAAGGTTGCGACACCCTGCACCTCGAGACCACCGCCCTTTTCGATCGGGTCGACATCCTCATCAACTGCGCCGGCGCCACCAAGAGCGGCCCTTTCCTCGAGCTTTCCGACCAGTTGTGGCAGGAGGGCTTCGCCCTCAAGTTCTTCGGAGCGGTCCGGCTGTCGAGGCTTTTCTGGCCCCTTCTCGTCCAGAGCCACGGGTCAGTGATTCACATCGTCGGCGGGATGGCTCGTACCCCCAACCCCAACTTCGCCATCGGAGGCGCGGTCAACGCAGCATTGGCCAACTTCGGAAAGGCGTTGGCGGGTCAGGGCCTCGTCGACGACGTGAACGTGAACGTGATCCATCCCGGACAGGTGCAGACCGAGCGTCTCACCGAGATGATGACCGATCAGGCAGCAGCACAGGGCAAGACCCCCGAGCAGATGTTGGAGGAGACGATTCAGCGCCAGGGAATACGCCGGCTCGGCACCACCAAGGACGTTGCCGAGTTGGCCGTTTTCCTCTGCCTGCCCCGAGCCCGCCACATTCAGGGCACTGCGATCTCGGTCGACGGGGGCGGCACCAAGGGTCTGTTCTAATCTCGACGCCATGACCCCCCCAGCCACCGAAGTCGAGCACTGGTCTGCGCTCAAGGTGTGGCTCTTCTCGCTGTTCAACCGGAACCCGGAGAGCAACTCCGTCGCGGTCGATCAGATCGGGCTCGACTCCGACGATCGTTTCCTCGACCTGGGTTGCGGTCTGGGCGCGGCTCTCGAGCATGCGGCTGGCAGCGGGGCGGCCACATCCGGTATCGACCCGAGCCCGTCGATGGTGGAGCGAGCCTCGGAACGGGTCCCCAAAGCCGACGTCCGCCTGGGATCTGCCGAATCGATCCCCTTCGATGACGACGCGTTCACAGCGGCGCTATCGGTTTCGACTTATCACCATTGGGCCGACGCCAGTGCCGGCTTGAACGAGGTTCGGCGTGTGCTTGCAAGCGGAGGTCGGCTGCTCATCGTCGAGAGGAAGCTGAGACGGAGCACCGGTCACGGCTTGGATCAGGCCGCTGCGGGACGGCTCGGCGAGTTGCTCGAGAGCCACGGATATACGACAGTCGAGGTCGACACGATACGTGCTGGTCGAGCCGAGTATCTGGCGGTTTCTGCGATCAGTCTCTGACGCGAAATCCGAAACGGCCTGGGTCAGTGCTCGGCGGCGTCGGCCTCCGCCTTGGTGCGGTGGACCGTGCCGTCGGGATGTTCGGGCGGCGAGTACAGCGAGTAGAGCTTGATCTCGTCGCTCCCGGTGTTGACCACGTTGTGCCAGACGCCGGCGGGGACGATGAATGCCCAATCGTCCTCGACCTCGTGCGTCTCATCGACTGCATCTTCGGTTCGCCCGAACTCGACCCGGGCATTGCCCTGTTCGAGTCGGATGAACTGATCGTGAGTGCCGTGTGACTCCCAGCCGATCTCTTCGCCTGGAGCGAGACTCATCACCGTCAACTGGGTGTGCTTTCCCGTGAAGAGGACTGCCCGGAAATTCTCGTTTTCGAGCGTCGCCTTTTCGATGTTTTCCAGCCAACCGAGCATGCCGCCTCCTCTCTGGGGTCGAGAAGGCTAGACGCGCCCGAAGAAGGGTTCATCCTGCAACATATAGAATCCGGTGTCGTGACGGTACCCGCGATGCAGTACTTGAAGGAACCGATCCCCACACCCGAGGAGGTGACCCGCGAGGTCGCCGAGACGGTCTCACAGATCATCTCCGAGGTGGAGCGGGAAGGCACGACGGCGGTCCGTCGCCACTCCGCCCGTCTCGATGGTTGGGACCCACCATCGTTCCGGGTCGGCCCGGACGAGATCAAAGGTGCATATCAACAGATGGATCCAACGGTCGAGGAGAGCGGCCGGTTCCTCATCGACCAGGTGACCAACTTTGCACGGCTGCAGAGGGAGACCCTGGTCGACTTCGAGACCGAAACCCTGCCCGGAGTCTTCCTCGGCCAGCGTCACATCCCGGTGGCCTCGGTTGGCGCCTACTCGCCAGGAGGCCGCTATCCACTCATCGCGTCCGCGGTCATGACCGTGGCCACCGCCAGAGTCGCCGGGGTGCCCAGGGTGATCGCGTCAGCGCCTCCACGAGACGAGCGGGGAATGCACCGGCCGCAGTTGTGGGCCATGGCCGAGTGCGGTGCGGACGAGATCTTCTGCGTGGGCGGAGTTCAGGCTCTGGCGGGGATGGCGTTCGGTCTCGAGGACTCGGATCCAGTGGACATGATCGTTGGGCCTGGCAACGCCTACGTCGCCGAGGCGAAACGACAGCTGTTCGGGAGGGTCGGGATCGACCTACTTGCCGGGCCGACGGAAATCATGATCATCGCCGACGAGAGTGCCGACCCTTCGGTGGTCGCCTGTGACCTCCTCGGGCAGGCGGAACATGGTCCTACTTCCCCCGCGATACTGGCCACGACGAGCGAGGAGCTGGGGCGTGCCACGATCGAACAAGTCGATTGGTGGCTGGAGCGATGGCCGACCGCCGACGTCGCCGGCGCAGCGTGGCGCGATTTCGGGACCGTCATTGTCTGCGGGGATGACGCCGAGCTGGTGGTGGTTGCCGACGACATTGCGCCGGAGCACCTGGAGATCCAGACCAAGGATCCGGACTGGTTTGCGGAACGTCTCACCAACTACGGAAGTCTCTTCATCGGCACCCATGCCACGGTTGCCTATTCGGACAAGGCGATCGGGACCAATCACACGCTCCCCACTCGCAGGGCGGCCCGCTATACCGGGGGGCTTTGGGTGGGAAAGTACCTCAAGACCGTCACCACCCAGCGCTGCAGTCCCCAGGGCTCGATGCAGGTCGCTGAGCCGGCGGCAGTGGTGGCCGACGCCGAGCTGATGGAGGGTCACGCCATCAGCGCCCGTCTTCGTCTCAATCCAGAGTTCTTCCCCGACGTGCTCGAGATGTCGGATGGCTGACCGGCCGGTGAGCGTCATCACCGGGGCGAGTCAGGGCATCGGCCGGGTGATCGCCATCGAGCTCGCGGCCCGGGGGGACGTCGTGGTGCTCGCCGCCCGCAACGCCGCCGGGTTGGAACAAACCGCCGGGCATATCGACCAAGTCGGTGGGAAGCACTTGGTGGTGGAGACCGACGTGACCTCGGAAGCATCGGTTGGCTCGATGATCACCACCGTTAGGGAGCGTCTGGGCGGGATCGACAACCTGGTCAACAACAGTGGCGTCGGTGGCCCGAGCGGCAGGTTGTGGGAGGTCGACCCCGACGAATGGCGGTCCACCTACGAAGTGAACGTCTTCGGTGTCTTCTCGGTGACACGCGCCGTCCTCCCCGTAATGATCGAGCAGGGATCCGGGTCCGTGGTCATCGTCGGCTCGATCAGCGGGAAGCGGCCCCTGTTCGGGCGGTCGGCCTACACGAGCACGAAGACTGCATTGATTGGCCTGACCCGGACCCTTGCCATCGAGGCCGGGCCTCACGGGATCAGAGTCAACCTCGTCTCTCCCGGGTTCGTCTCGGGGCCGCGGATCGACTGGGTGATGAAGGCGCAGGCAGAGGCCCGTGGACTCGATGTGGACGAAGTGCGAGCCGAGTTCGAAGGGAAATCACCCCTCGGGAGGCTGACTGACCCCACCGACGTCGCACGGACCGTCGCCTTCCTCACCTCGGAGTCCTCTGCCGGGATCACCGGGGCGGATCTCAACGTCAACTCCGGCGTCGTGATGTATTGAGCAAGGAGGAACGCGATGAGCCGACTAGTCGACCTGTCCCAGCCCATCTATGAGGGGATGAAGGTCTATCCCGGGCACTTGAAGACGGTGACCTTCCAGCACGTCACCCACGAGGAGACTGCTCCCAGGTTCACCTCGGACTTCTCCTTCCAGACGTGGGGGTTCATGCTCAACGACAACGGGCCCACCCATGTCGACTCCTTCAGTCATCTCGACCCTGATCCGACGGCGCCGACTATCGACCAGATGGATCTCGGTCTGTTCTACGGGCCTGCCGTCTGCATCGACGTCTCCCATATCGAGCCCAGGACCGATATCGGGTCAGGAGACCTGGACGAGGCCCTCGTGTCAGCAGGGTTGACCATCGAGCCCGGTGACCACTGTTTTTTCTATACAGCCACCTTCGACCGGTATCACGACCAGCCCGAGTACCTCACCAGCTTCGCCGGCCTGGGGGAGTCGGCCTGCGATTGGATCCTGGAGAAGGGGATCGTCACCTTTGGCGTCGATTCACCGACCCCGGACAACCCGGCGTCCACTGAGTACCCGGTCCATCTCATGTGCCGCCACCAGAGAAAGACCCACTACGAGAACCTGGTGTTGACCGAGGTCGTGGGAAAGCGCTTCACCTTCGCCGGGTTCCCCCTGAAGGTGGTCGGGGCCCACGGCGGCCCTACCCGGGCGGTGGCCATCGTGGACGACTAGGAGGCGGCTGCGCCGGGCTGCATCTCCTCGAAACGGCCCAGGATCTCAGCTTGGAGAGTGGCCACCTTGGGGTCCGTCGCCCTGCGTGGACGGGGGAGGTCGATGTTGATGTCGTCGAAGATCCGACCACCTGGGGCGAGGACGATGATGCGATCCGAGAGTTGGACCGCCTCGACGACGTCGTGGGTGACGAAAAGCACCGTCTTGCGGGTCGCCAACCACAGCTCCTGGAGATGGTCGCGCAACGACCGGGCCGTGATGGCGTCGAGATGGCTGAAAGGCTCGTCCATCAGCAATAGGTCGGGCTCGACGGAGAAAGCGCGGGCGATGCCAACTCTCTGCTGCATCCCACCGGAGAGTTGGCCGGGGAACATCTCATGGGTGTGGCTCAGGCCGACCATGTCGAGGTAGCGCGCAGCCTTTGCCGCGCCGCCTTCGCCGTCGTCGCGTACGTACATCATGTTGTCCATCACCGTCCGCCAGGGAAGGAGACGGGCGTCCTGAAACACGTACCCGAGATGAGCCTGCCGATCGTCCTCGGTCACAGATACCTTGCCCCTCGTCGGGGTCTCCACTCCGGAGAGGATGTTGAGCAAAGTGCTCTTGCCACATCCCGAAGGGCCGACGATGGAGACGAAGACGTTCCCTTCCACCTCAAGCGAAATGTCTCCGATGGCCACCACCGGGTCGCCATCCTTGACCGGCGGGGCGAATGTCTTGCTGAGGTGATCGATTGCTACACGTGCCATGTCATAGACCTACCTGTCGCTCCTCGATCTCGATGAAGTCTGCCTCGCTCGCATCGCGCCAATGGAAGGCACGTTTCTGCAGTCGATTCAGGATCACCCGGTCGACCACGACGATGAACACGATGAAGACGATCACCCATCCCACGAACCCGCGATATCTGTTGGCATCGAACCAATACCGGGTACGGAAGCCGACGCCGGCCTGTCCGCTGAACCACTCCGAGAGCAGGATGCCGTTCCAACCTACGATGATGGCGAATCGAAGTCCGGCGAAGATGTAGCCGGCCACGGCGGGGACGATGAGATGCCGGAACTGCCTCCATCGCCCCACTTCGAACGCGGTCGACATGTGCTTCAGCTCGGGGGTGATGGCCCGAACACCCTGGGCGACGTTGATCGCCACGAACGGGAACGTTGTGAAGGCCACGGTCAGCACCGGAGCCTGCCACGTGATGCCGAACCACATCGTGGTCAGGAAGGCCCAGACGAATGCGGGCATCGTGAGCAGGACCAGCACGGTGTCGTTGAGCAGGGCCCTCGCCAGACCCGAAAGCCCGATGAGTACACCGACCAGGAGGCCCCCGACGAAGCCGATCAGCAGTCCGACAGAAAAGCGTTGCAGCGTGATGGCGAAGTGTTGGAAGAACTGTCCCCGCACTATGCCGCCGTGTGACCCACCGGTGATCTCCACGAACAGGAACTGTGCCACCTCGATCGGCCCGGGCACTCGGGGCGCGATGAGAGTCAGCAGCTGCCACGCCCCGATGAAGACGACGGCTGCGGTGACCTGGGCACCGACCGGGGAGCTCAACCAGCGGCGGACGGCGCCAGGTGGCGCCGGGGCCTCGGGAATCGCAACCGGTGCCGCGGTCATGCGTCGCGTTCCCACTGCCGCCAGCGGAACAGGCGGCGCTCGAGTCTGACCAGGATGAAACGCTCGACCAGCAGCATGAAGAGGACGAAGAGAAGCACCCAGGCGATCACGGCCGGCATGTTGAAGAGCTGGTAGTTGCGTCTGATCTGAAAGCCGATGCCTTTGGATGACCCGAACACTTCGGTCAAGGTGCCCACCTTCCAGGCCAGTGAGAACGAGAGGCGCACGCCAGCGAAAACGAAGGGGAGGACCGAGGGCACCGTGACGTGCCGGAACACCTGTTTCTCATTGCGACCGTACGCAGTGCTCATCTCGACCAGACGCCGGTCGACGCCTCGCACTCCCTCGGCCACATTGATCGCCACGTACGGCATGGCGATCAGCCCGACGGCGAGCACCGGACCCCAGAAGGAGATGCCGAAGACGACGAAGGCCATCACCGCGTAGGTGAGGCCGGGAATCGATCCGGCGACGATCACGGGTGACTGGAGGAAGTTGCCCCAGTACTTGCTCCTTCCCATGAAGTATCCCACCGGAGTTCCGATGAGGACTGCGGCGAAGAATCCGGCGACGACGCGGACGATGCTGGCCCAGAACTGGGTCCAGAAATCTCCCTGGAGGATGATGACGATCTCCTGGAAGACCCGGCCGGGCGACGGGAGCCGGGCTTCCGAGCCCACCCACAACGACAAGAGCCACCACAGGCCGATGAAGACGAGCCAGCCGAGGAGGACAGCCAGGTACCGCCGCCGACGTGAGCCGGCGGCGGTACGGAGCACCTGCGCCTGGTCCAGCTCCTGGATGGACTCAGCGACGGTGTCGGTCATCGTCTACGGGGTGAGGATCTCGAATCGAGGGTTGTCACCTTCCATGAAGCCGTTCTCCCTCATGATGTCGAACATGGGCAGCTCTGCGTCGAGCCACTCCTGATCCAGGTACACCGAGGTCACGAACCAGTCGTGCTCGGCGAGCCAGTCCTGCATGAACGCGATCTGTTCGTCGCCCTCGACGGCGAAGTGCTGGGGGTAGCTGGCGATGATGTCTGCCTTGTTGGCCTGCCATTCGTCGATGCCTCGTTGCCAGAGAGACAGGAAGAAGGCGATCTCGTCCGGATGATCGTCGTACCACTCCTCGTTGGCCAGGAACACGTTGATCATCGGGCCCTCATGGCCGGGGTTGCCGGCGATCTCCTCCCCGTACAGCTCGGCAGACGTTCGACCGTCGTAGAGGACACGCAGCTCCTCATTGATGAGCTCGTTCACGGCGAAATCAGGCAGCACCAATCCCGCGCTCGTCTCCTCGGCGGCAGTAGCCGGACCGGTGTTGGTGATGTCGATCTGGGTCAGCTCGAAATCTCCGCCGCCGGTGCGGAAGTCGAGATCGTGCAGCTCGGATGCGATCACACCCCAGATCAACGTCGACGACACCGAGTCCCACACAGCGAGGCTCTGTCCCGTCAGGTCCTCGAGGGTCTGGCTCGTGGTATCCGATGCCGGTACGGCGAGCACAGAGCGGTCGATGTTGTACTTGCCGAAGACCACCGAGGTTGTCTCCGCCTGGGCGTCCAGCGCCGGGACCTCGAAGTCTCCGACCGAGACGATGTCGGCAAAACCGCCGGCATAGATCCCGAACTCGTCCCATGTCACCTGTGCCAGGATGCAGATCCCCGACTCCTGTTCCATCTCGTCCTTGATCCCGCTGTCGTTGAGGTAGTCCCAGACCGGGTCGGGAGCAAAGGTGAAGCGGATCACGCGCTCACAGCCGGCCTCGCCACCTTCGCCACCACCTCCGGTCTCCTCGGTGGCCCCGTCGTCGCCGCACGCAACGATGACGAGGGCCATTGCCATCAACACGGCCAGTGTCCGTCTTGTCTTCATCTTCTCCTCCTGTTGCTCGGCGGGGAGGCGTCGTCGACCTCTCGCCGGATGCCCGATCCTATACAATGCGTGATATAGATGAAGGCCGAAGTTGCAATCGATTGATGCGGATCACGGCCCGCTTCCGGTCGGCGCGATGGCGCCCGACTTCACGCTCCGCCGCACCTTCGAGGAGTCGGTCAGCCTCCACGAGTTGGTGGCGAGGGGGCCAGTGGTCGTGGCTTTCTACGTGTTCGACTTCGGCAACATATGAAGTCATGAGCTGTCCCAGTTCGGGGCAAGGATCGGTGAGATTCGGGGGATGGGGGTGGAGTTGGTCGCCATCGCGGTGACACCGACCTTCGCCCAGATGGCCTTTGCCGAGAAGCTGGGTGTCGATTTCCCCCTCCTCAGTGATTGGGAAGGCACCACCGCCGAGGCATACGGCGTCCGCTATGACACCTGGAAGGGGCACGCCGGCCTAGCCAAGCGGTCGGTTTTCGTTATCGACGAGGAGGGTGTGATCACCTATGTCTGGAGCAACGACGACGCCCTCACGCTGCCAGAGTTCGATGAGGTGATGGAGGCGATCGCGGCAGTTGCTGCCGGATACTGACCCTGCACATAAGAGCGCAGTATCACTCCACTGCCACCGGGGCCAGGGCGTCGATGTCGGTCACGACGTCGAGGATGACGGGGCGGTCGGCGGAGAGGGCACGATCAAAGGCCGGGGCGAAGTCGGCTGGTTTCTCCACGCGGATCCCGAGCGCTCCGATTTGCTCGGCGAGGGCTGCGAAGTCGACCTCGGTGAACACCCACATCTCCAGAGCCTTCTCGGTCTGCTTACCGCCATAAACACGGTCGAATCCTCGCTTCGACTGGTTCCCGGAGTGGTTGTTGTTGACCACGGTGATCGAGTTGATTCCCCAGCGCACCGCGGTCTCGATCTCGGCGACGTGGTACCAGAACCCAGAGTCGCCGGTGAAGCAGATCACCGGTCGATCGGGTTGGGCGCACTTGGCGCCGAGCGATGCGGGAAATGCCCAGCCGAGATGGCCGGCGCTGCGGAGATACGACTGGGTCGACGCCGTGATGTCGAACATCCCGCCCATCCACATCCCGGCATGTCCGGTGTCGACCACCACGATGCCCTCTTCCGGGACGAAGTCGGTCAGTTCGGCGCAGAGACGCTCGGGCCGCATCGGCACCTGGTCAGACTCGAGGACGCTCGCATACTCGAGACGCCAGTCGTTGACATGGCCCGCGGCGACCTGCGACCAAGGCGACGGAGCCTCCGGAGCACCGGCGAGCTCCAGCATCCGCTCCAGGCTGATTCGGGCGTCCCCATTTATCGCCACCAATGGTGGGTAGTTGCGGCCGATTGCCTCGGGATCGATGTCGAGCTGGATCGCGGCGGCTCCAAGAGGGGGCACCTTCCAGAAATGGGTGGTCATTCCCCCCGTCTCCGTCCCGACGAAGAACACCAGATCGCCATCGAGCACGACCCGGTTGGCAGAGCCGCGGGAGTAGGTCCCGACCACACCAACCGAGAGAGGGTGCGTCGCGGGGATGATGTCCTTCCCGTTGAGCGATGTGGCCACTGGTATCGACCACCTCTCGGCCAACGCCACCAGCGCCCTGCCCGCACCTGAGGTCCGAACCCCACCCCCGGCGACGATCACCGGTCGTTCCGCATTTCCAAGCAGTTCGAGGGCACTGATCAGATCCGAATCCGGGGCGATGGGCCGGAAAGGTGGCACCGTGGCGTACGTGGTCTCACAGGTGAGGTCCATTTCGGCTTCCCCCGCGTCGAGCTGGCCTTCGTTCCCGGCGAACTGGAGATGGACGGGTCCCGGCGCGCCGGTTGTGGCCACCCTGAAGGCCTGGCGCAGCATGTCGGGAATTCGCTCGACGGCATCGACCGTGGCGTTCATCTTGGTGACTGTCTCGAAGGCGGGAACGTCGTCGACCTCCTGATACACCTTGCGGAACTTGGTGTGGGAATCCCGGCCCCCGGTCAAGGCGATCACCGGGGAGTGGGCGAGAAAGGCGTCGCGGAGGCCGGCGGCCAGGTTGTGGGCCCCCACCACCTGAGCGGCACAGAGGCCGGGGCGTCCCGAAGCCCTGGCATAACCGTCGGCCATGTAGGCCGCCGATGCCTCTCCATGGGGTCGCAGACGCTTGATCGAGGTGTGTTTCTCCAGTTCGACCATGGTGCGACGAAGAACCGCGGGAACGTGGAACAGATGGGTCACTCCGTAGCCCTCGAGCATCTCGGCAACCGCCCTGGCGCCGGTGATCATCATGTGGTGACGAACCTGGCTGTGCCGCTGGTGGTGACCGTCCCATCCGGCTTTCGGGCCCACAGTTCGAGGTCGATGCCGTCGGCATCGGCGCTGGTGACGGTGCCGCCGCACTCCAGCGAATCACCAAGGTATGCAGGGGCGAGGTGCCGGTAGGTGATGGTGGCGAGCCGGGCGTCGTCTCCCAGCCATGACTCCGCTGTCTGCACCAGGTATACGCCCTGCAAGGGGCCGTGGATGAGGAGTCCAGGATGACCGTCGTGCTCGATGGTGAATGGGGTGTCGTAGTGGATGCGATGAAGGAGCCAGGCTGAGGCGCTGAACATGAACAGGTCCAGGGCCGATGGCGTGCGCACTTGAATCGGCGATTCGGCGCCGATGGAAAGGAGGTGGCTCACCGGTAGATCCTGGTGAAGTTCTCGCGTGCGACCAGCTCGCCTCGTTGGTTGGTGAAGGTGAACTCCATCTCGACGAACACGAGGGGACCGGATCGGCCCTCCTTCTCGTACATGTCAGCCATTCGCTTCTCGACGGTGATCGCGTCGCCGGCGACGACGCGCTCACCGAGCACGACTGATGTCTCCCCGGCCATAGCCCGACGGGTGGGGAGCGGTGGAACGTCGGCCTTCGGGGACCCGTCCAACTCCAACTGGTCCGACGGGACCAGGGCCGAGGCGTGCATCCGGACCACATAAGGGAACAGCGTGGGGGCGACCACGTCTTCGTACCCGGCGGCCTTCGCCGCTTCCCTGTCGAAGTGGATGGGATTGGTCTCTCCGGTGGCATGGGCGAAGCGGGCAATGTCGGTGGCGGTCACCTGCATCTCGAAGCGGGGGTAGACCCGGTCGGCCCATCGGCGGGCCTCTTCGGTGATGACTCCCATCACAGCCCCATCGTCTTGGCGATGATGTTGCGCTGGATGTCGGAGGTTCCGGCGCCGATCACGCCGAGCCGTGACTCTCGGAAGTGGCGCTGCAGGTCGTATTCCATCGTGTACCCGTAGCCGCCAAGTACCTGGAGACCCATGTCGGCGACCTGCTTGTAGGCCTCGCAGGCGTAGAGCTTGAGTATGGCCGCGTCCCTGGTGGTGGCTATACCCCGGTCGAGTCGGGAGGCATACCGGTAGACCAGCATCTGAGAGATCTCGACCATGGTCTGCATATCGGCGAGACGATGCGACACCGCCTGGAACTTGGAGATCGGCTGCCCAAACTGCTCCCGTTCCTTGGCGTACTCCACCGAATCGGCCAGCGCGGCGGCTGCGGCCCCGGTGCGGGCGGCGGAAAGACAGAGACGCTCGTAGCGGAGGTACACGCCGAGGTCCGGCCAGCCATTGTCGAGAATCCCAAGCATCCTCGTCTTGGGGACGCGGACGTCGCTGAAATAGAGCATTGCCGTGCCCAATGGCCAATGGCCGAGGGTCTCGATCGGCTGCCACTCCAATCCCGGGCTGTGGGTGTCGACGATGAAGTTGGTGATCCCTTCGTGCTTCTTACCATCGGCGGAGGTGCGAGCGGCGACGATGTCGAGATCGCTCACCTTGAAGCCCGAGGTGAACACCTTCTGCCCATTGAGCACGTAGTCGTCGCCGTGGTCCACGGCAGAGAGCGAGATCGAGGCGGCATCCGAGCCGGCGTCGGGCTCGGTGAGAGAGAAGCAAACCGTCAGGTCTCCCGAGACGATCTTGGGCAACAGCTCGGCCTTTTGCTCCGGGGTGCCGTCCCGGCCTATAGCGAGACCGCCCCAGGTGACCGTGCGGAACACCCAGAAGGAGAGATCGAGAAAGGCACGGCCCAACTCCTCGAGCAGGATGGCGACCTCGACCGCCCCCGCCCCCGCTCCGCCATGCTCCTCCGGGGTGTTGATACCGAGCCAACCCTGAGCAGCGAGCTTGTCGTAGACATCGCGCGGAGCACGGCGCTCCCGATCGCACTCCCTGACGTACTCCCTGCTGATCTCCTTCTCACAGAACTCCCGGACGGTGGACCGGAACATCTCCTGCTCGGCAGTGAAATCGTGTTCGATCACGGGTGGCCTGACCTCGGTTGGCGCAACCTGCGGATCATATATCGTGCATACTGCAGAAAACGCCTGGCGATGGGAATGAAGGTGACTGCGAGCATCGATACGGTGCGGGATCTGGGTTCCCAGCACAGCAATTGGGGGCGATGGGGGCCGGATGACGAGCGGGGGACCCTGAATCTGGTCACCCCGGAGATGGTGATGGCCGCCGCCGGGTTGGTGAGGGCGGGCAAGACCATCTCGATGGCTCTCCCCTATGACGAAGACGGGCCACAGACCGGAAATCTGGGCCGATTCAACCCGATCCACCTGATGATCCGGGACGGCGCCGATGTCCTCGCCGGGACATCGATCCGGGACTTCTACGGCGGGGTGGACAAGCATTTCCGCGGCACCGATGACATCATCATCATGCCCCTCCAATCGGGCACACAGTGGGACGCGTTCGGGCATGTCGTATTCGAGGGAACGATCTATAACGGCTACGGGGCCGAGTGGGTGTCGAGCAAGGGCGCGTTGAAAGGTGACGTCGCCAACGCCTCCCAGGGCATGGTGGGCCGCGGGATCCTGCTCGATCTCCCTCGCGCCCTCGGTGTCGACTGGCTTGAGCCAGGGCACGCCATCGGCGCCGCCGACCTGGAGCGGGCCGAGAAGCATGCCCGGGTGACCGTTGGCCCGGGCGACTTCGTCTTCGTCCGCACCGGCGCCTTGGCCTCGACCCGTGCCGCCGGCAGATGGGGTGATTACGCCGGAGGAGATGCACCCGGTCTCGGTCTGGACAGCGTTGGCTGGGTGGCGGGACGGGACATTGCTGCCATTGCAAGCGACACCTGGGGCCTCGAGGTCCGGCCCAACGAGACGCCCGATGTCGCCCAGCCCTTGCACATCGTCTTCATCGTCCACATGGGGCTGTGGCTCGGCGAGATCTTCGACCTCGACCCCTTGGCCGAGGATTGTGCCGCAGATGGTGCCTACGAGTTCATGTTCTGTGGCCCGCCGCTTCCCTTCACGCGGGCGGTGGGCTCGCCGCTCAACCCGATGGCGATCAAGTGAGGTTGTGAATGGACCCGGTCAGATCGATGCTCTTCACCCCGGGCAACCGGCTCGACATGCTGGGCAAGGCGGTCCATTCAGGCACCGACGCCGTGATCGTCGACCTGGAGGATTCGGTGTCGCTCGACAACAAGCCGGAGGCCCGCGCCAACCTCGCCCGGCTCCCCGAATCTCCTGTTCCCTATTACGTGCGCACGAATGCGGTCGAGACCGGGTTGCTCTGGGACGATGTCGTGGGGGCGGGAACGTCTCAGGCGGTCGGCGTGATCATCCCCAAGGCCGAGGACCCCAAGGTGTTGAGCCAGGTGGACGGGGCCTTGACCGCGCTGGAGATGACCGCTGGTCGGGCTCGGGGCTCGATCACCGTGATCCCGCTGATCGAGTCGGCGGTCGGCGTCCGGCTCACCTACGAAATGGCGCTGGCCAGCGAGCGTATCGAGTGTGTGATGTTCGGGGGTGGCGAGCAGGGGGATCTGGTGGCCGACCTGGGTGTGGAATGGACGCCGGAAGGCACCGGCCTGATGCAGGCGCGCTCCCAGGTGCTGCTCAGCTCTCGTGCCGCCGGGGTGCCTTACCCCATGGAGGCTGTGTTCATGGATTTCCGCAACTCCGACGGTCTCCGGGTGGAATGTGAGTTGGCCCGGACCTTGGGGTATGTGGGCAAGGTGGCGATCCACCCTGGTCAGGTCGAGGTGATCAACGACGTCTTCACCCCGGCACCCGATGTGGTGGAATACCAGCGGAAGGTCTTGGCGGCGTTCGAAGAAGCGGAGGCCGAGGGCAAGGCCTCGATCGCAGTCGACGGCAAGATGGTCGACTATGCCGTTGCCCGGGTGGCCAGGGCGATCCTGGCTCGGGCCGAGGCAGCCTCGCGCGCCGGCAGGGAGGGCTGATGCCGAGGAGCCGGTATATCGGCGATGGGGTCGGGGTGGCGGTGGTTGGTGCCGGGTCGATCGGGACCTTGCGCGCCGAGATCTCACATCGACACCCGTCGGTCGACTTCCTCGCTATCTGCGATGTGATCGAGGACAAGGCGACACGTCTGGCTACCTCCTGTGAGGCAGATCTCTGGTCCACCGACGCCACCGAGGTCGTGACCCGTGACGAGGTCGACGCGGTGATCATCGCCTCCACCGAGGACTCCCATTTCGAGCCGGCCATGGCGGCAGTTCAGGCCGGCAAGGCGGTGCTGGTCGAGAAGCCGTTCACCATCCTCGCCGACGAGGGGCACAAGCTCCTCGCTGCGGCGGAGGAGTACGGCGTGTCGATCCACACCGGGTTCACCCAGCGTTTCCGTCGTCGGTATCTGGCGATCAAGGAGCATGTGCTCCAGGGATACGTCGGCGAGGTGACATCCGCCAAGGCAACGATCTATCTCACCCAGGCGGTGGCCCGCTCGGTCATCTCGCGTGCCGGGACCACCACGCCGTCGGTGAACACGATGACCTATCTCTTCGACCTGCTCACCTGGTACCTGGGGGGCGCCCTCCCAGTCACCGCATATGCCGCCGGGTCGAACAAGGGTCGCATCCATGACGAGTTCGGAACTCTCGACTCCACCTGGTGTGTCCTCACCTACGAGGACGGGATGGTGGCCAATCTCGGGGTGAGTTGGGAGCTGCCCGAGTTCTGGCCCGCATACGTGGCGAGCATGGATTTCGAGCTGTTCGGGCGGGACGGAGTCATCTCCGTGAAGGACGATCACCGCGACGTACTCATGGCTTCACACAAGCCGGTGCCCTCTCCCTACACCCCGGACACCGCGATGCACGTGGCCATGCTCGGCTCCTACATGCCGGGCGACTGGGCCCTCGGTGAGCATTTCGGGGCGATGCAGGAGGAGACCCACGCCTTCATCAACAGTGTCGGCACCGGGCGTCCCGATCCAATCCTGGCCACGGGGACCGAGGGCATGGACGTTCTGGTCATCTCCCGGGCGGTCGACGAGTCGGCAGCCACCGGGCAGGTGGTGCCGATGACGTGGGCGACACGATGACTGGGCGCTAGATGACGGCCATATCTCAGACTGGGGGCATGCTTTCGGGGGTGGTGATCCTGGAGCTTGGTCAGGTGATCGCGGGCAACTTCGGGGGGGTGATCCTGGCCGACCTCGGGGCCGAGGTGATCAAGATCGAGCCCAAGACCGGGGACACCGCCCGGAACGCCACCATCGCCCCCCTCCACGACGAGAGCGCCATCCACCTGTTCATGAACCGGGGCAAGAAAAGTGTCGTCCTCGACCTCAAGGACGAGCGCGGGCTGGAGATGTTCTACGAGCTCGTCGACCAGGCTGACGTGGTCATCGACAACTTCCGACCCGGGGTCATGGCCCGTCTCGGTATCGACCACGAGTCTCTAAAGCAGCGGAACCCGGACATCATCACCTCGTCCGTGACCGGGTTCGGTGAGTACGGGCCGGCCAAGGACAAGGCCGCTTTCGACCTGGTGGTCCAGGCCTACAGCGGGCACGTCGATATCACGGGGCCGGCCGACGGTGACCCGGCCCGCGTAGGCATCCCGATCGCCGACATCGCCGGGGGCATCTACTCCTGCATCTCCGTGCTCGCCGCTCTCGTCGGCCGTGAGCTGCACGGCAAAGGCGAGCACGCCGACGTGGCCATGCTCGACACCCTGGTGTCGTTGCTCTCCTATGACGCCGTCGACCATCTCAACTCGGGGCGGAAGTTGACCCGGCTGGGCACGGCACACGCCCACATGGTCCCCTGGCAGGCATTCCAGACGAGCGATGGGTACGTGGTGGTGGCCGCCCGTGACGAGAAGTTCTGGCAGAACCTGTGCGATGCCATCGGGCGGCCCGATCTCAAGGACGACCCTCGGACCGCCAACAACACGGCCAGGGTGGCCAATCGGGACGAGGTGGTGCCAATTCTGGCCGACGTCTTCCGGACCAAGGGGAACGCCGAGTGGCTTTCGATCCTCGACGAGTACGACATACCCAACGCACCGGTCAACGACCTGGCACAGGTCTTCACCGACCCTCAGGTGTTGGCCCGTGACATGGTCGGGACGTACAAGCATCCCACCCTGGGTGACATACGATTCCCTCCCACGCCCATCAAGTGGAGCGAGTGGGAGCGGCCCAACGAGACTGCTCCCATGCTCGGTCAGCACACAATCGAGGTCTTGACCGCGAGACTCGGTGCTGACGAGGCTGAAGTGCGAAGGCTGGCCGCCGAGGGCGTGGTCAAGATCTGGCCGGAGAGCTGACAGGAGAGACATGCGTTTCGGGACATTCGTGCCGCAGGGCTGGAAAGGAGACTTGGACGGGATCCCGGTAGAAGCGCAATGGGATCACATCGTCGACTTCGCCCGACTGATCGAGGATTCGGGCTACGACTCGATCTGGGTCTACGACCATTTCCACACCCATCCGGTGGTGAAGCAGGAGAGCACCTTCGAGGCATGGACCTTGATGGCTGCCTTGTCGGTAGCAACCAGTGGGGTCCGGCTCGGCCAGATGTGCACCTGTGCCTTGTACCGGCCGCCGTCGATGCTGGCCAAGATCGCCTCGTCCATCGATGCGATCTCCGGGGGCCGGCTCGACGTCGGGATCGGCGCGGGTTGGTCGAAGAAGGAGTTCGAGGCCTACGGGTATCGCTACCCCTCCGACAGGGAGCGTCTCGACATGCTGGAGGAGGCGGTCCAGGTGCTGTTGGCTATGTGGACCGAGGACGAAGCTGGGTTCATCGGCGAGCATTACACGGTCGACGGTGCCATCAATCGTCCCAAGCCGTTGCAGAAACCCCACCCGCCGCTCTGGATCGCTGGTGGCGGGGAGAAGCGGACCCTTCGGATCGTCGCCGAGCACGGGGATTTCGCCAATTACGGCGACGACCTCGACGACTTCCGTTACAAGTCGAAGGTGTTGGCCGATCATTGTGCTGCGGTGGGTCGTGACTTCGACGAAATCGGCCGCACCTGCCATCGAATGTCGGTAATCGGCCGGGACGACACGGATCTCTCACGCAAGCTCGAGGTAGCTGCGACGCGGCGCGGATGCACTTCTCACGAGTTCGCCGAGGAGCACTTCGTGGTCACGGTGTCGGAGGCTGTCCAGGAGATGGGGGAATTCGTGGACGAGGGTTGCACCGACATGCTCCTTTATTTCTACGACATGGGGGAGGGCGACAGTCTCGAGCTGTTCGCCTCCGAGGTGATCCCCCAGCTTCGATGAGCGATCTGGGTCGGCTTCTCGACCCCAAGTCGATTGCAATCGTCGGTCTCTCCGCTGACCCCGCCAAGCACGGAGGGCGGGTGCTGGCCAACTTGCACAAGCTGAGTTTCCCGGGCGAAGTTTGGGGGGTGAATCCTGGGCTTCCTTCCGTGGAGGGGGTGAAAGTCGTCGCCTCTCTGACCGAGCTGCCCGACTCACCTGATCTCGTTGTGTGCGCCATCCCGGCCTCGGAGGTGAGAAAGGTTGCCAAGACCGCCCGAGGAACCGGTGGTCTGGTCATATTCGCCGGAGGTTTTGGCGAGACCGGGTCGGATGGAGCGGCCCTACAGGCGGACCTGGCCGAACAGGCGCACGCGGAGGGGACCAGAGTGCTGGGTCCCAACAGCGGCGGGGTCATCCGTCGCTCCAAGGGCCTGGCCGCCTCGTTTCTCACCTGTCTCGATCGGAATGCGGGAGAGATCCGTTCCGGGCCGGTCGGGTTGGTCACTCAGAGCGGTGGCACCGGCAGCTACATCCACAATCTGGCCGCAGCCCGCGGCGGCGGGCTGGCGGTGTCGGTATCCACCGGGAACGAGGTCGATATCCAGATGGGCGAAGCCATCTCGGCGGTCTCGGTCCTCGACGAGGTGAAGGTGGTCCTCGCCCTGATCGAGACCGTTCGTGACGGCGCGGTCTTCATCGAGGCGGTGCGAGATTCGGTGGCCCGGGGCAAGCCGGTAGTGGCATGTCGTATTGGGACCGGGGACCGGGGCAGGGCCCTGATGACCAGCCATACCGGGGCGATGGCGGTGCCGGAGCAGGTGCTCGAGGGCGTGCTCGAGTCTCTCGGAGTGGTAGTGGGCGAGACGCCGGCCGAGGCTTATGACGTCGCCGAGGTGCTGGCCCGTGCCTCGATCCCGGCAGGTGACCGGGGCGCCATCGTCACCCACTCCGGGGGCATCGCTATCCATCTCGCCGATCTAGCCGAGCGGAGTGCCTTGAATCTGCCCCAGCCCGGGATTGATCTCAAATCCCGGTTCGACCCTCTTCTCGACATGGGGACGGCCAACAACCCGCTCGATATGGGTGGGATCATCGGGGGTCCGAGCCGCTTCGCTGAAGTCGTCGATCGTTTCGCTCGATCGGGGGAGTACGACATGGTGCTGGCGGTGTCCACCGCTCACCCGCCCTCACATTCGGCTGAGCGAGTGCAGGCATTGCTGGGTCTCGGCACGCCGGTGCCAATCCTCCACCTGTGGATGGCCGGAGACCAGGCCGCCGAAGCTCTGGAAGGTCTGAGACAGGCTGGGGCCCCTGTGACCGAGGAGCCGAGGGCGGCGATCCGGGCGCTGGCCGGCTTGGCCCGGCTGACGAATTGGTCCGCTCCCGAGGAGCTGCAGCCGATCGACGGCGCGTTCGAGGAATGGGGTCTGCCCCTGATCGAAGGTGCGATTGCCCGGACGGCCGACGAGGCCGTCGCCGTCGCAAAGGGTCTCGGTTACCCGGTCGTGGTCAAGGTCGTGTCGGGCGGCCTGGCCCACAAGACAGAGGTGGGAGGGGTCCGGGTGGATCTGCACGACGCTTCAGCCGTGAGCCGCGCCATCGACGAAGTGACCACGGCGGCCTCGGCTGCGGGTCAGTCTGTCGAGGGAGTGAGGGTGGAGCGGTATCGGCCGGGGCTGGAAATGATCGTTGGTGGTCTGGTCGACCCGGTGTTTGGGCCGCTGGTCTCGGTAGGCGCTGGCGGTGTGCTCACCGAATTGCTCGATGACGTCGTCTTCGCCCCGGCCCCGGTCGACGAGATCCAGGCGGCCGCGATGATCGACCGTCTTCGGGGGAGGGCGCTCCTGGACGGGTTCCGCGGCGCCCCGCATTCCGACCTCGATGAGCTGGCCCAGATCGTGAGTGTCGTCAGCCGTGGTCTGAGCGGTTCAGGTCTGCGAGAGGTAGAGATCAATCCATTGACTTGGGACGGCGAAGCGTGGGTGGCGGTCGATTGGCTCCTGATTCAGGAGAGGGGCGACCCCGTGACCGAGGAGACGACGAGCTCGGGAACGTGATCCGCCCAAACGCCGGAGGGGTCCCGACCCGGGAAGTCGAACACACCGATCATGAGCTGCATCGGATAGCCGGGCGATTGGTCGACCCGGCGCACCGGCATCTCATCGACGACGATCTCGACGGACTCGGGGTTCCAGAGGACTGCGTAGGTATGTGGCTCGGAGACATCGATCTCCAGACGCGGCGCGGAGAAGTCGCCGATCAGCTCTGGGTCGCGGAAACTACGAATCCCCATCCCGACGGCGGCCCAGCCATCCTCGATCTCATCCCCGAAGACCTCGGCGACCAGGATCTCGCCGGAGCGCTCGGGCCGGTCTTCGATCCCCGCCAG
The DNA here is from genome assembly GCA_040510135.1 of Acidimicrobiia bacterium. Lineage (GTDB taxonomy): Bacteria > Actinomycetota > Acidimicrobiia > Spongiisociales > ZC4RG35 > JARDZU01. The sequence goes on along the minus strand of JBEVJN010000037.1, from coordinate 10,257 downwards.
CCAGAATCCGAACATCGAGCGCGCCGTCAGCTCAGCGCGCATGATGACTTCGATCCGGCCGAATCGAGGCGTGTAGCCCCAGAAGGTCGGTTGCTCTTGCCTCACCGTCAACCCTTCCTTGAACGGCTGCTGACCGACTGTGGACCCGACCGGACCGGCGAAGCTCCCCGTCTGGACACCCGAAACCCGGAGCGGCTCCTCGTGCAGGTCAGGGCACCAGAGGGACTGGTGGGGTGGGATGAGCAGGCGAAACTCGCCGTCCCGGATGACATATGTCGCCGCCGACTGCTCCCGTGAGCTCCAGTGCGGCAGGTAGTACGGGAACCAGACTCGGGGGTCGAGGCTCTGGCCGATGAAACGCTCGTCGAGTTCGGTGCTGGCCATTAGGGACTAAAACGAGAGTGTGCCCTCGATGAGGATGTTGGTGTCTCCGCCGATCAGGATTCGATCATCCCAGGGTCGGATGTAGACCCTCCCATGACGCCCGATCGCGGTGCCCTGGGAGACGGTCAGTGGCTCCTCGAGGAGCCCGGCTTCGCGAAGCCAGAAGGCGAGCGCCGCATTGAGTGAGCCGGTGATCGGGTCCTCGCTCATCCCGCTGGACGGGGAGAGCAGCCGCACCTCGTAGTCACACTCCGAACCAGTGGGATGTGGACCGATGAAGCCGATTGCGTCGAAGGTCGGCCAGCGCACTCTCGACGAATCGAGTGCAAGCACATCGTCGGCGGAGGTGAGGTGGATCGCCGGGAACACCGGGCCATTGTCGAGGCGAGCCGATCGCACTATCACCCCGGGATCGATCCCGAGTGCCTCGGTGATGGCGCGCAGCTGTGACTCCTCCAGCGGCTCAATCGTCGTCGGCGGCGCCACGAAGGCCAGGCCGCCGTCGGCGACATCGATGTCGACGATCCCGATACCGCATTCCTGACGCACCGTGCCCGGTTCCCGGGGCTCACCTCCGACATGGAGCCAGGCGGCGCAGCTGCCGAGTGTCGGATGACCGGCGAACGGCAGCTCCTGGGACGGGGTGAAGATACGGACCCGGTAGTCGGCGGTTGGATCCTCCGGTGGAAGCAAGAACGTGGTTTCGGCGAGATTGGTCCAGGCGGCGAATCCCTGGAGTTGTCTGTCATCCAGACCTTCCGCGTCGATCACTACCGCCAAGCCATTGCCCTGGGTGGGGATCGGGCTGAAGACGTCGACCTGGATGAATCTTCGTGATGTCGCCATAGCCGCGACGCTAATGCCGATATCTGTCGAGCTTCCTACATTGGCCGTCTGTGATCGGCCGTCGTCTCCTCCTCACCGCTGTCTCGTTGCTCGGACTGTCCGTTACCGCGTGTGGTGATCCGTGCGAGGAGCGTCTCGGCGAATACCCGCCTGACCACATCATGGTCACTGGAGTCGAAGCAGTCGAGGTTCCCCACATCGGCTGGTCCTGTCCCGGATTCCATTCCGACACGATCGAGCCACCGCCCTCGGTCGCACCCGACCCGGAAGGAAACGTCCTGGTGGAGGTCACCATGGAGGCCGGGAGCACGATCGACGTCCGCTTCGGCAATCAACCCATCGTCGTTGAGCCGGCCCCGACGGAAGGGGCCAACTCCTGGGTCCTGCGTGTACCAGGTCCTTCAGATCCACTCGTGATCCGGCTTTGCTCGGACGACGAGGCATGCGCCCTCTATTGGGTCAACACCTACTCGGGCTGAGCGTCGAGCAGCGTCCCGAGCGCAGCCAGATCCTCGTCGCTAGGGCTCCATTCCGCGGCGAGGGCGTTTGCCACGACCTGTTCCGCACTGGTGGCCCCTGGCGCAACTGCGGGCACTGCTTCCTGGGCCACCAGCCATCCCAGTGCCACCTGGACCATTGTCACTCCCCGCTCTGATGCGAAACGCTCGATCCCCTCGACCAGATCGAAGTTCTGCTCGGTGAGGAAGTCCTGATAGCGGTCCATCTTCAGCCGTCCCTGCGGCTCTCCGCCACGCCGGGTCTTGCCGGTGAGCAACCCATTTGCCAGCGGGTAGTAGGGGAGAAGAGCCACCCCCGACTCGACACACAGATCGGCCAGCCCGTCGGTCTCCGGCTCCCGATGGATCATGCTGTATTGGACCTGGTCACAAACGAAGGGCGCCCATCCGTGCTCGGCGGACACCGCCAACGCCTCGTTGATCTGGTCGGGATCGAAGTTGGAGCATCCGATCTGCCGAACCTTTCCCTCGTCAACCATTCCGCTCACCACCGCCAGCGTGTCCTCGATCGGGGTGTTCGGATCGGGGAAGTGGATCATGTAGATGTCGATGTAGTCGGTGCCGAGCTCGGTGAGACTCCTCTCCAGCACTTTGCGGACGTAGTCAGGGGCTGCCCCACCGCTTCCCTCCCAGCCGGGGATGGCAACGCCGACTTTGGTGGCGATGACGACGTCGTCTCTGTGCCCTCTCAGGGCGGCGCCCAGGAAGGACTCGGACTGACCCTCCCCGTAGTTGCTGGCCGTATCGAAGTGGGTCATGCCGGCATCCAGTGCCGCATCCACCACGACCGCAGACTCAGCCTTGTCCAACGCCCGCCCGAAGTTGTTACAGCCCAGGCCGATCACCGAGACTTCGAGATCGCCGATGAATGCCGTCCGCATCAGGTCTCCTCCAGCGGTCGCAGGAAGTCCTCGGCATTCCCTTGGAGAACTCGGTCCCGGTCGTCGTCGCTCATCTCCACCGCCTCCACACCGCCCACCGGGTCGGTCGAGGCCATGTCGAAGGGGTAGTCGCTGCCGAGGAGAACATGATCCCATCCCATCCTCCGTCCCAGCATCTCCAGCGAGAGTGGGTCATGGGTGAGACTGTCGAAGTACATCGTCGAGAAGAATTGCCGTGGGCCTGTATCCGCGATGTTGACCTTGGGCTCGGGCCGCACCGTCCAGCCATGCTCCCAGCGCCCGATCTGATAAGGGGAGAACCCACCTCCGTGGGTGAACCCTATCCGAAGGCCCGGGTACCGCTCCAGGACCCCACCGAAGATCAGTTTGGCGGCGGCGATGGTCGATTCGAGAGGGATTCCGATCAGGTTCTGCAGGTAATAGGAGGTCATCCGGTCTGCCCCGGCGATGGAGCGCTGATCCGAATGGAACCACACCGGGAAGTCCCGTCGCTCCAGATCTCCCCAGACCGGCTCCAATGATGGGTCGTCGACATCCGTGCCGTCGATGTTCGATCCGATCTGAACCCCGCGAACCCGGGGGACCGCGGCCACGCGCTCGATCTCTACCAGCGAGGCCGCGATGTCCTGAAGGGGGAGGGTGGCGAAGACGTGAAACCGATCCGGCTGCTGGTCGCTGAGGTCGACCAGGGCATCGTTCTGGATCCTGGCGAATTCGGCTCCGACCTCGGCCGGCACGTGATAGTGGAAGTTTGGCGGCGGGATGGCGATCACCTGGAGGTCCACGCGCTGGCGGTCCATGTCGGCAAGCCGGATCGCTGGTTCGAAGATCCCCTCGGGAAGGGGGCCGAGCCGCTCGCGTCCCGGGTAACGGAGATACCTGTGACCGCCGTCCTCGATCAGCTCCGGCCCATGCTCGGGATAGGCGGCTGCCATTCCCGTCAAGGCGGCAGGGACGATGGCGTGGGCGTGGATATCGATCGTGGTCAATTGCTTCCTTTCTCAGTAGCTGCCGAAAGACCCATAACCGGGATGGCTGAAGCGGTTGGGGATCTCGACCACGGTCGGGCCCTCGGCGACGAGCACAGACTCGAGTGTCTCGCCGACCCGCGACAAATCCTCGACCAGGATGCCCCTCGCCCCGAAAGCATGAGCCAGCGCTACGAAGTTTGGCGGTCTCACGTCGACCCCGCTTCGCCTCCCATAGAGATGGTCCTGATGGCGCCGCTCCACTCCGTAGCCTTCGTCATTGAAGACCAGGACGATGACCGGGACGTTTTCCTGTACCGCGGTCATGAGGTCCTGGATGGTGAACATGACCCCGGCATCGCCGATGATGGCGATGCTCGGAGTGTCGGGACGGGCGAGCCGCGCCCCGATTGCCGCCGGCATGGCATAGCCGAGGGTGCCGAAGCCGGACGGGACGAACCAGGTCCGGGGCCGATCGGTCTTCCAATGGGATCGTGCCCAGAACGCGATCGTGGTTGGGTCGTTGAAGACCAGGGATTCCGGAGGTAGGACAGATCGGACCTGGTCCAGAACCTCGATCTCGATGGGGGTGCCAACGGCCTCGGTGATGCGGCTGAGAGTCTTGGCCACCTCGTCATCGCGCCAGGGCAGCGCCACGTGCCCGATGCGGTCCAACTCGGATTCCAGGGCGTCGAGGATGGTCCCAGCGTCGCCGACGACCCCTGCCTCTACCGGGTAGTTCCTCCCGATCTCGGCGGGATCGAGATCGATCTGCACGATCCTTGCGGGAAGTCGGAGCGACCATCCGCCGGTGGGGAAGTATGAGAAGCGAGTGCCTACGGCCAGGAGCACGTCGCAGTCGGCGATGAGGTCGCGCACGGGCTGCTCATTGGCCCAGTTCCCGACATGGAGCGGGTGCTCGGAGGGAAGCGCCCCCTTGCCCTTCTGCGTGGTGATGGTCGGAGCCCCGAGACGTTCGACCATCCGGGTCAGAGCCGTCGACGCTTTCATCGTCGCGATACCACCTCCGGCCCAGACCAACGGGCGCTGAGCATCGGCCAGGATCCCGGCCGCCCGGGACAACGATGATTGCTCGATCGTGCTCTCCAATCGCTCAGCGCCGGGCAGCATCCGGGCGGACGTGGAGGTGGTGAACGCCTCGTTGGCGAACTCGACCAGAGCGGGCCGGGGCCGTCGGTTGCGCAAGGCGAAGAAGGCGGCCTGTACGGCGGCCGGGATCTCGTTCGCCAGAGCCACCTGGGCGGCGTGGCCGGTGACAGGGCGAAAGACGCCGAACTGATCCGAAATGTCATGGAAATGCCCCTTGCCCTTTTGTCTCACCTCTGGCGGGTTCTCGCTGACGAGGTGGAGCACCGGGACGCTGTCGTTGTGGGCCGTGGCCATGGCCGTGATCGTGTTGAGAGCGCCGGGGCCGTTGGAGGTGAAGGCGACGCCTACTCGCCCCGACGCCCGGGCGTATCCGTCGGCCATGAACACCGCCGACTGCTCGTGGCGCACCTCGACATGACGCAACTCCGGGTGGTCGATGAATGCGTCATAAACCGCCAGCGTTCCCACCCCGGGGATGCCGAAGAGGAGATCGACATCCTCGGCAAGGAGACACTCGACGAGGAGCTGAGCCCCGCTGACATTCATCAACAGGACCCCGTGCTCCCGGTCGAATCGGCGACCCAGGTCCGGGGATATGTGATCCGGTCCACGATCATGATCTGTTCACCGGACACAGCGGCGCCCGCCCCATCCACCTCCGCGGGAAGGATGGACCAGCACAGACCGTCAGCCGATGTCCACCCGATCGCATCCGACCTCTCGCTGTCCCGACCCAGGATCACCCAGCCCGCCGGCCCGGCCTGCACGGTGTACAGATCCACGCCGGATATCGCGCCCAGCGTGTCGACCTGATCCCACGCTCGGCCGTCGACTGAGGTCCACGCCGCCGGCCGCCCGATGCCACTACCGCCCACGGCGGTGAACCGCCCGTCGCGCCATGCCATGTTGTAGACGTAACCGCCGTCGCCCAAGCCGGCATCGATGCCGGTCCACGATCGACCGTCGGGCGAGGAGAGCAACTGAGGCTCACAGACCGGCCAGATGCCAAAGGGCTCGGCCGGGCTCTTCGAGATCAACGCGGCGAACCCCGAGTCGGTCGTCACGATCGGAGGCACGTCGGGAGAGGTCCGGGTCGGTGGACGGCACACGGAGTCGAAGGGCACCTCGACGGCCTGTCCCGGTCCCCATGCCGGGTCGGTCACCACGAGGTCGAACGCCGACCCGTTCGCCGACCACCACACGTCCCCGAGGATGGACGTGACGATGAAGCCGCTCTCACCGGCGATCAGAGTCGGCCGGCCCGAGCCTTGACCTGCCCTGAGCTCGTCGGGGAACACGATCTCTTCTCCCTCCACCCAGGATTCGCCCTGCCGGCTAAGGCTTCGACCAGCATCGACCCCGTAGGCGAAGAGCCGGTCACCCATTACCGCCAGCTGGGAGGGTGATCCGCGCAACGGCCGGTTTTCCCACGTCTCACCGTCTCGCGATGACCAGAGCAGCACGCCGTCGGCGGTCACGCCGGACAACAGGGCGAAGCCGTCATCGTTCGCCACCAGGCTGTCCAGGTTGACCGGCTCGGTCGGCCCCGTGAGATGCTCCCATTCGAGATCGGGAGTCGCGGGCCGGGTGATGGGGACGATCACGACGAGACCCACGATCAGGGCCACGAGCATCGACGGAAGCAGCCAACGCCGTGGTCTCATCGTGGAGTCCTCGGGAGGCGGGATCTCCACGACTGGGTCCGGCAATACGGCCATGCCTCTCGGTCCGTTTCGGGCGATCATGCATCCTATATGATCCGACCGGTGGAGCAGACTCGGTGAACGGGGCCAGTGCGGCTCGCACGGTCGCGGTCATCGAGGACCTGGGCTTCACCGATGTGGTCTCGATTCCGGACGGTGAGAGCCGTCATCTCCACCAGGCCTTGCTCGACACCTCCGACGTCGAGGTCTACTCCCCGACCAGGGAGGGGGAGGGGATAGCCCTTGCCGCCGGTCTCTGGGTTGGGGGGCGCAAGCCGCTCGTGATCCTGCAGAACACGGGGCTCATGGAAGCCGGGGATGCCTTGCGGGGCTGCGGGATCGGCCCCAGCATTCCGCTCCTGCTCCTTGTCGGGTGGCGCGGCTATCCGGGGGCGATGGCGGGGACGATGCCCATCGACTCGGCCTATCCATTCACCGAGCCGCTGTTGAAGGCCTGGGAGCTGCCCCACCGACGACTGTTGTCTGACGACGACCTCGGAGTCATCGGTGAGATGGCCGCCGTCGCCGAGGGGACGTCGAAGCCTGCGGCGGTGGTCTACGGGTACGGCTTCACGCCATGATCATGGAGCGTCTCGACGTGCTCCGCGCCTTGGCGGCACAACGGACCGACGAAGTGGTCATCACGACGATGACCGCCACTTTGCAATGGCCACTTGTCTCGAGCCATGACCTCGATTTCGACTTTCTCGCCTTCGGAATGGGACATGCCTCGGACTTCGGGCTCGGCTTGGCCCTGGCCCGGCCCGAGCGCAAGGTGGTCGTGCTGAAAGGAGACGGCGGGCTACTGATGAGCCTCGGCTCGCTGGTCACCATGGGCCGGTACGGCCCATCGAATCTGCTGGTGCTGCTTCTCGAGAATCGAAGCTACGAGATGACCGGCGGGCAGCCCCTCGCCCCGAAGGCGGACTTCGTCGCCCTCGCCCGTGGCGCCGGAGTCGACAAAGTGGAGCGAATCGACGATCTGACCGCGTTCGAACGAGAGCTGCCCCGTCTGTTGACGGAGCCCGGTCCCCATTTCGTTGTCCTACCGGTAACCAACTCCAAGGCGTTGCCCCCGGTCGCCCACACCGACCACGCCGAAAGGGTGGTCAGTCTGCGCCGGGGGCTAGGGCTGGAGTGACCTCACTCTGGAGCCGGGACGACCTCGAAGCGAGGCGCATCGAAACCGGCCTCCACATAGTTGGCGTTCTCCGGGTTCAACTCGGTCTGGAAGTCCCAGATCGCCTGCTCCGCCTCAACCCATTCGTCGGTGAAGTACACCGAGTCGACGAACCAGTCGTTCTCCCCGGCCATGTACTCAGTGATGAAGGCGATGTCCTCCTCTGACTCCACCGCGAAGTGCTGGGGATAGGTGGAGATGATCTCGGCCTGATTCTCCTCCCAGAGCTCGATGCCCTGTTGCCAGAGGGCGAGAAAGGCTGCCATCTCTTCGGGGTGGGCGTCGTAGAACTCCTCGGTGGCGGTGAAGAGGTTGGACATGATGTGCGCCTCCTCGCTCTCGAACCCCGAGAAGGTGTTGTAGAGCTGGAATGGTGCCTGGCCGTCGTACATGACAACCATGTCGTCGGTCACCATGTAGGGAGTCGCCGCCTCGGGGATGAAGATCCCGGCGACGCAGTCCTGGTTGTCCACCATGTTCTGCGGGTTTACGAAGTGGTCGTTGACGACCAGCTCGAAGTCGCCGCCGCCGACCCTGAAGTCGAGATCGTGCAGCTCATTCGCCGCCACGGCCCAGAAACCCGTCGCCGACACTGGGCTGGCCACACAGAGGGTGGATCCTGGGGGTATGTCAGCAATCGTCTCGAACCCGGTGTCGGGTGTGGTCATCATCGAGTCCCGCAGGGCGTTGTACTTCCCGAACGTCACGGTCTGGATCTCGGTCTCCTGCTCGAGGACCGGGATCTCCAGGGTCCCCATGGAGACCACATCGCCATGACCCCCGGCGAAGAAAGTGAACTCGTCCCAGGTCGTGCTGGTCACGATCCTGATGTTGTTCGCCTCCTCCCACTCGACCAGGTACCCGTTGTCGTTCATGTAGTCCCAAACCGGGTCCGGGGCGAAAGCGAACCGGATCACCGTGCGGTCCTCTCCACCACCCCCGGTCGTGTCGGATGCCTCGCCTTCTCCGTCTCCACCACACGCCGCCACCAGGACAGCCAGCAAGGTCAGGAGTGCAACCCAAGTTCTCTTCGATCGTGTGCGCACGTTTTCCTCCAGGTTTCTTGTCGGGGCTGAGCGAATCAGCTGGCGATCAGGTCCAGCTCCTCGAACTTGCGCAGGACCTGGGCCTTGGCCACAGCCACTTCGTCCTCGGCCGGGTCACGGGGGAAGGGGAGGTCGATCTGGAGATCGTCCTCGAGTCTTCCTCCTTTGGCGAAGACCAGGATCCTGTTGGAGAGCTCCACGGCCTCACCAACGTCGTGGGTGACGAAGAGGACGGTCTTCTTGGTCTGGACCCACATCTCGTGGAGCTCGCGACGCAGCGAGCGGGCGGTGATGGCGTCGAGATGGCTGAACGGCTCGTCCATGAAGAGGACGTCGGGCTCGATGGAGAACGCCCTGGCGATCCCGACCCGCTGCTGCATGCCTCCGGATAGTTCTCCGGGATACTTGTCGACCTTGTCCCCGAGCTGAACCATGTCCAGGTACTTCTGGCATCGGGCCCGGGTGGCATCGCTGCGGTCCTTCTGTACGAAGAGGAGGTTGTCCATCACCGTGCGCCAGGGGAGGAGGCGCGCCGCCTGGAACACATAGCCTGGCTCGGCATCGTGGTTGTCCTGGGTGATCGTGACCTTGCCCGAGCTAGCCGTCTCGATCCCGCTGAGGATGTTGAGGAGCGTGGACTTGCCACATCCTGAGGGTCCGACGATGGACACGAAGACATGACCGCCGACTTCGAGGCTCACGTTCTCCAGGGCGACGACCCGGTCCTCGCCGACACCGAATTCCTTGTGTAGGCCTTCAACCTTGATCTCAGCCATCTAGAAATTCCCGCCCTTCGCAACGGTTGCATCCACGCCTTCTTCTATTTCCTGGTCCTCGATGAAGAGGAAGCCCTCACGTTGAACTCCGCCGAAGTCGCCCTCCGCCATCTGGACGGCGTCGATCTTGGGACGCCACTTGAATGCCCGATCGGCGAGTGGGTCGAACACCAGCTTTTCCAGCGCCAGGGCAAAGATGATGAAGAAGAGGGCATAGCCGATCACGCCGTGGGCCCGATGGGCGTCGTACCAGAACTTGATCGTCCACCCCATGCCACGGTCGGAGGCGAACACCTCGGTGATGACCAGACCTTTCCACCCGATTGCGTAGGCGTAACGGATGGCGGCGAAGAAAAACGGCATCAGCGAGGGGAGGAGGACGTGGCGTGTCACCTTGTTCTGGGGGACCTCGAAGGACCGCGCCATGTCGATCAACTCTTTGGGAGTGTTGCGCACGCCCTCCCGGATGTTGATGATCACGAAAGGAGCACCGGCCAGTACCACCGCGATGATCGGGCCTAGATTGGTGAAACCGAGGGCCAAGCCGAGGAATAGGGCATAGACGAGCGCCGGCATGGCGAGCAATCCCATGACCCAGTCGTGGAAGAAGGCGTCGACCTTCTTGGATACCCCCATGGCCAGACCGATGATCGTGCCCACGATGAGTGCGATGAAGAAGCCGATGGTGAGGCGCAGCAGACTGATGCCGAACTGGACATAGAGGTTTTCCGCCACGCTCGAGTAGCGGACTCCGCTGGTGAGGGTGATCTCCTCCCACATGAACACCGCAACTTGCTGCGGGGACGGGAAGATCCTCGAGTCGA
>JBEVJN010000036.1:0-57742 GCA_040510135.1 Acidimicrobiia bacterium | reverse complement strand
CGGCACCGATGGCGTCATTGACCGGATAGATGTTGGGAGTGTCGGCGCGCAGGATCACGATGTCGGCCTGCTTCCCGGGGGCCAGGGACCCGGTCTCGATTCCCAGCCCGACCGCGCTCGCACCGTCGACGGTGGCATATCGGATCACGTCGCGGGTGCTGAGGAGCTTGGGGACGCCGGCCTTGCCCGCGAGCTTCAGGTCGAACAGAGTGGCGTGCTGCAAGGAGATGGCCGCCCGCATCTGGGCGAAGATGTCGCCTGGGGCCATTCTCTCGGTGTCGACCCCGAGCCCGGGCCGGATCCCGCGATCGACCAGCTTTTGGATCTGCAAGGGCTGCAGTCCGGCCGCCATCTCGCTCGATGGGGTCAGAACGATGCGCGCACCGGAGCTGGCAACAGAGTCGAGGTCGGGATCGCCGAAGTCACAGCAGTGGACCAGGGTGACATCCTCGCCAAGCATTGGGCCCAATACGTCGATCCCGGCCTGCTCGGTTCCGGTCCCTGCATGAGCGTGGATGCGCAAGCCGAGCTCCCGGGCGAGGGCCCATTCATCGGGTTTGGCAGGCCCGGCCGCGAAGGAAATCAGCGAGGAGGCGGCTCCGTCTCCGCTCCGAACCCCGGCCTGCCAGTCGAACGATGCGTTGACGAACACCGTTCGGAGCCCGGCGTCGGAATGAGCCTGAAGCGCTGCACGGAGATGGTCACCAATGGGGACCTCGGACCAATCGACCACGGTCGTGATCCCTGCCTCGGCGGCACCCAGCAGCCCGACCAGCGTCGCCGCGTATACGTCATCGGCGGTGCAATCCGATCCGGCCACCGTCGTGGTGTTCCCGTGCCCACGGAACAACGATTCCCAGAGGTGGCGGTGGGTGTCTACGAAGCCGGGCATGACGATCGTGTCGCTGGCGTCGATCAGCTCGGCGTCGCGAGCACGCAGGTTCTCGCCGATTTCGGAGACGACGTCGTCTTCGATGAGCACGTCGGCGCGACGAAAATTGCCCACCTTCCGCTCCAGGCTGAGCACGCAGCCGCCCTCGAGCAAGATCCGACTCATCGCTCCGCCCTAAGTCCGCTCATGTTGCGCTATGAACAGTGACACTACACACAACCAACCCGGTTTCTGCCCGGATCGGGGGCTTGTGTTCAGTGTCGCTTAGGTATTGCGTCATCGTTGCATAGCGTCAGTAGACAGCCCACTGTTGATCGATCATCCCCGCACCGCCACCCGGCGCATCAGCCACGAGCGGAGGAAGAGTGTGATCCCCGCCCCGAAGACGAATCCGGCGGCGTGCGCCTCCCAAGCGGTGTTGGTGTCGCCCAGACCGAACTGGGCGACAAACCAGAAGATCAGGAACACAGCGGCTGGAACCGGGATCAGGAGCCAGCCGACGAGGGACAGAACCCGGTGCCCGGGGAAGAGGACGACGTAGGCGCCCATTATCGCGGCGATGGCTCCGGAGGCACCTACCAATGGAATGGTGGCGTCAGGGTTCAGTCCCACATAGGCGGCCGTCGCGGCCAGGCCGCCGATGACGTACATGAGCAGGTAGCCGATGTGGCCGAAGGCCTCCTCGACGTTGTTGCCGAAGATCCACAGAAACCACATGTTGAACAGAACGTGGCCCGCGCTGCCGTGGAGAAACATCGAGGTGAGCAGCGCAAGGAACACGTTCTTGTCGGGGAAGATCGGATTCTGGGCTCCATCGAGACAGACATTGGACACGATCTCTTCGCCCCCCAGGGGGAAGCCGGTGGTGACCTCACAGGCAATGGCGGCCCGCTCGTAGACAAGGACTTGTTGCTCGTCGGGAGTGCCCCGCCCCTGAAGGAGGAAGAAGACGATCAGATTGGCCCCGATCAAGATAAGCGTGACCACGGGTGTCACTCGCGTCGGGTTCACATCGCGCAGAGGGAACAAGGTGCGCGGATGGTATCGGGCGGCTCAGTATTCGCCGGCCAGTGACTCCCCTTCGATCACGGACTCTGGGGAACGGAGAAAGGAGACGAGCTCATCAGCGCTTCGAAAACGTTCGCTTCGCACAGAAGCGACGTGTTCAACCACGCCCCGCAAGCCCGTCTCCTCTCCCCCGTCGGCCATGGGTCCCCACACCCGCACCACGAAGGTGTCCATCACCTGCAGTATGTCCGTGCCCCTTAGGGACTCCTTAAGCCGTGACCGGGAAGGCGGCCGGCTCCACTTCCAGCTCGGACATCCGCGACACATAGATGCGGTAGAGCCGACGCGCCGTGCCGTGGCGGCCTGCGGCCGCCATCGCCGCCACGAGGGCCAGATGGGCCGGCTCGTTGTAGGCGTCCTGCTCCAGAATCCGCATATACCAACGGGCGGAAGCGTCGTGATCTCCCAACTCGGCGTCGGCTTCGGCCAGGATGCGAGCTGTCGACATGAACTCCGCACGCGTCTCTTCCCTGATGCCGATTGCCCAATCGGCATAGGGCTGATCCTCCAGGAACTCCCCGACATAACAGGCTTCGGCCTTTCTCAGCATTGTCAGACCCGCCTCCCGATGACCTGACCGGATGAGGGTGCGACCCTGCCGGGCCTCCTCGAGGAACGTCTCGACGTCGATGTTGACATGGCCGAGGTTCAGCGAAAGTGACTCGCGGTCAGCCACCAGATAGTGGTCGCTGTCATGACGCCGCTCCGGATCGAGGACACCCCGGATGGTGCTCAGCGCGACCGAGAGCCGGTTGCCCGCCCTGGTCGCGTCCTCGTCAGGCCAGAGTCGCTCGATCACGACTTCTCGATGGACGGACCGGCCCCGCGTGGCCGCGAGCATCCCAACGACCTCTCTCGCCACCCGCGACTGCCAGGCGGAGGAAGGAACCGGCTCTCCACCGACGATGACTCCAAACGCGCCGAGCGTCCTGATGCTCACATCGTGTGACGCGCGCTCAGAGAGGCTCTCGGCCACCCTGCTCGCCTCGAGGGCGAGGCCTTTGGCTCCCAACTGGCGCAGTGTCTCTGCTGATCGCTCGGCGAGGCCGGCATCCCCGCCGTCGAGGCCGGCCAGAGCGACATCGACGCGAGCCATCCCGATCGGCGCTTCGATCTCCTCCCACACCCGACGCGCCTGCTCGAGCAATGAGCGCGCTCTCATCTCGTCTGAGATGGTCGCGGCCTCCAATTCCATTGCCTCGGCCAGACCGGGAAGGTCCTGACGGGATCGCGCCACGTCTGCCGCCTCGGCAGCTTTGGCCCGTGCCAGACCAGTCGACCCTGCCGAGAGGGCGACGAACCCCTGTGCGAGAAGGGCCCGCACATGGCCGATGACCGACGCTACCTCCGCTGCCCGGTCGGCGAGCTGGCGTGCCCGGCCCGGGTCGTCGGGAGCGATCGCGCGAGCCAGACCGGATAGGGCCGGGACGAGGGCCTGAAGATCCTCCGCGGCGTCGCCGAGCCGGATGGCTTCCTCGTAGCCTGCCCGGGCGAGAGCGAGGTCGCCGCGCATTGCGTACACGTCGGCCATTTGGGCCAGCGGATATGACTCGAGATTCGAGCCCATCTGCCGGAATATCTCCCGTGACTGCTCGAGATCGCCGACTGACTCCTCGAGACGTCCCAGACTGCCCAATACCTGGGCCCGGTTGGACAGGGACATCGCCCGCCACAACTGGAATCCGGTCATGTCGGCCAAACGCAGGGCCATGTCCAGCTCGGCCAGCGCATTGTCGAAGTCGCCTTCCTCGAGAAAGTGGGACCCCCGGTTGGAGCGGATCCTGATCGTCTGGACGACGTCGCGCGCTCGCTCCGCGTGCTCCAGGGCTCGCAGGTAGTGCATGTCGTTGCCGGCCCGGTCGCCATCCATCGCCGCCACCATGGCGAGCACGGTGTGGGCCGTGGCCAGGGCACGTGAGTCCTCTGCCTGACGAGCCAGTGCCAGCGCCTCGTTGGCCAGGGCGAGGGCATCGTCACGCTCACCGCGGAGCCAGTGGGCGCTCGCCTCCCAGCCGAGCAGCGCCGCTTCGTTGGCCAGGTCGCCTTCACCTCGACGCCCACGCCTGTACACGTCGAGTGCTGACTTCACGTCCCCCCTCATGTGGCTCAGGAAGCCCAGACGCCAGGCCAGTCGCGCCGGAATCTCGCCCGGCCCAGGGACCAGCTCCTCGTAGCAGGCCGTTGCCCCCTCCCAGTCGCCCAGCATCTGCCTCGCCTCGGCCTCGTGGATGAGGATCTCCGCGTCGCGCCCGTCCCTGGGGATCCGCCCGATCGCCTCCACCATCTGACGGGCCAAGCCAGCGGCCAACATCGATTCTCCACTCTCCGCAACGAATCGAGCGATCTCGTCGACCGAACCGAGCCGCAAGAGGCAGTCCATCGCCTCCGGGAGCGCCCCGTCTTCCTCATAGAGAGCCGAGGCGGAGAGAAGCAGTTCGTCACTCCGCGTCCGAGGCAGCGGATGCCGTTCCAGGATGAAATCCCGGACCAAGGGGGACAGGCTCACCGCGCCGACGTGGTTTGGAGCCGGAGTCAGGTACACGCTGCGGCGATGCGGGTCGAACCAATTGGCCTTGGCAACCTCGCCCTCGATTCCGAGACTTGTCGCCATGGCGGGAGTGATCCAGGGGAGAAGCGCCGCCACCCTCAGCGTGTTCAACGTCGCAGTTGTCTCGTAGCCGATGACCTCTTCGGCCAAATACTCGAAGAGGGTTGTCCCGTGGGCACTAGAGGAGACTCCCCCCGCGCCCAGTTGCTCCAACTGCATGGCGAGGACGACCGCCACCGGCCACCCTCCGGTTCGGTCGAAGATCCTCTGTGCCGCTCCCTGGCTCGCCTCCCCCGTCGCCTGACCGAGAAGCAGGCCGACCTCTTCGACCGTGAAGGCCAACAGGTCGGCCGTGATCTCTGCAGCCTGACCATTGACTCGCATCCGGCTGGTCGGGAAGGGAAGGGCATCACGCGAGGCGGTGACCAAATGGAGTCGCTCGGGTGCGTTGCGACTGAGGGCGGCAACGAGGCGAGCCCCGTCCCCACCCCCGTTGAGCAAATGCATGTCGTCGAGCACCAGGTATAGGTCTCGGGTGAGCCTGGCTTCGAGTTCCCGACTCAGCTCTGCGGCCAGTGAGTCGGCCCGGTCCGACTCCCCGGCCTCGGTCTCGGGACCGCGCCCGCCCTCGATGACGAGGAACAGCTCGGGAGAGAGGTCTGGCACCTGGAGGCGCAGCTTGTCCAGGATCGCTCGAGCGAGAACGGACAGCGAGGCATCACCATGCGTGACGGTGTGCCAGGCGGCGGGCTTTCGACTCAGCCATTGGAGCAACAGGGAGGTCTTGCCGGTCCCCGCACCACCGGTGACCACAGTGAGACGACGGGTGGAGGCATCGTCGAGAAGCGCCTCCAGCCGAGGTCGTCGGAGGTGGGGGTCAGGATGCGGATGGCTCCTGGGCAAACGGGCTCCTGCGAGATGCGATGGCGTATTTCTACCCGATCAAGTCGGGACCGGCTACGCCTTAAGGCTTCCCGAAGATGGCGGCCTTACGCTCGGTGAGCCTGGTGAGGATCCCAAGAGAGGGCGGGGGTTCGGGCAAAGGGGGCGGACATCGGTCCGCCCCCTTGCTCATCCACGACTCAGCGCTGAAGCGTCGGTCAGTCGGTGTGGACCAGGAAGCGGTCGATCTTCTCCTGCACAGAGTCGTTGATCTGCGCTTCCAGCTGCGCCAGCGCACGAGCGACAGCCAACTCTTCCCCAATCAAGGGGCGGGCTGGATCGACCGGGTTGCGCCGCGCCCTCCCGCTTGCCGCGAAATGATCATCACGCAGGTCGAGCTCGGCCACGGCGACGGTTTCGACATCGTCCTCTACGAGATGGATGGACAGGACGACGTCCATGTTCTCCTGCATCGCCTACCTCACTAGTAGGAAGACGGCCAAACCTAGTCCTCGGGTTGGGACGAGATATCGGGAGGCGGCGGTAGATTCACCCAATGGAAGCAGCAGGGCTTCTCGCCGGATCTGGTTGGGCTTCCGGCATCAACCTCTATCTGGTGATCCTGATGCTGGGGGTTGCGGGACGACTCGGGTGGACCGACATCCCGGAGGTGTTGACCCGGCTCGACGTGATGATCGTGGCGGGAGTCCTGTTCGTGGTCGAGTTCTTCGCGGACAAGATCCCCTACGTAGACAATGTGTGGGACGCGATCCACACCGTGATCCGCCCTCTCGGTGCTGCCGCTATCGGAGCTGTTGTCGCCGGGGATTCTGCAAGCATCGGCGCCGCCGTCGGAGCGCTGGTGGCCGGAGCACTCGCCCTCGACGCCCACGCCGCCAAGGCATCGACGAGAGTCGTGGTCAACGCCTCGCCCGAACCGGTGAGCAACATAGGCATCTCGCTCGCCGAGGACGTGGGAGTGGCCGGGCTGGTGACCCTCGCCGTGACCTATCCGATCCCCACGATCGTGGTCGTCATCATCCTGGTGATCGCCGCCACCGCCCTCACCATATGGCTATGGCGAACCGCCCGGCGCGCCTGGAAGCGGCTCGGAGGCTGGCTCGAGGAAAAGGCCTGGTACCCGTCGGCCGGATGATCAGGAGGCGCTAACTCATCCGTGGTCGGCCGAGGCGAGGAGAAGGCCCCGCAGCGGGATGTCCACCCAGTCCGGGCGGTTGTTCAGCTCATAACCGAGTTCATATGCGGCCTTGTCCAGCAACAGGGTGTCGAGGAGAGTTCTGACATGTTGACGATCGGCGGGCACGATCGGCGTCCCCTCGACCGTCCCCAGGTACCCGCGCAGGAACGCCGCCGCCAGCCATCGGGCCAGCGCGTCCGCCCAGTCGGCGAGATGGGCAGCGTGGTCCGGCTCCTCGACCCCTCCCTCCATTGCCTCCCTCAGCGCCATCTGCGACGTGTATTGGTAGGAGCGGAGCATCGCCGCCACGTCACGCAACCCGAGCCGTTTGATCCTCCGCTCCGAGAGTGGGCGCTGCGGCTCTCCTTCGAAGTCGATGATCACGAAATCATTTCCGGTGAAGAGAACCTGGCCAAGGTGATAGTCGCCGTGGATGCGAAGTCGCACGGCATCGATCTTGGCGGTAGTGACGGACCGCACGTCCTCGAGCAGAGAGTGCTCGCGCTCGAGGACCATGTCGGCCAGGTCCCCCTGGGCGGGGGTCAGGAACGACCGTCGCCGGCGGAGCAGATTGAAGCTGGTCCTGATCGACGAACGGGTCGACTGGTATAGCGATCGCTGGTAGAGCGTGGACAGGGGTTGCGGTGCGAAGTCGGGGTCGTCGGGCACCGAGACGAGAGCCAGATGCATCTCGCCGGTGCGCTGACCAAGCAGCGAGGCCTCGTGCAGGAGGACCCCGGCCAAGCCACGGACTGCGTCCAACTCGTCATCGCCGATGTCGAGGGGGTGGATCGGAGCGGGAGGCCGTCCCAGCTCGGCGCGTCGGGCCGCTACTTGCTCGTAGGTCAGAGAGAGCGACGTCAGGGTGTGCGACCAAGCGTCTCCGAGATTGGGGACATAGCGATGGACGACGGCGAAAGCCGCCGCTTTCCCGTTCATCGAAACCTCGAGGGCGCCCATCAATGGCGCAGCGTGCTCGAACCCAGCCCGCTCGGTGAGGAAGCGGCCCACTTCGACCTCGGGATTGGGTCCCGGGTCGACGCGACGCATCATCTTGACGATGACCTGGTCCCCAAAGACGATCGAAGTGTTGGACTGCTCGGCGTTGCCGGGTCGTGCCGGCTGGCCCTCGATCGCCGCGGCCAGGTGTCGTGACGCATTCATGGGCAGGGCGGCAAGTGTCGTGGACCGGCCCTTCAGCTTTTTCCGGTTGGCGGCGAGATCGACCAGGACGGAGCCGAAATCAGGGTCAGAAGTAGCGTCGTAGAGCACACCGGGCTCGGAAGCGGAGCGGACTTCGGCGATGACCGACGCCGGTGTCTCGAGGAGCCTCCTCACAGCCTCGAACCCCGATGCGAGGGCGATGGGCCAGGCGTAGACCTCGGGACCCTGCTCCAAGTAGTCCACCTGGAGAAAGGCGATCATCGAATCGGTGCCCGGGAGGTGGACCCTATCGACGATGTGACCGCCGCTGATCGTTTGCGCCTTGCTGCGAAACCATCGCTTGTTCTCGATGGCGCCCAGCAGGACGCTGTCGAGTTGTTCGGTGGCGTGGAAGATGCCAGCCAGCTCTCCACGGATTGTGACCCGTGGCGGCCCGGCTGGCTCGTCGACTCTGCCTTCCGCCCGATCCAGTCCGAACCAGAAGAAATCGTGAGGCCCGAGGGTGAGCAGGTAGGGATGAGCGCCGATCCCTGGGAAGCGCGTACGACCGAACAGCTCGACCGGCTCCACCCCCTCGAAGCCCGTGAGGTCGAGCTCGACCGGCTGGGTATGGCGCGAGAGGTTGGCAACGACCAGGACCGACCGTTCGCCGAGCGATCGGAGGTAGGTGAGGACCTTCGGATTCTCATTGGGGACGAACTCGAGACCGCCCCTCGATAGCTCGGGCATCCCCTTGCGCAACGTGAGGGCGCGCTTGACCCACCACCACATCGAGTTCGGGTTGTCCCTCTGCACCTCCACGTTGACCGTCTCGTAGTGGTATTCGGGGTCGGTTATCACCGGGAAGTAGAGCCGCTGCGGGTTGGCATCGGAGAACCCGGCGTTGCGGTCGCCGGACCACTGCATCGGGGTGCGCACCCCGTTGCGGTCGCCCAGATAGACGTTGTCGCCCATCCCGATCTCGTCTCCGTAATAAAGGACCGGCGTGCCGGGCAATGACAGAAGCAGGGCGTTCATCAGCTCCATCTCCCGACGGTTGTTGCCCAGCAGCGGGGCGAGACGCCGCCTGATCCCAACGTTGATCCGGGTCTGCGGATCGTCGGCATACACGCGGTACATGTAGTCCCGCTCTTCATCGGTGACCATCTCCAAGGTGAGCTCGTCGTGGTTGCGAAGGAAGATGGCCCAGGCGCCGTTTTCGGGAATCGGCGGCGTCTGTTCGACGATGTCGATGATCGGGAACCGGTTCTCCATGCGGAGAGACATGAACAACCTCGGCATGAGTGGGAAGTGGAAGCACATGTGGCACTCGTCACCGTCGCCGAAGTAGGCAGCGGCCTCCTCCGGCCACTGGTTGGCCTCGGCGAGGAGCAGGCGGTCGTCGTACTTGGCGTCTACCCGAGAGCGCAGTTCCTTGAGAAACCCGTGCGTCTCCGGGAGGTTTTCGCACATCGTCCCGTCTCGTTCGTAGAGATAAGGGACGGCGTCGAGGCGGAGCCCGTCGACACCTGCGGCGAGCCAGAAGTCGAGTGCATCGAATATTGCCTCGTGGACCGCCGGGCTCTCGAAGTTGAGGTCCGGCTGATGGGAGAAGAAGCGGTGCCAGTAGTAGGCGTTGGCCACAGGATCCCAGGACCAGTTCGAGGTCTCGGTGTCCTGGAAGATGACACGGGCGTCCTTGTAGAGCTCCGGGTCGTCAGACCAGACATAGAAATCTCGCTCGGAGCTGTTTGGAGGCGCCTTGCGAGCGCGCTGGAACCAAGGGTGTTGGTCCGAGGTGTGGTTGATAACGAGCTCGGTGATCACCTTGAGATCCCGCTTGTGCGCCTCCCGCATGAACAGGCGAAAGTCGGCCATCGTCCCGTAGGAGGGGTTGATCGACATGTAGTCGGCGATGTCGTACCCGTCATCGCGCAGCGGTGACGGGTAGAACGGCAGCAGCCACAGGGCAGTCACCCCCAGGTCGCGGAGATAGTCGAGCTTCGAGGTCAGGCCGCGAAAATCGCCGATCCCATCGGAATTGGCGTCGGCGAAGGCCCTGACGTGGACCTCGTAGATGATGGCGTCGTGATACCACGCCGCCGACTCGCTGTCCTCGTGAGGCTCAAACGAAGTGGTCATAGCTCTGCTCGGATCGGACCCTCTTCCTCACCGAGAAGACGTGAGCCGGGATGCCGGCGGGGTCGAGGTGGACGAAATTGCGTGATCCCTCCCAGAGGTATCGGCGGTCGGCGAGGAGATCATCGAGCTGGTACTGGTGGGTCGGGTCTACTCCGATGGCATCGACATCCAGATCGACGAACCCGGACTGTTCGTACTCGGGATCGAGGTTGACCACCACCAGGACCACGTCTCCGACAGCTCGCTTGGAATACGCGAGCAGCTTGTCGTTGTCCGTGGGGTGGAAGGTGATGTTGTCGGTCCGCTGTAGGGCCCGATGGTCGTGCCGGGCCTTGTTCACCTGGGTGATGAGCGGGGCGAGCGACTTTGGATCCTCGAGATCCCATTGCCTGATCTGGTATTTCTCCGAGTTGCGGTACTCCTCGGATCCCGGGCTGAGCGGCTGGTGCTCCATCAGCTCGAAGGCAGGACCGTATATCCCGCAATTGGAGCTGAGTGTGGCGGCCAGCACGTAACGGGTCATGAACATCGCCCGACCACCGGTCTGGAGCTGTTGGGTGAGGATGTCGGGTGTGTTGGGCCAGAAATTGGGTCGGAAGAAGTCGGAGACGCGGGCAAGGTCACCCATGTATTCGACCAACTCGTGCCGGGTGTTGCGCCAGGCGAAGTAGGTGTATGACTGGGTGAAACCGAGTTTCGCCAGGCGGTACATCACCTTCGGGCGGGTGAACGCCTCGGAGAGGAAGATCACGTCGGGTTGCTCGGCTCTTATCTCGGCGATGGCCCACTCCCAGAAGGCGAACGACTTGGTGTGGGGGTTGTCGACACGGAAGATCCGGATCTCCTCCCCGATCCAGTAGTCGAACACACCCTTGAGCGCCTGCCACAGACCGCGGGGATCTGAGGTGTCGAAGTCGATCGGGTAGATGTCCTGATACTTCTTGGGCGGGTTCTCGGCGTACTGGATCGAGCCATCGGGACGATGGCGGAACCACTCCGGATGATCGCTGACCCACGGGTGATCCGGCGAGCACTGAAAAGCGACATCGAGAGCGATCTCGAGCCCGTGCTCAGCGGCTGTGTCACGCAGAATGCGGAAGTCGTCGATCGTTCCCAGTTCGGGATGGATCGCGGTGTGTCCGCCCAAGGGTGAGCCGATCGCCCAGGGGACGCCGGGATCGTCGGGCTTGGCAGCGAGCTTGTTGTTGGGGCCCTTGCGGAACGTGGTGCCGATGGGATGGATCGGCGGTAGGTAGAGCACGTCGAAGCCCATGTCGGCCACATACGACAGCTGCTTGGTGACGTCGGCGAGGGTCCCATGCCGGGCAGGGTCCTGTGACCAAGACCGAGGGAACAGCTCGTACCAGGTGGAAAAGCGCGCCCGCTCACGGTCGACCACGACATCCAGCCGCCGCGATCGGGTGGACTGCGAGCGGTCGGGGTAGGAGTCCATGGCGGTTTTGAGCTCGTCGGAAAATGCTTCCTCGAGACGCTCGGTCAACTCCAGGCTCCGGTCTCCGAGCGTGGTCGCATGTTTCTTGAGCAACCGCGATGACTTGCCCCTGGCCCGGGCCGATGCCTCGGTCACCAGATCGGCCCCGATGAGAAGGTCCATGCTCACGTCGACCTCGGCAGCGACTTTCTTCTCGAGCCAATCGATCCACGTGGCGAAGTGGTCCTGCCATCCCTCTACCTCGAACTGCCAGACACCCAAGGTGTCAGGACTGAACTCGGCACGCCAGCGGTCGTTGCCCATGTCGGTCATTCGGGTCTCGACCCATCGTCTCGCCCCCGCTTGACGGTGCCTGAGCACGGCACCGATGGCGTCGTGGCCGTCACCAAAGACATCGGCCTCAATCGTCACCGGTTCCCCGACAACCCGCTTAGCTGCAAATCGGCCACCGTCCACCCGGGGCGACTCGGCCTCGATCACGACTCGGCCGATCGTGGCCGGGATCTTCGCCATCCTGCCGAATCTAGTGATTGTGGAGCCAAAGCCCGGACTCGGTGTCGTTCACATGGATCCCGTCCCGGGGTTGAAACGTTTAGATGCGGAGGCTACCTTTGCCCATCTCACGATTGAAACGTTTCAGCGAGGTGGGAAATCATGCCTCAGCGTCGGGTCCCGTCCCCTTTGTCGCTCCGGCGCAAGCTGAAGGGCCTCACCCTTCAGAGAAAGGTCGAGCTGTTGTCTGGTGCCGGCCCCTGGACTACCCAGGAGGAGCCGGCCATCGGGTTGTGCGCG
The DNA here is from genome assembly GCA_040510135.1 of Acidimicrobiia bacterium. Taxonomy (GTDB): domain Bacteria; phylum Actinomycetota; class Acidimicrobiia; order Spongiisociales; family ZC4RG35; genus JARDZU01. The sequence continues at coordinate 45,624 of JBEVJN010000036.1, read as the reverse complement.
ATCACGATGTCGGACGGCCCTGCGGGTGTGAGAGGTGACCGATGGGTGGGTGACACATCGGTGAATATCCCCTCGTCGACCGCTCTCGCCGCGACCTGGGATTACGACTTGGTCCAGCGTATCGGTCGGCTTCTGGCGGCTGAGGCGCGAAGCAAGGGTGTGGACGTGGTGCTGGCCCCGACAGTGAATCTCCACCGGACGCCGTTCGGAGGACGTCACTTCGAGTGCTGGAGCGAGGATCCCCTGTTGACGGGTGAACTGGCCGCGGCGCTGGTCGAAGGTATTCAGTCCAAAGGGGTCGGTGCTTGCGCCAAGCACTTCGTCGCCAATGAATCCGAGACCGATCGCATGACTTACGACGTCGTGATCGATGAGCGGACTCTCCGCGAGCTGTACCTGGCTCCATTCGAACGCTTGGTCCAACAGGGCGTCTGGACGATCATGGCGGCATACAACGGGGTCAACGGCAACACGATGACCGAGAGCCCTCTCCTCAACTCGATCCTGAGGGACGAATGGGAATTCGACGGCCTGGTCGTGTCGGACTGGACGGCAGTTCGGTCGACCGTGCAAGCAGCAAACGCCGGCACCGATCTGGCCATGCCTGGGCCCAACCCCCTCTGGGGAGCTCCACTGGTCGCCGCCGTCGAGGATCGTCAGGTGAGTCCCGAAGCAATCGACGACAAGCTGGAACGGCTCCTCCGGCTGGCCTGGCGGGTCGGAAAGATGGATTCCCTCGAGACGGCTCCGGTTGTGAACGGCGGTCGTGAGGAGGCGGCCAGACTCACCCGGGAGGCCGCTGCAGCGAGTTTCGTGCTGGAGCGAAACCGGGGACGGATTCTCCCATTCGAATCCGCCCAGCTCACGACGGTTGCCGTCATCGGTCCAAACGCAGCGGTGGCTCGCACCCTCGGCGGCGGCAGCGCCCATGTCGATCCCCCCTATGCGGTCTCCCCGCTGGAGGGCATTCGCGCCGCGCTCGGAGGTTCGGCAAACGTCATACATGCACCAGGCACCCTGGTCGGAGAGATTCACACGGTGCTCGATGGGCGTCTCGGCACCGATCCGTTCACGTCTGAGCCCGGAGTGGCGGTGCGTCTGCTCGATGCTGCCGACAGGGAGCTCGGCCGGCGCCACATGAATTCGGGCAAGGTCTTCTCATTTGGTGATTTCGGCCCGGGCATCAATGGCGAGTCGGTCGCGGCGATCGAGATGCTCGCCAATGTCGTCGTTCCGGTGAGTGGCGAATACCACGTCGGCTTCGGCGGTATCGGGCCGTACTCCCTCGAGCTCGACGACGAGATCATCCTGGAGAAAGAGCTGAGCGCCGACCATGAGGCAGACCATCTGGAACAGGCCTTGCGCCCCGAGCAGGCGACGACAACTGTCAGCCTGGAGGTTGGGCGACCGGCGCATCTCAAGCTGAAACATGAAGTGGACCCCTCATCGTGGCCCGCTGTGCTCCAGTTGTACGCGGAGGCCCCCGCCCCGAATTCGGTGTTCGCCCTGAACCATGCAGTGGAGGCGGCGAAAGTCGCCGACGTCGCAGTGGTCGTCGTAGGCACGAACAATGTCATCGAAAGTGAGGGATATGACAGGACCAGTTTGGCCCTGCCCGGGCATCAAGATGACCTCGTTCGCGCGGTCGCGGCGGTCAATCCTTCGACTGTCGTCGTGGTCAATTCCGGAGCGCCTGTCCTGATGCCGTGGGCGGACGATGTGCCGGCGATACTTCTCACGTGGTTCCCCGGGCAGGAGTACGGGAACGCTCTGGCTGACGTGCTCTTCGGTACGTCCGAGCCCGGTGGCCGGATGCCGACGACGTGGTGGAGGGGCCGGGACGGCCTGCCCTCGGTGCGGCCAACTGGTGGGAAACTTCGTTACGCCGAGAAGAACATTGGCTACCGGCGGGTCACGGCCGACGACCAGGTCTTGGTCCCATTCGGGCACGGTCTGGGATACACCGAGTGGGGTTACGAAACGCTGGAGGTGGCCGCCGATGACCCTGCTGGTGTGTCGGTGGCCGTGACGATCCGCAACACCGGCGTGCGGGAAGGGTCGGAGATCGTCCAGTTGTACGCCTCCCGCGACAACTCGATGATCGATCGGCCTCCATGCGTGCTCGCCGGATTCGGCAAGCTCCGCCTCCGCCCAGGCGAGGGAGGTACCGCTCAGATCCAGATGCCGCGTCGCGTCTTCGAGCACTGGGATATGACGAGTCGCGGCTGGATGGCGGAGCCAGGGACTTGGACCCTGTCAGCCGGCCGCTCCGTGTCGGACATCCGGCTCTCGACGGAACTGATGATCGGCTGACGACAGCGTTGTGGGTCGATGAAAAGACAGCTTTACACTGACCCATATGGCAGCCGGCATGCGCGAAGTGGCGGAAAAAGCGGGGGTTTCGATCGCCACGGTCTCCAATGTGCTCAACCGTCCTCAGGTCGTCGCGGAGCCCACCCAAGAGCGCGTACGGGAGGTGATGAGGGATCTGGGATTCGTTCGGAACGGATCCGCGCGTCAACTGCGCTCGGGCACATCGGAAGTCATTTGCGTGGTGTTCCCGGGATTCAGCGCCTATTTCGACGAGCTCACCCGAGGAGTGGAGGAACGTGCCTCCGAGCACGGCCTCGTGGTCTTCGCATGCGCCACAAATGACGACACCGCGAAAGAGGAAAGCTACCTGAGGGTCATGATGGAGCAGAGAGTGCGGGGAATCCTTCTCACTCGAGCATCCAATGTGTTTCAGAGCTCAGGGCCCGAGCTTCGCCGGCACGCCCCGGTGGTCCTGGTGGACTTGGAGAGCCCGGCTCACGACCATTGTTCCACGGCCGCCGATGACGGGCACGGAAGCGAGCTAGCAGTCCAGCACCTTCATGAGCTGGGACATCGACGCATTGCCTGGGTCGGGCCGACCGACGTGCCACAAATGGTGACTCGGGCCGATGGGATCCACCGCACCGCATCCGACCTGGGCATCGAAGTGCTCGATGTGGTCACGCCCCCCAAGACGCTCGTGCCAGCGGGTCAATTCGCCGCCCGGGAACTGCATGACAGGGGAATGCCGAGTGCCGTGATCTGCGGCAATGACCTGATGGCGGTGGGCATGGAAATGGAGCTCAAGTCGCTCGGATATTCGATACCTGGTGATGTCTCGATCGTGGGATACGACGACATCGAGTTCGCCGCTGCCGCCACGGTGCCCCTGACCACTGTCGCCCGCCATCCAGCAAGGCTTGGGGCGGCTGCGGTCGATCTCCTCCTCAGCGGGTGCGGCACGCGGGACGATCACACCCATCAACAGCTCATCTTCCCCTCTGAGCTGATCGTGCGCTCCAGCACCGGACCAGCCCGTCCTGTTCGCTAGCTCGGCTCCGGAGACGCCTTCATCGGGTTGGTGACGGTGAGACGATGACTGCCAGGCCCGAGGATCACATCCCTGGCGGTCGGCTCGCCATTCAAGGTGACTTCCGAATCATCGTTTGCCGGAGGCAAGAAGGTGCCCGACGCACCCGGTGGGATCTTCACGTCCGCGGCGAGAGATCCATCCGGCTCAATCTGCCACGAAATGGCCGTCGTCCCGAAATCGGAATCGATCGAGGCTCGGGCCCAGTCGATGCCCGTGACCGGTTTCGGAGCGAGGATCACGTGGCGATAACCCGGTCGGATCCGATCGGGGGCCAGACCGGCGAGATGTCGATAGATCCAGTCGATCACAGCACCGTAGGCATAGTGATTGAAGCTGCGCATGTGCCCCTGTGGACCGTCCTGATCTTCCATGCCGGGCGGCGGCGCCATGTCGCCCGGATGGATCGAACCGTCAGGCCGGATGGCGTCCCATCGCTCCCACACGGTCGTTGCCCCCATTTCGACCTGGTAGAGCCATGACGGATGCTGGCGGCGGAGGAGCATCTGATAGGCGGCGTCGAAATGCCCGGCAGCGGCGAGGGCATGCAATACCAGCGGCGTCCCCAGAAACCCGGTAGCGACTCTTCCCTCGGACTGCCGAACAAGGTCGGCAAGGGCCTCTGCGAGGCGCTCCCGTGCGTCCTCGGGGACGATGTCGAAGCTGAGGGCCACGGCGCACCCCGTCTGAGTCTCGATGACGTGATCCTGCCAGCGCGCCCAGACGGCGGCAGCCACTTCGTCAGCCAGCTGACGGTATTGAGAGCTGAGGGCCGTGTCGCCGAGTAGTTCGGCGGCTTCGGCGGTGAGGCGGGAACTCCGGGAAAAATAGGCGTTGGCCAGGAAGGTCGAGTCCGCCTTTGCTTCCCATGGCCGGTCAGAAGGGGCATCCGGGTCGAGCCAATCCCCGAATTGCATCGACATCGGTAGCGGTCCGCCCGGCTCACGACGCGTCTGCAATGAATCGACCCAGCGCTTCATGCTGTCGAACTGGCGCCGCAGGATCTCGAGATCGCCATAGGACTCATAAACCGCCCAGGGCACGAAGGTGGCAGCGTCGGCCCACCCAGCGCGCCCGTACCGGGGCTCGCCTTCGAGCACGACGTCGGGGACCACGCTGGGCACCCCCAGCACGTCGTCCTGATCCAACGAAAGGTCCTCCAGCCAACTGGACCAGAACTGTTGCGCCTCGAAGAGAGTACAGGCGGTGGGCGCAAAGGCCTGGGCGTCACCGGTCCAACCCAGCCTCTCGTCCCGTTGCGGGCAATCGGTCGGGATCGACACGAAATTCGCCTGTTGTGACCAGACGACGTTCTCATGCAGCCGATTGAGGGTCTGATCCGAGCACTCGAACCATCCTCGCCGCGGGAGGTCGGAGCTGATTGCGACGAACGCGGCCGCGATGATCTCGGCCTTCGTCTCGACCTCGGCGTACCTGAAACCATGAAAGGTGAATGTCGGTTCCAGCTCCACCTCTCCGCCGTCGGCCAGGGTGTAGGTGTCGGTGGCCTTGGCCGATCTCAAAGCCCGGGTGTGAAGCGTGCCGTCCTGTTCCAGCACCTCGGCATGCCGCACCGTCACCTGATCGCCCTGGTCCCCCTTCACTTTGAGGCGGACGAAGCCCGCCAGGTTCTGCCCTCCGTCGACGATGGTCTTGCTTCCTGATTGACTGACTACCTGGGTTGGCAGCGTGTGGACCATCCGGACCGCCTGGGCCGATCGAGGGCGGACTAACGACTTGTCGAACGGGACGACCGCGACCCGTGTCCATTCAGAAGCATCGAACCCGGGCATGTCCCAGCCCGGCTGCCGGTCATTGAGATCGATGACCGAACCGTCATACAGATCGGCGGAGCGGATCTCACCAGTCGATGCCCGCCAATCCTCGTCGGTGACGACACGCAATAACGACCCATCTACGAGTTCTATCTCGAGCTGAGCGATGAGACCCAGCTCGATGCCGTAGCGGGCGCGGTCGTTGGTCGGATCCCAACCGAGCCGGCCCCTATACCAACCGTCGCCGAGGACCCCGGACACGACGTTGCTCCCGGTCCTGAGGAGGTCCGAAACGTCATAAGTGGCCGACAGGAGCCGATGGCGGTAACTCGACCAGCCAGGATTGAGCAGCTCATCGGTGACGGGAAAGCCATTGATCGCGATCATGTGGATGCCGAGTGACGTCAGATAAAGCCGCGCCTTCTTGACGTCGGCGACGAGATCGAACTCGTGTCGAAGCAACGGCGAAGCAGATTGACGCCGCGAGCCCGGATCGGCAGGCAACGTGACTGCCTGGGCCGCCCAGTCGGAGGCCTGGTTGAGCCCGGCCTCGATAGTCAGGACCGGGCTCCAGTCGCTCCATCCCGCCGCGGTGGCAACCCGGGCTCGATAGTGGCGAATTTCGCGACTCTTCAGTGGCTCTCCGGGCCCCTGTACCCCGATTTGCTCCTCGCCCCGAATCTCACCGCTCGAAGCGAGCAACTCCTCGAAGTTGGCCGACCCAGAGCTCTGGATCTCGTAGGCCACTTGGCTCTGGTCGCCGTCATCTTCCACCCGCCAGGTGAGCCGGACCGGCGCGGCGCCGATTCCCAACATCCCGACCGGCAGCTGGCTCCTCAGGGTTGGCGGTTGCAAATTCGGCCTCTCCGTAACTCGGGTTCAGCCCTTGACCGCGCCGGACGCCAGGCCGGAGATGATCTTTCGGCTGAAGAAGATGAACATGATCACAAGCGGTATCGAGGTCAGGAGCACGTGCATGAAGAGCAGGTTCCATTGGGTGAGGAACTGGCTTTGGAAGTTGAACAGGGTCAACTGGACGGTGGCGTTCTCAGAACCAGGCAGGAAATAGAGCGGGTTGACGAAATCGATGTAGACCAGGACCGCCGACACCACGACCACACTGATGACCGCGGGACGGATCAAGGGAAAGATCACACGGAAGAACAGGGTGAGCGCCGAGGCACCGTCGACGATCGCGGCCTCGTCGATCTCACGTGGGATCGAGCCGATAAAGGCCCGCAAGACGAGGACCGAGAAGGGCATGAGGAAGGCCAGCTCGATCAGGATCAAACCGATGAGGGTCTTGAACAGCCCGAGTGCTTGGAGCACGAAGATGGTCGGCACCACGGCGGGGGGAATGATCAGACCGGCCAGCACGAGGACGCTTACCAGGGAGCTCACCCGATCCTTCCGACGCTGATGAACGAAAGCAACCATCGAGGAAGCAACGACGATGAGCGCTACCGAGGAGACCGTCAGTATGAAGCTGTTCTTGAGCGAGGTGACCACGATGCCATCGCGAGCGGTCAGGACCCCAACCGCGTTCTCCCAAAGGTGCCACTCGGTGGGCCAGGTGAAATCGAGTAATGACGCCTCTGCTTGGTCCTTGCCCGCGGTGACCAGGATGAACGCGAAGGGAACAAGGAAGACGATTCCGGCGACGGCCAAGGCGACCGCGTCGACCCACCATCGCCTCACCAGCGTCATAAGTCGAGCTCCTTGCGGTTGAAGTACCGCAGCAACGGGAAGATGATGATGCTGACGGCGATGAACAGGATCACGTTCCCCGCCGTCGACAGCCCATAGAACCCGGCCTGATACTGCTTGAAGATCGCCGATGCAATCACATCCGTGGTAAATCCGGGCCCGCCACCGGTCATGGTCCAAATCAGGTCGAAGCTGCGAAGACCACCGACGAGGGAGAGGATGATCACGGTAAAGGTCGCGTTCCTGCTCAGTGGCACGATCACATGCCGGAACTTGGCCCAGGCTCCACCATCGATTCGGACCGCCTCCATGTACTCCGCGGGAATGGAGACGATCCCGGCGATGAAGATCACCAGGGCGATGCCGACGCCCTTCCAGACATCGACCAGCGCAACAGACAGGAGGGCGATCTGAGGATCGGTGAGCCATGCCGGGCCAACACCGCCGAGGAACTCGATCGCCTTGTTGATCAATCCGTCCGACGGGTGCATGAGCACACCGAAGGTGATGCCCACGGCGACGGTGCTCACCAGCACCGGCAAGAAGACAATTGATCGCAAGGCAGTCTTGAGCCGGATGCGAGAGGTGAACAGGACGGCGAGCAGGAGCCCGAAGACCACCTTCAGGCCACTGGTCACGACCGCGTAGATCAGCGTGTTTCGCATGCTCGTGACCAGGGCGGGCCGGCTGAAGAAGAGCAGGTAGTTGTCGAGTCCGATGAACTCCCAATCGAAGAGTGTCCAACGGGTCAGGCTGAAGAAGAAGGCCATCCCTGTGGGGACGAGGAACAGGGCGACGTAGACGATGGCCGCGGGGATGTAGAAGGAGTGGGGATATGCCTTGTGCGCCAACAAGCGCGTTTTGGTAGGTCGATCTTCCACGCCGAGCGCCGACGGGACGTTAGTTGCCCCGCCGGCACTCAAACTATCGACTTTGTTGGAGCCAGATTGGACTTTCTGGCTCACCAACCAGGGAGGCCGAGTTGCTGAGCCTGCGCGATGACGTCTTCGTCGTACAGGGCCGCAGCCTCCTCGGCAGTGGTCAGGCCGGATCCGACTTCCACGGTGAGGAACTCCAGGTTGGGGCCTTTGATCGGTGAGAGGAATTCCAGGGCCGGTGAGACGTTTCCACCATCGATGTATGCCTGGATGTCGAGCACGGCCGGCAGCGTGTCGGCGGGGAGGGACGACCCGTCGATCATGTACGGACCTTGTGGCGCTACCGCTGCGGTCTGGGCGTCAGTCCCCTCGATCGAGGCGACGAACCCCAAGAACTCCTTGGCGACGTCCTGATTCTCACTGGTTCCTGCGATGTAGATGCCCGCCGGCATCCAGATCGTCGATCCATTAGTCGCGGCATCGTCGCCCGGCTGCCCGAAGTACCCGATGTCCTGGATGGCGTCCGGGTGGTTCTCGGCAATCGTGCTCAAAGCGAAGCTGAGCATCGGATAGTGGACGATCTCCCCGGTGGCGAGCATGTTGAGCCCGTCGTCGAATGTGGCCGATCCGAAGCCCTCCTGATACCAGCCTGATTCGAACCCCTCCTGCAGTCGTTGGAATCCACTCAGCGCAGGCTGGTCGACGTATTTCGCCTGGTTGTTGGTGTATTTCTCGGCCCAGTCGGGGTCCTGCACCTGAACGTTGTAATAGTCGGCGAGGATGAACAACTGAGAGGTCCAGGTGTCGGGTGCCATATAGGTCTGACCCACCGGGGCCGCGCTGCCCGCGTCCAGGATCGCCTGGTTGTTGGCAGCGAACTCCTCCCAGCTAGTGGGGACGCTCAGCCCGAGCTCTTCGTAGATGGCTTTGTTGTAGAGCACACCGCCACCAAGAGCCGTGCCGGCCGGAACGCCGTACACGTCACCGTTCGCTGTCACGGTGGGAAGGAAAGCGTCGACGATGTTCTCGACGTAGGCCTGGTCCGTGATCGGCACCAATGACTCAGTTGGGTTCAACGCCTGAAACAGCGACCCCGAGTTGTACCAGAAGATATCGGTCATCTCTCCGGTCGCCAGACGCGTCTTGACGATGTTGTCACCTTCGCCACCGCCCGGCCGGGTCTCGATCTCGAAGGCGACGTCGGGGTTCTGGGCCGTGAACGCGTCGGCCAGAGCCGTGGCGGTATCGATGGTGTTCTGGGTGTCGTCCACCAGGAAGGTCAGAGTGACGGCTGCCTCAGAGGGGGCGGCCGTGGTGGCCGGCGCCTCGGTCGCTGCGGGGGCCGTCGTACTGGCTCCCTCGTCGGGGGCGGCAGTGGTATCGCTGGTACCGCCATCACCACAGGCGGCGATCAGCAGTGTCATCACGACAAGGAACACCGCCGAGCGTTTGGAATTGAGTCTCATGCATCCTCCTCGTTGGCGCCACTCGAAGCGCTCCCCGAAACGTTCGATTTAAACGTTTCAGTTTGGCGGAGCGTAGGACAGGTTGAAAGCCCGTGTCAACAGGTGTTCAATGTTGCAGCCGAGCACAATCAGCCCGACGGCGCTGGCCATGCCCTACCACGCTCAGATGAGATCAGCGATCATTTTCGCGGCCTTGGCCGCGCCGTCGGTCTCCACTTCGAGGTAATCGACGGGGGCGCCGGCTAGCGCGATGATCTCGGCCGCGAGCGTGTCCGGATCGGTCGCCGCGTAGTCCATGTATCGCCCCGCCCGATATCGGTCGAGCCGATGACGGACGTGGTAGTTCTGCTCGAAGTGGTTGCGCAAGGGGAAGTAGAGGAATGGGGTCCTCGACGCCGCCAGCTCCATGGTGGTGGTGAGGCCACCTTGGACGATGGCCAGGTCGCACGCAGCCAGGTGCTGGTAGAGACCATGGACGTAGCCGTGATAGTCGAGACCGTCGTGTACGGGGAGGCCGGCCGGGTCGATCCGAGGCCCGGCGATCACCACCATGCGCAACTCAGGTATCGACCGCTTCGCCAGCGGATAGGCGGCGATCACCTTCTCCACCAGGTCGCGCCCTACCCCGGATCCGCCGACAGTGACCACACAGACCTTCTCGTCCTCTTCGTATCCGAGCTGTGACCGCCATGCGGCCAACTCGTCATCGGTGGGTGGCTCGAACCCGGTGATGTACCCGGTGAACTGGAAATGCTCCTCGGTCCAGTCGCGGATCTTGGGAAGGCCGGGGCCGAACACTTCGGGGACGATGTCTTCGGGGCTTCCCACGAACAACGCCAGGTCGCGGATCCGCGGGTAGCGGGCGATGTGCTCGATCATCTCGGCGTTGTAATCGGCCGTGAGGTACTCCTCGTGGCTTCCACCCGAAGGCATGGGAAGAAACCCGACGAAATCAGTCATCCAGACGTGGTCACCCAGCTTCAACTCCGGGTTCTCGTGCCAGAAATGGTCGATGTCCCACGCCTCGTCGCCCAGGGCCAGGTCGTAAAGACCCTCTTCCATGACTTCCTGGAAGATCATGAAGTTGGCCAACAGGATCTCGTCCATCCGGCGCAGCGCCTGGAAGCAATGCAGGTCGTGACCGGTGGCCTCTGAGGCGATATGAGCCGATTCGCTGGCCAGCCACTCACTGGCGGGATGGATGGTCTCGCCCTCGGCTTCGAGCACACGGGTCACGGGGTCTTGGGCGAGCCAGTCGATCTCGAGGTCCGGCTCCAGTTTCCTCAACTCCTTGGCGATGGCGACGTCTCGTCGGGCATGGCCCAGACCGATTGGCGAGGAGATGTAGAGGACTCGCTTCCGTCGACTCAGGCCGCGCGTCCACGTCTGTTGTCTCACCTCGACACGTCCTGGCGATGGGCGATCCGATCGGCAAAATCCTTGATCAGTCGGTTGACGACGACTGGATCCCGGGCCAGTGGGATGTGACCTCCCCCTTCGACGATGACGAGACTCCCCTGGGTGGCCTCGGCGAGCCGACGCGCCCTAGACAGCGGGCTGATCCGATCGTCATCGCCGTGTATTACCAGGACTGGGCTGGTTACCCGACGGCACAAGTCGAGGACCGTCTCGTGGTTCACGGCGTCGGCGCTTGCCTTGGCGACCAATACCTCCGGCGTGGTCTCCAGCGCCCACCCGACGCAGTCCTCCCGCTGCTTGGTGGAATGGGGCTCGGGGAAGCACATCGTGAAGAAGAACTCGGCGAAATCCTCGTAGTCCTTCATCCAGTAATTGGCGTTGTACTTGTCCCAGCCCTGCGGGTTGTCCTGCTCGAGCCAGAAGGCCTCTGCGCTCTCGGCACGGGCAGCCGTCGGCGGAGTGATCGGGAGCGACGGGCCGATGAACACCTGGCCCAGGACTCGATCGGGATGGTCCGCCGCCACACTCAGCGACCAAATCGACCCCATGGACAGGGACACCACGACGGCTCTTTCTGTCTTGGTCGCATCCATGATGTCGATCGCATAGGAGGACTGTGCCTGCATCGAATAGGACTCCGGCTCCACGCTCCGATCGGACCGCCCGTTGCCTGGCCCGTCATAGGTCACGACTCGGAAATGTCTGGCCAGATAAGGAACCTGCAGCTTCCAGAACCGGGAGTGGATGATGGTCCAGGTAGGCAGGAGGAGGAGGGTGACTGCGGCATCGCCGAAGATCTCGTATCCGATCTTCCGACCGTCACTCTCCACGAAACCTTTGGCGTCGGGATATCTAGCCCGCAACGGCGGCAGCCTCCTCGAAGACTCTCATGATCTGGCCGACTTTCCTCAGAGCGGAGCGGGCAGGGACATCGGACTCGCTCACCCCGAGCAGGATGTAGGCCTCGGCGCCGATGAAGGGCAGACCGGCAAGGGCCCCCACCTCTGCGGCGGTGAAAGGGCCGAGACCGCCCAACTGCTCCTCGGCCCTCTTCGCCACGTTCGCCAGGATCTCGTGCCAGCCTCTCAACTGCCCCCACACTGCTTCGGCGATCTCGGTATCCGACCATCCGGCCGCGATCAACTCGTGGAGTACCCGGACATAGCCGGAGGCCAGATCCTCCTCGAGGAAATCGCAGGCCTGCTCCCACTGCTTCCAAAGCGGCGCCTCCGACTCGAACATGCCCTTCTGGCGATCGAGGAGCCGCTGGTTCTCCTCGGCCAGGATGGCAAGAACCAGCTTCTGCTTGGACCCGAAGTGATAGTGGATCTGACTCAATGGCACTCCGGCCCGCTCGGCGATGATGCGAGTCGAGAACCTGGCATAACCGACCTCGAGCAGTGCCTGCTTGGCGGCAGCGAGGATTGCGTTGGCCGTGTCGGTGCGTGTGATCTGTTGAATCATCAGCGATACGCCCTGTCGGTCGGTCGATCGAACTAACCCTACGAGGTAACCGCAGCATGGTCAAGTGTCTATCAGTGACCCTTCACGAACGGGCTCACCTCGCGTTCGTAGACGACCCGGCCGTTCACTCCCTCGAGATTGGAAGGTGCCGCCTCGAGACGAGCCATCAACTCCGGTTCGAGATCGACTCCGAGCGCTCGCCGAGCAAGCTGGCATGCCCGCCCGGCATGACGCAGAACGAAAACCGCCTCCAGCCCCGAGATGTCGTCGAAGAACCAGCCGCACGACGTGTACATCAGCATGGCGTGCTCCTGGATCTCGAGGAGTTCGACCGCCTTGGTTCGTTGCGAAGGACCCAAATCGGCCCTCGCATGATCGTCGAGAAACGCCTCCACAGAGCCACCGAGGACGACCGAGATGTAGTCGTCTCTCGCCTGCCATGGATCCTCGAGCAGCTCGACACCAACAGACTCGAAGGGTCCCAAGAGCTCGTCGCGCAGCCAGTCGAGAGCCGAGCGAAGCGGGCCACGCCACCGCTGGTGCCCCGTCGGCTCGCGTCCGGTGTGACACCCACAGTCGGCCCGCCAGCGTTCGACCCCGTGGGCACAGCTCCAAGAGGAATCCTCGACGATCGCGGCCCGCGCGATCGGGGGGACCAAGGAGAGGAACTCCGGATAGTTGGTGAGACGAGCCGAGGATCCCGCATCGATCGACTCCAGAGCGGTAGCCAGCGCCATCTCGCCGTGGCGATGGTGGTGGCCGTAGGTCTCGCCGTCGGTCGCGACGTGGGCCAGCCTGGGGCTATCGCCGGCCTCTCCGGCGGCCGACACGAGACGATGCGCGAGCGCATGACCGTCGTTGAGCAAACCGTCGAACGCGATCTCCCGTGACAACGGCCCGTCATAGAAGAAGACAGCAATGGACCGACCCTCGCCCAGGTCGATGAGATAAGGGACGCGCGTGTCGATCCTCCCTCCGTCCACATCCGACCAGGACCCATCGGGGCCCTCCACCGCAGCCGCCTGATAAGGAGACAGCACGGTGAACCCGATCCCCTCCCGGGAAAGGACGTCGAGAGTCTCGGTGTCGACTGCGGTCTCAGGCAGCCACATCCCCTCGGGACGCCGCCCAAACCTGTGCTCGAAGTCAGCGATGCCCCAGCGCACCTGAGTCACCTTGTCCCGTTGGTTGGACAGCGGGAGGATGGCGTGGTTGTAGGCCTGGGCCACGGCCGAGCCGTGGCCGGCGAACCTCCGGGCCGACGCCGAGTCGGCCTCGATGATCGCCCGGTAGGTCTCTGCGGCGGCGTCCTCGAGCCAGCTCAACAGCGTCGGACCGAAATCGAAGCTGATCGACTCGTAGGTGTTGATCGTCTTCGACACCGCGCCGTTGCCGTCGAGAATCCGAGCCTGGGCGTTGGCGGCGTACGACTCCTCGGTGATGCGCTCGTTCCAGTCGTGCCAGGGCGCGGCTGTGGGTTGCTCGGGGACCTTTCCGGTGAATGGGTTCTCCCGGGGAGGCTGATAGAAGTGGCCGTGGATGCAGACGAAGTTGCTCAAATGAAGTCAACCCAACAACGCTGAGGAGCTACCCGCTCTTCCCCGACATCGGCTCGTGCCGAAGGATCACGACGCCGAGTGGAGGAAGGGTGAGGTCGATGCTGTCCGGGCGGCCGTGGTGCGGCAACGGCGTTGGGTCGGTCTCGACGGTTCCGAGGTTTCCCTGCCCACTGCCCCCGTAATGCTCGGCGTCGGTGTTAAGGACCTCGACCCAGCTACCGGACGCGGGCACGCCGACGCGATATGTGTGCCGGGGCACCGGTGTGAGGTTGATGGCAACGAGGACCGTGTCCCCGGCGCCAGAGTGGCGGAAGTAGGCCAGGACGCTGTTCGCCGCATCGCTGGCCACGGCCCATTCGAAGCCCGCCGGGTCACAGTCGAGCTCGTGGAGGGAAGGCTCCCCGGCGTAGATCCTGTTGAGATCGGTGACAAGTCGGTGAACTCCGGCGTGGGGAGGCATTTCGAAGAGCCCCCAGTCGAGCTGCTCGTCGTGATTCCATTCGGTTCGTTGCGCGAACTCCGAGCCCATGAACAAGAGCTTCTTCCCCGGCTGCGTCCACATGTAGGCGAGAACAAGGCGAAGCGTGGCGTATTTCTGCCAGTCATCTCCGGGGAACTTCTCGATAAGGGCGCGCTTGCCATAGACGACCTCGTCATGGGAGATGGGGAGCATGAAGTTCTCGCTGAAGGCGTAAACCGCCCGGAAGGTCAGCTCATGGTGGTGATAGGAGCGATGCACCGCCTCCCGTGAGAGATGGACCAGGGTGTCGTGCATCCACCCCATGTCCCATTTGAGGCCGAAGCCGAGACCCCCGAGGAACGTCGGACGCGACACCATCGGCCAGGAAGTCGATTCCTCGGCGATCGTCTGAACCGCAGGATATTCCTGATAGACGGTTTCGTTCAGCCGTCGAATGAAGGCAATCGCCTCCAGATCCTCCCGTCCCCCGTGCTGGTTGGGGACCCACTCACCTTCCTGCCGCGAATAGTCGAGATAGAGCATCGATGCCACGGCGTCGACACGCAGACCGTCGGCGTGATAGCGGTCTAGCCAGAACAGGGCGTTGCTGATGAGGAAGGCGGGCACCTCGGCTCGTCCGTAGTTGAAGATGTAGGTGTCCCAGTCGGGGTGGAATCCCTGCCTGGGATCGGCGTGCTCATAGAGATGGGTGCCGTCGAAGAGCCCGAGGCCGTGCGTATCGGTGGGAAAATGCGAGGGGACCCAATCGAGGATCACGCCGATACCGGTCTGGTGGAGGGCATCGATGAGGGCCATGAAGTCCTGGGGAGCGCCGTAGCGGCTTGTCGGGGCGAAATAGCCGGTGGTCTGATACCCCCAGGAGCCGTAGAAGGGGTGTTCCATGATCGGCATCAGCTCGACATGGGTGAAACCGAGCTGCGCCAGATACCCGGGTAGCTGCTCGGCCAGCTCCACATAGGTGAGGGGCCGACCGCCCTCCCCTCGCCGCCACGAGCCGAGGTGCATCTCGTAAACGGCCATCGGCGCATCCAGGGCGTTTCTCCGGGCCCGGTGTCCCATCCACTCGGCGTCGCCCCACTGATATCCGAGGTCCCATACCTTGGAGGCGGTCCTGGGCGGGGTTTCGGTGTGGACCGCGAACGGGTCGGCTTTCTCCAAGACGACGCTCCCATTTCCGATCCGGTACTTGTAGGCGTCGCCCCGGTCTACGCCCTCGACGAACCCCTCCCAGATCCCGGACACACCCCGTGGTCCCAGCGGATCACTGGCCGGGTCCCAATCATTCCAATCGCCGATGACACTGACTGTGTCCGCGTTCGGTGCCCATACCGCGAAGTGGACGCCGCCGTCGACCTGATGGGCGCCCATCTTCTCGTAGAGGCGATAGTGGGTGCCCTCGTTCCACAGATGGAGATCGTCCTCGGTGAGGAGGGTGGTTGTGGCTGGAGCGCGACGGGCCAAACTCTCTCGTTTCCCTGGCCGATTGTCGCCGAGTCTATAGACGGCTCGAGGTTGGTCGCCTCCCTCTACTAGGCCCGCTGACCCGAGGCGTCACTCGGACAGGTTGAATCGCCGCTGACCGTCGTCGCCCGGCGAGGGCGACTTCGCCACATCGGGGAGAATGTCCGGCGAGAGCACGTATGCGGTCACGGCGTTCAGGCCCGCGGTATGACTACCAGCCACGCCACAGGTCACCCACTGCGGATCGGTGGGACAGGGGTCTGCATTGTCTACCCCCGGGGTGTGGACGATGTCGCACTGGTTCGGGCCGGCACTGCATCCGTAGTAAGTCGTGTCTACGTAGACGGGCTGATAGCCGACGATGTGGTAAAAGGCGCCAGGGGTCAGGAAATCGGGTTCCGCCACCCTCGGCGTGAAGCCAAATCGTTGACCAGTGACGATGTCGTCGTCGAAGATCACCGTGTTGTTGGCCTTGGCCCAAGCGATACAGGTCAACATTTCGGCGGGTGTGTCGACCCCGGCGCAGGCTGGTCCTGGGACCCCGCCGGCGATGAAGGCCCACAATGGCGTGTGGTCCACCCTCGCCTGCGGCCTACCCCCACCGCCGTTCCTCACCAAGAGCCCCGAGCTGTCTTCGATGCGACCGTCGTAGGGACTCCCGTCGAGCGCGTAGCTGGTGCCACCATAAAGCAGGCCGTCCTCGAGGGCGGAACCAACACCGGATTGGCCCTGTGCCATGTCCGGCTCTGCCCCGAGGTTCGGACAGTTGGCGGGCTCTTCTAACCCAGCTCCGGTACCGGTGGGATGGACACCTAGGGGATGATCGACACCGCGGGCAATATTGGAGACCAGCCGTCCGTTCGTGTCGCCACTGCATTTCTGCGTGGTATTGCGGGCCTGGTTGCCGTAGAGAAGGAAGTCCATTGAGCCGAAGTTCCCGACCGTGGGAAGGTCCTCACAAACGCCCCAACCCGGATTCGGCCCGGTCTTGAGACAGTTGTAGTCGCTGCTTCCCGCGTTCCCGGGAAGGAGGAATGGCAGGACCGGGCCCGGGTTCTCGAAGTCCTGGTCGGCGATTGCATAAGCACTGACGTTGGTCGAGTCACTGCCGAAGAGCTTGCCGAAAGAATTAGGCGAGGCGATGGTGGGTATCTTGACCCAGGCACGGTCGAAACCGCTGGTGTAGGCGACACAGGGCGAGACGCTGGTGACGGTGAAACCCTCTCCTGAGGGCGGCGCCCCACAAAGGGCAGCATTGGACCAGTCAGCGAGTGTCGGATCATCCAGACTGGCGTTAGCCACGACGATGGCCTCGTTGGCCCCGTTGGTCTCTGCCTGGGAGAGACAGGCAGATCCCGAGCAACCAGGGCTGGGTTGAGCGAACTGCAGTGCGGCGAGGGACCCGACATCCGCTGCCGACTGGTCCTGACGACGCTCGTTCATGGCCAGGCCGATATCGATCGCAATCGCGGCGAAACCCATCAGCACCAGCATCGACATCGCAACAAGCAGCGCGGTAGCGCCGGACTCTCGGTCAAGACCCTTACGGCCGATCATGGCGAGCACGCCTGGTCCGAGGCATCGCTCCATGTCGCTGCCTGCTCGAGCCGGGTTTCGACGGTCGAGGTCAAAATGAGTGTCGAGGGCAAGAGGAAGTCGATGAATCCCGTGAGGGTCTCCCCTGGCGCGTTGACCGTCACCGTGGCCGGGTCACCCACGTCCCCGGCGCTGGTAATGGTCAGTTCGGCATTCTCCGGAGTCTGCATGCGAGAACATATCTCCACAACAAGGGCATCCCTGTTGGTGGCGCTGCGGGCTCCTGAGTTCGGTGGTGGACCTTCAGGAAAATTCACTGCGGCGAGGCGAGCACCTTCTCGGGCGCCATGACGAACGTCGAGGTTCTGGGCAAAGAGCCAACCGAACTCGACCATGCCGAAAATGAGCAGCAATAGGAACGGAGCCACGAGCGCGAATTCGACCAGGCTCGCGCCTCGATCGTTCGCCCTACCCTTGTTAAACAACACTGAGTACCCCCCCTCACGGGTTTCACCCGTGACCCTTCCAGCTAGTTATCGTCCGCGATCGACAAATAGTTACCGAAAAATTCCCGGTTGAGCGATGATTGCTCAGAATAGAGCCGGGGTTGTCGATACAAGTGGGACATACCATCCTGCACCACGGGCAGCCCGTGAGCGGAATCGACCGGTCCGTCAATCCAAAAAACCAATGTCGTCGCCATCTCACAGAATCCCCAACCCTCGAGACCACGATTTCGAGACGAGGCTCCGCGCCGCCAAAAGCGGTGCGGAATGGGCCTGGGCCGAGATCTATCGAGACCTGGCGGGGGCCGTAGCCGGGTATCTGGCCAATCGGGGGGCGGCTGAGCCGGATGACCTGACATCGGAAACCTTTCTTCAGATTGCCAGGAACATCTCGACCTTCCAGGGGAACGAATCGGCCTTTCGCTCCTGGGTCTTCGTGATAGCCCACCGGCGCCTCATCGACTCACGGAGGGCACGGCAACGTCGCCCGGAAACCATCCCCCTGCCCGACCCCACGGGTGGTGGGCCGGGAGGAGACGTGGAGGTGGAGGCGCTGGATCGCTTGACCACCGTGGAACTGAGATCGGCGTTCGAGAAGCTCTCCGAGAGTCAATCAGATGTCCTCGGGCTCCGCATCATCGGCCAGCTAACGCTTGAAGAAACGGCTTCGGTCCTGGGCAAGCGGGTTGGTGCCGTCAAGGCTGCACAACGAAGGGGTCTGCTCGCCCTCACACAACATCTCGATCTCGGCGAGGTAACCCGATGAGATTCCCCGACGATTACATGGGTGAGATGGCGACAAGGAATGTCTTGGATTGGGAGATCGAGCTGCTGCTCGCCGGCACCCCTGTGGAGGGTGGGCGGCTGTCAGGTCTGGCCCCGGTCGTGGAAATGACTCGCACTCAGTGGACGGCGACGCCACCCGAGTCGGAAATTGCGCACTTCGCGATGAGTGCTGCATCAGCCGTGAGACTGACGCAGTCCCCTGCCAGAGCCGTCTCCGCTGTCCCACCACGGCGGCTGGTCCCCAGACTCGGGCCCACCTGGCGCCTGGCAACGGTGGCGCTAGCCGTCCTTCTCATGTCGGGCACCGCCGGAATGGCCATGGCCGCCGACGGCGCGGTTCCCGGCGACGCCCTATACGGCGTCGATCGCGCTTTTGAGCGCGTCGGAATTGGCGCGGGCTCAGTAGACGAGCGCCTCGACGAAGCGGTCGTGATGGCGGCGCAAGGTCGATCAGCCGAAGCACTCGCTCATGGCATCGACGCCCTGAGCCAGCAGAACGGTGACTCGTCGGAAATGGCGGCCGCCGCCCTCATTGCTGCCGCCGAGAATCTCGTCGACACACAGGACACCGCTCAGGCAGCCAGCGCCGCGAGCACTCGCGTCACTGCCCTGCTCACCTATATCGCCGCCAACATCGGCGTCGGCGTGGGAACGGACGGCCGCGAGTTCGGTCAGGGGGTCGCCAAACTCGCCCGGGACATCGGCAAGGGCGACGATCCAACCGGGGCCCCAAACCCGGCCGTCGCCCCCGCCCCCGGCCAGGGGCAGTCGAACAACCCTGGTTCCGGGAATGATGGGACCGATGACGGAACGGGGCCCGGGAACGGCAACTCCAATGGCAATGGGAACGGCCCACCCGACGAATCACCGTCCGTGACGACGCCGGGCCAAGACAACGGCCCACCCGACGAATCACCGTCCGTGACCACGCCGGGCCGGGACAACGGCCCGCCCGACGAATCACCGTCCGTGACCACGCCAGGCCGGGACAACGGCCCACCCGTCGAATCACCGTCCGTGACCACGCCTGGCCAAGACAACGGCCCGCCCGTCGAATCACCGTCCGTGACCACGCCTAACCGTGGGACCAACACGGAAGATTCGCCTTCGGCAACGGCCCCCGACAAGGGGAACAAGCCTTAGGGCAGGTGTTTCAGGACGGCTTCCCCCCGAGGTGAAAGCCGATACCCGGTGATGAGGCTCTCGGTGAGACCCAGTTCCTTGAGCTTGCGGACATCCAGTTTGAAAGGCATCCTCTCGCGGCCTACCGATGCGGCGAGATCTTCGGCCCGCACTCCGGGGTTCTCCGCGATGAGGCCCAATGTCTCTCGTGTCCACGGGCCGTGCTGGCTGGAGGAGTCGAGACGTTGCAGACGGCGTTCGATCTCAATCATGGCGGCCGTGTCCGGAAGTGTCTCCCGAAGGGCCACCCGGGGATCAGGTCCGACGTGGCGGAGCCGGATGCGATAGAGGGTTCCTCCGCGGCTGCCGGCAGAGGCGACGAGATCGGACACGCTCCCGAAGCCTCCCTCGATCGCGTCGTTCTGTGTCAGCCCCGCCGGATCGACGACGTCGACAGAGACGACCTCGACCACACCTATGGCGGTGCGAAGGTTCGAACCGGCTTTCACCCGGGCCAGGTCCCATTTCCGGTAGACCGCCCCGATGCGGCCGGCCTCTATCCCAGACAGGACGTCGTGTCTGAGGAGCATGTGGCCGGAGGCTAGGTCGCGACCGCTCGCAGACACCACGGTCGAGCCGGTCCTCGGGCGTCAGAGGACCTAGGTCCTCTCTGACTCCAACTCGACCGGTTGCGTTGCGACGGTGAAGATCGCGCCGCCTCGGATAACGGTGAATTCGACCGATCCTCCGACGCGGTCGCCGGTCATCATCCTCTGCAGGTCCCTGGCATCGCGCAACGGCTCACCTTCGCTGGCGACGAGGATGTCGCCGGGACGGATCCCGGCCCTTTGCGCCGGGCTTCCTTCCACTACCTCCACCACCTCGATGCCCCGATCGCGGCCCAACCGGTCCGCCAGCCGGGGTGGCAGGGGACGGGTCCCGCCGGCCACGCCCAGATAAGCGCGGCGGACTCTCCCACTTTTGATCAGCTCGGCGATGATCGCCTTGGTGACGTCGTCGATTGGGACTGCCAGCCCGAGCCCCTGGCCGATCATCGGCCCGACGACGGCAGTGTTGACTCCCACCACCCTCCCCACGGAGTCGGCCAGCGGGCCCCCCGAGTTGCCGGGGTGGAGCGAGGCGTCGGTTTGGATTACGTTCTCAACCAGACGCGAATGGCCTTGGCTGTTGGCTGCGATCGAGCGACCAAGGGCACTAACCACCCCTGCCGTCACCGACCCGGAGAACCCGAGCGGGGTGCCCAAGGCGACGACGAGCTGGCCCACCTCCAGCGACGACGCGTCGCCCAACTCCGCAGCGGGCGCCTCGGAGCCTTCCAACTTGAGGACGGCCAGGTCAGAAAGAGGGTCCCGGCCCACCACATCGAACCCCGTCTCCCAGCCGTCGACAAACGAGGCTCCTCCGCGGGTACTCCCCTCCACCACATGGGCCGACGTCAACATGAAGCCGTCCTCGCTGATCACCACGCCCGAGCCAGAGCCCTCATGCCACTCGTCGCGGCGTCCGCGTCGCCGCGTGGTCAGAGCCACGACTGTGGGCAGGAGTGTCCGGGCCACGGAGGTGACCACGGTCGAATACGCGTCGAGCGCCGCCTGACCCTCGGAGATGCCGACCGGACGGTCCTCGTTCACGGGAAGCGCGCGGTCACGGTGAGCCTGTCGTTGACACGAACCAGCCCGAGGTCCAGCGACTCACCATCCGCGGCAAGCACGCGATGGAGGTCGTCGACATCGGATGTCGACTGGTCGCCCGCGCTGATCAGCACGTCACCTTCCCGCACACCGGCGACATCGGCTGGCGAGCCCTCCTCGACGAGCCGAACCAGCAAACCGTCCGCGTCGTCGAGGCCCATGGTGCGGCGAAGACGTCGGGTCACCTCGACCGGGGCGAGACCCACCCCGAGACGGCGCGGCTCCAGGCTGTCGCCGGAACGGAGTGAGGTCACCATGTCCCTCATCCCTGTCGTCGCCGCTTGGGCCAGATAGAACCCCCGACCGAGACGGCGGGTGTTGATCCCAACCAGCATCCCGTCCAGATCGACCACAGGTCCCCCCGAAGCGCCGGGAGGGGCGAGGGCGGTGTGCTCGAAGCCGCCCGCCAGTCGCCGTCCGCGTGGGCCACGAAACGACCGGGCGGCGGAGGCGACGAAGCCGAGAGTCGCTCTCAGTCCCCGGCCACCGGGGTTGGCCAGTCCGATGACCGGCGCGCCGATCGCTGGGACCACATCCTCCGAAGGCCATGTGATGGCCGCGGTCCCACCCGTATCGACACCGAGCAATGCCAGATCCGCGTCGACATCGATCCCCAGTACCCGCGCCTGCTCCACGCGTCCGTCGAGAAAGGTCACGGTCGCTCGCTCCGGACTCACGTTGTGGGCACTGGTGAGGACAAGACCATCGTCCAGAATCACCCCCGACCCCATTCCCCAGTGGCCACCGAGGCCAACGACCGACTTCCCAGCCGAACCCGACACCGCACCAACCGTCTCCCCGATCTCGGTCAGAATCATCGCTCACCTCCGTAACTAGTGACTTGCAATTTGCAAGACTATCATCCCTCTCGAACAGGGAATCGGGGTCGGTGGTCATAACATGGCCCGATGGAAGACAGCTCCGGACCACTGAATCGGGCTTTGGAGCGAATCGGCGACCGGTGGTCGCTTCTCATCATCGACTCCTTGCAGGGCGGTCCACTCAGATTCTCCGACCTGTCCGACCGGGTCACAGGAATCGCCCCCAACATCCTCTCCAGCCGTCTCAGCCGTCTCGAGGGCGAAGGGGTGATCGTCTCCAGCCCCTACTCGGAGCGCCCCCCTCGCCATGTCTACGAGTTGACCGGGGCGGGCCGGGACCTGGCCGGCGCATTGCGTTTGCTCGCTCACTGGGGAGATCGCCAGTCAGACGAAGGGGAAGCGATCAGACACCAGCTGTGCGGCACGCCCCTCGAGGCGCATTGGTATTGCGCCAGCTGTGACCGGATCGTCGATCAGGGCGCGGAGACGGAGATCCGACTGGTCTGACCCCCGGATGGATGCTCCTCCAGCGGTGCTTCATGCCGGCCGGGCCTGCTCAACGAGACAAGAAGCAATCCTCCCACCGCAATGAGCCCGATGGTGGAGATCACCAGGGTTGTCAGCCACGGCCAGAAGGAGCCGGGTTCAGCCGCGGGCGCTACCGCCACATGAGCTTCCGGTGTAGCCGTCGCGGCGACCGGGGCGCCGAAATCGGCGGCTCCTGCCGTGAAGGGTGTCGGGTTGACGGTGCCTTCCAATGCGCGCACCGGTCGTTCCGTGTAGAGGGTGAGTCGGCTCCGCTGGGCGGCATAGCCGTAGGCGAAGATCAGGTCCGCCTCCGACGCCGAGGAGACCACGATCCTGACGCCGAGATGGCGTCCCTCGTCGAATCGATGGTCGAGCGCCGGGAAATCGACGATGGTCTCGACCCACGTCCCACCGGAGCCGGTGTCGATGGTGGCGGCCTTCGATCCGAGGTTCTCACACACGGCGCCCGTGTGGTCGCAGTCGAGGAGATAGACGGTGAAAACCCCCTGCTTCCCTGCCTCAAACATGTCTCCGGCACTCCAGACCACCATCGACGGGAAACCACTCAGCCGCTGTTCGCTCGCATCGATCTGCCAGTGCTGGAACCGGGCCGCATCGTCCTCCGCCAATCCCCGGCTCGAGCGTTGGAGGAGCAGTCCGGGCTCCACATCCCTGCCTCGGTCGTAATTGGGCATCTCACCCCCGAGTGGGTTCAACATCAACTGGGCACGAGGGACCCCGTCCGGTCCCAGGTAGTAGTTCTCCTGCTCAGCGAGGGCGACGCCGGGGGCGAGAAACACCAAGATGAGGGCGACCAACACGCCCCATTTCACGCCAGGTCCGCGCATTTCTCAACGAGCTCCTGCTTCGAGCGGAACCCGATCCGCGTGCGAACCGGCCGGGGCAGAGGCCAACGGCAGGCTCACCGAGAAGTGTGTCCAACTCGGATCTCTCTTGTAACCCAACTCGGCGCCGATCTGCTCGCTGAGTCCGCGTATTACGGCGAAACCCGATCCTGAGCGCAACGGGCTCCGAGTCTGCTCGGCGAGGTCGACGAAACGGTCGAAGACCTGAGCCCCGGCACCTTCGGGAAGCCCCGTCCCGTCGTCGGAGACACTGATCCTCATCGAACCGCCCTCCTCTACCGCCCAGATCGCAACTCTCTTGCCGCCATGACGGATGGCATTCCCGACCAGGAGATGCAGGACCTGGCGGAACATGCTCGGGTCGGTCTCGATCATCATCTCGGGAATGGCGACCTTGATGTCAGCGCCAGCTTCCTGATACCCGACCGCAACCACCAACGCTTCTGCCTTCACATTGCATCGCTCGAGGTGTGGGACGAGCTCGTGCGACACCTCGGCCAGGAATTGCCCGGTGGCCCGGTTGGTGACCCGCTCCAGCGCCAAGTCGATCTGCCCTCCGACCTCCCCAGCGCGGAGACGGTCCCGAGCAGCACGCCAGAACACAAGCATTACCAGGACGGGAACAGCAAAGCTGACCGCGATCTGCGTGGTGATTGCGGGCCCGAATCGGCCCGCCGAATAGACGACGAGCGCGATCAGCCCCAACAGCGAAACCACCAGGATCAGCGCCGTCCCACGGCCGGGCACGATCCGGCGACTCCCTCGTAACGTGGTCACGCATTGTTTATCGGCGGAATCGCCGTCGGCTTTATCGGCTGGCAAGTCCGGGTCGTTCGATCCAACCACAGATGGAGACTGGTCGTGGGCTCCGACTTCGACCGCGGGCCATCGCTGTCGACATACGGCTCGTTCCCCAAATACATCCATGTCCGGTCGTTACGGACCAGAACTAGCATCCTCCTTCGGTCGTCGAGGGAGCTCTCGTTTGGTTCGCATCCACGACCCCGGGGGATTGGGCCCGAAGACATGAGCGGTTGGTTTGCACGAGTCTCGACCCAGTTTCGGGAACGTCTGGGTTCGGTCGGCGTCGCCACCGCACTGGCGGGCATGATCATCCTGGGCGTGCTCGCAGTTCTGATCGTCAGCGTCAGTTCGTCGCAGAGAGCTTTCGCCGACGCGGCGACCGCTTTCTCGGCCGCGGCGGCAACCGAAGACGCCATAGTCGCCACTGCGGCGCTTCAACACGAGCGAGGTCTGGCCACGAGCCTGTCCGATGCCGACCTGTACATGTACCACCAGAGCTATAACGCCGCCATCGGCGAGACCGATCGGGCGATGCAGGCCTTGCGCGCCGCCTGGGCCGAGCACCGGGCGGAGATCCCCGACACGGCCACGCCGTCGATCGGGGACGTGCTGTCGGCAGATGTCTCGCTCGCCGACTTCCGAGAGGCCGCCCTGTCGACGAGCGGCGGGTCGACCTACCCCCTGTACAGCGAGGTGGTGGCCACCTCGGTGGCAGCCACGAGCGAGCTGATCAAGCAGTCGGAAGACACCACCACCCTGGAGGATCGCAGCCTGCTCGTTGCCCTCCTCAGCCTGTCCGAGCGTCTCAACACTCAACGCTTCCTTATCCAGGACGCCCTGGCCACAGCCGACCCCGTCTCCGAAGAGCTGCTACTCCAGCTCGAGGTCGAATCCGACAACCTCAGTCAGAGCTTTTTCGAGGCGAGATCGCTGGCTGAGGGCGATGACCTGGCCGTCATCGAGGAGATCAGAACCGGAGATGCGTCCCGGACCGTGTCGCGGATAGTGGAGGTGGTCACCGAGTCAGGGATGCCCCTCGAGTCGATCAATCCGCAGCGATGGTTCGAGGCCAACACCATGCGAATCGAGCAAGTCGACCGCCTCATCCCGTTGGTGCATCAACGGGTTTCGGCCGTGGCCGGTGAAGAGCTCGACCGAGCCGAGCGCGCGCTGTGGACGCGCTCGATCCTGCTCAGCGCACTCTTTCTTCTCACCGTCCTGGTCGGCAGCAACGCTGTCTTCGCCACGAGGGAACGCCAGGAAGTCCTCGCCGAATACGGCCAGCTCAGCGATGGGTTACGCCAATGGTTTGCCCCGACCAACTTCCCCGACTCCGACAGCGT
The DNA here is from genome assembly GCA_040510135.1 of Acidimicrobiia bacterium. GTDB lineage: Bacteria > Actinomycetota > Acidimicrobiia > Spongiisociales > ZC4RG35 > JARDZU01. The sequence continues at coordinate 19,987 of JBEVJN010000036.1, read as the reverse complement.
GGATATCTCGGCCCGATACATACCGGCGTCGGTCAGGACCCAGTCGGGCGGAGACTGGTACGACGTCTATGAAGTCGGGGACTCGCTGGCAGTGGTCATCGGCGACGTTGCAGGTCACGGCGCCGACGCCACGGCACAGATGGCGCAGCTGAGAAACGTCTTGCGCGGCCAGTCAACGGCCTGGACGATGGATCCAGCGGCCCAAATCGACCTTCTCGACAAGACAATGTCCGGCTCGGGGATCGTGGCCACCATGACCTTTGGTCTGCTCGATGTCTCCACCGGGGAGTTCGTCTATTCCCGCGCCGGACACGTCCCCCTGCTGGTCCGAAGCTCTGCTGGGTCCGTCCGCATCGAGGAGGAGGGGGCAGGCCCGCCGGTCGGGGGCGAAGTCGACCTCAAACGCGAGATCGAGCGCATGCGCCTCCATCCGGGGGACGTGCTCATCCTGATCACCGACGGTTTGGTCGAGAGCGTGAATCGCAACATCGATGAAGCCCTTGATCAGATCGCCAAGACGCTGACCGAGGCCGACTCCTCACCTGTGGCGATGCTGGATGAGCTGTTCGGGATGAACGAGGGAGCGCCGATCGATGATGCCGCCGCGTTGCTCATCACCTGGAACCCACCCGAGAGCCCTAGTCGGTGACGTGAATCACCTCGTCGTCCTGGACGACGCGCTCTTCGACAGCGCGGCGGGTGACCACGGTCGGAGAGGCGATCCCGGCGACCGCGGCAACCAGTCCGACGATGGAGTACACAACGCCGCTGGTCTGGGTAACCCCGAGGGCTCCCCCGAGGGCCTCCGGCTCGATGAAGATCACGATTCCAAGTGCGAGCAGCGCCACGCCGAGTGAGATCATCCCCGACCGGGCTTCGGCAGGTCGACCGGCGCCACCCAGGAAGACGACACCCAAGAGCAGCGTGATCACGGCCATCACAATGGTGAACCCCATCCCGATGACCGTCGTCGTCTCACCGGTGAGAGAGTCGGTGGGTAGCAGCCTGGCGATAGCGACTCCGCCCAGGACCGTCATGAACAATCCGACGATGCCTGCGAAATACTGCGCCGGGCTCCACGGATGCCGCGCCACAGACGTCTGTTCGACTCGTCCGATCTCGCGATCAGTTCTCATGACTCCTCCTTGACTCGAGGAGCACATTTACCCGCACGGGGTCAGGGCGAAACGATCAAGCAGAATCAGGGGCGAGGCGTGCTCGCAGCGTGTCAAGAGCCCGTGCGATCAGCCGCGAGACCTGCATCTGAGAGACACCGACGACCTCGGCGATGTCGGACTGCGTCATGTCCTCGAAAAACCGAAGGAAGAGGACTTCCTGCTCCTGAGGCTCGAGATCGGAGATCAGTGGCTCCAAGGAATTCCAGATGTCGGCGAGGTCGAATTGCTCGTCGTCGCTACCCAACACCCGAAGCAAGCTGGTCTCGTCGTCCTCGGAGAACGGGGCGTCGACCGACTTGGCGTTGTAGGCGAGTGCTGCCTCCATGGCGTCCTCGATTTCCTCGATCGGTCGCCCGAGCTCTTCGGCCATCTCTGAGGGCACCGGCGTCCTCCCCAGCTTCTGGGATAGCTCGGCCACTGCCCGGTTGAGCTCCACGGTGGTGTCGCTGAGCGATCTGGGCACGCGGACCGACCAGGTGGTATCACGGAGATAGCGCTTCAGCGTCCCGATGATGGTCTTGCGCGCATAAGTGGTGAACTTGACTCCGAAGTCGAGATCAAAACGGTCGATGGCGTTGACCAGGGCAATCGAGGCGGCCTGTCCCACGTCGTCGGCATGAGCGCCTCCCCGGCGATACCGGTTGGCGACCGAAGCCGCCCATCCCTCGTACCTGGAGAAGATCTCGTCCCGGGCGTCGCGGTCGGCGGGGACCAGTTCGAACAGCTCTTCATCCGACAGATGAGACAGGGTCTGACGCCGCACCAGCTCGAGTTCGAACCAGATCTCGTTCCGCTCGTGACCCCAATCGTCGGAAAGGCGGTCGAGGAGCTTGGTCACGATCTCATCCGTCGGCGACTCGGCGCTCCCGCTACTGGAAGCGGTGACGCGGGCGCGGCGCCCAACCTCCTCGATTCGCACGGACAAGGTCGCGTCCGGCTCGACCATGAGTGTGACGACCTCACTCACCAGCAGTGCTGCATCGACCGACCTGCTCGCCGGGGCATCGGTGATGATCGCCCTCACCACTCTTCGGGCGATGAACGGGGCGCGGGGCCCTTCAGGAAGCTGGATATCCGCGACAAGGGTGGATCGCGAATCCCCGGACGCGGTCACCATCGTCGTCCCGCCCCACTGGCCACCCGACAAACCACTATTCGATCGAATCGCTGATCGAGAAGGCGTCGCTGACACCCGTCAGCTCGAGAAGACGGCCAACGGCCCCATTGGTGACTACCAGTCTCAGGTCGCCCCCGGATTCCTCGATCCGGGAGCGTTGCTGAAGCAGGACCTTCAGCCCGGCCGAATCCATGAACTCCACACCGCGCAGGTCGAGCACGACCGGCTGGCCGAAGAAGGGCTCGAGGGCGACCTCGACCCGTGGAGCCGACGCGAGATCGATCTCTCCGGTCGCGACGACGACATCATGATCACCTATTCGCGTCGTCTCGAGAACGAGCTGCGGGCCGAGCCCCATCGCCGTATACCTTTCTCGAACCAGGGTCGAATTCAACTCTCGTCGAGGCTCGATCACGCGGAGCCGACCTCGAACCACGCCGTCACCTCTACGCCATCTGAATCGACGCCCCAGACGTCAGCGATCCTATCCACGATCGCCAGACCCCGGCTCGCCCCCGGCTCCCGGGAAGAGGGCGGCAACTCATCCAGGTCGAAGAGTACCCCGGCATGACCCACTGCGAGCCGGGTCAGATTCCCCTCCGGACCCACGGTGACCGTGAGTGAGTCCCCGGGGCCTAGCCCGCCGTACATCACGGCGTTGTTGACCAGCTCAGTTATGGCAAGCAAGACGTCGTCGAGCCGTGGATGCCCAATCATCCATTTCACCACCGCCCGCCGCACCACCGCGCCGGCGGTAGGTCGAGCCAAAACGGTCAACTGGCTCACTCGATATCTCCCTTCACGCAGCCATCTCAGGTCACCCCCGGAGGGCGTCGATCAACTCTGTCTTCGACATCCCCGATCGACCCTCCACCCCAACCTCTCTCGCCTTCTCGTACAGCTGCTCCATCGTCCAGTCTTCGTAGGCTCCTGACCCGCCTTTGTCGTTCATCTCTCGAGGAGGCGTGTTGGCGATTCGGGCCGCCTTTTCCTTGCTCATCCCCTCCTCGCGCAGAGCCTCATACCTCTCGTCGTCCTGGATCGAGGGCCCATGATTCTTGCCCATCGACACTCACCTGCCTCGTATCGTTGATGTTTCGCCGGTCCCATACCCCGGGAACGTGCTGGTTACACCGATCTGCGGCCCGAGGAGTCGACATGGACAAGACGGAGAACGATGTAGACGATCAGTTCAGATCACTGATGGAGGGTCTCCGGACGACGCTGCCCGGTGTCCAGGTCCTCTTCGCCTTCTTGCTCGTCCTCCCCCTCCAGTCCTCGTTCGCCGAGATAACCGACACGGAGCGGATCGCTTACTACGTGTCTTTCTTCGGGTCGGCGATGGCGTCGGTCCTTCTCATCGCTCCCAGCGCCCATCAGCGCTTGCGTGCCCCCGTCTCGGGCGTCGAGCGTCGTTCCGAGCGGCACCTCCAAATCGCAGTCAGCCTGACCATCGCCGGCACCATCATCTTTGCCATTGCTTTGTCGGCCGCCGTCTTTCTCATATCGATCCTGACACTGACCGACAGCTTGGCCATCGCCGCCACCGTGGCGGTCGCCGGGATCATGGTGTGGGCATGGTTCTACATCCCATTGGTGACTTTCCGGCGCCACTGATTTGTCCAACCGTTGCGGGGTTCTGAGATCGTTTTGGGCTCGGGCCGCAATGGGTAAAGGAAGTGTGTTCGATTGGAGGTCGAAGGATGACTGATCAGGCAGATATTGACCGGACAGATCCGACCGATGTCGGACCTGACACCGGGCCCGAGGTCCCGACGGTGCGCGAGCGCTTCGGCAAAGCGGACTTGGTCGCCTCGATCCTCGGGATGTTCGCCGCACTGGGAACACTCGTGTTCCTGACCGCCCTGTTTGCCGCGGGCGCCGCCAATGTAGAACTGCAGACCAACCTGCTCAACCAGGATGGGACTCTGGATGAGGTCGAGATCGTGGGCGCCATCGCCGCGATGGCCGTCCTTTTCGTCTCGTTCCTGGTGGGAGGTATCGCCGCCGGACGGATGTCCCGCTACGACGGAGGGATCAACGGGATGGGTACCGCTCTTTGGTTCCTGCTCTTGGTGGTCGTGTTCGCCGCCCTCGGTACCTGGGTTGGCCAGGAATACAACGCCTTCGCGTTGGCCGACCTGCCCAACTGGGCGGCCCAGGTCGACGTCGAAGAGGTGACAACGGCGGCGATCGTCATGTCCGCCGTCGCAGTGGGGGTGACCTTGCTCGGTGGATATATCGGCGGACGGATCGGTGATTCCTACAACCGCAAGGTCGACGCCGCTCTGGTGGACGAGGTCAGACGGTGACGAGCAAACCCGTTAGCCCAGGAGGTGAGCCATGTACATCAGCATCGGAGGACTGATCCTGCTGATCCTCATCCTCATTTTGATCTTCTGATCAAGCCCGAAAGTTCGTTCCAATCGAGGGAGCCCGCTCTGAGCCGGCTCCCTCTTTTCATGTCATCGAGGCGTCGAGGCTGATCGGCACGTTTCCCTTCAGCGCTTGCGAGACCGGGCAATTCTCCCTGGCATCCTCGGCCAGGCTCATGAACTCCTCCTCACTCACCCCGTCGGCCGAGCCCCGCACGGTGAGAATCATGCCGGTGATGCCCTCGCCGGGGACGAAGGTGGCGGTCGCTTCGGTGTCGAGAACGATCGAGGTGCCGCCGGCGCTGCCCAAGCGAGCAGAGAATGCCATCGAGTAACAGGCGGCATGGGCGGCAGCGATCAGCTCTTCAGGGCTGGTCAGCCCCTCATGCACTTCACTTCGAGCCTTCCAGGTCACCTGCATCGGGCCGGCGGCTCCGCTATCGAGGGTCGCCGTACCGGATCCGCCGGTGAGATCGCCCTCCCAATGGGCGCGACCGGTGCTGTCAAGGGCCATGTGTTGTCCTTTCGGTCAGAACGTCGGAGCCTAAACGCTCCACCGGCCCCGATCGCCGGCGTGTCGATACCATCGGCGACGATGCCCACCCAATCGGTTCGTAACGTCGCGCTCGTCGCTCATGTCGACCATGGCAAGACCACCCTGGTCGACTCCATGCTGTCCGCAACCGGGGTGTTCGCCGCCCACCAGGAGAGGGTGGAGCGGGTGATGGACTCGACCGACCAGGAGCGAGAGCGCGGGATAACCATCCTGGCCAAGGCGGCCTCGATCCAGTGGCGCGACACCAAGATCAATCTGGTCGACACGCCGGGGCACGCCGACTTCGGTGGTGAGGTCGAGCGAGCCCTAGCCATGGTCGACGGGATCCTCCTGCTTGTCGACGCCGCCGACGGGCCGATGCCGCAGACCAGATATGTGCTGAGCAAGGCGCTGGAGAGGCATCTTCCGGCGGTGGTGGTGATCAACAAGGTCGACCGGCCTGACGCCCGACCGAAGGATGTGGCCGACGAGATTTATGAGCTCTTCTTCGATCTCGACGCCAAGGACCATCACATCGACTTCCCCATCGTCTCCACCGTCGCCCGCACGGGCCGCTCCGTCGCCGGAATCGGAGTGCCTGCCGAGGAATCGGACCTGGCGGCCCTGCTCGATGCGATCGTGGACACCATCCCGGCCCCATCTGGCGACCCCGGAGCGCCTATCCAGGCATTGGTCACCAATCTCGACGCATCCGATTACCTGGGTCGTCTTGCCATCGGGAGGGTGTTCGAAGGGACCCTGCGACACGGGAGCACCATCGCCCTGTGCCACGCGAATGAAGAAGAGCCACCCATCAAGCGCAAGCTGACCCAATTGATGGGATTCTCCGGTCTGGGTCGGGCCGAGATGGAAGAGGTGAGCGCCGGCGATCTCTTCGTGGTCGCCGGATTCCCGGAAGTCGAGATCGGAGACACCTTCGCCGACCCAACCAACCCCGAGCCGCTCCCGCGACTCATCGTCGACGAGCCCGTTCTCAAGATGACCTTCGGCGTGAACACCTCTCCGCTGTCCGGCCGGGATGGGAAGTTCCTCACCTCGAGGCAGATCCAGGACCGGCTCCAACGGGAAATCCTCGGAAACGTCTCCATCCGGCTCGGCGCCACTTCGTCTCCCGAGGTGGTCGAGGTCGCGGGACGAGGCGAGCTACAACTCGCCGTTCTCATCGAGTCGATGCGCCGAGAGGGCTTCGAACTGCAGGTGAGCCGGCCGGAGGTCTTGATCAGGGAGATCGAAGGGAAGCCTCACGAGCCGCTAGAGCGAGCAGTGGTCGACGTCCCCGACGAGTATGTCGGGGCGGTCACCCAGGCGGCCGCACCGAGGAAGGGGACAATCGTTGAACTCTCCCCCGGCGACCCCGGTCGATCGATAATCACCATCGTCGCCCCGGCTCGGGGCCTCCTCGGGTTCCGCTCGCATCTAATGACCACCACCCGCGGGACGGCCCTCGTCCATCAACACCACGACGGCTGGATGCCCTGGGTAGGAGAGCTGCCCCACCGAATCGGTGGCGCCATGATCTCCGACCGTGCCGGGACCAGCACCGCCTTCGCACTCGACAATCTCCAGAAGCGAGGCGACCTCTTCATCGGCGCCGGCGAAGTGGTTTACGAGGGGATGATCATCGGCGAGGCATCACGCCCAGACGAGATGGTCGTCAACGCGGCTCGGCCCAAGCAACTGACCAACATCAGGACGCACGCCTCTGACGAAGCGATCAATCTCAGGCCACCCCGGGAGCTGACCCTGGAGACTGCCATCGAGTGGATTTCAGACGATGAGCTGGTCGAGGTGACACCCACCGCGATCCGTGTCCGCAAGCGATATCTCAATGAGCCCGATCGTCGCCGACACGGCAAGAAGAGCTGAGATCCCTAGGCTGCCACGCCCAGATGGACGCTCACACGGACATCTGATCTGGAACCGGTGAGCATCTCTGCGGTCTCACCGCAGACACACCTGTAGCGGACCACGATGCCGGCTTCGCTGTTGATGATTCCCTGCAGGTCCGAGGCCCAGATCAGGGCCTCCTGGCCGAGGATGTCACACTGGGCGAGGAACACCATGGACCTCCTTGCTCAAAGTGAGCCGATATGAGCCCAGCTTCATTGTGCGAGTCTTTGCGACGGCTTTCGCACGTCGGTATCTGGTCGCTTCCTCGCGTCGCTCGTCGAGGATTCGCTGCGCCACCAGATATGCGATGGCGGGATGCCCAATCATGATGGAAACCTCCTCTTGACGTAATAACCGTTCATCCGTACACTTGTTACCATATAGAACGGGATGTAATAAGTCAAATGAATTTCTCTCATTACTCAGATCAGACGGTGGAGCTGGCAGTGGACCTGGTGAACACCGACGAATTGACCGGTGATGAGCTCGCCACACTGGCCGAGTTGGAGACATTCCTCACCCGGTACGAGTTTCTCCTCCCTCCCGACCAGCAGCCCGCAACCGAGAAGGACTTGAAGAAGCTTCACAGACTTCGTGACGATCTGCGGGCGATTTTCACTGCCCCGGACACTGCGACCGCGGTCTCCGAGCTCAATCGGATCCTGGAGAGGAACAACGCAACGCCTCGGGTCTCGATGCACGACGGCGAGCCACATCTGCACTACGAGCCGGTGAACGCCCCGATGGCATCCCGGGTCGCGGCTATCGCCGCCATGGGGCTAGCCGGAGTGATCGTCGAGAACGGGATCAGCCGATTCGGGAGCTGTAATGCCAGCAATTGCCGCGACGTCTTCGTCGACACCACGCGCAACCGGTCTCGGGTGCACTGCTGCAACAGCTGTTCCACGAGAGAGGCAGTGGCCGCCTACCGAAAGCGCCAGATCGTCGGCTAGCGGTGCCGCCCCACCCCAATTTCCAGCATTGCCTTAGATTGCGGCCATGACGACGGGCTCTCCCACCGTTACCCGGCGCCCGATCTGGTGGTGGGTCCACGACATCGCGGTGGGCTTCCTATCAGGATTTGGTGTTGGTGCCGTGGCCGGTCTCTTCTTGAACCGACTGGTCGAGAACAACGTCGTGGTGCTGGCTTGTGCCGTGCTCGGAGCCGCCGCCGGGATCTTTGTTCTCATCCAGGATCATCGTGGAGCTGGGAGGTTCCTCAGCGGAGTCGTCGTGGTCAGTTGGATCCTGCTGGTCCTCTCCGCCGGCTTCCTCGGCCTGTTCATCTGGGCGATTCTCAATTTCGAGTAGAGATCAAACGTCCGCCGGGCCGGTGAGGGCGTAGGTCACCGCAGCCTCCAGACTCATCGCCTTCCCCTCCCGGTATGCGATGGCCGCCTCGCCGGACAGCGCCTCCATCGTCTCGTAATCGAGCGCTTCGATTCGGTTCAGCTCGTTGAGGACGATCTCGGTCCCCGAGGAGATCCGCAGCCCGTGAAATGCCCCGGCCAGCCGATGAGCACGGTCTCGATCTCCGAGGATGAGGGCCAGCCCGGCACACGCGGCGAGGAGCAACACAATGCCGCTGACGTCGTGGTGCCCGGAGAACAGCTCGAGCCCGCGCGATATGTATTGCCAGGACTGGTCGTAATCCCCGATCTGACGGCTCAAATGTCCGACCTCGAAGGTTCCCCAGCCCATCCCGAACTCGTTCCCAGCCTTCTCGTAGTACTCGATGCTCTTCTTCATGTGAGCGATGGCGCTGGGAATATCGCCATCGACATATGCGGTGAAATTGCCTCGCCCCCACTCGACATCGCCGAGCCCGCCGACGTCACCCAGCTCCCGGTAGAGGACCTCAGCCTCATCGAGGGCGTCTCTCGATGCATTCGCGTCCTGGACGAACACCGTGGCGAGCGACACGTTGTAGAGGGCATTGGCGAGCTCCCTGGGGTCACCGAGGACTCGATGCATTCGAACGGTCTCCCGGTAGATCTCGAGCGCCCCGTCCAGGTCGGACTGCCACCAGAGAATGCCGCCCAAGGCCTCCAGCGCCTTGGCCCGATTCCTCGGATCTCCACCCTCGAGCGCCAGCACCTCATCCAGCCTCCGACGTGCCTCGTGAAGATGACCCCTCGCCTGCCACAGTCTCCAGGCGGCTGAGGAGAGACGGAATGCGAGATCCGGCTCACCCGACTCGACCGCCCAATCGAGAGCTGCTCGGAGATTGTCCTGATCCTGCTCGAGGACATCGAGCCACATCCGGCGATCCCGGCCCAGCAACTCTGGGGCCACACTCTCGACATATGCGGCGTAGGTCTCGAGATGCCGCCGGGCAAGAGCTGCCGCTTCACCCGACTCGGTCAGTCGCTCCAAGGCGAACTCCTGGATGACATGGAGCATCCGGAAGCGGAGCCGTCCCTCGTCGTCGACCCTTCGGATGAGGCTCTGCTCGACGAGCGTGGACAGTGAGTCGATCACGTCCTGTCCCAGCTCCTCGGGCGGCCCGCACACCGCCTCGACCTCTTCCAGCCTCGCCCCGGCGCTGAAAATGGCGAAGCGCGCGAATAGCTTCCGCTCTGGCTCGGCGAGCAGTTCATAACTCCAGGCGATCGCGCTCTCGATGGTTCGTTGTCGGGCAAGAAGGTCGACCGACCCCGAGCTCAACATGCGTGCGCTCAGACGGGACAAGATCTGGTCGACAGGTAGCAGGCGGAGCCTCGAGGCCACCAACTCGATGGCTAAGGGCAGGCCATCGAGACGACCCACCAGCTTGGCAACGGCCGGCGCGTTCTCGGCCGACAACCTGAAATCCGGGCGCACCGCCATTGCTCGATCCGTGAAGAGACGGATCGCCTCGGATTCCATGAGTGTCTCCAGATCTGCGTCGGGATCGACCCCCGAGATGCCAAGGGGCGGTACCGGGAGCTCCTGCTCCCCGCTGATCCGAAGCGGTGCCCGCGATGTGACCAATACCTTGGTGCGTGGTGAAGCTCGCAACATTTCGGCGACCAGCGGCGCCCCGTCGAGCAGCTGCTCGAAGTTGTCGAGAATGAGCAGGATTCCCTTGTCGGCCAGTTGGCTGTTGAGGCGCATCGCCGGTGGCTCCTTCCGGGTCGAGACCTGAATGCCCAACGTCTCCAGGATGCGCGATGGGATGACTGCCACATCGTTGATGGGGGCAAGATCGACGAAGAACACCCCATCGGGATAAGCATCTGCCACCTCGGCAGCCAGCTGCAGCGAGAGCCGGGTCTTGCCCGTCCCGCCGGGACCGGTGAAGGTGAGGATCCGGGTCGTGCCCAGCAATCGCATCGCCTCGGCCAACTCGCGGTCCCGCCCCACGAAGCTGGTGAGCAGTTTGGGGAGATTGTTGGGGATGGCATCCAGGGTGCGAAGCAGCGGAAACTCGGACTGCAGGCCCGCCACCACCACCTGGAGGATTGCCTCCGGCTCTGCCAGGTCTTTGAGCCGGTGCTTGCCGAGGTCGCGCAGCGAAACATCAGCGGGAAGGCTCCGCTCCACCAGGACGGCGGTCGGCTCCGAAAGCACCACCTGACCGCCGTGAGCCGAATCGGCGATGCGAGCGGCCCGATGCACGTCGAGACCGACGTAGTCGGACGCGCCGAGGGCGCCGATCCCGGTGTGCAGCCCCATGCGGGACCTGACGACGCCGTCGGGCGGCCACGAATAGTCCATCAGTGCGTGCTGAGCCTGCACCGAGGCGTGAAGCGCCTCGACCGCAGCGGCGAAGACGGCAAAGAAGGAATCGCCCTCGGTCTTGACGACGACACCATTGTTTTCCGTGATGGCGGTCTCGATCAGGGAGTTGTGCGCCTCGAGGACAGGGACCCAGTCATCACCGAGGGATTGCACCAGCCTCGTCGAGCCCTCGATATCGGTGAAGAGGAAGGTGACCGTCCCCGTCGGAAGAGATTGCCGAGTGGATGGCGACACCACCCGAGACGATAGTTCGGCAAGTGCCCAGGCCCCTACCCGATCGCGGGGATGACCTCGTCGCCATATGCCTCGAGCGTGCCGTCCATGTCGTCGTGCATGAGGTAGATACCGAAATGGCCGACACCGAGCGATCTGAGGAGATCCAACTTCTCGATGTGGGCCTCCACCGGTCCGGTCACACAGAATCGGTCGACGATGTCGTCGGGCACGAACTCCGTGGAGGGGTTGCCCGACTTGCCGTGATGGTCGTAGTCGTAGGACTCCCGGGCCTTTATGTAGTCCGAGAGAACCTGCGGCACCTTGTCACGATCCTCGCCGTAGCGGTTCACCATGTCTACGACATGATTTCCGACCATGCCCCCGAACCACCGGAGCTGGTCTCTCTGATGAGGTAGGTCATCGCCGACATAGGCCGGCGCGACGACACAGATCTCGACCTCGTCAGGATCCCGTCCGGCGGATTCCGCTGCAGCTCGCACCGCTACCACCGTCCACTCGAGGATTTGGGGGTCGGCGAGCTGGAGGATGTAGCCATCGGCGTGCTGCCCCGCCGTGGCCAGTGCTTTGGGGCCGTATCCAGCCACCCAGATGGGTAGATCCCAGCCTTCCGTGATCCACGGGATTCGCAATTGCTTCCCGTTGTATTCGATCTCCTCACCGGCGACGAGCCCTCTGATCACCTCCATGGACTCGACCATCGTCTGAAGCGTCTTTGGCTGGCGGCCTATGTAGCGAAGAGCCGAGTCTCCCCGGCCCATACCGCAGATGGTGCGTGGCCCGTACATCGAGTTGAGAGTGGCGAAAAGGGAGGCGAGAACAGTCCAATCACGGGTTCCGGGATTGGTGACCATCGGCCCGACAACGAGACGCCGGGTCTCGGCGAGGATTCGCGAGTAGATGACGAACGGCTCTTGCCACAGGATGTGGGAGTCGAATGTCCAGGCATGGCTGAAGCCGAGGCTCTCGGCCCGTTTCGCCAACTCGATCACCCTGGAAGCAGGCGGATCGGTCTGCAGCACAACCCCGAAGTTCAAGGCAGCCCTGTCATCGGCACGAAAACTAACGGACCCATCGTGCCGATTTGGACCAATCCCCCAGGCCGCTGGTTGCGAATGGTCACCGAAAGGAGGCTCGATGAGCTACGTAAAGACCTACGCCCGGATCCTGGGTTGGACATTTGTCGCCATCGGACTGGTGGGTTTCATCCTCACCGGCTTCGGCGGGTTCTTCGGCATGAACGGTGAGACGCTGATCCTCTTCGGTGTCAACCCCGCCCACAATCTGGTCCATCTCATTCTCGGCGTCACCTATCTGGTGGGGGCCAGGGCCACCGAGGCAGGTGCACGCGCCGTCGTCTTGGTCCTCTCCGCGGCCTATCTGCTGGTGGGCGTGCTCGGTCTGATCCTGATCGACAGCAGCGCCAACTTCCTAGCCATCAATCAGGCCGACAACGTCCTCCATCTGGCAGTCGGCGCTCTCGGCATCGGAGTGGTGGCCGCCTCATCGAGACGGGGGGCACATCCAGCGGAGGCCTGATTCCTTCGCTGGCTCGAGCGGGGATGGGGTACAGGTGGGACCCCATCCTTCGCTCCACAGTGCAAACAGTTGAGACTTCGAGGCGGGGTATGTGAGACTGTGGTTGCCAATCACGAGCAGGCGTAGTTGCAATATCCACTCTCGAACGAAACGACGATCTACCAGCGTCCCGGCGTCATATATTTGGAGAGCGGCGAGACACTCGAGGACGTCCAGGTGGGTTATCGGACCTGGGGTGAGCCCCGCTCCGAGGCAATCCTGATCTGTCACGCCCTGACCGGGAGCGCCGACGCCGACGAATGGTGGGAAGGTCTGTTCGGCTCGAATCGGTCCTTCGACCCGGACCACGACTTCGTGATCGCGAGCAATGTCCTCGGTGGTTGTTACGGGACAACCGGCCCCATCTCGTTACGACCCGGCACGGACCGCTGGTACGGGCGTGACTTCCCCCGAATCACGATCCGGGACATGGTCGATGTTCAAGCCGGCCTGCTCGACCACCTGGAGGTGGAGACGCTCGGGCTCGTGATCGGCGGTTCGATGGGTGGCATGCAGGCCCTGGAATGGGCGGCGATGTACCCGGACAAGGTCGAGGGCGGTGTGGCCATCGGCGTCGGCGCCCATCATTCTGCGTGGAGTGTCGCGTTCTCCGAGGCACAGAGGGCCGCCATCTGGGCAGACCCGAAATTCCTCGAAGGCACCTACGAGCCGGGGCAGGGGCCGGACAATGGTCTCGCCGTGGCCCGCATGATCGCCATGATCTCGTATCGGGGGAAGGCCAACTTCGAGTCCCGGTTCGGCCGGAAGACGCTGGAAGACGAGTTCGAGATCCAGTCCTATCTTCGCTACCAAGGCCAAAAGCTCGTGGGCCGGTTCGACGCCAACACCTACCTCCGCCTGGTCGACGCGATGGACAGCCACGACCTGGCACGAGGCCGCGGCGAGATGGACCAGGTCTTGGCAGGCCTGAAGACACCGTTCCTCACGGTCGGTATATCGAGTGACATCCTCTACCCGGCCACCGAGGTCGAAGAGCTCGCCGCGGGGCTCCCCAACGCCCGCTATCAGATGTTGCACGCCCCGCAGGGACACGATTCCTTCCTGATCGACATGGCCAATCTCGACGGGATCGTGAGCCGCTTCAAGCACGATCTGGCCCGTGGGATCACCCCGGCCGATGACTTCGCCAGCGGAGCCGGGCGGGGATCCTCCTGGGCTTTCTAGTCGCGGAATAGCGGGCCGCAGGGATGAGCGTTCTTCCATTCCACCTACTCCCCGAAACCTCGGAAGTCGACGCCTCGGGACGACTCAGTGTGGGGGGCTGCGAGCTGAGCGCCCTGGCTGCAGAGCACGGGACGCCGTTATTCGTCTATGACGAGGCGCATCTACGCGCCCGCTGCCGCGAGGCAGTGGCGGCCTTCCCAGACGGGGTCGCGTATGCGACGAAGGCCTTCCTGTGCGGAGCGATGGCCCGGCTCGCCCTCGACGAAGGCCTTCTGCTCGATGTCGCCACCGGCGGCGAGATCCACGTCTCCCTGGCTGCCGGTGTCCCGGCCGATCGCCTCGTTTTCCACGGGAACAACAAGTCGCCCAATGAGTTGCGAAAGGCACTCGAGGCAGGGGTCGGCCGCATCGTCATCGATTCCCTGGTCGAGATGGACCGGATCGAGGCTCTCGTCACCGCCGGGGCACCTCGCCCGACCGTCCTGATCAGGATCAATCCCGGGATCGAGGCCCACACCCACGAGTATCTCCGCACCGGTGGCGCCGACTCCAAGTTCGGGATAACCACTGAAGAAGGGGAGGCCGAGCGCGCAGTGGCGCGGGCCCGTGCCTCATCGGCCATGGACCTGATCGGCATCCACGCTCACGTCGGTAGCCAGGTGTTCGACGTCGCCTCGTTCGAGAGGGCGATCGAGATCATCGCGGGTTTTGCTGCACCGCTCGATATCGAGGAGCTTTCGATAGGCGGGGGCCTGGGGGTGGCCTATGTCGAGGGTGAGACGGCGCCCACGATCACGGATTGGGGGAAAGCAGTGATCGCTGCCGCTACCGCCTCGGGCGTGCAGGCGCGAATCATGGCCGAGCCCGGTAGGGCCATCGTCGCCCAGGCGGCGCTGACCCTTTACACCGTGGGCATCATCAAGGAGATCGCCGGAATCCGTACCTATGTCTCGGTGGACGGCGGGATGAGCGACAATCCGCGTCCGGTGCTCTATGGCAGCGGCTACGAGGTATTCGCCCCGACCGCCACCGCCGCTGACCGCACCCGACCAATCCGGCTGGTGGGCAAGCACTGCGAATCGGGGGATGTGCTGGCACGGGACGCAACCATCCCCGAGACGGTGAAGGTCGGCGATCTGCTCGCCACCCCGGTGACCGGAGCCTATGGCCATTCGATGGGCTCGAACTACAACATGGCTCGCCGCCCTGCGGTGGTTTTCGTGGGAGACGGCGACGCCCGCCTCGTGGTCAGGCGTGAGACCGACGACGACCTGCTCGCCCGCGACCTCGTGGCCGGCCCCGATTAGTCGTCAAAATCAGCCGGCCTGGGTGAAGGTGGGCTCGAACCAAGCCACTCTCGAGGTGCAGGGATCATCGACGAGGGTGAGCGTTAGCGCGCTGTCCTCGATGATGGCCCCGTAGACGCCGGTCTGCCCGGGACATTCACCGGAGACACCAGACACGAATATGAAGTTGCCTTCCTCCCTCGCCACGAAGCCTCCCGTGAGCGGGCGATCCGGATCGGCATCGGGCCCGAGTACGACGAAGTCCCCGGCGTCGTTGACCCGAAGAACCGATCTCTCGTTCTCCCAGCTGCCGGACAGGTCCGAGATAACCGGTTCTGGCCCGGTCGTGGTTGGCGTGGAGACCGGGGAGAACGGAGACGCAAACGCCTCCTCCCGGAACCCGCAGGGGTCCTCGACCAGCGATAGGTGCAGAATCTCCCCGACGAGCTCGCCGTCATAGATCCCGGTCTGACCAGGACAGGGATTGGGATTGGCACTGGTGGCGAAAACGAGCTGCCCGCCCTGAAGGGCGACGAACCCGATCACACCGGTTGGTGTCTCGGCGCCGTCACCATCGATCTCGAATAGCTCGTAGGAGCCACCCTCGTCGAACGTCATCGCGTTGGACTCGCTCTCCCAACGACCGACAAGATCGGAGAGGGCCACCGGCCGGCCGGGCGTGGGCACTGTGGTCGTGGACGAGGTCGCGACGACGGTCGTGGGGCTGGACGAAGACGTGGTG
Source organism: Acidimicrobiia bacterium (assembly GCA_040510135.1). Classification (GTDB taxonomy): domain Bacteria; phylum Actinomycetota; class Acidimicrobiia; order Spongiisociales; family ZC4RG35; genus JARDZU01. The sequence goes on along the minus strand of JBEVJN010000036.1, from coordinate 4,123 downwards.
GTCTCGGCTGCCGGTGTCTCCCCGCAGGAGGCCAGGATGAGGGCCCCCACCACGAGCAAGGGCCAGGCCCGGGGCGGGCGGCCTCTCACCCGTGGGTCGGGAACCCGAGGTCCACTCCGCGGTGGATCGGGTCGGCCCAGCGGGAGATCACCACCTGCTGCCTGCTGGAGAATTGCACCCCTTCGGGGCCGTAGATGGCATGGGTTCCGAAGATGGAGTGCTTCCACCCACCGAAGCTGTAGAAGGAAAGGGGCACCGGGATCGGCACATTGATCCCGACCATGCCGACCTCGATCTCGGACTGGAACTTGCGGGCCGCGCCGCCATCGTTGGTGAAAACTGCGGTCCCGTTGCCGTATGGATTCTCGTTGATGAGCCTGATCGCCTCTTCGAAATGATCCATCCGCACGGTGGAGAGAACGGGACCGAAGATCTCGTCGGTGTAGATCGACATGTCGGTATTCACGTTGTCGAACAGGGTGGGACCGAGGAAAAAGCCATTCTCATGGCCTTCGACAATCAGGTCGCGGCCGTCGGCGACGAGCAGGGCGCCTGCCTCCTCCCCGGCGTCGACATACCCACGTACCTTCTCCAGGTGTTGCCTCGTGACGAGCGGCCCCATCTCGACCCCGGTCTCGTGCCCGGGACCCACCTTCAACTTCTCGATCCGTGTCCTCACTCCTTCTATCAGCGAGTCGCCGGCGCCGCCCACCGCGACGACGGCCGAAATCGCCATACAGCGCTCTCCGGCCGAGCCGTATCCGGCCGACACCGCGGCGTCGGCTGCGAGGTCCATGTCGGCATCCGGGAGGACGATCATGTGATTCTTGGCGCCACCCAAAGCCTGGACTCGCTTGCCATGGCTGGTCCCGGTCTCGTAGATGTAACGGGCGATCGGGGTAGATCCGACGAAGGAGATGGCGGCCACCATGGGGTGAGTGAGTAGAGCATCCACCGCCTCCTTGTCACCGTGGATCACGTTGAACACCCCTTCGGGAAGCCCTGCTTCGGCAAGCAGCTCTGCCGCCAGGAGAGAGCACGAAGGATCCTTCTCAGAGGGCTTGAGCACGAATGTGTTGCCGCAGGCGATGGCAAGGGGGTACATCCACATCGGGACCATCGCGGGGAAATTGAACGGGGTGATCCCGGCGACGACACCGAGCGGCTGGCGGATCGTGTAAGTGTCGACCCCCGTCGATACCTGCTCTGAGAAATCCCCTTTGAGGAGGTGGGCGATGTTGCAAGCGAACTCGACCACTTCGAGGCCCCTTTGCACCTCACCGAGAGCATCGTCGATGGTCTTCCCATGCTCCGCGGTGAGGAGGCGGGCGAAATCCAACTTCCGCGTTGCGACCAGCTCGCGGAAGGCGAACATGATGTTCTGACGCTGGGTCAACGAGGAGAACCGCCACGTCTCGAACGCCGACCGAGCTGTCTCCACCGCACGATTCACGTCGGCAGCGGTGCCCAGCACCACCTCGCCGGTCTGCTCTCCCGTAGCCGGGTTGTACACCGGACCGACCCGGCCGCCGGCGCCCCCGGTGAGCTGTCCGTCAATCCAATGCTGGATCTGCCTCATGTGGCCGAATCTACACGGGGAGGGACCATACGACCGAGTCCGGAGAAAGCCGCCGCGAAGGTTGGGCCAGCCCTCTCCTGGGTAAGTTTGCGACGTGGTCAAATTCAAGAGAGATGCGACCGGCCCCGGGCAGGTGATCGATCGCCGCGGGGCTGGAGGCGGGGGCTACCGGCCCGGCATGCGGACGATCGGTGTCGGCGGGGGGGCCGTTGGGATCATCATCTTCGTGCTCCTCACCCTCTTAGGTGGCGGAAGCGATCTGAGCGGTCTCACCGAAGTCCTGCAGCCGGCAGGTGAGGTTCAGCCGGAGACGGGAAACACGCTCGATCCGAACGCAAACCCGGAGACCGATCTAGCGGCGTTCCTGGAGGAGGTCCTCCAGGACGACCAAACGATGTGGGTGGGTATCTTCCGGGAGTCCGGGCTCGAGTACAGACCCACCAACCTCGTTCTGTTCAACGGTTTCACCCAGTCGGAGTGTGGTGGCGCGCAGGCACAGTCGGGGCCTCACTACTGCCCGATCGACGAGCTGGTCTACACGGACCTGGATTTTCTGGCCGAGCTGCAACGCCGGTTTGGCGCCGCGGGTGACACCGCCCAGGCCTACATCCTCGCCCACGAGGTGGGCCACCACGTCCAGCACCAGCTGGGCATCACCGAGCAGGTGCAGAACGCCGGCAGCAATGAAGCGAGTGTCGCCCTGGAGCTCCAGGCCGACTGCTTTGCCGGGGTCTGGCTCTCCACCTTGAAGTCAGGGGAATCGGCTGCCCTCCTCGAATCGGGCGATCTCGAGGAAGCCCTGAACGCGGCGGCGGCGGTCGGTGACGACGCCATCCAGCAGCAGACCACCGGCCAGGTCAACCCCGAGACGTGGACCCACGGCAGCTCTGAGCAGCGTTATCAGTGGCTGAACCAGGGATTCACCTCCGGCTCTCCCAGTAGCTGCGACACATTCGCCGGCGCCACCTAGATGGCGAAATCCAGATTTGGGTCTGTTCCTTTAGGTTCCATATACCGATACCGTGGCATCGTGAGCGGCTGACCGGGTCGCCGACTCCGTCAACCCAAACCATGTCATTACTCGCCACCGCCGTCCCGCTGATCATCTACGCAGTCGGGTTCCAGACAATCGTCTACTTGCTCCTGCCAATCCGCTTCCGTCCCACCTGGGCACCGCTCGCCACCAGCTCGGTGGGGCTGGCGGTGGTGGTGGTCGCGGCGGTCTGGTTCGGTCCGACGACGATTGGCCTCGCCGGCCCCGACGGCGGGCTGCTCGCGTCCTGGGGCTCGGCGACCCTGGTGGCGATGTGCACAGTCGGAGTGGTGATGATGAGCCGGCCCCAGCTGCGAGGCCATCTCGCCGATCCCCGGATGGGGGCGATGTCGAGTCGAACCGCAGCAGCCCACATCCTCGTCCGAATCCCGCTCATCACGGTCGTGATCGAAGAGGCTGTGTTTCGCGGGGTCCTCCATGCCGCGCTTATCGCCCTCTATCCCGAGCCGCTGGCTCTATGGGGAGGCGCCTTCTTGTTCGGGCTCTGGCACATCGGCCCGGGGCTCGATCAAGCCAATGCCGTCGATAGACGCAGCCTGGCCCGTGTCGTCCACGTCGCTATCACCGTGCTCGCCACCACTGCCGCCGGGGCGTTCCTGGTCTGGCTACGCATCGAGACCGGGTCGATCTGGGTCCCGATTGCGGTTCACGCCGGGGTCAACATGACCCTCGCGACATTCGCCCGGCTCGCCACCGCGTCTCCGGCCGCACGACCAGCCCTCGTCGCCGAATAGCCCTAGATCAGATACTGATTGGTGCCCCGCTTCAGGTACTGACCATCGCCCGGATTTCCCAGGTATTCACCGTTCTCGACGACGATCCGCCCCCGGGAGAGAACGTGCTTGACCTTACCGGTGACTTCCAGGCCCTCATAGGCCGAGTAGTCGACCCGCATGTGCTGGTTGTCCACCGAGATGACGTGCTTCTCATTGGGGTCGAAGATCACGATGTCCGCGTCCCCGCCCGGGGCCACCGTCCCCTTCTTGGGGTACAGACCGAACATCTTGGCCGGGGTGGTAGCCGTGATCTCCACGAACCGGTTGACGCTGATCCGGCCCTGGTTGACGCCACCTTCGAAGAAGACTTCCATGCGGGGCTCGACGCCGGGCATGCCGTTGGGGATCTTGGAGAAGTCTTCCTCGCCGAGTCTCTTCTGTCGACCCAATTCTGGGTGGTCGTTGAAACAGAACGGGCAGTGGTCGGTCGACACCACCTGGAGATCGTTGGTCCGCAGCCCCTGCCATAGGGCTTCCTGATGACCTGCGGCCCGGTCTCGCATCGGGGGTGAGCACACGTACTTGGCTCCTTCGAAGCCGTTGCCCAGATTGTCGAGGTCGAAGAAGAGATATTGGGGACAGGTCTCGGCGAACACGTTGAGGCCGCGGTCCCGAGCTTGTATCACCTCGTTCACCGCCTCCTTGGCCGAGGTGTGGACGATATAGAGCGGAGCTCCGGTGAGCTCGGCGAGGACGATCGCACGGTGAGCCGCC
>JBEVJN010000035.1:0-9181 GCA_040510135.1 Acidimicrobiia bacterium | reverse complement strand
ACGTTCTGCATGAAGACGAGATTCCAGATCTCCACGAAGCGGTCCTCATCGCCAACGGCGGGACCGCCGCCCTCCCCGAACTCGGAGCCCTTGTCGAAGAAGATCTCCGAGCACGGACCGCACGGACCGGGCACCCCCATCTGCCAGAAGTTTTCCTTCTCGTCCCTCCTTTGCACCCGCTCGCCGGGGACGATCCCGGACCAGATCTCGGCCGCCTCGTCGTCAGTCTCGAAGACCGTATACCAGAGAAGCTCAGGGTCGAGCCTGAGGCGGTCGGTGACGAACTCGTAGGCCCACGCAATAGCGTCCTCTTTGAAATAGTCACCGAAGCTGAAATTGCCCAGCATCTCGAAGAAAGAGAGGTGACGCTTCGTGGTGCCGATGATGTCGATGTCGATGGTCCGGACGACCTTTTGGACGGTCGTGGCCCGTTGGTACGGCGGGGTCTCTTCGCCGAGGAAATAGGGCTTGAACGGGACCATTCCGGCATTCGTCAGGAGCAAAGTTGGATCGGTGGGGATGAGCGACGCGGAAGGACGCACCACGTGGCCCTTCTCTTCGAAGAAGGATGTGAAAGCGGTTCGAATCTGGTTGCTGTCCACGGGATTCCGGTCCTGAAAGCGAGCGGCGAGGTTAACGAGAGGCCGAAGCCTGCTCGCTCCTATTGGGCCGGACGGCCCGGGCAGCCAGGTCGAGCAGGTCGGCTCCGGTCGCCGCCGCAGCGTCCTTCCACTCGATCGGTGTCGGTTTCCGCTGAAGGGCGCGAACGGTGACCCAGCACCCTGCGATTGCGCCGGTGACGAACCACCACATTCGATCGAGCATCTCCCGAGGCTACCTCTTGCCCCGACCCTCTCGCCCGAGGACGCGATCGATCGCATCGAGCCGGTCCCTGACGGCCCTCTCTTCACCCTGGTCTCCAGGTTCGTAGAGGACCTCAGGTGTGACCCCGTCGGGGAAGTACTGCTGAGCGACTACCGCACCCTCGTAATCGTGCGCATAGAGATAGCCCGAGCCATGACCCAGCTTCTCGGCCCCGGGATAGGCCGCGGATCGGAGATGCGGCGGAACGCTTGCAGCGGGACCGTCGGTCACGAGTTGACGCGTCTTCGTCATGGCCCGGCCGACCGTGTTCGATTTGGGGGCCGCGGCCATGTAGATCGTTGCCTCCGTGAGGTGATAGGCCGCCTCTGGCAGCCCGACGTAGGCAAGCGCGTCGGCGGCCGCCACCGCAAGCGGCAAGGCGTGCGGGTCGGCCAAACCGATGTCCTCCGATGCCAGGATTATGAGCCTTCGAGCGATGAACTCGGGATCCTCACCGCCTTCCAACATGAGGAACAGCCAGTAGAGGGCGGCATCCGGATCGGAGCCCCGGACACTCTTGATGAAGGCGGAGATGACGTCGTAATGCTGATCGCCCACCTTGTCGTATCGGACGATCCGTCGCTGCAGGGCTTCACCGACGTCGCCGAGGGTTATGACCGATCGGTTGTCGCCAGAGGCGAGGAGGGCGGCAACTTCCAGCGAGTTGAGCGCCTGCCTCCCATCCCCCCCAGTTCGATTGCCCAGCTCCTCGATCGCGTCCTGGTCGATCTCCAGCCCCATATCCCCGAGACCCCGGTCGCTGTCGTTCAAGGCCCGCTTTACCAGCTCCGCCAACTCCTCCGGGCGCAGTGACTCGAGACGGAAGAGTGTCATCCGGCTCATGAGGGGGGAATTGACCTCGAAGAACGGGTTCTCGGTCGTCGCCCCGATCAGGATCAACGTCCCATCCTCGACACCGGGCAGGAGAGCGTCCTGTTGGTTCTTGGCGAATCGATGGATCTCGTCGAGGAAGAGGACCGTTCGCCGCTCGTCGGTCGCCAGCCGCGCCTTGGCGCCGGCCAGCACCTCACGTATGTCCTTCACCCCGGCCGAGGTCGCCGAGAGCGTCTCGAAGGCCGCTTCTGCCCGGGAAGCGACCAAACGGGCGAGGGTCGTCTTGCCTGTTCCCGGCGGGCCCCAGAGCAACATCGACACCGGGCGACCCGACTCGACAAGACGTCGAAACGCGGCGTGGGGGGCCATCAAGGACGGCTGGCCCACCACTTCGTCGAGCGATCGCGGCCGCATCCGGGTGGCCAGTGGGGCGGCTAGGGCCGTCAGCTCATCCGCTCGGGCCGAGAAGAGATCACTCACGCCTAGACCGTAACTGCTACCGCTCAGCCGGTGGGAGCGGCTCTCCCTCCTCTGGCTGCTCCTGGCGCGCCAACGCCTCCTCGGTGAGGCCGATGCCAAGCTCGTCGAGTTGGGTCTGGTCAACCCAGGTGGGGGCCCCGGTCATCGGATCGACGCCACTCTGGGTCTTCGGGAACGGGATGACCTCGCGGATCGAGGTCTCGCCTTGGAGGACCATGACCAGCCGATCGATGCCGAAAGCGAAGCCGGCATGGGGCGGGGTGCCATAGCGGAGCGCTTCGAGGAACCACCCGAATCGCCGCTCGGCGGTGTCGCGGTCGATGCCGAGGATGTCGAATACCTGCCGCTGAACCTCAGGGTCGTGAATCCGGACCGAGCCCGAGCCCAGCTCGACGCCGTTGAGGACGGCGTCGTATGCCTTGGACACCGCCCCGGTCGGGTTGTCCCGCATCTCATCGAGTGAAGAAGGCGATGTGAAAGGATGGTGGGAAAAGGTGATTGTTCCGTCCTCTGCCTCCTCGAACAACGGGAAGTCGATCACCCAGAGGAAGGACAGATCGTCGTGGCCGGTGGGCCGGAGAAGGTCGTTTCGGAGTGCGCCGAGAATCTCCACCGCCTGCTTCCAGCGATCGGCGGCGATCAGCAAAATGTCACCTGGCTTAGCCGCCAGGCCATCTCGGACTCCGGCCAGCTCCCGCTCATCTAGGAACTTGGCCACCGGTGACCGTAGCGACCCATCCTCCTCGGCGACCATCCACACCAAGCCTTTGCCGCCAAGCTCCTTGGCCCGTTCGGTCATCGCGTCTGCCCGGCCCCGGGACCAGTCCTGTGGCCCGACATTTATGCCACGGATCGTTCCCTCGCCGTCCAGCGTGTCGCTGAAGACTCCGAACCCGCTTCCTTCGAACACCCTCGAGAGGTCGACGATCTCGGCGCCGAACCTCATGTCCGGCTTGTCCGTGCCGAAGCGATCCATGCTCTCCTGCCAGGTGAGTCGGAGGAAGGGCCGGGTCACATCCACCCCGCGCAGGTCCTTAACGACGGCGACGAGGACGCTCTCGATTGTGTCGAGGACGTCATCGCGATCCCAGAACGACCCTTCGAGGTCCAGTTGGGTGAATTCGAGCTGACGGTCGGCCCTGAAGTCTTCGTCCCGGTAGCAGCGCGCGATCTGAAAGTATCGCTCCACCCCGGCAATCATCAGCAACTGCTTGAAGAGCTGGGGAGATTGAGGAAGGGCGTAGAACTCACCTCTGCGCAACCTGGATGGGACGAGCATGTCTCTCGCCCCCTCGGGCGTGCTGTTGACCAGGGTCGGAGTCTCGACCTCGAGAAACCCCTGCTCGTCGAGGGTGCGACGTATCGCCGCAGTCGCCCGCGACCGCGCCCTCAGGTTCGCTCCCATCCGCGGGCGACGCAGGTCGAGGTACCGATATCGGAGCCGGGCTCGCTCGTCGATCTCCACCCTGTCCTCGATCATGAACGGCAGCGTGTCCGCCGCGGCGAGGACGACGACTTCATCGACACCTACCTCGACCCCTCCCGTGGGCAGATCGGGATTGGCGGTTCCCTCGGGACGGGCTCTGACCACGCCTGTCACTGAGATGCAGTACTCCATCTTCAGGTCGGCGACCGTCTCGTGCTCGGCAGGGTCGGCGACTACTTGAACTACGCCAGAGGCGTCCCGGACGTCGATGAATGCGATTCCACCGTGGTCGCGGCGGCGCTGGACCCATCCCGAGATCGACACCGACTTCCCGATGTCCGATGGCCGCAAAGAACCGGCCGCGATCCTGGTCATAGACGCCCTTCCAGCCATGTCGCCACGGACGCAGGGGACATTCCCACCCTCTCGTTGTCGATTCGAACGTCCACCTCGTCCCCGCCCTCGGGCAGCACCACGACGGCACGAGCCTCGAGCCGGTTCGCCGCCCGGAACTGGGCCTCGACCTTCCGCCCTTCCGTGTCGAACTCGACTCGAAGCCCGTCTCGGCGCAATCTCGACGCTGTGGTCAGCGCTTCGACCGGCCCCGACTCCGAGACGAGATAGACGTCGACCCTTCCCTTGGGCTCCCTGGTCGAGGCGAGGACGATCCGATCCACGCCGAGAGCGAAGCCGACACCCGGGGCTCGTCTGCCGCCGATGGACTCGGCCAGACCGTCGTAGCGTCCACCCCCGCCCACCGCGTTCTGGGCGGCTTCTAGATCGGTGGCGAGAAACTCATAGGCGGTGCGGGTGTAGTAGTCGAGCCCACGGACCAGCCGGGCATCCTCGACAAACGGGACTTCGAGCCCCTCGAGGGACTTCTTGACCTGGGCGTAGTGTTCGGAACACGGCTCGCAGAGATGGTCCTTCATGGCGGGGGCGTCTGCCAGGAGCGGGGCACACACCCGGCAATCGAGCACGCGTAGCGGATTGACGTCGACGATCGACAGCGAGTCGTCGCAAAGGACGTCGCGTTTCTCGTCGAGGTATCCCCGAAGGGTCTCCACATATCCGGGACGGCACACTGCGTCACCAAGTGAGTTGAGGACGACATCCAGGCCTGGCACCTCGACCGCGGTCAGGAACCGGTAGCCCAGCTCGATTACTTCGGCGTCTGCCGCCGGGCCTTCGACGTCGAGGTATTCCACCCCTAGCTGCCAGAACTGCCGTCGCCGCCCGGCCTGGGGGCGCTCGTGCCGGAACATCGGCCCCGAATACGAGCCTTTCCACGGGCCCTTGGCACCGCTGTCGAGAAATGCCCTGACCACCCCGGCGGTGCCTTCGGGGCGAAGCGTCAGAGAGCGCCCGCCCCGGTCGGTGAAGGTGTACATCTGCTTGGTGACCACTTCGGTATCGCTCCCGACTCCCCTCTCGAACAAATCGGTCGCCTCGAAGATCGGCGTCAACACCAAGGGGTAGCCGAACAGGTCGGCCCACCGCTCCCACTCCCCCAGCACGTCTCGCCAGAGATTCGATTCGGGCGCGCCGATGTCGTCGGTTCCCTTGGGTGGGCGGAAGCTCATGAGCGCAGGCAGGTTAATTGTGGTCCGACGCCCAGACACGCGACGGCGGTGAACCTGGCGTTCGCCGACGACAACGACCCATCCCCGACACGGGTCGGAAGATCATTCGCTCCCGTCGAGAAAGAGATCGACTTCGAGAAAGCCATCGCCCTCTTTGACTCTTGCGATCCTGAGCCTCGCTTTCGGCTTCGATATCCATGCGGCCCGGTTGCGAAGTCGAGTCTCTGTGGAGCGATGGTCACGGGTGAGGATCCGGATACGCGCTCTTCCGGTCTCGGCCAACCGCTGGAGTGCTACCTCTATCGCATTGGGCGGCATGGAGGGAGCATATGTGGTCACTGCAGGAACGGGTTGCCGGTCCTTTCCCGGCCGATGGTGGTCTCTGGGCCATGTCCCGGTAGGACCCTGGTCTCGTCCGGTAGCACCATCACTTTGTCCTTCATCGAGTTCATGAGAGCGGCGAGGGAGCCGCCGGGTAGGTCGGTTCGCCCGATGGAGCCGGCGAACAACTGATCGCCCGAGAACAGCGTCGCCTCGGTTTCCAGGTAGAAACAGCAATGACCCGGGGTATGCCCCGGCGTGTGCCGCACCTCGAGCTCGAGACCAGCCAGGACGAGGCGGTCCCCGTCGCCAAGGGCTTCGAACTTCTCCGGAACGTCGTACACGCCAGGCGGGGTCATCCCGAACATCGCCCGCAGCTGCTCCACCGGGTGCAAGGTCAGGAAGTCGTCGTCAGGATGGACATAGACGCTGGCGCCCGTGGCCCGGGTCAACTCTCCGCTGCCCCCGGTGTGGTCGATATGGCCATGGGTGAGCACCACCGCCGACAACGCCAGATCGTGCTGGATGAGGATGGCTCCGATCGCGTCGGGTTCAGGAGGGGCGTCGACGACGACTGCCTGGCCACCGCTCTCTTCAGCGAGGATGTATGCGTTCGTTTCGGCAAGCCAGGCCGGCACCTGGACGATCAGCATCAGGGGGCAGGGTCGGTGGCGAGCCGGAAGGAGGAGAACACGCCGTCCACCCCGCGCAGGTCGGCGAGGAGCTTGGGAAGCTGACTCGGATCAGAGAGCTCTACTTCGTAGCGGAGGATCGCCACCCGGTCGTCTCCCGTGTGGGTCGACGAGGCTGTGATGTTGCCCCCGGTGTCGCTGACGACGCTGGTCACATCCCGCAGCAGCCGAGTTCGATCCAGGGCTTCGACCTGAATCCACACCACGAAGGCAGACGTGCTCTGTGGCGGCCAGGAAACTTCAACGGTCCGCTCACGTCGCTCGGCGAGCGATGACACGTTGGTGCAATCCGCCCGATGCACCGACACGCCGCGGCCCACCGTGACGTAACCGACGATCGGGTCTCCGGGGACGGGCGAGCAGCAGCGGGCGAGGTGGATGAGCATGTCGTCCTGTCCTTCGACCACGACTTCGGCGGTGTCCAGAGAGCGTCTCCGTCTCGGATGGAAGAATTCATCCTCGGTCTCCGGGTTGATCAGCCGGGAGAGGCGGGTCGCCACCGAATCGATCGAGACCGTGCCCTCGCCGATTGCTACCTGGAGCGCCTCGACATCCTTCTGACCGAGCTCGGCCGTGATCGACTCGAGAAGTTTCTCCTTCTCCGCGGCTGGGATCCCCTGCGTCTCGCGCTTGAGAAGCGCCTGCAGCGCTTCCTTCCCCTCGGAGAGTGCCTGATCGCGGCGCTCCTTCGTGAACCACTGCCTGATCTTGGACTTGGCCCGGCCGGTGCGAACGAAGGCGAGCCAGTCACGACTAGGCCCGGCCTCCACTGACTTCGACGTCAGCACTTCGATGATGTCGCCCGACTGGAGGCGCGTGGACAGTGGGACGAGCCGGCCGTTGATCCTGGCACCGACGCACCGGTGGCCCACTTCGGTGTGCACCGAATAGGCGAAGTCGATCGCGGTGGACCCAGCGGGCAGCGGCTTGACATCGCCACCAGGGGTGAGGACGAACACCTCGTCCTGGTACAGGTCGAGCTTGAGATTGGCCAGGAACTCCTCGGGGTCTTCCTCCTCGCCCCAGGAGAGGAATTCCATCCGGGGTAGCGGTCCGGCTTCTCCCTCCTTGTACCGCCAGTGGGCGGCGATGCCCGCTTCTGCCCTCTGGTGCATCTCCGCGGTGCGGATCTGGACTTCGAGCGGCTTACCGTCGGGCCCGATCACCGTGGTGTGAAGTGACTGGTAGAGGTTGATCTTCGGCATGGCGATGTAGTCCTTGAAGCGACCGGTCACCGGGACCCAATGGCTGTGGATGAGTCCCAGCGCGGCGTAACAGTCTCGCAACGTCTCGGTGATGATCCGGATGCCGATCAGATCGTGAATGTCCTCGAACGGCCGGTTCTGCTCCCTCATCTTGCGATAGATCGAGTACTGGTGCTTGGGCCGGCCGGTCACCTCGGCCTCGATGCCGGAATCGGCGAGGATCCCTGCGATCTCGTCGACCATCTTCTCGATGAACGCCTGACGCTCCGGTGCCCGTTCGGCCAGCTTGGCCTGGATCTCGGCATTGGGCCCGGGATAGAGGATCGCGAAGCAACGATCCTCGAACTCATGCTTGATCTCCTGGACCCCGAGTCGATGGGCCAGCGGGGCATAGACATCGAGTGTCTCCTGGGCGACCCGTCGCTGCTTCTCCTCCCGCAAGGCGTGGACCGTCCTCAGGTTGTGGAGACGGTCGAACAGCTTGATGATCAGGACACGTACGTCCTGGGCCATGGCAACCACCATCTTGCGGATGGTTGCGGCCTGGGCCTGCTCCCGATTGGAGTAGCGGACCCGATCGAGCTTGGTCACACCGTCGATGAGCCGGCCGATCTCGTCGCCGAACTGCATGGACAGGTCGTTCAGTGTGAGATTGGTGTCCTCCACGGTGTCATGGAGCAGCGCGGCGGCCAGCGTCGGCTCATCGAGCCCGTATCCGGCCAGCATGTGAGCCACGGCCAGCGGATGGGTGATGTAGGGGTCACCCGTCTTCCGCGCCTGGCTGGCATGCGCCTCAGCCGCTACTTCGTAGGCTTTTCGCAACAAGTCGACATCACCATCGGGGTGATGGGCGACGAAGGCACTGACGACATCGTCGAATGTCGCCTGGCTCGACTCAGTCGTACTTGACGAGGGCATGCAGGGGTACACCGTCCAGCATCTGGGCGCCGTCCAGGAAAGACAGCTCGATGAAAACCGCGAACCCGACCACATCGGCGCCGATCTTCCTCAACAACCGAATCGCGGCCGCCGCTGTTCCACCAGTGGCGATGACATCGTCGACGATGAGGACCTTTTCCCCGGGTCGGGCGGCATCGGTGTGGATCTCCAGTGAGTCGGTGCCATATTCGAGCGAGTAGTCCTCGCGGACGGTCTCGTAGGGCAGCTTTCCGGGCTTCCGAACCGGGATGAAGCCCGCCCCGAGGAGCCCGGCAACGGGGGTGGCGAGGGTGAAACCCCGCGCCTCGATCCCTGCCACCTTGGTCACACCCGAATCACGAAAAGGCTCGGCCAATGCCTCGACCAGGGTGGCAAAGGTGGCTGGGTCGGCCAGGACCGGCGTGATGTCCTTGAAGACGATCCCGGGCTCGGGAAAGTCCGGGATGTCGCGAATGAGCGCGCTGAGGTTTTCCACCCCGAGAAGTCTAAGGTCGGATCAGGAGGTTTCGGCTTCTGGCTTGTCCGGGCCGACGCGGGACCCGACGGCCTTCCTCGATACGCGGATCTTTCCCTCCTCCACCCGCAGGACCACGCTCTCGTCGTCGACAGACACCACGATGCCGTGGATCCCGCCGATGGTCCGAACCTCCTCGCCAGGGCTGAGCGTCTTGGACAACTCCTGCTGGGCTTTGGCGCGTTGACGCTGGGGCCGGATGATGAACAACCAGAAGACGGCAACCATCAGCCCGAGGAAGAGCAGCGAGGGCAGCGGGCTCGCCGCGGTCTCCTGAGCAAAGACGAGATGGGTCACTGGATCCTCCAGATCGCGAGAGACGG
>JBEVJN010000034.1:0-35577 GCA_040510135.1 Acidimicrobiia bacterium | reverse complement strand
GTGGCATCCCTGTGGGCGATCCCCGCTACCTGATCGATCCGAGCCATGTGTCCCTTCAGCGCAACAGAAACCAGACGACGCGACTCTAGACAAATGAACTCAGGCGGACCCGGGGTGCTTGGGCCGTAATTCGGTGATGTCCGACTCGGTGTCCACGTCACGGGGGGCTAGGTCGGAGAACCACACCTCGTTGACCCATTCGGGGTGCGCCTGCCAGAGACGCTGCGCCCCCTCATCTCCCTCGAGTGACATGAGCCGGGGCCACAGGGACCGGTCGACCAGGACCGGGTTGCCCCAGGAGTATCGATACTTGGGGAGGCTCACCGGATGGTCGGAGTGAGCGTGCGAGTCGATCAACTGATCCACCACGTCTACAGGGACCGAAGGCTGGTCACCCATGACTATCAGGGCCTTGTCGACACGAGAGAGCCTCGTCAATGCGTCGAGCGCAACCCGAATGGATGAGGCGATCCCCTCCTCCCACTCCGGATTCTCGATTAGACCGGCGTCCCCGAATTCGGTCTCTTCGAGGATCCGCTCGTAGTCGTAACCGAGCACGACCCATACCTCGTCAACCGGGAAGGCTCGAGTCCGCGCCACGACATTGGAAAGGAGATTCGAGTCACCCCAGGGCTCGAGTTGCTTGGATCGGCCCAAACGACGAGATGCCCCGGCGGCGAGGACAACGGCGGCAGTGCTCATCGGGCCCGCACCGAGCGGCCCTGGAGATTCAGCTCACGATCGTGCAGGTAGCGGGCCGAGATCATCTCGCCCAGGATCGCAATCGCCACCTCACCCGCGGCCCGGGAACCGATGTCGAGCCCGATCGGCCCGTGGATGCGGTCGACCTGCTCAGCCGTGAAGCCCGAGTCGAGCAGACGTTGGCGCCGCGCGGCGGAAGTCTTCGCGGAGCCCATCGCACCGATGTACCGCGCATCGGTAGGGAGGAGCAGGGGCCAGAGCGGGTCCTCGAATCGACGGTCATGAGTGAGCACCACGACGAAGGTGCGGGCGTCGAACTCATCGGCGTCGACCACATCGCCGGGCCAACCCACCCTCAGCTCATCGGCGTCGGGGAATCGCTCCCCCGTCACGAAGGCAGGACGTGGGTCGGCTACCACGGTGTGAAAGCCGAGCAGACCGGCGTGCTGCACCAGCTCCTGGGCGATGTGGACTGCCCCGAAGACGAACAGGCGCGGACGCGGGGCTATCACCTCGAAGAACAGCTCATCGTCCCCATAGGCGAGAGTGCTGCTCGTCTCCCGGGACATCAAGGCAAGTGCGTCGGCCCGGGCCGACTCGGCCACCCGCTCGTGAAGAGACCCGGCGATGAGCTCGCCGGAGTAGTCGAGCACCGCCTTCGACCCGGCTTCCGGGCCGGCGATGACCGTGATCACGATGCCGTACGCATCTTCCTCGACCAGGTTTTGGGTGGCTTCGAGTACCCGCGAGGTCACCACGGTTCGATGTAGACCTGGATGGTCCCGCCGCAGGCCAGACCTACCGCGAAGGCGTCGTCGTCGGCGATGCCGTATGTGACCAGTTCCGGCTCGCCCTTCTCCAGGACAGTGAGTGCACGGACCACGACGTCGTTCTCCACACAGCCCCCCGACACCGATCCTTCCATCTCCCCGTCCGAGGAGACCAGCATCAACGAACCCGGGCCCCTTGGCGCCGACCCATACGCCTTCACCACGGTGGCCTTAGCCACCTGCTTGCCCTGGTCGACCCAGTTCTGCCGCTGTGCCAGCGTTTCTCGCATGCCTCGAAGAGTACCGGTCCCACCGACCTCGGCTCAGGGAGGCTGGGGAAAGCGGGTGAGGGCGCCGATGCCGTGGGCGTCGAGCGGTGAGGAGACGCCAATCTGGTGCGTTCGACCACCAGCCGCGACCGTGGCTTCCATGGCGGCCGCCACAATGTCGTCCACCTGGAACATGGTGGACCCACAGACCGGACAGCGGCTCCCGGAGCGTGCCAGGAATCCACAGGAGTTGCAGATGGAGCCCGGGCGCCCGAACTCCCCCGCGACCACGAGGGTGTCGATGGCCTGGGCATTGCAAGCCGACAGGACCGGTGCCAGGCCGAGAACACCGAGACCGTCGCTTCGGGCCATGTCGCAGACCCGGTCCGCCAACGCCGACTCCCTTCGGCGCCTCACTTCGTCGGCATGGGATGCCAGCTCGACGCGGAGCGCCGGGAACGACAAGGACTGCGGGCCGGCGTGGAAGGTGGCACGATCGACCCGGTCGAGGTAGGGGTGAAGAGTTCTGCCAATCTCCTCGACGATCTCGCCGTGCCCTCCGATCGCCAGATAGTCGAAGGGGCGCTTTTGGTGCTGCTCGAGGAGTATGGCCCCGGCCTCCCGCCACATCCTCGTCGACACCTCATCGGCCCGCAGCCTGACTCCGTGCTCCTCGTAACCCGAAAACCCCCCGTAGTTGGGCTTCCCGATGTCGGCGATCAGCGGAGGCCCGACCTCGTCGATGAGTTGGCCGGACACGACGAACACGCGAGCCTGGGAGCGGTCGGCCACGATGACCCCGGCGCGCAGGGTCTTGGGAGCCGCCCGCAGGGGTCGCAGATAGGGGCGGGGCCCCAATGACGACACGTTGGGCACACGGTGACCCAGCGACTCGATGGTGAATAGGCCGTCGAGGTCAGAGGCGAAGATGGCGTACGCCGGTGCGGCATCGACCTCCAAGAGCTCTGCCTGGTCGTGGATACGCTCGGCGTCCGCCCGTACCGACTTCTGCACCGAACGATCCTTGCCCTCGGCCGCCTCTCGAACCGGACGAAGCAAATCGGTGAGGAGAGCCGTCATACCGCCGGGGCTGGGCCGACCCAGGTACACCGAGATGAGCGAACCTGAAGGGCTTCTCAACTCGGCTATCGGGTCTGCAAGCAATGGTCACCTCCCGCCTTTCGGGACTCCCCATGCCCCGCCGACGGTGAGTCGCCGAACCTACTCCTCCACCTGGCCGGCGTGAACAGGTCCTCCTGGGCTCAGAGTGAACGACTGAGCTCGGCGGTGAGATCTTCGAGGAGCCAGCCCAGATAGTCCATGATGTCCCGCTGTTCCTCGGCCAGGCGGTCGTGGTCGTCCTCGACTTCGAGGCCAAACCGTGCGCCCAGCGCCAGCCTGCCCTCATTGAGCACCCGGAGGAAGGCATCGGCTTCTTCGTTGCTCAGATGGCGGCGGCCGTTCTCTTCAAGGACGTGTTGGAACACCCGGCGATCGGCATTCCGTGCCGCGTGGAGCTCGCCTTCCATCAGCCTCCACCACTCGTCGTTCGATTCCGGATCGTCGAGATAGACGGGCACGCGGAGTCGTCGCGACGCCGGCTCATCTCCCGCTGCCGGGATTCCGGCGAGGAGATCGAGCACACCCGAGAGGAAGGCCTTCTCATCCTCGGAGAGATCCACATCGATCCCACCACCCCGGGACGACTTGAACCGGCGCATCATTGCTCCATCGTGGCCCACAGCCCGTGGCCATGGAGCCGGAAGCAGTCGACTTCAGCCTTCTCCCTGGGGCCATCGGAAACGATGGCACGCCCTTCGTGGTGCACCTGAAGCATCAGCACGGTGGCCTTGGGCTCGTCGTACCCGAAGAGCTTCCGCAGCACATAGACGACGTACGACATCGTGTTGACCGGATCGTTCCACACGATGACCTGCCAGGGTCGGTCGATGTCCTGGTCCTCGCCGGTCTCGGGGTAAATGACGGGAGCGGGGTGGGAGATCACCAGGGTGCGATCGTAGGCCGAATCCTGGTCATTCACTCCTCGTCCGCTCCTGCCAATGCATCGAGAAGCGCTTCCCGGCAGGCGACTACCGCGGTGGCGAAGCCCGGGTCGGAGTAGGGGATCTCGGCAACCGGGAACGGAGATCCGATGCCGGTGAACCCGGGCACGGGGTCCGGGAAGTCCTCCACTCCGAGATCGACCATGCATTGGCTGAACTCCTGCAGCCGCTCAATGATGGCCTGGCGGAGGACATCGTCGTCACCCAGATCGAGTGCTCCCGTCTCGAGGTGCTCTGAGCAGACCGAGACCGCCTCAGCTGTTTCCGGGTCACCGAAGTCCAGGGTGGCCATCACCATGTCCAGACGCGGGTGGCCCGTGGCGTCCAGTGGGATCTCCTCGATCTCTATCCCCTTTTCGGCGAGACAAGCGCGAAACGCCTCCACAGCCACGTTGGACAGAACGGTGGTGGTGGTCGTTGGAAGAGTTGTCGTGGTCGTCGCCGGTGCGTCGGTGGCGGATGGCGCGTCAGATTCTGCGGTGCACGCGGCCAACAGCGCGACTATCAGCAAGGTGAGGACAGACCGTCGGATCAGTCGCTCCCGGCGGGCTGGCCCTCGGCAGCTCCCTGGGTGAGGCCATCGGCGAGGATCATGGCGAGATCCCGGACCCGCACGTCGTCCCGGCCCAGTTCCTTGACCCCATCGTCGAGCATGACGAAGCAGAACGGGCAGGCGACTGCGATCTCGTCTGCCCCGGTGGCGAGAGCCTCCTCCGCCCTTTCGATGTTGATTTTCTTGCCGGTCTGCTCCTCCATCCAGAACCTGGCGCCTCCAGCGCCGCAACAGAGGGCCCTGGTGCCGTGGCGGGGCATCTCCACTAACTCCACCGAACCAGCTGCGGCCACCTCCCGGGGAGCGAGGTAGATGTCGTTGTGCCTCCCGAGATAGCAAGGGTCGTGGTAAGCGATCCGCTTGGCTGCTCCGTCGACTTGGGCCGGCGCTTCGAGCCGGCCCTGGGTGAGGAGTTCGGCCAACAACTGACTGTGGTGGACCACCTCGTAGCTGCCCCCGAGCTGGGGGTATTCATTGGCGATGGCATTGAAGCAATGGGCGCATTGGGTGATCACACGCCTGACCCCAATGTCCTCGAATGTGGCGATGTTCTCCAGAGCCAGCTGCTGGTAGACGAGCTCGTTCCCGGCGCGTCGCGCCGGGTCGCCGGTGCAAGCCTCTCTTGATCCGAGGATGGCGAAGTCGATGCCGGCGCGATGGAGCAGGCGGGCCAGCGCCACGGATACGGCGGTGTTGCGATCGTCGTAGGAGCCTGCACACCCGACGAACCACAGATAGTCGGCGGTGTCCTTGCCGTTCTCGCCAAAGACCGGGACTTCGAAATCGAGCTCCTTGGTCCAGTCGGCCCGGGCCTGACGGCTCAGGCCCCACGGGTTGGCCTGGTTCTCCATGGAGACGAAAGCCCGCCCCAGCTCACTGGGGAACTCCGATTCCATGAGTGTCAGATAGCGACGCATGTCGAGGATTCGATCCAGGATCTCGATGTTGACCGGGCAGATCTCGTCACAGGCTCGGCACGCCACACAGGCGAACACCTCCTCCGGCCGGACCCGGTCGAAGAGCTGCCCCTCGCCGTCGAGCACCGCCAGGGAGGAAACTGGGGGGGAAACGCCGACAATCGAAGCCGCGGCCTCACCGGTCTTGATCACCATCTCCCGCGGGTCCAGAGGCTTGCCGGTGATGTTGGCCGGGCATACCGACGTGCATCGCCCACAGATGGTGCAGGCATCGGTGTCGAAGATCTGCTTCCAGGTGAGATCGGTGACCACCGACGCCCCGATGGTTTCGATGTCCTCGGCTTCGAGGAGATTCGGCATCTCCCTCATCGCCCCCTTGGGACGGGCCCGGGGAGAGAGGAACATGTTGGCCGGCGAGGTGAACATGTGACGGAGCTTGGTGACGGGAACGATGACCAGGAACCCGACGAAGGCGGCCACGTGGACCATCCAGAGCGCCTGATGTACGCCGGCCGCCGAACCCTGCCCGAATAGGGCGGAGAGCGGATATCCAACAAACGACCACACCTCGAAATCCGGCCGGCCGGCGAGGGCGATTCGAGCCGACTCGGTGAGGAGACCGGTGACACCGAGGATGGCGAGGAGGAGGAGAATCACGGCATCCTCCGGCTTGGTCTTGGTCCTTATCCGGGCCGGTCTCACCAGATAGCGATTGATCGCGAACAATCCAACGCCGCCGAGGAAGACGAGGGATGCGAGATCCAGAACGGCCGAATAGCCCTGATAGACGACACCGTGGAGAAACTGCAGGTTGCTGGGGAGGATGTGATCGATCTCGAGGATCACAGTGCCCAGGAACAGAACCACGAACCCGTAGTACAGGGCGGCGTGGGTCAGCCCGACCCGGGGGTCACGCATCAGGGTCTTCATCAGAAGCCCCCCACCGAGACGCTTGAGGCGTTGCCCCCAAAGACCGGCGCGGCGGTCGGCGGCCCCGAGAGACCAGCCCGCGGCCCGGCGAGCGAAGAGATGGAACATGAGCCAGACGAATCCGGCGACTGACACGTAGAAGACGACCTGAAGTGGCACGGGAATGTTGCCGAACACCTCGCGGCCCACTTCGAAGTCTGGATGGTCGGGAACGGTCCCCAGTAGCCCCAGGGCCAAGGTTCCCACGCCGAGGAGGATTCCGAGGCCCTCGAGGACCTGTGAGGCGTCCGGGCGTCGCTTCTCAGGTGCGGACTTCTCTTGCCGCTCCTCGGTCAGGGCCATGGGAGGTGATCTTAGGGTCAGCCTCCGAAGACGGATCGGAGGAGGAACCAGGCGTTGGAGGGCCGTTCGGACAGACGCCGCGTCAGGTAGGGATACCACTTGGAGCCGAAAGGCAGATAGACCCGAACCGGGTATCCGGCTCCGATCAATTCGTCCTGCAATCCGGTCCGGACCCCGTAGAGCATCTGGAACTCGAACGGCGCTCTCCTCGAGCCGGCCAATTCACGGGTGAGGTCGATCAGGGCGGCATCGTGAGTCGCAACCGCGGGACGAACCACATCGAAACCCATCAGCTCGCGCAGTTGGGAGGCGAATGCCTCATCTACGTCGCGCTTCGACGTGAGGGCCACCTCGCGATCCTCCAGATATGCGCCCTTGCACAGCCTGATGTGACCGCCCAGGGGCATCAACCGCTTCAGATCAGACGGAGTCCGGTGGAGATACGCTTGAAGGGCGATACCGAGATTGCCTTGAGCCGACTGGACTTTCTCGTAGATGCGCACCGTAGCTTCGGTATATCGAGAATCTTCCATGTCGATGGTCACGGTGGTGTCCACCTCGGCGGCACGATCGGCGAGGCTGTCGACCAGCGCCATCGCCAGCGATTCGTCGAAGGCAAGCCCGAGCTGGGTCAGTTTGATCGAGATGTTGGCCTCGAGGTTCTCGGCACCGATCCGGTTCAGCCCTTCGACGTACTCGTCCCGAGCACTGACCGCAGTGGCGCGATCGTGGCACTCCTCCCCGAGCAGGTCGAGAGACACGAGAAAGCCGTCCTCGTTGAGCTTGCGAGCGGTAGCCACACCCTCGGCCAGCGTGTCCCCCGCCACGAACCTCCCAGCGAGCGCCTTTCCCGGCCGCGTGCCAGTGATCGTCCGCTCCACGGGCCTGGCCTCGGTGAAGGCCATGACCACCCGCGAGAACAGACTCAACCCTGCTGCCCGAGCTCTGCTGCTCGTCTCGCCGCGGCCTGGACGGCGTCCTCGACCAAGGCACGGAACCCGCGCTCCTCGAGAACATGCACGGCGGCGGCGGTCGTGCCTCCCGGTGACGTCACCTGCGAGCGCAACTCTGCCGGGGTGGTGTCGGTGTCGGTCAAGAGATGCCCGGCGCCGCGGATGGTCTGGTGGACGAACTCCTCCGCGATATCACGGGGCAGCCCCTCCCGGACCGCGGCCTCGGTGAGCGCCTCCGCCAGCAGGAAGACATAGGCCGGGCCGGTGCCGGACACCGCGGTGACCGCATCCAGGAGTGATTCGTCCATCACCCTGACCCCTCCGACCGCTCCGAGAACCTCCGTGGCCAGTTTGAGGTGCTCCTCCCCGGCATGGGCACCCCGAGCGATCCCGGTCACCCCTTCCCCGACCACAGCCGGGGTGTTCGGCATGGCCCGGACGACGGCGACCTCGCCGAGTGAGCTTTCGTAGGTCCTGGTCGTGACACCGGCGGCCAGCGAGAGAACCATTTGACCCGCGGCCAGGTTGTTTGTGATCCGATCGACCACTCCTCCGACGTCCCTGGGCTTCACTGCCACCACGACCACCTGCCGCCCCTGGATGGCTTCCTGAGGGTCGAGTGTGACCATCGACGTGGTGCGTGACGCGAGCTCGGCAGCCCGGTCCTCCCTCCGTACGGCGAGCGACAATTCGTCGGGCGCCCATCCGGCGCGTTCGAGTCCACGCCGCAGCGCCTCGCCCATGGCGCCAACACCGATGATTGCGACCGAGGGGTGTGCGGTCATGGCAGAAATCATACGACCGCGCCGAAATCACGGCCTCGATGGGAGCGAATCGTGTCGATCACCGAATCGACCGCCTCCTGGGTGAAACCGCCGGCGATGATCACGTCTGCATAGCCCTTGGAGGGCTCGACGAATTCCAGGTACATGGGCCGGACGGAGCTGAAGTACTGCGTGATGACCGATCCGACGGTCCGGCCTCGCTCCTCGATGTCACGTTCCAGACGCCGGGCGAGACGAATGTCGGCATCTGTGTCGACGAATACCTTCAGATCGAGCACGGCTCTCAGGCCAGGCTCGGCGAGAACCAGGATCCCCTCGACGAGGATCACCGGTGCTGGTTGGACCACGACCACTTCGTCTGATCGCAGATGTCTGGCGAAGTCGTAGACAGGCTTCTCGATGGCCTGCCCGGATTGCAGCGATACCAGATGCTCCACCAAGAGCTCCGACTCCAACGATGCCGGGTGGTCGTAGTTGACCTGTGACCTCGCTTCGAATGACAACTCCGGCGTGTGGCGGTAGTAGGCATCGTGCTGAACAAGGGCGACATTTCCGTTCAATTGCTCGACCAGCGATTCGGCGATGGTCGTCTTGCCGGACCCAGACCCGCCCGCAATCCCCACAATGACGGGGATTTCAGACCCGATATTGGTGCGGGCAGCCATGCCCGCCGACGTTACTTATCGCCGACCCGGCTCCGAAGCCGTCGTATCTCGTCGTACACCCCATCGGTCAAGGTCGTCGAGGCGGGTGCGGAGACACCCTTGATCTCGATGTTGGCCCGGCCGGGTTTTGAAGCCGCCAGAGCAACCGGTTCGGGCTCGGTGATCTCCGGCTCCTCGATTTGCCCGGGCTCGGTCGGCTCGTCGACGATCTCGAGCTCCGGCTCGGCGTCATTGGCCACCTCGGCTTCACCGTCGGCCCCGTTCCAGGTGCTATTGGCGGCGACGCCCTCGGCCAGGCGATGGAGCCATTCCGCCTCCTCCTCGGGGATGGCGACGGTCTCGGCCAGCCCCATCCGATTCAGGGTGTGGAACATGCGGACCGCGGTGCCGCGGCCGTACCTCGACTCCAGCGCGCCGAAACTGAAGGCCGGCACCAGATTGGCGAATGTCTGCCAGTCGCCGGGGTCAATGGTCAAGGGGTCGGGGATCTCGTGAATCAGCTTCACACCGTTCGCCTCGAACAGCCCGGTTTCGGCGACCTCTCCCTCGAGGATCTGAAGGGCCTCGACATCGACGAGAACCTCCTCGACCGTCCAGCCTTTGGCGTCGGGGCCGTCGGCTGCCCCGACGGAGAACGTTCCTTCGGCAACCGATGAGAGGACATACAGGATGTCGGCGACACCTGCGCGGTCGGATCCCGCGTGTGCCCCTTCCAATCCGGTCAGTTCGGCACCGGTGACCCGTCCTTCGCGGAAATGAACGCGCCCGCGGCGCTGTCCCTCGATGTCGAGTGACCCGGTCTTCTTGGTGACCTGCATGATCTGGAGCAGATCGTTGATGCTCCAATCAGAGAGCTGGCCCGAGAGATGCATCGATACCCTTCCGTTCCCTTGCTCCCCCCTATCGGCAGGAACCGGCGGGCGGTTGAGGCGTTCAGGCCTTCTTGGCCGCCTTCATCGCCTTCTTTTTCTCGCGCAGTGCCAGCACGTCCTCGAAGTTGGCGACGTCGGCTATGGAAGGCCAGTCCGCTGCTTTCTCCTCCCAACCCTCAGGCCGCACACCGAGGCGCTTTCCGAGAAGGCCGACGAAGATCCGCGACTTCTCGGCCCCGAACCCGGGCAACGCGCGCAGCCGACTGAGCAGCTCATTGCCGTCCTCAGCGGTGTCCCAGAGATTCTCCGCCCTACCGTCGTAGTCGTCGATCAACGTCTGGGCGAGCTCCTGGGTCCGCTTCGCCATCGACGCCGGATATCGATGGATAGCCGGCGGTCCCCGGAACACGACCTCGAGATCCGCGATGGGTTGGGAGACCACGGACTCCGGAGTCAGCTCTTCACCGAGCCGGTCCTTGAGGAGCTGTGGGCCGTAGAAGGCGCGCTCCATGGGGAACTGCTGGTCGAGAAGCATGCCTAGGAGCAGGGCAAAGCCGTCCGAAGCGAGCAGTCGATTTGCCTCGTCTGATTCGGTAAAAGGGAGGAGATCAGGTCGGTCCATCCGACCAACCGTAGCCCTCAGAACATGAGGCGAATCAGGACATAGAGGACGAGCAACCCGGCGGGGGCATAAGCCGCGATGTTCGTCGGGTTTCTGCGGGGCTCGTTCATCTCTATCGTCCTCTAGAACCGAACTTACGGCTTGAAGATTCCGTGTGATATGGGGGTTCCCCCCCATTTGACCCGGATCGAATGGCGAAAATGTGAACTGATCGAGAATGAGTGATGACATCTACATCGTTGATGCGGTTCGCACCCCGATGGGCAGGCTTGGCGGGCAGCTCGCCCATGTCAGACCCGACGACCTGGCCGCTCACGTCATCGTCGCCGTCCTGAGACGTCAGTCCGATCTCGACCCGATGGCGATCGAAGACATCTATTGGGGGGCGGCCAACCAGGCGGGCGAAGACAACCGCAACGTGGCCCGTATGGCCGGCCTCCTCGCCGGCCTCCCGATCGAGATCCCGGGAGCGACCGTCAACCGCCTGTGTGGCTCCGGGATGCAGGCGGTCATATCGGGTGCACATGCCCTCGCCGCCGGCTGGGGTGATGTCGTGGTAGTTGGCGGATCCGAGTCGATGACGCGCTCGCCCCACGTAATGACCAAGCCGGACCGGCCATTCGCCACGGGCCCACGCGAAGTGGTCGACACGGTCCTCGGCTGGCGTCTCGTCAATCCGAGGATGGAAGAGCTCTACCCACCGATCACGCTCGGGATGACAGCGGAGGTGGTCGCGGCGAAATACGACATCAGCCGGGAGGACCAGGACGCGTTCGCCCTCCGCAGCCATCTGTTGGCGCTGGCCGCCGCAGCCGACGGTCGCTTCGGGGACGAAATCGCACCTATCGAGGCGCCTGTTGATTCGAGGCGGCGCGAGATGGCAGTGATCGACGCCGACGAAGGGCCAAGGGCTGACACCTCGCTGGAGGCCCTCGCCAAGCTCCCCGCTGTCTTCAAGGAAGACGGGACCGTCACCGCAGGCAACTCGTCGCCGATGAACGACGGCGCCGCAGCCCTGATCCTCGCCACCGGGACGGGGTTGGAGGCCCACGGCCTCACCCCTGTCGCCCGGATCGTCTCATCTGCTGCTGCAGGAGTACATCCCGATGTGATGGGGATAGGCCCGGTGCCTGCATCAGAGAAAGCGATGAAACGAGCCGGTGTCAGTGCGGACGACCTCGATCTCATCGAGATCAACGAGGCATTCGCCTCCCAGGCGGTCGCCAGCATCCGCCTGCTCGAGGTCGATCCAGCGCGGGTCAACGTCAACGGCGGCGCCATTGCCATCGGGCACCCGCTCGGAGCATCGGGAGCGCGGATTCTCACGACCCTCATCCACGAATTGAGTCGCCGCAAGGGCCGCTACGGGTTGGCCACCATGTGCATCGGGGTTGGCCAGGGGATCAGCGCGGTCATCGAGCGTGTCTGAGTCGAGGCCAGGACCCCTCGCTGGCATCCTCGTCGTCGAGTTCGGGAATCTGATCGCAGCTCCGTATGCCGCCATGCTGCTCGCCGATATGGGGGCGAGAGTGGTCAAGGTCGAGCCACCCGATGGCGACCTCGCTCGGAGGTTCGGGCCCTTCCAGAACGGTGAGTCGACCTTCTTCATGACCGTCAATCGGGGCAAGGAGTCGCTCGCCATCGACAGCAAGGACTGGCTCTCGAAGCGGGTGCTGGACAAGCTGGTCCGCAAGGCCGACGTTCTCGTCCACAACCTGCGGCATGGCGCCATCGACCGCATGGGTTTGGGGGAAACGCGCGCCAAGGAGCTGAATCCACGCCTCGTCTACGCATCCATCTCGGCCTTCGGGGCCGAGGGACCCTACGCCGAGCGTTCAGGGGTGGACCTCATCTTCCAGGGTGAGGGCGGCATGATCTCGATCACCGGGGAGCCGAAAGACGGCCCGCGGAAAACAGCCACAACCATCGGTGACTACGTGGCCGGAACCAACGCCGCCTTGGCCATCGCCGCCGCCCTGGCCGAGCGGCCACGAACCGGGCGGCGCATCGACATCTCGTTGCGTGACGGCGTGATGGCCGTGCAGTCGACCTGGAACGCCCTCGCCTTCGCCTCAGATTCGCACCCCGAGAAGACCGGCACCGCAAGTCCGTTTCTCGCCCCGAATCAGGTGTTCGACGCGGCAGATGCCCCATTCACCCTGGCCATCGTGTCCGACCGCCATTTCGAGGTGCTCGCCCAGACGATCGAATTGCCGGATCTCCCCGCCCAATTCCCGAGCAATGAGGTGCGGATGGCGAAGAGAGCCGCGCTGGTGCGCAAGCTGACTCAAGTGTTCAAGACCGAAAAGGCCGATCATTGGGTGAGTCTCCTCGGGGAGGCCGGGCTCCCGGTTGGTCACGTGCTCACCCTCACCGAGGCACTCTCCGACCCCCAAGCCAGGCACAACGAGATGGTCGTCGAGTACGAGCATCCGATGGCCGGGACGGTGAGGACCACCGGGTCACCGATCCGCATCGACGGCTCGGCGGCCCGGGCGTCCGCGATGCCGGCCACGCTGGGCCAGCACACCAGGCCGATCCTGCGCGAGATGGGCGTTGACTCCGACACCATCGAGCAGATGGCCATCGCCGGGACCGCGGTCGTGTCGTGACTGGTCACATCCATTGGGCGAATGAAGTCCCTGACGACTGGCCCGCCGTGCTTGCCGAGCTGACCAGGGCGTTTCAATTGAGTCGACGCGCAGCACAGGACGAGGAGTCTTTTGCCTACGTCGTGCGTCAGGACGACCTGCTGGGGAGGAGTGGCTCCGGCAACGCCATCATTGCCTGCGGTCTGCTCTCGGCGGCTCGCACCGCCGCGCTGGAGGGTGCCCGCAAAGGGTGGACGGCGAACGTCGTCGCCTACGACGATGAGTCCGACCGTTCGGCGGCGGAGCAGTGGGCACGTCGGCTGCTCGAAGCCGGGGACGTCAACGGGGAGCTGATCCGGGTGGGATCGGGTCACATCGGCAAGACCCTGGCATGATCGGCACCATCGTCGTCACCGGAGCAGCGCGTGGCATCGGACGGGCCATCGCCGAAAAGATGGCGTCCACCGGCCCACTGACTGTCGTTGGCGTCGACGTCGCCCCTGAGCTGGCGCTCTCCGAGTCGATCACCCCGGTGCAGATCGATCTCACGTCCGACGACGGGCCAAGTGTCGTGAGGGAGGCGGTCGAGGCCTCAGGAGCGCCCCTGGTCGGATTGGTCAACAACGCGGGGATCACCCGGGACGCTCGGCTGGTCAACATGGCGGACGACGACTTCGCAGCAGTCCTCGAAGTCAACCTGGGCGCTGCCTATCGCCTGACGACCGAATTGGCGCCTTTGATGTCCGACGGCGGGTCTGTCGTCAACATCGCCTCCCGGGCCTATCTCGGCAATTTCGGCCAGTTCAACTACTCGATGTCGAAAGGCGGAGTGGTCGGGATGACCCGGGCCATGGCTCTATCGCTGGCCCCTCACGTCAGGGTCAACGCCGTCGCCCCGGGCCTGATCTCTTCCGAGATGAGCATGGCCATCCCTAACGACATCCGGGAGAAGATGGTCGAATCCATCCCCCTCGACCGGATGGGAACGCCCGACGAGATCGCCAACACCGTCTGGTGGCTCCTCACCCCCCTTTCCAGCTACATCACGGGGGAGGTCATCGTCGTGGGCGGTGGGAGGAGCCTGACCTGATACCGAGTGCTGGGCGTCACGGCTGCGTGACGCTCACCCGAGGTCAGTAGTACAACCGACTGACCGTCTCGGCGACCATGGCCGGCTTCTCGGTGCCCTCGACCTCAATGATGACCTGACGGTTGAGCTGAATCCCACCCTCGACATCGGTGACGGAGACCAAGCCCACGCGGGCCCGGATCCGGGAGCCAACGGGAACCGGGGCGGGGAAACGGACTTTCTCCAACCCGTAGTTGATACCCATCATGGGGGACCCGACATCGAGGGGCACTTGGGCGGACAGGGCCACAGTCAGAGACAATGTCAGGAAGCCATGGGCAATGGTGCCCCCGAACGGGCTGGCCGCCGCCCGGTCACGATCGACGTGGATCCACTGGTGGTCATCGGTAGCGGCGGCAAAGGCATCCACCCGGTCCTGGGTGATCTCCATCCAGTCGCTCACGCCGATCTCGGTTCCGATCCGGTCCTGGAAGTCGCCCGCATTCATCCCTTCTGCACTCCGTCACGTATGGGTGACGCCGTACATTAGGAATGTGCAGGTTCTCCCCACCAAGGTCGATCCCCGGTCGGATGAGTATCGGGTCAACCGGGCGGCCATGGAGGAGAAGCTTGCGGAGTTCGAGCAGCTGATGGAGCTGGCCCGACAGGGCGGGGGCGAGAAGTACGTCAAGCGCCATCGCGACCGAGGGAAGCTCCTGGCGCGGGAGCGAATCGAGCTGCTGCTCGACCGAGACGCCCCATTCCTCGAGCTCTCCACCCTGGCCGCGTGGGGGACCGATAAGAACCTCGGCGCCAATGTGGTGACCGGGATCGGAGTGGTCGAGGGGGTGGAATGCGCGATCCTCGCCCACGACCCGACGAGCCAGGCGGGCTCGATGAATCGATACTCGGTGGCGAAGACGCTTCGGATCATGGACATCGCCCGTGAGAACCGCCTCCCCCTGATCAACCTGGTCGAATCAGGCGGTGCCGACCTCCCCGACCAGGCCGAGGTGTTCATCGTAGGGGGCAAGTGGTTCCGCAACCTCACCCGCCTCTCCAAATTGGGAATCCCCACGATCGCCATCGTCTTTGGCAGTTCCACGGCCGGCGGCGCCTACTTCCCGGCGATGTGTGACTACGCCGTCATGGTGAAGGAACAGGCAAAGGTCTTCCTCGGCGGCCCGCCGCTGGTGAAGATGGCAACCGGTGAGGAGTCGACCGATGAGGAGCTCGGCGGCGCAGAGATGCACTCCAAGGTCTCCGGTCTCTCCGATTACTTCGCCCAGGACGAGCACGAGGCCATCCGCATGGGCCGTGACATCGTGAGCCACCTGAACTGGCGCAAGCTGGGCTACGGGCCGACCAAGGACCCCGACGAGCCGATTCACGAAGTCGACGACCTTCTCGGCGTGATTCCGAGCGACCTCCGGGTCCCATTCGACATGAGGGAGATCCTCGCTCGAACCCTCGACGGCTCCCGCTTCGAGGAGTACAAGGCGGTCTATGGGACGTCGATCCTCACCGGATGGGGATCCATCCACGGTTTTCCGCTGGGAGTGATAGCCAATCAGCAGGGGGTGATCTTCTCTGAAGAGGCGCAGAAGGCCACCGAGTTCATCCAGCTCAGCAACCGCTACGACACGCCTCTCCTCTTCATCCACAACACCACCGGCTACATGGTGGGCAAGGACTACGAGCAGCGGGGCATCATCAAAGACGGGGCGAAAATGGTCAACGCCGTGGCCAACTCCGAGGTGCCCCACATCGCCCTCATGGCCGGGGTCTCCTACGGAGCGGGGAACTACGGCATGTCCGGGCGCTCCTACGACCCCCGATTTGTCTTTGGCTATCCCAACCACAAGGTGGCCGTGATGGGGCCCACTCAGCTGGCCGGGGTCATGTCGATCATCGCCCGGCAGGCGGCAGAGTCACGGGGCGAGCCATTCGACGAAGAAGCGGACGAGAAGCGGCGTAAGGAGGTCGAGGCTCAGATCGAAGCCGAGGAACTGGCGTACTTCTCCACGGGGAGAGTGCGCGATGACGGGCTGATCGATCCCCGCGACACCCGTCACGTGCTGGGAATCGCCCTATCCGCCACCCATTCAGCCGAGGTACGAGGGACCGATCGGTTCGGCGTCTTTCGGATGTGATCAGCCCTCGACGAAGGAAAGACGGACCTTCCTGGTCTGGTTGTCGATATTGGTGTCGACCAGGACCACCGACTGCCAGGTGCCCAATGTCGGCCGGCCGTCGATCACCGGCATGGTCAGGCTGGGAGAAATGAACGCCGGCAGCACATGATCGCGACCATGTCCCGGACTGCCATGCTCGTGGCGCCATCGCCCTGGCTCCGCAGGGAGCAGGTCGTCGATGGCTGCGGCGAGGTCCTGATCACTCCCTGCGCCCACCTCGATCACGGCCACACCGGCGGTGGCGTGGGGCACGAATACCGACAACAGGCCGCCCTCGAATTGAGAGCAGAACCTCGCGATATTTGACGTGATATCGAAGACACCGGCTCGGCCGCCCGTGTGGACGACGATCTCTTCGCTGATCACCTCAGGAGCATAAGGCTTCAGGGCTAGCGTTCCGCGGCCTCGCCGGCCAGGGCGACAAGGCCCGTCTTATGTCAGCCGGCGAATTCGACCACGACGTCGCGGTAGCCAAGCCCGAGCAAGAAGTCGGTCAGGACCTGACGAGCACTGGCCTCGGCGTCGGTGAGCACACCCTCGTCGATGGCGGCCTGCACCAAGACCTCCTCGGCCACTTGACGCGCGTCGGTCTCCAGTCTGGGATCACCCTTGGTGAACAGGCCCGTCTCCCGGTCGAGGATCTGGGTCGCCTCGCTGTCCACAGACACATACTGGATCTCCGCCGGAGGGACGGTGATCTCCACCACACCCTGATCGTCCAGCGAGACGTTGCGCACAGAGATCCCACTCATGTCGATACCGGCGCCGATCTTGGCCACGGCGAACAGCTGGAGGCTGTCACCCCGCGCCCATTCCAGCCATCCCCGGTCGGTGCCCTTCTCGACGATGGTGTACTGCACGGTCTCGACGGTGGTCAGATTGGACATATCGCGGATCGAGCTGATGACCACCGGGCCGATCTCCTCAAAGGGCTCCGGCTCGAACACGGCTGCAACATCAGCAGGGGTTGGCACGGCATCAACCAGGTCCTGGAGGGCCGAAACCACCCAGATCCCGATCACGATGAACAGCGCCACCACGCCGGAGACAACGGCAATCGGCACCAACGGCGACCTTCGCCTCGGAGCAGGTTCGAGTCTCTCGACTGTCTCGCGATCCTGTCTCTCCATCAACTTTGTATCACTCACTTGTGCGCGACTCCTCAACTCATGTTTTTGAACGACTTTGTTATGACGTCTCTGCGTAGGAAATGGTTTCCGCCGGTACGCTCCGCGAGCCGATGATCCGAAGAATCCTCGTCGCCAACCGCGGTGAGATCGCTCGCCGCGTGTTCCACACCTGCCGGCGAATGAACATGGAAACGGTTGCCGTCTACTCGGATCCCGACACGTCCGAGCCACATGTGATCGAGGCGAATCATGCGGTAAACCTTCCCGGCTCGACCCCCTCTGAAACGTATTTGGACATCGATGCGGTCATGGGAGCGGCCAAGAAGACCGGGGCGGACGCCATCCACCCTGGGTACGGGTTCCTCGCCGAGAACGCCGAATTCGCCCGGCGGGTCATCGACGCAGGACTGACCTGGATCGGCCCTTCGCCAGAGGCAATCGAGGTCATGGGCTCGAAGCTTCGTTCCAAGGCCCTGGTGGAGTCTGCCGGCGTCCCCACCCTCCCCGCCATCGACCTCAATGCAATGGACGCGGAGATGGCCTTGGACGCGGCGGCGGGACTCGGGTACCCGGTGCTGGTCAAGGCTGCGGCGGGGGGCGGTGGCAAGGGGATGAGGGTCGTAGGGGATCCCACGGCTTTGCCTGAGGCGATTGAGGGAGCGCGACGGGAGGCAGCGTCGGCTTTTGGCGATGACACCGTCTTCCTGGAGAGGTACCTCGAGGCGCCGCGCCATATCGAGATCCAGGTGCTCGGCGATGGGCACGGCCGCGTGATCTCCCTGTTCGAGCGGGAGTGCTCCATCCAGCGACGGCATCAGAAGATCATCGAAGAGGCGCCATCTCCGGCCGTCGACGAGCACCTGCGCCAACGCATGGGTGACACTGCGGTAGCAGTTGCCGGGGCGATCGGGTACGTCGGGGCAGGGACTGTGGAGTTCCTCTTCCAGGGCGGCGAGTTCTTCTTCCTGGAGATGAACACGAGACTCCAGGTGGAGCACCCGGTGACCGAGATGGTCACCGGTCTGGACCTGGTGCGTCTTCAGATCGACATCGCCGATGGTGCTGCGATCGATATCGATCCCTCGCTCTCGGGGCACGCCATCGAAGCCCGGCTGTATGCCGAGGATCCCCGCAACGACTTCCTCCCGGTCATCGGGAGGATCCACCGCTTCGACGTCCCCGATCTGCCCGGACTGAGGGTCGATACCGGCGTCGAGGCCGGGTCGAGTGTTTCAGTGTTCTACGACCCGATGCTGGCCAAGGTCATCGCCCATGGCGCCACCCGGGATGACGCGGCCGAAACCCTGTCCCAGGCGCTGCGTCGGGCCGTGATCCACGGTCCCGTGACCAACCGCGAATTGCTGGTTCGGGTCCTGGACCACGAGGAGTTCAGGAGGGGGGAAATCGACACCCATTTCCTGGAGCGTCACGACCCGGCGTACCTCGGTCGCCCGCTGGCGGACATGGAGACGGAATTCCTGTCCGCCGTGGCTGCGGCGCTCGCCGACCAGACCTACGAAAGGGGTCGGTCCCGGGTGCTGGCCACAATCCCATCCGGGTGGCGCAATCGACCCGGTCACTCCCAGGAGAGGGCGTATCGAGGCGATCATGGCACGCATGTGATCCGCTACTCGGTCAGCGAGATTCCCGTTGTGGAAGGTCTGGGCCCGCTCGAAATCACCGTATGCACCGCTGATCGAGTCGACTTCGGCCAGGGCGGGCTCGACCACAGCTTCAGCGTGGCGCGCTATGGCGTGGTTCGTAATGTGGACTCCGAGCTGGCACCGGTTCGGTTGGAGGAACTGCCGCGGTTTCCCTCGACCGAGCTCGTCGAGTCGCCCGGATCGCTCCACGCGCCAATGCCGGGACGAGTGGTCAGGGTCGAGGTGACCGTTGGTAACAACGTCAGGGCCGGTCAGGTGCTGGTGGTGCTCGAGGCCATGAAGATGGAACACACCCTTCGAGCGCCTCATGATGGGACTGTGGGCGAAGTCGGCTGCTCCCCAGGCGACCAGGTCGAGGCGGGTGCGGTGCTGGTGGTGATCGGAGACGCGTCAACCACTGGTTGACAAGCTGGTCATCGTCAACCTAGGGTTGACGCGATGGGACAACCCCTGGCGATGGAGGAATTGGTCGATCTCGTCGAGGGCAACGCTCCAGGGGGAACGCGGCTCGACCGTCTCACTGAAGCGGTGAGAGTCGCCGACGGGCTCAATGCGATAGCCGACCAGCTCATCGGCCACTTCGTCGACCAGGCTCGCGACGCTGGAGCTTCCTGGGCCGAGATCGGTGGTGCCCTAGGGGTCAGCAAGCAGGCCGTTCAGAAACGATTCGTCGCGAGACGGGAACCGAGGGAGAGCAAAGGCCTGTTCACGAGATTTGACGACGATGCGCGCTCCGTCGCCCGCGAAGCCATGGAATTGGCCCGCGGAGCCGGGCACGACCGAATACAAAGCGGTCACATCGTTCTGGCCTTGATCCAAGATCCACAAGGGTCGGTGGCCAACACGATCGAGTCACAAGGCGTGTCCCTGGAACAGGTGAGAGAGTCGATGCGAGGGATCCTGGGACCGCCACAAGGCGAAGTTCCTGATCGCCTGCCGTTCACCGCCGACGCCAAGAAGGTCCTCGAGCTGTCCCTTCGAGAGGCGATTCGCAGGAGATCGGGGGTCATCCGCCCCGAACACATACTGCTCGGCGTGCTCCGCGATCAGAAGTCGCCCGCGGTCATGTGTCTCGTCGGCCTCGGCATCGATCGAAAGAAGATCGAAAAGGCGATCGGCTAGAGCGGTCAGTCGGAGAAGTCGGCCAGCACCCCCAGAACCTGGTCGATATCGGCCTCGGTGTGATCGGCGTTTACCTGGAACCGGATCTCCTCGTCCCCTTTCGGGACCACCGGGTAGTTGAGCCCGGTGGCCAGGACGCCGTTTTCGTGGAGATGGCTGACCAGGGCAGTGGTCCGCGCCGTGTCCCGGACCATCAGCGGCACGACCGGGTGTGGTCCCGGGATCGTCTCCAGGTCGAGACTGAGCAGCCCCGACTCGAACCGGCCGGTCATGGCGGCGAGATGACCCAGAAGCGACCGGCCCTCATCGGAATCAACCACCGACACCGCGGCCGTGGCGGCGGCGGCCTCCCCGACTGTGATCGGGTTGGAGTAGATGTACATCGGCGCCTTCTCCCGGAGGAAGTCGGAGAGACTCCGGCTGCCCGCCACATACCCCCCGTTGACGCCGAAGGCCTTGCCCAAGGTGCCGATGAGGACGTCTACGGGACGAGACCGAGACGCCTCCTCGGTGCCGCGACCGGTTTCTCCAAATGCGCCCACCCCGTGGGAGTCGTCGACCACTACAACCACGTTCTCATCGAAAGCGTCGTCATGAGCCCCTGCGATCTCAATGAGGGTCGAGAGATCGGCGTAGTCGCCACGCATCGAGAACACGCCGTCGGTGACGACGATCGCCCGGGCCGCCCCGCTCGTCATGGAGAGCAACGCGTCGAGGGAGGCGTAGTCGAGATGGGAATAGACCTCCCTGGACGCCGGGCGAGCCAGACGCAGGGCGTTGATGATGCAGTTGTGATTCAGCTCGTCGCTGAGCACCACCGTGTCTGATGTGATCAGCGAGGTGAGGGTGGATACGACCGCGGCGTAAGCCGAGGAGAAGATCATCGACGACGGGCGCTGGTGAAAGGACGCCAGTCGCTCCTCGAGGTCGATGTGTGCTCGATAGGTCCCGGAGATGAATCGGACCGCTCCCGGCCCGGCGCCGAACTCTTTCGTCGCCGTCTCCTCGGCTTCCACCACCGCTGGGTGACGGGAAAGCCCGAGATAGCTGTTTGAATTCATTCGAATGAATCGTTGCTCCGCCCCGTCGAGGAGATAGCGAGGACCGAGCCCGCCGCGCCCAGGCTCGACTCCGACGATCACCGCCTCGGATCCCTTGGCCGTCCCCGATTGCCGCAATGCCGAGACCTCGCCGGCGATGGTGGCGTCGAGTCGATCGTGGGGCATGGGTCGGGGTCTAGCACACCTCTAGAGTGCGCGGCATGACTCGTCTCGGTTTCATCGGCCTCGGCACGATGGGCCACGGGATGGCCCTGAACCTGCTCATAGCCGGGCACGGATTGACCGTCTGGAACCGGACTCCGGGCAAGGGGGTCGACCTCGTCTGTGACCTCGCCGCCGATCCGATCGAACTGGGCAAGGCGAGCGACATCGTGTTCGTCTGTGTGTCCGACACCCCCGATGTAGAGGAGGTGGTGTTCGGCGATAGCGGGGTCATCCATGGCCTGGCCCCAGGTGCGGTCCTGGTCGACCACTCGACGATCTCGCCCGGGGCCACTCGAGAATTCGCCGCCCGCGCCTCTGGGGTGGGGGTGTCCTGGGTGGATGCTCCGGTATCGGGCGGGTCGGAAGGCGCCGAGAACGGAACCTTGGCGGTCATGGCTGGAGGCCCCGTCGAGGCCCTGGATCGGGCCCGGCCGTTCATCGAGGCTTATTCAAAGACAATCACACACATCGGCGGACAGCCGGGGTCGGGTCAGATGGCAAAGACGGTCAACCAGGTGCTGGTCGTGTTGAACGAGCTAGCCGCCTCCGAGGCATTGCTGCTCGCGCAAGGGGCGGGTCTCGATCTGCGAACGACGCTGGCCGCGGTCGAGAGTGGGGCCGCCGGATCGTGGATGCTCTCCAACCGCGGCCCGCAGATGATCGCCCGTGACTGGCGCCCCGGATTCACGATCGACCTTCAGCAAAAGGATCTCCGCATCGTCCTCGACTCCGCCGACGAGCTGGGCATCCCACTGCCCGGGACGTCTCTGGTCTTCCAGCTGTTCCGAGCCCTCCAGGCCCAGGGTCTCGGCTCGGAAGGCAACCACGCCCTGGTCAAGGCATTGGAGGAGCTGGCGGGGATCGAGCTCGGGGATTAGCCATTCGCTCCTGGCGGGAGTCGCTCAGGCCAGCAGGTCTGCTTTGACCCGGGCGACGTGGCCTGTGGCCTTCACGTTTCGGTAGGCCTTTTCGATCTGACCGTCGGGGCCGATGACGAAGGTCGACCTGATCAAACCCTCCATAGTCTTCCCGTACATCTTCTTTTCACCCCAGGCTCCCAGCGAGGTGGCGAGCTCTTTGTCCTGATCGGACAGCAGGTCGAAGTTGAGCCCTTCCTTGTCCTTGAACCGGGCGTTCTTCGCCGGCGTGTCCGGGCTCACCCCGACTATCTCGTAACCCGCCTCGGCGAACTCCTCATAGCTGTCCCGGAAGTCACACGACTCCGTGGTGCAGCCCGGCGTCATGGCGGCCGGATAGAAGAACATGACAAGGTGCTTCCCGGCGAAGTCCTTGGAGCTGATGGTCTCCCCGTCCTGGTTGGGAAGGCTGAACTTGACTGTCTCGGGCATGGCCCGAGGCTACTTCACCGCTGTCCCTCGTAATCGACCTCCGCGGCGGCCTTCGCCTCCGGCGACTTGAGGAAGGTCATACCCCCGGCAAAGAAGCTGAGCGCCGCCGGCAGCCAATAGGAGACGATCCGATAGATGATCACGGGCGCCACGGTCGTGGCCGCCGGAAAGCCGTAGGCGCTGAGGATGAAGACGAGCCCGGCCTCGGTGACACCGAGCCCGCCGGGGGTGCCCGGGAGCCCTCCCGCGATCGACGCCGCGCCGAAGGCGGCCATGACCTGAAAGACATTCACGTCGAGCCCGAAGGCAATGAGCACGAGGCCAAGTGCGGTGGCCTCGAGGATGAGACGACACCAGATGTAGGTCTGCGATTCCGGCCCGGGGAGATGGTCGATGACCGTTGTGTCGAGGCGCTTGCGGATGGTCTTGGGCAAGAACCTCGAGAGCGAGCCCAGCTTGCCCGATCCAAACATCAGTAGAACCCCGGCGAGAAGAACGAAAGGGGCGAGAACGGTCAGGCTGACGGAGGCAATCCGGGCCGAATCCTCCGGCCGGGCCAGGAGCAGGCCCACACCGGTCATCATCAGCAGCCCGGCGTAGTTGAGGAGGACGGCGCGCACCGCGGCGCCGGTCGTTCCGGGCTCCTCATCCCGGACCGTCCAGCCCATCGCTACGGGCGTGATCGCCCCGCCGGCGGGGATCAGCCGCGCCACACCGGCGCCGACCAGTGCTGCCTTGAATGCAGAGAACGCCTTGAGCTCGCCTCCGGCCTCTTCCACAGACTCCTTGTAGAGCAACCCGAAGAACCAGCTCGCCGTGATCTGGGCAATTGCGGCGAGGGCGACGAGACCCCACGCGTACGCGTTCATCTCCGGAAGTTCGAAGTTGTTGAGGATGAAACCGGCGAATCCGGCGTAGACGATCGCGGCGATGACCGCGATCCAGGCCACCCGCTTTGGGCTCATGGAGTCAGCAGGTCGTCCGCGCTCTGTGGGAAGTCCCCACCACCCGGATCGGTGTCGAAGATCGCACGTCGCATCGCCGGACGCATCCCACGCGGGCTATCGGGGTTGCCCTGCATGCGACGAGCCATGATGACGATGGAGAGGGCCAGCAGTACCAGCGATTCGGTCGCCGGACGACCCATGGCAGCAGAGACGATGGGTAGTAGGCCCCATCCGAGGAAGCCGGCCACACCCCCGCCGATCTTCCAGCCGGCTATCGACCAGCCCGTGGTCCAGACCAGCAGCACCGGGTCGAGCGCGAGCAGCAGCCCCACCGAAGTGGCCAGGCCCCGTCCCGATCGCCCTTTCAGAAACACCGACCAGTTGTGACCGATCACGGCCATCAACCCCACCATCCCGGCGGCACCCTTGCCAAATCCCATGCCTTGAGCGACCAAGACCGGGAACAAGCCCTTGAGGCCGTCGAGCACCCCTCCGATCAGCCCCCACTGCCAACCGGCGACTCGGGTCAGGTTGCCGGCGCCGACATTGCCGCTACCGACGTATCGCAAATCGATCCCCCGAATGCGAGCGATCACCTGGGCGAACGGGATCGAACCCAAGAGATAAGCCCCCACCAGCAGGAGAGGCCAGTAGAGAACCCACGGTGAATCTGGCATCTGCGTCAGAAACGCTAGCCAGCCTCCGCTCGCTTCGGTAGCCCGGACCTGTCGCCCGGATTCAGGTGGCTGTCGTTGGTTAACGTCCGTCGCTATGAGCCCGCACCGAGGACAGCCATGTCGATGAAGATCACCTACGCCACGATGTCCACGGACAACGAGGAGATGAATCGGGCCTTCGAGGATGCCCTGGAGAGTGTGAAGGCGAGGCTCGGGCAGGTCCACGGCGTTGCGGTCGCTGGGGGGCATCGCAAGGACAGAGAGCTCTACGAAGAGGTTTCACCGATCGACTCCGGGATCGTCATCGGGCGATACGCCCAGGCGGTGACCAAGGACGTGGACGATGCGGTGTCCGCGGCCAAGACCTTCGCACCAGCGTGGGAGGCCTGGGGCTGGGAGCGCCGTCGTGACCTAATGCTGACGGCAGCGGACCACATGTACACCCAGCTCTTCGATCTGGCCGCGCTGATGTCTTATGAGATCGGCAAGAACCGCCTCGAGTCCCTCGGAGACGTAGCCGAAACCGTTGAGTTCCTTCGTTACTACGCAGGTCAGATCACCGAGCACGAGGGTTTCATCACCCCGCTCAGCTCCCATGGGCCCAGCGACGCCAATACCTCGGTACTTCGCCCCTTCGGGGTCTGGGCGGTGATCTCGCCGTTCAACTTCCCCATGGCGCTGGCCGGCGGCCCTTCTATCGGAGCTTTGATCACCGGGAACACCGTGGTCATCAAGCCGTCCAACCAGGGGGCTCTGATGGCGCTCGAGTTCCACCGGGTGATGATGGAGGCGGGTCTGCCCAAGGAGGCTCTTCACGTCGTGACCGGTGGGGACGACATCGGGGATTACCTGGCCCACCACCCGAAGGTCGACGGGCTCACCTTCACCGGGTCCTACCCGGTCGGCATGTACCTGTACCGCACGGTCAACGAGGCGAGGCCAAAGCCGGTGGTTTGTGAGATGGGGGGGAAGAACCCCGTGGTCGTGACTTCGAGCGCCGACCTCGATGTGGCCACTCAGGGAATCGTTCGTGGTGCATTCGGCCTCAGCGGCCAGAAGTGCAGCGCAACCTCCCGGGTCTATGTCGAGGAGGATGTCTACGACGATCTCATCGACAAACTCGTCGATGCCACCGAGACGATCGCAGTTGGCAATCCACTCGAGCAGGGAACCTTCATGGGCCCGGTGATCGACGATGCCGCGGTAGAGCGGTTTGAGAAGGCGGTCGATGAGGTCAAGAGCAGTGGCGGGCAGGTCCACACCGGAGGAGTGGTCCTCACCGAGGGCGA
The DNA here is from genome assembly GCA_040510135.1 of Acidimicrobiia bacterium. GTDB lineage: Bacteria > Actinomycetota > Acidimicrobiia > Spongiisociales > ZC4RG35 > JARDZU01. Next base: position 9,836 of record JBEVJN010000034.1, on the reverse strand, counting down.
CCTGGCGAAAGGGACATACGTGGCGCCCACCGTGGTCAGCGCGCCACTCGACTCGTGGGTTTGGAAAGAGGAGTTGTTCGTCCCCTTTGTGGCCGTCACCAAGGTGAAGACCTTCGAGGAAGGACTCGCCCTCTCCAATGACACGGACTTCGGTCTGACCGCCGGTCTATTCAGTGGGGACGAGGACGAGATCGACACGTGGTTCAAGGAGATCCAGGCCGGGGTCACCTACGTCAATCGGGCGGCGGGCGCCACCACGGGTGCCTGGCCAGACATCAACCCGTTCGGCGGCTGGAAGGGATCGGGGACCTCGGGGGCCGGCGGCGGCGGCCCCTGGTACCTCCGCCAATATTTGCGGGAGCAATCCCGGACCCTGATCAAGAACTGACCGGATTCCCAGTTCCGATGGCTCGGGTCAAGCCTGCTCGAAGCGAAGCGGAAGCCCGTCCGGGTCGGTGATCTCGATGACGTTGTCACCGGCGGCCATCCGAAGATCGAGGCTGCTCAGATGCTGGCCCCAACGCTCCAGATCGTCGACGACGAACGTCAAGGCCGCGGGGCGGTCCTGACCTTCGACCAATTCGATTCTCTGCCCCTTCGCCAATTCGATCACCTCGGCTGCCACACCCCGCGTCGGTGTGCGGACATGGGTGAACCCGAGGCTGCCATAGAAGTCGAGGGACTTCTGCAGCGAAGTCACCCCGACACGGACCGTGGTGGCGACCACCCCGCCAGGCGCCCGCGTCGGCCCACCGCCCGCGAGCACCTGCTTCGCCTCTTCGATTGTGAAGCGCCCGGCGGTGACCTCACGGCCCACCACCACCCCGTCGAGGCTTCGCCCGGCGGCCTCGAGACGCAACAGGTCGCGCAGATCCTCGAGATCCCTCACCCCACCGGCGGCGATCACAGGCTGCTCGACGGTGGCCAGGGCTTCGGCCATGATTTGGAAGTTGGGCGGGTCCTCCAGCGCGTCTCGACCGGCCTCCGATACGAGGAAGGCGGCCACTCCGGCAGACGACATCTCGATCAGTACCTCCTCGAGGTAACGACCGCTGTTCTGGGTCCAGCCTTTGGTCACGATCTCCTCATCGGCGCGGACGTCGACCGAGACGGCGATCTTGTCCGGGTTCTCCCGACACAGGTCCCAGACCATGTTTTGGTTCTCGATCGCGGCCGTGCCCATGACGATGCGCCAGGCTCCCTTCTCGATGAGACGCCGCGCCTCGACTTCGGAGCGGATGCCACCTGCGACCTGCACCGGCACCGGCACCTCATCGATCAGCCGGTCGATCAGCTCACGATTCCGGTAGTCGCCGTACGCGGCAGCGTCGAGATCGACGATGTGCATGTAATCGACACCCTGCTCGGCCCAATGCCGGGCGCGCCTGATCGGGTCGTTGTCGAGGGCGATCGCGTCGTCCAGCTGCCCACGGGGCAGCCGCACTGAAAGGCCCCCCAGGATGTTGACCCGGGCGTACAGATCCATCACAGGACGCTAGCAAGACCAGGCGCGGGGAATTATTTGTGCAGTCAGGCCCCCTCTTGAATCCCCAGTGCCTCCTCGGCGGCGTCGAGGGTCTGACCGCCGGAGACGACCGGGGCGAACAGGTCGCCGTAGCGCTGGAGGCGGTCCCACAAGTTGACGATCGTGATGTCGCCGTTTGCCACCTCGTCTAACTCGTCCCAGGTCAGCGGCGCCGAGACCGGGGCACCGGGCCGAGGCCGGACCGAATAGACGGATGCGACCGTCTGGCCAGAGGCGTTGCGATTGTGGTCGATGAAGACCTTGCCCTTCCGCTTCGGCTTGTCCCATTCCATGGTGAGATCGCTCGGTTTGGCCGCCGCCAGGTAGTTGCCTACCTCACCGACGAAGCGCCGCACCCTCGAAAACCGATGGACCGGCTCCAAGGGAACGTAGACATGAAGCCCTCTCGACCCTGAGAGCTTGGGGTAGCCGACCAGCCCGAGTTCGCCGAGAGCGACTCTCAGGAGGTGCGCGCCCTGCACTACCTGGTCCCAGGTGGAACCTTCGGCCGGATCGAAGTCGAAGATGGCGTAGTCGGGGTGCTCCAGGCGCCCCTCACGGGAGTGGAAGGGATGGGTCTCGATGCAGCCCATGTTGGCGAACCACATCAAGGCCTCGATGGTGTCGGCGACGAGAAACTCGATGACACCGCCCTGGGAGTCCGACACCACGGGGGTCGTCCTCATCCAGTCCGGCTGGTGGCCGGGTGCCCGCTTCTCGTAGAACGAGGGGCCCTTGATGCCTTCCGGATATCGGCTCATCGAGATCGGGCGTCCCTCCAGGTGGGGCAGCAGCACCGGCGCCGCCGAGGCGTAGTACTGGATCAGATCACCCTTGGTGTAGCCCTCGTCAGGAAAATAGACCTTGTCGAGATTGGTGAGACGGAGTGGGCGATCGAGCCCCGCCGGCCGGAATCCATCCCCATCCTTGATGGCAGTGATGGGAGCGGGAAAGGGGGCCTCGGCTGTGAAGATCGGCCGGCCCTCTGCAGTCGACGGCACGGTCTCCATTTGCTCTCGCGCCTCCTGCCAAATGCGGTCGTGACTAGCCAGGTCCCTGGCCTCGGAGATCAGGACCATGCCGACCCCCGCCGCCTGCGCCGCCTCGACCAGCGGGCTGACCCGGAGCGTGCCCTCCCCGTAGGCGATATGCCGTATCTCCCCTCCGGGGCCGAACTCGTTGTCCGAGAACTGGGTCTGCAACGGGGCGATCATCCAGCCGGGGAACTCGGCTTGGATGAAGGCGAAGACCGACACGAACGCCTCTTTCGAGGTGAGCCCGCCCCCCGTCATGGCGTGGACATGGGCCCAGTCGACAACGGGGCGAACAAAGGAGTACTCGGAGGCGAGCATGGCGATGTCGCCAAGACTTCCGAACGATCGATTGTTGCCGGCCGTCTCCAGGCCCATCCCAACCCCGAGCGATTCGACCTTGGAGACGACAGAGTCGAGCCGGGACCGGATTCGATCCATCAGCACATCAGGATCTTCGGAGTAGTTGGACCCGAAATGCGCGACGATCACAGGTGCTGACAACGCCTTCCCCAGCTTCATCGTGTGCTCCAGAGCCGCCAGCGACTGGCGGCCCCTGTCCTCGTCGGGCAGTGTTAGTCCGGCGAAGTAGGGCGCGTGGACCGAGAGACGGATGTCACGCTCGGAGGCCAGCTCCCCGAACGCCTGACATCGCTTCTCCTTCCACGGGAAGCCGTCGACAAAAGGCAACTCCAGCGCCCGATGGCCCTTCGCCACCAGGTCGTCGAGGAACGGCTCGTCTGCGACATCCTCCGGGGGCAGCCGGGAGATGCCAAAGCGGATGCTGGTCACAAGCACGAGGCTATCGGGCGGATCATCCTGGACCTCTGAGTATTCCGCACCCGGGCCACACCCGAGTCATAACCTGACGCCATGTCTCGCGGCCCTTTCGTCATCTTGATTGTGCTGCTCATCGCCATCGTCGCCATCGTCGCCGTCTGCAATCGAGACTCGGATCCGCCGACCACGACTGGGCTCACGGGCACGACTGCCGGAGAAACCACCACTGCGGCCGGTGCCACGACGACCACCCCCGGATCCACGACGACGGTCGCCCCCACTACGAGTGTCTCCGCCGATCAGACGGTGACTGTCCTCCTCTCCCCATTCTCGGAGATGGGGCCGGAATGGACCGAGCAGATCTTTCCCTATGGTGAAGGAGAGGAATTCCTCGGCACCTCACCGGGTGGAGACGGCTTGATGCTCGGGCCTGACTACGGGACACAAACACCGGATGGCAGCTGGTGGTTCCTCGACGCAGCAAGTCTTCGAGTGGCCCACTTCGCCGCCGACGGGTCCTATCTCGACCAGGTGATCATGCCGGAGGACGTGCTCGTGGACGGCCTCTACTTCCAGTATCAGATGCCCCAGGGCCTCGACGACGGGTCCATCACTGCAGGTGGATTTCCTGAGGAGGACACGATGTCACTTCTCCGCATCGCTGACGGCCAGGCGACCGGAGCCATTTTCGAGGGCGCTGTCCCCCTGGTGACGACCGACGGTGAGCTCCTCTACGGGCTCGGCAGCGACGGCGCCCCACAAGCCCTCGACCCCGCACAACCAGTCCTTGATCCGGTCGACTGGCTGCTGGCCAGAGACGGCACCCCCTTCATGGTGACCGTGAACGGGGACGAGATCGTGCTCGAGCTACCCGATGCCGGGTTGACCCGGACTCTGCAGATGCGCTATTCGGAGGATCCTGAAGTCGTCGCCCACGGAGCGATCGAGGTGGAGACCGGGGTCGACGGGACGATTTTCATCGTGGTCTACGGGATACCCGAATCGGACGAGACGCTGGGGATCGGAGGATTCGTATCGGTGAGCCCGGACGGGCAGGTCGGTCAGATGGAACCAGTGGCCGACCCGTTCAGCCCGGCAGACTCGGGCAGCCCTTCACATCTCGGGGTGACCCCAGGCGCGTCGACACCCTGGATCATGGTGGTCTGGGAGGACGGGGTACACGTCTTCACACGAACCGGCTAGTCCCGCCGAGCGCGTCCGACCTCGTCCAACGCCTCTGCCAGGTCGGCAGCTCGCTCATCGCCAAGCGTGTCGAATACGAGTTTCTTGACGAGGGCGAGATGGGAGGGCGTGGCCGCCTCGACCACCTCCAGTCCGCGATCAGTCAGGGTGGCATCGGTGCCCCGACGATCGGTCTCGCTGCGACTGCGATCGACCCAGCCTGCCCCCTCCATACGGCTGACGGCATGGGAGAGCCGGCTCGGTGAGAAGCCAACCTCACGAGCCAAATCGCTCATGCGCAACGTGCGATCGGAGGCGCGATGCAGCCGGCTCAGGATCACGTAGTCGTCGTGAGTCATCCCTGACTCGTCCCGCAGCTGGCGATCGAGCGCATTGAGCAACGCCTTCATGCCACCAGCAAGCCGGAACCAGGACATCAACTCGGCTCTGCTCAGAGGATTCACCACCGATCTCAGCATAATGGAATATTTGAACCTTCAATGAGATTCACGAGTAAGTAATCAGCAAGGAGCGCACCAACATGCCAGTTCACCGACTCAACCATGCCGTCCTGTATGTCAGGGACGCCGAGCGGTCCGCTCGTTTCTATGAGGAGGTGCTGGGCTTCCGACGCCTTCCGCTCCCCCTCCCCGGTGCAGTTTTCATGCAGGCGGAGAGCTCGAACAACGATCACGACCTAGGTCTCTTCTCGATTGGCGAAGGAGCCTCAGATTCTCCCGCCGGCCGGCAATCGGTGGGGCTGTATCACCTCGCCTGGGAGGTCGACACCCTCGAGGATCTGTCCGAGATCGGCGCCCGGCTGTCCGAGAGGAATGCAATGGTTGGGGCCACCGACCATGGCACCACCAAGGCGCTCTATGGGAAGGACCCTGACGGCATCGAATTCGAGGTGGCCTGGCTGATTCCGGCCGACCTGATCACCGATGACGTGGTGATGACCGCACAACGCCTCGACCTCGCCAAGGAGATCGAGCGATACGGCGGCGACACCCTGGGCGGTATCGGGATCAGCCGCGTCCGGCCTGTAGACGCGTAGACAGAGTCCCGGGGGGGCGATCGTGGCGCACGCCAGACGGAAGGAACCTCAGCCGATCTTCGCCAATGTCGTGCTGATCGACCTGTCTCTCTTCGTCGCCTGGGGTGGTTCGGGGGACTACCCGCTGTAGTCGGGCTGGTTCAGCGCAGCCGGACTGTCGGGGACACGCACCCGCGGGGCCGGGTCGCTCAGGCCCCGGCGGAACAGCCAGGCGACCACCGCCAGAGCGGCACCAGTGACCAGCCCGGCAGGGACGCCCACCAGGACCACCACCGCCACCATCAGGACGCCGATCTGGCCGGCGAGGGCAACCACCCGGCTTGCGGGACGGAGCCGCTCGATGCGACGGTGAAGGCGCCCGAGGTCGGCTGGGGTGCGCACAGTGGCGGCCGGAAGGACAGCCAGGCCACGGAGCAGACCGAACAATGTGACGATCGCCAATGCCAGCCACGGCTCCCCGGTCGAGGCTGCGACGACGACCATCAGATAGACGCTGGCAGACATGACATAAGTGGCCACGCCGACTCCGAGCTGCCAGCCAAAGCCAAGCCCGTAGATCCACGGGCGATAACGATCCAGCCACGTCCTCTCGACCTGACGGGGGTTGGCGGGGAGGCGGAAGCCACCGATACCGAGGTCGGACGCAAGCGTGATCACCGCGGCCACCAGGACAAGAACAGCAGATGTGGCAGCCGACAACCCGAGTCCCGCCACCGCCATCGCACCCAAGGCGGCCACGCCACCCAGTGTGAGCCCGCCGAGGATCGAGCCGAACATGAACCACGACACCGTTACCCAGTAGCGGTGGCCACGACCAACCTCGGAGAGGGGGGTGATGGAGGAGAGCATCGACACGCCACAGGGCGACCATGTCGACCTGAACGCCGTCACCACTGCGATCGCCAGTGCGGTCACCGTCATCAAGTCCATCTCGACCACCGTAGCTCGACTGGCGAGTCACCCTAGCTGGCATCAATTGGTGGCCCAATCGGGCCGGTACCCTTTGATCGTTCAGGGTCTCTAGCTCAATTGGTAGAGCAGCGGGCTTTTAACCCGTTGGTTGTGGGTTCGAGTCCCACGGGACCCACCCTTCGAGGGGATTTCCCTCAACGTTCGGGTCCGAAGCGCCTTGACATTTCCCTACGGTCAAGCTGACGGGTCAACCTCCGGTAGGCTCCGTGAGCATGCCAAGGTCAACCTAAGACGCAGGCGGCTAGACGCGTACTGCTAGAGACTACGCATGGCAATGCCCTCGAAGTTCTGCCATCGCATGAGTAACACAGTCGAGGTTATTGCGGCCTATGAGGCCTCGGATCCGAACAAGGAATCGGTCTCGGCCTTGGCTAATCGACTCAGCATTCGAGGCGCAGCATGCCAACGAGACTCGGACAATCGCGGGCGCAATACGCTTTGGGCCAGGAATCCCAAGTAGGTAGCGCAGCATCGGTGAGTGATCGATTGCGGCCTCAGGCATCGCTAAGTGCCGTTATCGAGGGCGAGTCTCGATTGACGAGTTTGCCCGGCGACCAGCGCAGATCAGAAAGCGGGTCGCCGGCCGTGACCAATCCGGGCGGCTCGCTGCATCGACCCCCCCCCAGTTGGCGGGGTCAGTGTCGTCGGCCCTGTGCCAGTCATTCGTCGTCTGATCCCGACTCCGTCGACCAGCAACATGCGAAATGGCGCTTTCGGGTCCTCGCCAGGTCCCACCGCCAGGATCTCACCTGGCTGTACCCGCTGCGGTCTCTGAGGCTTCGCTACGGTGCAGGTCACCACTCGACCAGAGAAGGCGGTCCCCATGGGGAAGTGGAAGCTGATCGGCGCCACCACGGTTCTGGTGGTTGTAACCGCCACCGTCGCTCTGGCTGCATTACCGCCCGGTGGCACCTTCACCGATGACAACGGCCATACCTTCGAAGGCGCTATCGAAGCGATCGCAGCCGAAGGAATCACCCGAGGATGCAATCCACCAGCGAACACTCGCTTCTGTCCAGAAGACCACGTGACCCGAGGGCAGATGGCGATCTTCATCGTTCGTGCGTACAACCTGTCCGCTGCCGCAAGTGACTTCTTCACTGATGACACCGGGAAGGTGTACGAGGACGCTGCCAATCGCCTCGCTCAGGCCGGCCTCACCCACGGCTGTGGCCCGGGTATCTACTGCGGAGACGACACGATCACCCGCGGGGAAATGGCCGCCTTCTTATCGAGAGCAGAGAATCTGCCCGGCTCGACCACCGACCATTTCGTCGACGACAACACATCGATCTTCGAGCTGGCGATCGACCGGCTCGGCACCGCAGGGATCACTCAGGGTTGCAATCCACCGTTCAACGACCGCTTCTGCCCCGAGGACAACGTGACCCGTGGTCAGATGGCAGCCTTCCTGATGCGAGCCCTGGGCTTGACCCCGATCAACCCGCCTCCGCCAGCCGCAACATTGCTTCCAATCGGTGTCAGCTGGAATCCGATCATTGCGGCTGAATCTGCCGGCACGACCTTTGTCGTCGAGTCGGGGGTGCATTACGGGCAAACCGCCAATCTGAAACATGGCGACGCGCTGGTTGGTCAGCCGGGAGCGGTCATGGACGGTAGAAACGTCACCGATTGGGCGGTGCAACCTAATCGCGCAAACAACGTGACCGTCAAGGGTTTGGAGATCCGCAATTACAGCCCGGACGATCAGTACGCACCGATCACGGCACGAACCTACGGGGGGGCGGCGGCGGGGATCGGCTGGACAGTCGAGAACTGCGACCTGCACCACAACAGCTATTCCGGATTGGCTCTATCCGAGGGGTCGATCGCCCGTAATAACAGGATCCATGACAACGGTGTCATCGGCATCGAGGTCTCTTGGGTGCGAAGTTCCGGAGCGCTGGTCGAAGGTAACGAGATCTACAGGAACAACACCACTGGTGCCTACGAGTATTACGAGGCGGGTGGGTCCAAGTTCGGTGACACGGAGAATCTCATCGTCCGTGGCAACTTCGTACATGACAACAACGGCCCAGGCCTGTGGACCGACACCGACAACGTCAACACCCTCTACGAGAACAATGTCGTCGAGGGCAATTCGGGTGCAGGCATCTTCCATGAGATCTCCTACTCGGCAACGATCCGCAACAACCAGGTTCGGGGCAATGGGTTCCGTAGCCGGGGCTGGCTGTGGGAAGGCGGGATCATGATCGCCGGTAGCCAGAACGTGGAGATCTCCGGCAACGTCGTCCAGGACAACTACAACGGGATCACCCTGATCCAACAGGACCGAGGATCTGGGGCACTCGGGCCTTACCTCCTGAGGAATGTCTCCGTTCACGACAACACAGTGATCAGATCGGGAAGGACAGGCGCGGCCCAGGACGTAGGCGAACATTCCATATTCACCACGCGAAACATCACCTTCCAGAACAACGACTACGAAAATGTCGCCGGGTTCTCATGGGCAGACCGATGGTTGGCCTGGTCACAGTGGCGCGGCTACGGAATGGACCTGACAGGAAGCATCAAATGAGGATTGGTTTCAAACCCCCTGACCGACGGACCGTTTGGTGAAGGCACCCGGTTCCGCTCGATTGGCGAGCCTGTCTGGGGTTTTCATAATCCATCGACGGTGATCGAGGTCGACCGTTTCGAGCCTTGTCGTCGTAATGGCGGCGAGGTGCGATCGCCCTTCCGCGAACGTTCGACGGTGGCTGTCCGCGCGTCGGATCATATGAGAGACGGCTTCGGCTCAGGCTCTGTTCTGCAAACCGATCTGCAAACGCCGTGGAGGACACAGCACCGCACGAGAGGACACAACCAGCACACGTTCGACCCTGAAACCCTGATTTCGCCTCGCAGAACGCGACTAGAGGACAGACGACGCAACAACGTCCGGCGGACTTTTAACCCGTTGGTTGTGGGTTCGAGTCCCACGGGACCCACTACACGTCGAAGGCCAGGTCGACCGGCCGAGCGCGTCTGGATCGCGGTCCCACAACTCCCAGCAAGCCCGTCGAGAGCGGATCGAGGTGCCGAGTCGGAGGGACTCGGTGAACTCCTCGATCCCGCTGCGGGAGAGTCGTAGTCCAGGAAGGGGCTGTGGTCCTAGTGGTACGCTCAGCGATCATCAGTGGGACCGAGGGGCCAGTGGAGTCGGACCAGATCGAAGCTGACCTTGCCCGGATGGTGGACGAGTCGACGCGGACGTCGCCGACCGAGGTGCTCGAACTTCTCGACCTGATGTGTGAACTCCTGAGGGCCAAGGCGGCCCGGTTCTATG
>JBEVJN010000033.1:0-13100 GCA_040510135.1 Acidimicrobiia bacterium | reverse complement strand
GTGGAGTCGGACCAGATCGAAGCTGACCTTGCCCGGATGGTGGACGAGTCGACGCGGACGTCGCCGACCGAGGTGCTCGAACTTCTCGACCTGATGTGTGAACTCCTGAGGGCCAAGGCGGCCCGGTTCTATGTGGCGGACTACTCGCTCCGACGTCTGCAGCAGATCGACGGGCGGGGCCCCGTGGGTCCCCCGCAAACGGTCGCGGGAACCCTGATTGGACGAGTATTCACCAGCGGTCAAATCCAGATGGTGCGAACGGACCCCACAGTTGTCTTGGTGCCACTGGCCGAAGGATCGAGCCCGATCGGCATCTTGGAGCTCGACTTCGAAGTGTGGGACGGCCCCGCGCCCCAACTTCTTGACGCGATCGTCGCGGTTTTTGTGATGGCGTGGATCGTTAAGGGTCGCTATACCGATACGGCCGATCGTGCTCGCCGATCGGAACCGCTGTCGGCCGCGTCGGAGGTGCAATGGGACCTGTTGCCGCCGCTGGCTTGCTCGACCGAACAGGTCGCGCTCGGCGGCATCCTCGAGCCCGCATACGAGATCGGTGGGGACTCGTTCGACTATGCGTTTGACGCATCACGTCTCGACTTCGCGATTGTTGATGCGATCGGCCGCGGTATGTCAGCGGTGCTGATGTCAGCGGCTGCAATAAACAGCCTGCGGAACTCGCGCCGCGCTCGATTCAGCATCTCCGCCGCCTACGACAACGCCGACCGCGCGATCGCGGCGCAGTTCGGAGACTCGTATTTCGTCACCGGCCTCATTGGAACGTTGGACCTGCAGGGCGGAACCCTCACGTGGATCAACGCCGGTCACGTCCTGCCGATGCTGGTGCGCAACGGCACCTACGCCGGACCGCTGCTCTGCACGCCGTCAGTACCGTTCGGTCTCGGCGGCCCGGTTAGGGAGGTCGCTGAGCAGGCCCTCCAGCCAGGCGACCGAGTGCTCTTCTACACAGACGGCATCACCGAGGCTCGATCCACGCACGGATCCTTCTTCGGCGACGACCAACTGAGCGACCTACTGGTCCGCGCATCGCTGGAGAACCTACCTGTCCAAGAGACCGTTCGACACCTTGCCGACAGCATCATCAGCTTTTCCAGCGTCGGCCTGCGCGACGACGCCACGATGCTTCTCATGGAATACCGGCCTCCGAAAAAGGCCACGAGCCGATCCCGAAGAACGCTGAGTGAGTCAAACGAGATCATGTTCCACCGGCGCAGACTCCACGTCACCGAGATCGGTTGTCGATCGACGAGGCTCAATCCTCATCCAGGCGTGCAAACCAATCTGCAAAACGCCAGACGGAAACAGGACCCCACGGGAGGACATGAAACGCGATCTAGCTGGCGCCGAATCCCTGCTAATGCCTCGCAGAACGCGACACGAGAAAACGGACGGAACGGCGTCCGACGCACTTTTAACCCGTTGGTTGAGCCTTACCGCGCTTGGGTATCCCACTGCGCCGCGTTCACCCTACGCCGGCCTTTCGAGCCTCTCGATCGCCTGCCGGACATCGTTCATTTCTCGAACTCGGATTATGCGTAGACCAGCCTTGAGGATCACGGCGGGAGGGTCGCGGACCAACCGGGCAAGTGACCGGGCATTTCTGTCTGGGACATCGACGTGCTCAGGCCATCGTTCCTCCGGAAGGCCGGCGAGGAGTTCGGCCACGGTCCAGGCCAGGTCTCGTGCTCGCTCGATGCTGACATTGACTATGGCTCGACCGGCACTTGGATCGACCCGCCCGAGGAGCCCAATCCAAGGAGATAGTTCTCCGATCGTTCCCGTATTCCGTCTACCTGGCGAACCAACACACGGTTGATCTCCACGAAGTCGTTTCGAAGGTCTGGAAGATCATCGCCAGGTGAGGTCTGGGCGGCCGCAATACCGAGGTCGAGATTGATGTGCGCGTTTATTCCCAACAGGAGGTGTTGGAGAATGAGGGGCCGCCACATTTCCGCCGACCGGAAGGCGAAGTCCCAACACCTACTTGGCTGACTCCCACCGCGGAACTGATCCAGGGCGTCGAGGTACCGCGGCGAACGTAGTGGCCAACCTCTCCATCCGAGGGCCATCCTCGAACAGATCGGACTCCACCCCAGCTCGGACCTGCACGGTCACGCCGCTGTACATGGCTGCAAAGAACCCGAAACGACTCTCCGAGTTCTTCGCCTTCCGCACCACGCCGGCGATGGCTTCGACTACCCCGTCCAGACTCTGCGGATGTTCAGCGGAACCGATCACGACCGTCCCTGGCCAGCACTACACGGGACTCCATGTTCCTAATGGTGGCACGGGTCCGATCAACCCGTTGGTGTGAGTTCGAGTCGCAAAGGACCCACCTCTGGCGGCGCGCAATGACCTCGTCCGTCCAAGGGAAGGGATCCGGTCGGCACCGGGGCGGCTCAGGCGTCGGCTCGGCCGGCGGCTTGGTCGACCCAGGCGGCCGCCTCCGGCGAGATGGTTTCCAGAGCGCCGACGAGGGGCTCGACGGGGCTGGTGTGGTTCGCCAAGCCGTGCGCATCGAGGGTCTGTCGTTGCCACTCGAGAAAGTGGGAGAGGAGCGTGGCGTCCTCGACGAGCATCGACGCCTCGGTTGCTTCCAGGGCAATTGCCAGCTCGTTGCGGAGCCGGGCGCTAACCGGCTCACCGATCGAGTCGGCTAGGCGGCGCTCGGCTTCCGCCAGCACGGCGTTGTGCTGGTCGATGACACCTTCCAGCAACCCACCGGGGTTCTTGGCGCCGGCTTCGGCGGCCACCGGATCCGGCGACCATGTCTCGAGATGTGTTGCGACGTCTCGGGGCTCTGCCACCCAGGCATCTGCGCCGACTCCCGGGGCCCATAATCCATTCTCGCCAAAGGCCCTTCCCCCCACCAGGACCGGCACTGCGACGTCATGACTCGCTTTCACGGAAGCGCGCGCCCCGAGGAGATGGTTGCTCATCGCACAGGACAACACGACCGCGTCGGGTGGCTCCGACTCCAGGTACTCACCCAGATCGGACGCCAGGATGTCGGCGCCTAGGAAGGTGGTTCGATAACCCAGGAAGAGAAGATGCGCCGCCACCGCCCGGGCGGGTAACGAGTGAGTGTCCCCCTGCGCCGCGGCCACGACGACGAAGGTTCCATCTTGGGGTCGGTCGAACGAGCCCGCCAGCAACGCGATCACCGTCTCCAGGGAGGCGGTTGCGGCGTGCTCCTCCGACACGAGGTAATCCCCCGCCTGCCAGCGAAGGCCGACGTCCCGCTCAGACCGCAGGAGGACGTCGAAGAGCACCGTTTCGAACGGCACGCCATCATCGAGCAGCTCGGCCACCAGCCGATAGAGCGAAGCATGATCGCCGGCGATGGCGGCAGCGGTGATCCCCAACTGGACTTCCGAGAGTCGAGACTGCTCCATTCGTGGATTCTACGAAGGCTCTTCGCAGGCTGGGAACAGCTCTCACTGATCCGATCGACTCCCGGCCCTGGGCGACCGGCCGGGTCCTCCCCCGGCTCGTTCAGCGGGCAAACACCCACTGCTCGACGTTGATGCGGCCGATGCGGAAGCCGGCCTCGCACAGCGTCAGATACAGATCCCACATCCGACGGAATCTCTCATCGAGGCCATGTTCGGCCGAGAGCTCCGGCCAGACCGCCCCAAAGCGCATCCGCCACTCGGCCAGGGTGCGTGCGTAGTCGAGCCCAAAAGTCTCGATCTTCTCGACGTCGAGATCAGCGCCAGCCGCCAATCTCCGCAGCACCTTGGGTGCGGGAATCTGGCCTCCCGGGAAGATGTACTGCTGGATGAAGTCTGCCCGTGAGCGGTAACGCTCCCACTCGGAGTCATCGATGGTGATGATCTGCATCGCAGCTTTCGATCCCGAACCGAGGCTGCGGGAAATCGTCTCGAACAGAGCCGGCCAGTGGGTTTCATCGACGGACTCGATCATCTCGATCGAGACGATGGCATCGAAATGCCCCTCCACCTCACGGAAGTCCTCAACCAGTACCTCGACTCGTTCCGAGAGCCCGCGTTCGACGATGCGTTTGCGGGCGTATTCGGCTTGCTCGGTGGACAGGGTGATGGCAACCACATTGCAGTCTCTTTCCGAGGCCGCGTACTCGGCGAAGCCACCCCAGCCACAACCTATCTCCAAGACTCGCATCCCGGGTCTGATCCCGGCGTGATCGGCGATCGAACGATACTTGTTTCTCTGCGCTTGATCGAGAGACTCGTCGGGCCGATGGAATCGCGCCGAGGAGTACGTCATGGTCTCGTCGAGCCAATTCTCGTAGAACTCGTTGCCCAGGTTGTAGTGGTCGTTCATGGTGCGGACCCGTGGATGCCTGCGTCCCGGCCGTATCCGCTGCCACACCCTGCGCAAAGGACGGGTCGCCCTGGCCAAAGGGTGTTCGAACCACGCCACCTGGTTCGCCACGCCCCAATCGACGACGGCGGCCAGGTCAGGCGTGTCGATGCGCCCATCCATATGTGCTTCGGCGAAGCCGATGAGACCGGAGCGGACGATGTCGAACACCGCCGTGTTGCTGTGGATGGTCAGCTCAGCTGACGGCGAACCGGCTCCGATGTGCTGTGTCCGCCCACCGGGGAGAGTGAGCTTCAGGTGACCCATGCGGGCCAGACTGGAGAAGATCCGCAGGCCGATCTTTGTAGCGAAGCTCACGCCGGGAGGCTCATGTTGCCGACGATGGTCACGTCGTCGGGCGACGGCTCGGGCCTCTTATGATATGAGGCGCCCTTCAGCCACAGACGGAGCGCCTGCCAGTGGATGCCGGCGATGACATGCACCGTCACCAGGGGGTGGGCCAGGAACAGCCTCAATAGGTTGCAATCCGTGAGCGGGAGCTTCCGTAGGCGTAAGCCGGCCCGGAACAATTTTCCGTTTCGATCTGTCTGTTCGATCGACAGCGCCAGGTAATCGCCGGGCAGGTTCATCCTGAAGTGATAGGTCTGGTCCATCCCGTTGAAAGGCGAGACATAGAGTCTCTTCTCGATGTCATGCCGTATGTCGGCGGGGTCGCGGATTGGGACCACGTAGACATGTCGGCCTCCAAACGTGTTCCTCACTTCGTGTATCACCGCTCGCAGTTGCCGGTCCGGGCCGAAGCAGTACCACACGCTGATTGGATTGAACACGTAGCCGAGCACGCGAGGAAAGGTCAACAGGGTCACCCGTCCTCCCTCCAGGTCGACTCCGGCGCCGGCCAGTGTGGACTCCACCCAGGGTCTGAGATCCCCGATTCGCTCCACGCCATGGTCGCTCGGGTCGAACCCGTAGAGGTTGAATCGTCCGATCGAGAAGAGCTTCAGATCTCTGGCCAGGCCCTCGAGCTCGTCAAGATCGAACATCCCGTAATACACCCTGTACTCGAAATCGTGGTGGAAAGGGCGGAGACGCGTGTGCCTCACCTTGCCTCGATACAACACCGACCGGTGACTACTCATGCCGCTGCCCCCAGGTCGACAACCGATGCCGCGGAGCTGACCTGCTCGAAGGTGCCGTGCCATGGTGCAGGGCTACCGAGCGCTGCCGCCACGTTCAGCCCCGACTGAAGACCGTCCTCGTGGAAGCCGTAGCCCAGATAGGCGCCGGCGAACCACGTGTTGTTGAGGCCCTGGACGCGTGTAAGTGCCTCCTGGGCCTTGACCGCACCGACATCGAACTGGGGATGGGCATATCTGAACGTGCCATGGATGAGGGCGGGGTCCGGCTCCCGCAGCGGATTGAGTGAGACGAAAAGCGGTAGGTCGGTCTTCAGGCTCTGCAAGCGATTCATCCAGTAGGTGACCGAGGCCGAACTCACCTTCGCCTCGCTCTGGGTGGTCATGGCATTCCAGCTCGACCACACTCGTCGGTTGGCCGGCATGAGCCGTGGATCGCTGTGGAGGATGGCGAGATTGGGCTGATAGCGAATCGCGGCCAGCGCGGAGCGCTCCTGCTGGGTGGCCTCCTCGCCAAGGATTTGGAGGGCCTGGTCGGAGTGTGTCGCCAGGATCACCTGGTCGAAAACCCTGGACTCGCCCTTCGACTCCACGATGACCCTACCCAAGGCGCGGGTCACCCTCGTGACCGGTGAGGCCAATCTGATCTTGTGTTCGAATCCGTTGGTGACTCGTCTCAAGTACTCCCGGCTGCCACCCCTCACCGATCTCCACGTCGGTCGGCCGGCGATTTCGATCAACCCGTGGTTGTGGAGGAAACTGAGGATCGTTCGGGCAGGAAACTGGTTGATCTCGTCGAGGCTCGTCGACCAGATGGCTCCCGTCATCGGGAACAAGTAGTCGGTCAGGAAGCCGGCGGAGTAACCATGACGGCTCAGGAGCTCGCCGATGGTCTCATCGTTGCGGGCTTCGTGCCGAGCACCGGTTCGCCGGAATCGGTTGATGTCGAGAAGCATCTTCAGGAACCGCGCTTTTCTCAGATTGCGCGGTGCTGACAGCACCCCCGCCATGCTGGCCGCGTACTCGAACTCCCGGTCGACGGAGAACGCAAAAGACATGTCACTGGCCTGGGTGGGAACGTCCAATGCATCGAAGAGCCGGGTCAGGTTGGGATATGTCACCTCGTTGTAGACGATGAAACCGGTGTCGACCGGGACAGGTCCCTGTGGTGTGTCCACCTCGACGGTGTTGGTGTGCCCGCCGATCCGGTCAGTGGACTCATAGACGGTCAGGTTGTGGTCAGTCGACAATGCCCAGGCAGCTCCCAGACCGGATATGCCGGTGCCGACGATGGCGATGTCATGTCCCATGCCCTGAGTTCGGAGCGGGGCACGCCTACGGATTTCGAGGGCATGCGGTTTCTTCCCGGGGTGCCGGGATCATCCGATTCGGCCCGCGGATCCGAATTGGGGAGGATGAGTGAGCGCCTGCGTATCCAATGAGAGTCCTGGTGACTGGAGCGACCGGATACATCGGGGGCCGACTGATCCCGATTCTTCTGGCCGCCGGCCACCAGGTCCGGTGTCTCACCCGCAACCCCGAGCGACTCGACGGGCACCCACGGCGCGGTGAGATCGAGGTGGCCAAAGGCGATGTGCTCGACCCGGAAAGCCTGGACGAGGCAATGGCCGGCTGCGAGGCGGCCTACTACCTGGTCCACTCCATGGAGGCGGGCGATCACGACTTCAGAGAACGCGATCGGCTGGCTGCGCGGAACTTTCGGGACGCCGCTGCGAAGGGGAGCATCGATCGGATCGTCTATCTCGGCGGCTTGGGGCGTGGAGATGGGCTGAGCCGTCACCTGTTGAGCAGGCAAGAAGTCGGCAGCATCCTCGCCGACGGGCCTACTCCGGTCACCGAGCTGCGAGCCGCCGTGATCATTGGCTCGGGTTCGGTCTCGTTCGAGATGCTGCGATACCTGACCGAGGTCCTACCGGTGATGGTGACGCCTAAATGGGTGCGGACCCGATGTCAGCCGATTGCCGTCGCAGACGTCCTCGAGATCCTGGATAAGGCCATCTCGGAACCGGGCGGCAAGACCCACGTCTATGAGATCGGAGGGCCCGAACAGCTGAGCTACGAGGAGATGATGCGTGTCTACGCCGAGGCCGCCGGTCTGCCCAGACGCTGGATCATCCCGGTCCCGGTGCTGTCTCCATGGCTCTCGAGTCATTGGGTTGGCCTGGTCACACCCCTGCCAACGGGTGTGGCGAAACCACTGGTGGAGAGTCTTGGCGTCGAAGTGGTGGTGTCCGACAACTCCTATGCCAGGGACTTGGCCGGGCCGCTGACCGGCTATCGGGAAGCAGTGACCAGAGCCTTGAAGCGGTCCATCGACCTCGAGGTGGATACCCGATGGTCCGACGCCTCGCCCGGCGCCGCCCAGGCGTTTCCCAGCGATCCGGATTGGGCGGGAGGCACCGTCTTGAGCGACCGGCAGGAAGTATCAAGTCGGGCCGGGCCGGAGAGGCTGTTCTGGGCCTTCTCGCGCATTGGAGGCGAGGTGGGCTACTACGCCATGAATTGGGCGTGGGGGTTTCGTGGCCTGGTCGACACATTGATCGGAGGCGTCGGGTTGAGACGGGGCCGCCGTCACCCCGAAAATCTGCGGCCTGGTGATGCACTCGACTTCTGGAGGGTCGTCAGCGTCGAAGCAGGCCGAGCAATTCAGCTGTTCGCCGAGATGAGACTCCCCGGAGAGGCTTGGCTGGCTTTCGAGGCGATACCGGACCCCGGTGGGTCGATTCTGAAGCAGACCGCGCTCTTTGTTCCACGCGGCCTGCTGGGTCGACTCTATTGGTGGGTCATGTCACCGTTTCATCTGTTGATCTTCGGGCGAATGGCAAAGCGGATCGCACGAGCGGCCGAGGCCTCCGAGTCATCGCCAGAGATTCGTCACAGCGATTCGACCACGCGGATTCTGCCGGGCCGCAGCGGGGCTCATGCTGACGACTGAACGGCCCCTCGTGGGTCCAATAGCATCGTTGACCCATGCCGGTCCGTCGTCTCTCCTCATGATGACGCCAGACGCCGAACTGGTTGACCGAGTGGTCAAAGGTGACCGATCGGCAATCGAGACAACGTTCAATGCTTTCGGCGGGGCGATCAAGTCTTTGGCGATGAGAGTCCTTCGAGATGAGACCCTGGCCGATGACGTCGTCCAGGACACGTTCCTCGGTTTCTGGGAGGCACCCGAGAAATTCGACGCCGAGCGTGGCTCGCTACGGACGTTTCTCTTGACCATTGCCCACCGGAGGGCTGTTGACATAGTGCGATCTGAAGTGGCTAGGTCCCGTCGCGAAGAGAAGCCCCCGGACCCCGACTACTACGACGTGGCAGAAGAGGTGTGGGCGCGGGATCTCTCCGAGAACGTGCGCAGGGCCCTCGACGACCTCGCCGACGGCGAGCGCGAGGCCATCGCCCTCGCCTATCTGGGGGGGCTCAGCTACGTCGAGGTCGCCAACCGACTCGGTCAACCTGAAGGGACAGTGAAGAGCCGAATTCGGAGCGGCATGAGGAAGCTGTCGGTCTCGCTAGCGGGCATGTCGACATGAGCTCGCATGCACCGCGCCAGCTGATCCCGCTCTATGCGCTGGGTGCGCTGCTCGAGCCAGAGACGTTCGCGGTGGACGCGCATCTCGATTCCTGTCCGGTTTGCCTGGAAGAGCTCGGGCAATACCTCTCGGTAGTGGCTTCCCTGAGCACGGACCGAGCCGCGCCCCGCCACGTCTGGGAACGCATAGTGGCGTCGATCGAAGCAGAGTCCGCGCCGATCGACCATACGGCCGAGGTGATCGACATCGGATCGAGCCAGCACGCTCCGCCACGGCGAGCAGTCAACCGGCTCCTTCCCATCTCGGCAGCAGCCGCGGTCCTACTTGGGATCGTTGTCGGTAGTCCGTTCTCCAGCGAGCGGACCCGCACCGAGGTGATCGTTGCCTCGGCACAACGAGCCGCCGCGCAGCCGGAGGCGTATGTCGGCGATTTCCTGGTCGACGGGATGTCACTGGGCGAAGTGATCCTCACCGATACCGGCGAGGGCTATCTCATCCCGACCGACCGACTCCCTTCTCTCCATCGATCGAGGACATATCAGCTCTGGGTCATCACCGTCGACGAGTCGGTGATCTCTGGCGGTGTCCTCGGCAGCGACCCCCGACCTGCGCCGTTTACCTGGGACGGGCCGGTGGCCGGCTTCGCCCTCACCCGGGAGGCCACTGGCGGAGCCACTGTCAGCGCCGGTGACGTGGTCGCAGTCGCCACGGAAAGGTGACGAGGGGCGCGTTCACCGATGTTCAGCCGCCCCGTTTCCCGTCGCCTTCTAACAGTCACCACCGCCTACCTGTTATTGGTCGTGGTCACGGGTCTCCTGCCGATTCTGCTTTCGCTCGCCGCCCTGGTCGACCTCATCCGGTGGCTGGCAGACCGCAGGCCCGCCATGAGCCTGAGGATGCTGGTATTCGGCTGGCTGTACCTCCTCGGCGAGGGCTGGGCGATCATCGTCCTCACAGTCCTGGGATTCTTGCCCGACAGCACTTCCACGAGACTCACCTACAGGGCGCAGCGAGCCTGGCTCGACTGGAACTTCGATGCCCTGACTCTCGCATTCGCCCTCGTCTTCGTCGAGGAAGGCCGAGGGGCCATCCCGCCCGGGCCGATCCTTCTCCTCTCGCGCCATACCTCGATGATCGACACGATGCTGCCCGGCCGATACGTGGTACGGCCCTACGGGATCAAGCTTCGCTATGTACTCAAGAAGGAGCTCCTGGTGGACCCCGCCCTCGACATCGGCGGCAACCGCTTGCCCAACTACTTCATCGATCGATCGGGGACCACGGCCGATGAGTTGGCAGCTTTGCGGCGCATCGCAGAGTCACTTGCCGCGAATGAGGGAGTCCTCATCTATCCGGAGGGAACTCGCTATTCGGAAGAGAAGAGGGTGGAGTATTCGCAACGATGGCGCCGAGCCGGCGGTGTCCTGGGTGAGATCGTCTCGGGCTACCGTCGTGTGTTGCCGCCGCGGCCGGGTGGGACCCTGGCGCTCCTCGAGGCCAGTAACGCCGATGTCGTCGTCCTGGCCCATCGCGGCCTCGAGGGGTTTGCGCGGGTGTCTGACATCTGGGGTGGAGGCCTCGTGGGAAGCCGGGTCGAACTGTCCTTCTGGCGGGTGCCACGCTCGGCGATTCCCGAAGACGACGAGGCGCGCACCGAATGGCTCTTCCGGCTGTGGGCCGAGGTGGACTCGTGGGTGGTGGACGTAAGGGGCGCCGACGGCTGACCCGAGATCGAGGGAAGGCCTGCGTCGACCTCGTTCATCTGATTCCGGCCGAAGTCAACTCACCGCGACGTCGCTGCCGGTCAAGGCCACCAGGGCATCCCAAAGCCGGATTCGGTCTTCCAGCGTCTCCCTGGTCGAGTTCTTCAGATGGGTCGGCGCAATCTCACGGTCGAACCAGAAGCGGCCGGTGCTGGCCGCCGGTTTCGGGGCGGCGGCCAGCCACACGATGGTGTCCGCCCCCTCTCGCGGCGTCCTCAGGAACGGCTTCATCACCTTGTTGAACGTCGGCAGCGACTGGGCGACTCCGGCCGTCGCCGCCCAGCCCGGGTGCATCGAATGGAAGACGATTCGGCGATCCGGAAAGCGCTCGGCCCACATCTCGGTCAGAATCACCTGACCCCTCTTGGCGTGGGCGTAAGCCGTGGTCCCGCTGTATTCCCTCCCGGTGAGCTGGAGATCCTCCGGATCGATCCTCTCCGAGTACATCCCGCCCGAACTGACATTGATCACGCGGGCGGGTGCGGATTCGAGAAGCCTCGAGGTCAAGAGGTTGGTGAGGAGGAAATGACCGGCGAGATTGGTTGCCAGCGTCTTCTCCAAGCCCTCGGTCGTGATCTCCCGCCGGGGAAGCAGGACGCCCACGTTGTTCACCAAGACGTCAACACGTGGTTCCGATTTCAGGATCCGCTCGCCGACATCCCGAACTTCTGCCATCAAACCGAGATCCGCCACCATTATCGAAGCCGCGCCGTCAACCGTCTCCCGAGCCTCCCGGAGCTTCTGCTCGCTCCTCCCCACCATGATCACCCGAGCGCCGAGCGTGGCCAGTTGCCGGCTCGTCTCGAGACCGAGCCCGCCATTGGCTCCGGTGACGACCACGGTCTTGGCGGTCATGTCGGCTTCGATCGGGTCGAAATCCCGGGCGTGGAGGAGATAACCGAGATTGGTGAAGGATGCGATGCGGAGCCTGCTCATCGGTCGAGTGCTTGCACCAACCCGTTGAGTGCGTCTTCTCCCACCTTCTCGAGTCGCGGCCGCAGCAACGGCCCGAGGTACTTGAAGAAGTTGAGAAAGCTGAGATCCGCCGTGTAGTCGATCACGGTCATGTTGTCGTGGGTGGCGAACCGAATCTCATCCGTTGCAAGGAGCTTCTCGCCGCGGCCGGCGAGGACGACTCTGTGGTCTGGCTCATAGACCGCTATCTCATAGACCATGGGGCTGGTACCAGCACCGAATCTGACTTCGAGGTCGTAACGGGTCCCCACTCCGACCGGTCCTTCGGTGATCTTGTTCGAGCTCACCACTCCGGGATCCCAATCCTGGATATTGGAGAAGTCGGCGGTGTAGGCAAAGACCTCAGACTGTGGTCTGGCAACCCACCGTTGCTCGACCAGACGGGTCGTCCCGGCCGGCGTCCTCTTGTTCGTCATTTGGCTCATGCCTTCCATTCGGGGCCGGCTGTGGTCTCGGATGAGGTGCCCCCGCCGTTTACCGCGTGGTTGGCCGGCTCGATCTGATTGCCGCAGAGGCGGCGTTTGGGCCGCGAGAGCACAAGAATCGGCGGCAGGCGGCAGCGGCTCGTTGTACGCTCGGTTCCAATCGGACGGCCGTACGAAAGCCGCGCCAACGCTAGGAGGATTCGGGTGAGCACCGACGAGAACAAGGCCATCGTCCAGCGCTGGTTCAGCGATGTCGTGAGCCGCGGAGATATGGAATCACTCGATGCGATCTGTGCTGTCTGCCATCCTCAGTTCGAGATGGTACGGGGAGTAGTCGAGCCGGCACCTCAGGGTATCAGCGGGCTCAAAGACCTCATCACCAGCCTGCGGGCGGCATTCCCAGACCTGACTGCCACCGTCGACGAGCAGGTCGCCGAAGGGGACAAGGTCGTGAGCCGTGTGACGATGACCGGGACGCACAAAGGCGAGTTCATGGGCATGCCTGCGACCGATAAATCGTTCACGATCCCGGGGGTCAGCATCTGGGAAGTCCGAGGCGGTCAGCTCATCTCCGAATGGGTCAATTGGGATTCGATGAGCATGATGCAACAGCTAGGCGTGGTACCGGCTCCCGCGACTCAGTCTTGAGGTAATCAGACTCGCCTCGCGGCGGCATCGCGGTCTTGTTCGGGACGACAATGATCGTGATCGGTAACAGCGCTGTATCCGGTCAGATGAGCACCGAGTAGTCCGCCTCGAGTCGTTCCCAATCGAGCATGGCGGTGAATCCACCCAGGCTCAATGTGGACGCCAAGGCCGCGATGTCATCGAAGGGTGGAGGGATGAACTTCGGCTCTTCGACGAGACCTTCCTCCTCCAATTGGTGGAGTGTCACCATGTCGAGAAGATCCACCTTCCCGCAGA
>JBEVJN010000032.1:0-83801 GCA_040510135.1 Acidimicrobiia bacterium | reverse complement strand
AACCGGTTAAGGCCCCTGGTAGAAGACCAGGTTGATAGGCCGGACGTGTAAGCACAGCAATGTGTTCAGCGGACCGGTACTAATAGGCCGAGGGCTTGGAATGAATCCTCGATATTTGTGCTCGCTATGGAGTCCTCGGTTGCCGGGACTCGAAGCTTTGTCCGGTGGCTACAGCGGCGGGGAACCACCCGTTCCCATTCCGAACACGGAAGTGAAACCCGCCAGCGCCGATGGTACTTGGGGGGCAACCCCCTGGGAGAGTAGGTCACCGCCGGGCATTATCGTCGAAGGGCCGCCGACTAGCGTTTGGCGGCCCTTCGTTTTTTCACCCCAGGGAAGGCACGTTGAGCAATCGCCCGGACAGACACCAGCGTAAGAGCGGCGAAAAGCGACGTGACACTCACGACACCGGCCAACGACGGGAGCATCGCACTGTCACCTCGGTGAGCTCGGGACAGCTTCCCAAATGGGTTCGGGAGGAGATCCTCCGCTCGACCCCCAAGGACCGCCGCGATCCCGCCCTGAACCATCTGGCCAAGGCACTGAACCAATTTGCCGACGAGCGCTACGGAGCTGCCTTGCCCGAGCTGCGCAAGGCGAAGAACCTGGCGCCTCGTTCGTCGACAGTCCGGGAGATGCTCGGGTTGTCCGCCTATCACACCGGCCAGTGGGAAGAGGCATTGCGCGAGTTGCGCACGTTCCGACGTCTGACCGGTGATGTCATGCACATGCCGGTGGAGATGGACTGTCTCCGCGCCCTGGGCCGGCCCGGGGACGTGACCAAGACCTGGGATCTGCTCCAGGACCTGGACACCTCCGCCACGGTTGGCCATGAGGCGCGTGTGGTCTATGCCTCTTTCCTCCTCGACCAGGGGAAGACTCACGAGGCGTGGCACGTCATCAAACCGGGCCGACTCGTCGCCTCTCCCTCGCCGGGCGAGCTTCGCCGGTGGTTCGTGGCGGCCAAGGTGGCCCTCGCCGCCGGCGACAAGGACGCCGCCAGACGCCTGCTGGCCGCCCTCGACGAGCAGGAGCCAGATTTCGACGGCGTTGACGCCTTGCGCGCTGCACTGCTCTGACCTGTCACGGCGCTCGAGACATGGGTTGGAGCCGCGATCCGATCAACCACTGGTGAATCTGTCACTGCTGTCGGGCAGACTCGAACTGTCCGCACTTCCCCGACCATGAGAAGGGGAGAGTGTCATGGATCTCAACCTCGTCGTCCTGTGTGGACGACTTGCCGTCGACCCCGAGCTGAAGACGTTCGAGAGCGGAACTCGGCTGATCCGGCTCCTGGTCACTGTTCGAAGCGATGAGCCGCGGCGGCGTGTCGACGTTGTGCCGGTGACAGTGTGGGACCCGTCGGATGAACTCGTCGAAGTCCTGCCTGCGAAAGGTCGCCGGGTCTGGGTTTGCGGGTCGGTGCAGCGAAGGTTCTGGGAGGCGCCAGAGGGACGCCGTTCCCGTCTCGAGGTCGTTGCCGAACAGGTCAACGTCAAGGACGTGGAGGATCTCGAACCGATTGTCGTCTAGGCCGGTTTCATTGATGAATTCAGGTATTGACATCGGGGGTACAGTGGCCTCGTCCCTGTCCCCTCGACGTCATCCGGAGGTTGCTCGTGCCCTGGTACTGGACCGACGACATCGCCCGTGCTTTGATCGAGGCCGGTCGCATGACCGTAGACGCGGCCGGCCCGCTGATGTCGGTCCCGAGTGCGATCCGACGTGAGGAGCCGACCATCGACGCGGCGGCACTGGCCATGCTCGATGACGATGAGATCCCCTTAGCCGCCTGATCGGTGAGGTGGTTGCTGGCCCCACGTTGGTTGGTGGCCCACGTCGTCGTTGTCGCCCTCGCCATAGTCTTCATCAACCTGGGCTTCTGGCAGCTTCGCAGGCTCGAAGAGCGGCAATTGAACAACACGGTGGGGGAGTCACGCTTCGCAGCGGAGGCGGACGATCTCGGCGTTCTGCTCGACTCAGCAGGGGACGACCGGGACAGCCTCGAATTCCGTCAGGCCACTGCCACCGGTGTCTTCCAGCCTGCCGATGAGGTACTGATCAGGAGTCAAGTCCATCAGGGCGTCGCCGGTTTCCACGTCATCACACCCCTGTTGGGGGAGAGGGGGACTGCTGTTCTGGTCAATCGGGGCTGGGTTCCGCTGGACGTTGATGAAGTGCCCGCGACGGCCGTGCCGCCCCCGGACGGGACCGTGACAGTGACCGGTTGGGTGCGGCCCGGCCAGACCCGCGGGGCCCTCGGCCCGAGCGATCCAGAGGAAGGCCGGCTGGAGACCCTGAACAGGGTAGATATCGAACGCATCCAGCAACAGGTGCCCTATCTGCTGGAGCCGGTGTACCTCTCCCTGCTCGACGACCTGGAAGGTGATCTGCCCATCGCCGCCCCGGCCCCCTCGTTCGACGACGAGGGGCCACATCTGGCATACGCCATCCAATGGTTCAGCTTCGCGCTGATCGGCCTCATCGGCTATTTCTTCTTGATACGGCGGGCAGCGCGGCGCTCAGGCTGAGATTTCACGGCCCAGGCCCGGGACGATCTCGAACCCGTTGAGGCCTTCGAGCTGTCGGGGGTCCAATCGGATCTTGGCGCTCCGGGATCCGGCGCCGATAACGACCCAATCGTGGCCCAGCACTCCGGCATCGATCCACACCGGCAGGTCGGCGGGGAGACCGAAAATGGTGACACCGCCGATCTCCATTCCGGTGAGCTCTCTGGTCTGCTCCGCGTCGGCGAAGCTCACTTTCTTGACTCCAAATCGTCGCCTGACGAGCCCATTGACGTCGAGCCTCGTCGTGGCCAGCACCAGACAGGCCGCGAAATGGCCCTCGGGTCGTCGCGAGGCCACCAGGATCGTGTTGGCCGACCGATCCAGCGGGACGCCGTATACCTCACAGAAGCGGGCGGTTTCGGCGAGTTCCGGATCGCAGTCCATCTCCTCGAAGGTGACACCGAGTGTGTGCATCGACTCGAGGACTGCTGCGTCGATAGGCATCGCCGAGGAGGCTAGATCGGCCGGACAGGCGCCGGTCTATACGAGGAGCGTCAGAACTGGGGGAGCAGCCTCAGTGGGCGTGCTCGTGGGCATCGTCGTGATCGTGGTCGTCATGCTCTCCATGCTCGTGCTCTGCCATTTGGGCACGAACCTCGTCCATGTCGACTTCCTTCACCTTGGTGATCAGGTCCTCGAGCATGTGCCCGGGGATCGCTCCCGGCTGTGCGTAGAGAATCACCTGATCCCGAAAGATCATCAGGGTGGGAATGGAACGAATGCCGAACGTACCGGCCAGCTGGGGCTGGTCCTCGGTGTCCACCTTGGCGAACACGATGTCCGGATGCTGCTCCGAGGATGATTCGTAGGTCGGAGCGAACATGCGACACGGTCCACACCATTCCGCCCAGAAGTCGATGAAAACAGTGTCGTTCTCCTGGATGGTCTGGTCGAAGTTTTCCTTGGTCAGGGCCACGGTGGCCATGCATCAGCCTTTCAATGGGGGATGTGTGCCCGTTACAACGGAGGACAGGGGAGGTTTGTTCCTCACATGCCGGCCCGCGGGCCATTTCGTCTCGAATGAGGCCTCCTGGGGAACGGAAGCTCCTTTTGCTGTGCCAGAACGTCCTTTGATGGCGGGATTCTGCATACTTCTACGACGCGTCGCACCATCACGTTTCGACTGATTCGGCAGCGCGCTTCATGTCGTGCGCCTCGCTCGTCATACGGGTGGTCATACCCTTTGCAAATAGGCCGACGATCGGGACAAGCCATCCCTGCATATCCACGCTTAGTGTCAGACGCGAGCGGGCTCCCTCCAACGCCTCGACGCGGTGGCCCGCGACGCTGGTGACGCCACCGGACTTCTGGCGCATCTCAAAGTACGACGGCGCCTCCCAGATGGTTATGTCCCAGGTGCCCTCCGGCAGCTTGGGTTGCTTGAGGCGTACCCGGCTGCCATTCGTCACCGGCGCGGGCGTGAGCAGCTCGGCGACGTCGACCGTCTCGATACGCCGCGGCCATGCTTCGATGTCGCTGAGCACCTCCCAGACGCGCTGCTGCCCGACGTCGATATCGATGGATTCCTCAAAGCGCATGTCGGACAGTGACCTCAAAGGTTGCTCAATCCTCGCTTGGATCCAAGTGTCTCGCAAAGATCCTGATGCCAGCGTCGGTCACGCCTGGATGTGGACAGTCATTGCTGTGTCCTTCGGAGTGATCGCTTGGTCACCACGGAATTGAGCAGCTAACTACCACGAAATCGAAAGGAGGCTCCTGGGAAACCGGGAGTCTCTTTTGCTCCCTACCCGCAAACGCCGCTGCAATCGCCCTCCAGGCCGAAGAAGATGGCAGAGACGCCGTCGAAGTGTCCGACCAAGACTCCCTGCGGCGTGAACGTACCGGATGCCGTGCCCTCTGAAGCGCCCGTGACCGCGATATGTCCGCCATAAGTCGCGCTGCCCTGGTTGGTAAAAGTCGAGCCGGGGAAACCGGTGCTCTGCCCCTCAAGGCGGAAACCGTCGGCTTGGCCGTCCGAACTCTCGCCGCCTGTTCCGGCACCGCCGACGGAACAGACGGAGGCGCATCCGCCCGCCTCGCCAGCGAATGCGGCTCCAGCAGTCGCCACAACCATCAGCCCCGCGAGAAATGCAACTATGAGCACCCGTCTCATCTTCCCTCCCTTAGCCCTGTGAGGTGGCTCCCCACAATGGTGAATCCTAATGGGCCTAACTCGATCTCGCTCGCTGGCAACGGACAAAATGCAACGCGAGATTTTGCCAGCAGTACGTGTCACATTCCTGCACTAGAACACGACCTTTTGCCAGATCCAGGAGATTCTCTTAGCTTTCGCCGTGGAATTGACAAGCGAAGCACCGAGTAGGCAACGGAACGTCACGGGGAATCGGGTATTTCCTCTGGAACACCCATAATCCACGTTATGTCAAGTGGGATGGGTCGGATGGTTCAGGTCGGCTGCTGTCGGAGAGTGTGAACCCAACTACTCCAGAGCCGGGTCGACGCAGAGACTCCCCCCGATCCCGGGCTGGGGATTGAACACTCTGGGCTCGGCCACGTATCCGGCCCCTGTGGCCTCGGTGGTCAGGTAGTTCTCGGCAGCGTCGGTCAGGGCATTGGACACCGCATCCACGTACTCCGAAGTGGCAAACAGCTCCGCTTCGGCGGGATTGGAGATGTACCCCAGCTCGGCGAGAACGCTCACGGTTCGTGGGCCACTGATCATCCCGTAGGCGTCATTCCCTCGTGTGCTGAGGACCGTGAGCACCCCGGCGTCAGGAGCAGCAGTCCATGCGATATCGAAGTCGGAGAGCTCTGCCATCACCCGGGTCCAGACCAATCCGCCGAGCCGTCTCGATTCCTCTGACGCGCTCTGGATGAACACCTCCGTGCCGGGCCGAGCCGATGGCCCGGGCGTCGGCGCGTTGTGATGCACAGAGATGAGCAAGTCGGCGTCCAGCTGATCGGCCAGGCCGGCCCTCACCCCCAACCTGGAGGCATAGTCCGCGGTCCGGGTGAGCACCACGTCGATGCCTCGGACGATCAGCTTGGCCTGGACTGCTTGGGCCACATCGAGGTTGAGATGCTTTTCGATCAGCCCGTTGGCCCCCGCCGCCCCGGTGTCAACCTCACCGCCGTGGCCTGGGTCGATGACCACCCGTGTCGTTCCCAGCGGTGTTCCTTCGTTGACCGTCGCCTCGTTCCCGCACGGCGTCGTCACCTGGTATCCGGTTGTCGTCTCCTCGAGAACCGTGACGACGACACCCGTCGGCGTGACCAGGGCTCGTGCGATCTCGGGAACGGTCGGTGGCGGTTCAGTGGTCGTGGTGGTAGTGGGAGCTGTCGTGGTGGTGGTGGTCGTCGACGTCGAAGTCGTGGCCAGGATCGTCGTGACCTCAGTCCCCGCGTTGCCGGAGCAGGCCCCCATGAGGACGACGAGAACCAGGAACAGGGACCGCATTTCGGCGCAGGTTAAACCCGGTGTCCGGTCAAGCCAGTAGGCTCCGGAAGATGTTCGGGCCCTTGAACGGCGTGCGTGTCGCCCTGGTCTGTTTTGCCGTCGTCGCCGCCCTCGCCGGGCTCATCGCCGGATACCCGCTGGTCACCGTGTTGCTGCTGCTGGGCGTGGCGATCCACGGGCTGGGATGGATCTATCTATACCGGGAACACCTCAGGCGCTCACCTCATTGATCAGCCGGTCACACCTCGAGCCACTCCCCCACTGCCTGCGCCATTGACTGCGCTTCGGCCAGGAGTTTCTGATGCGCCGCATCGTGGTGGGGCCCGGTCGGGCCGCTGAGGTCGACATAGATCTTGAGCTTGGGCTCGGTGCCGCTTGGCCGCACCAGGACTCGGCCCGATTCGCCCAATGACATTTCGATCAGGTCCTGTGCCCCCAGCCATTTCGGTCGCTCTTCTGAGCCGACGCGATAGTCCGTCGTTCCGGTCACTTCGAGGCCCTGAACGTTGGCGGGAGGATCGTTGCCGAGACGATCGACCGCTGCCACTAGCGCGGCCTGCCCCTCCGGACCGGCCCTTACGATCGATTGCTGGGCGCTCACCCAGAGCCCGACTTCGTCCCACAGGTCGTGGAGCCGGTCGAGCACGCTCCGGCCCGAGGCGTCCTCCTCGGCGGCGAGGTCGGCCATGACCACGGCAGCGCTGAGCCCGTCCTTGTCGCGAACCGTCCGACCTACCGAGTAACCGAGCGCCTCCTCATAGCCGAATGCAAAGCGCCCCACTCCCCCGCTCTCGAGAGCCAAACCGGCATTGATGATCCACTTGAATCCGGTCAGCGTCGTGTCGTGGACCGCTCCGCGCCGAGCCGCGATCCGCCCCAGCATCGGGCTGGACACGACCGAGTTGACGACGATCGGCGTTTCCTCGTGCCGCCAGTAGCGGAGCACGTAATCGCCGAGCAGGGCACCAAGCTCGTTGCCACTGAGCAGACGCCACTCCCCCGCGTTGGGCACAGCTGCGGCGAGGCGGTCGGCGTCGGGGTCGTTGGCAAGCACCAGGTCGGCGTCGACGTCCCTGGCCAACTCCAGCGCCAGATCGAGCGCGCCTGGCTCTTCGGGGTTGGGGAAGGTGACGGTGGGGAATGCCCCATCAGGCCGGGCTTGCTCCGGGACCGGGATCAGGCCGTCGTGATTGGCCCATTTGCAGAGACGGACCAGAGTCTCGCCACCGACACCGTGGAGCGGGGTGTAGACGATCTTCAAGTCGGACATTTGAGGGTTAGGGCGGGCGGAATCGAGCTCGATTTCGTAGGCGTCGAGGATGTCGTCGGGCATCGGCGTGACGAGATCGGAGCCGCCGGCGAACACACCGTCGATTCGAGGCGCTTCGATGGCGAGGCCCACGCCGGCGATCGCAGCTGCGATCTCGGCGTCCGTCGGGGGGATGATCTGAGCGGCGTTGCCGTCATAGACCTTGTACCCGTTGTCGGTCGGTGGATTGTGGCTGGCAGTGATCACGACCGCGGCCGGGGCGGCGAGGTGCTTGGCGGCAAACGCCACCAAGGGTGTGGGCGTGACTTCAGAGAAGAAGGTGACACGGATGCCGGCCGCAGCAAGAACGCCTGCAGTGTCTTCGGCGAATGCACGGCTGTCGGGGCGGGCGTCGTACCCCAGGGCCACCGCCCGCTCCG
The DNA here is from genome assembly GCA_040510135.1 of Acidimicrobiia bacterium. Taxonomy (GTDB): domain Bacteria; phylum Actinomycetota; class Acidimicrobiia; order Spongiisociales; family ZC4RG35; genus JARDZU01. Next base: position 76,124 of record JBEVJN010000032.1, on the reverse strand, counting down.
GCGGACCCAGGTGCTTGGCGATGAGATGGTCGGCGAGCCCCCTCGTGGTGCGGATAACTGTCGCTCGATTCATCCGGCCCGAACCGGGCCCGACCTCTCCCCGAATCCCGGCAGTCCCAAATGTGAGCGGCTCTCCCATCGCATCAGCCAATCCGTCTCGATCGCCGTCATCGACGAGTGCTTGGAGCGCCTCCCGGGTCCTCGCATCGGGATCGCCTTCGATCCATCTCCGGGCGGCCTCGAGGAGGTCATACGTTGGAACATCGCTCACTGAAGTGGCGAGGCTAAACGCTTCAGTCAGCGAGGGCTTTGCTGCCAGCGCCAGGAATCGGCGCACATGTCGTCGAGGTCGCGGCTGGTCTCCCACCCCAGCTCGACGCGGGCCTTCTCCACGTCGGCCCAGTTCGCCGCGACATCCCCTGCCCGGCGTCCCACGATCTCATACGGGATCGGCTTGCCCGACTGACGCTCGTAGGCGGCGATGACCTCGAGGACACTGTGACCCTCCCCGGTGCCCAGGTTGTAGGTGAACACGCCCTGTTCACCTCCGCGCTTCTCCAGTGCGGCGACGTGACCTTCGGCGAGGTCGGCCACATGGACGAAGTCCCTCACCCCGGTGCCGTCCGGAGTCGGGTAGTCATTTCCGAACACCTTGACCCGGGCCAGCTCACCGGAGGCGACCTTGGCGACATAGGGCATGAGATTGTTGGGCACGCCTGACGGATCCTCCCCGAGGAGCCCAGACTGATGGGCCCCTACCGGGTTGAAATAGCGGAGCAGCGAGATCGACCAGTCCGGGTCGGACACCCGGACGTCACGAAGGATCTGCTCCATCATGATCTTGGTCCAACCGTATGGGTTGGTGGCGGTGCCGATCGGTGTCGACTCCAGGAGCGGAAGGGAGGCGGGGTCGGGATCGCCATAGACAGTGGCGGACGAACTGAACACAAAGGTCTTCACGTTGGCTCCGCTCAGTGCTTCGAGAAGTGCGAAAGTGCCGCCCACGTTGTTGTCGTAGTAGAGAAGCGGCTTCTCGACCGACTCGCCCACCGCCTTGAGAGCGGCGAAATGGATACACGCATCGAATCCCGACTGGAGGACCTTCTCCATGGCGTCGAGATCGCGCACGTCGGCCTCGACGAACTCCGGCTCGCGACCGGCGATACGCCCGATCCGGGAGGTTACGGAGCGCTTCGCGTTGGCAAGGTTGTCGACGATCACCGGCTCATGACCAGCCTCGATCAATGAGACCACCGTGTGGCTGCCGATGAACCCGGCTCCGCCTGTTACGAGTACGCGCATTCAGGGATCGTAGGTGTGCTCGGGCGTCAAGCCGAGGGGAGCGACAGGACGAACTCCGACCATCCGTCCTCATGCCGATAGGTGAGATCACCGTCCATGAGGCGGGCCAGACGGCGGGCAACATTGAGGCCCAGACCCACCGATGCGGAGTGTGGGGTGCCCCTCCCCCGCTCATAGGCACGGAAGATGCGCTCGACATCACCGTTGGGAATCGGCTTTCCCGAGTCCTGGATCTTGACCTCGAGGCGGTCGCCGGCCTTGCCCAGGCTGATCTGGATCTGCTCGCCACCGTATCGCAGGGCGTTGGAAACGAGGTTGCGCAGGATCTGTCTCGTCCGCCGGGGGTCGGCCATGATCCGGGATGAGCCCTGCAGGACCTTGACGTCGATCGGGTAGTCGACGACCTCGAGGACTCGCTCGATCTCCTTGGTGACGTCGAACTCCTGGAGCGCAACCGAGACCTGGCTCAGGTTGTCGCGATAGGCCACCAAGAGGTCCTCGATCAGCCATGACGCGTCGTCGGCCTGACGGGCGATCATCTGCGCCATGTCCCGTCGCTCTTCGTCGGTGAAAGTGTCGTAGTGATCGGCGAGCTCCTGGCCAAGGCCGAGCATGGCTGCAAGCGGGTTGCGCAACTCGTGGGAAACCGTGGCAATGAAGTCGTCCTTGGCCTTGCCGACGTCGAACTTGTCCGTCACGTCGATCAGAGACCCCTCGTAGTAGAGGATCTGCCCCTTCTCGTCTCTCACCGCTCGAGCCGAGTCTCGGACCCAGATCGTGCTGCCGTCGGGTCGAGACAGCTGTACGTCGAAGTCGATGATCACGCCTTCGGTGGCGATCCGATGCAGCCAGTCGGCTCGCTGTGCCGGATCCATATAGATCGTCTCGACGGTGGGCAGCTGGGCCATCATCTCCTCGACGGAGTCGTACCCGAGGATGTTGGCCAGGGCGGGATTGGCCTCTACCAGCTCGCCCGTCGTCGAGGTGCGATAGAACGCAACCGGCATCCTCTTTAAGAATGCCTCCAGTTCATCAATCCCACTCATTCAGGTATCCATCGGCAAATTGGCGCGTTTTCTACACACAGCGCGATTCACATGATCCTCGCACTCGTGACCTATGCCCCCGGAACCGGCCCCTGGAGGGGGACGACATGATTGTGGTCGATCATCCATGCTCCTGTCGAACCCTCCGGGAGGGTGCCGCACACGATGGGGCATATCGCCCCGTACAGGCGATTGGCGACCAGTGAACCGACGACGATTATGGAGTCGGGTGAATCGAGCACGAAGCCGGCCGGGCCTGTCCCGAGACGCAGGGCCTCTGCCAACACCGAGGAGGATGAGCTGGAGCCGCGTCCGTGCGGCATAGCGATGATTGCGCCGGTCACGCTCCGCCCGAGCTGAGGGTGACTCCTGTCGACGATCAGACCGGTCTCGGGATCGAGGCCGCCCCACAGCGACAGCGGTTCTGTGAGGCACAGCAGCTCGCCTGTCGCCGCGCCCTCGACCAGGGCCCTGAACCCGGCGCCCGTCACCAAACCTCTCCCGTGACCAGCTCTCCGGATACCGCCGAGGCGACGCAGGCATCGAGCCCGGCAAAGACGACGTCGACACCGAGATTCCCGGGTGCGTAGAAGGCCCATTTGGCGGAGTTGGTCATTACCACGCCGATGACGTCGTCCATTATCGGAGTGATGTAGGTGCACGTGTCGGTGACGATCGTGGCGCCGAATTCTTCGATTGCGCGGTTCGCGCCTGTCGTCTCTGCCTGCGTCAGCGCGTCCCGCGAGGTGTTCACATAGAACGGAACCGTTGTCGACAGGCCTTCCACCATCGTCGCCAGCATCGCCAATTCCCTAACCGAGAAATGAGGCGTCCCCACGCTGATGGCTCCCAACGGTCCCTCACCATGGTGCAGCGACGCTCGCGTCCGTATCAGGTCGTCGACGTCGACGACGACGCTGCGTCGAGGAGTATGTCCCCCCGTTGCCGCCTCCAGAGTGTCAGCTTCGGGAGTCACCCCTGTCGCGTGGAACATCGCGACCGCGCCCGATGAGGCGGCTGCCGCCCCGAGGGCCTTGAGCCGGTCTTCCCCGGCTCTGTGATCGAGCCCCACGATCACTGCCACCTCGGTGCCGGCCAACTGGCCCAGCAAGTGACCCAGCACCGGGTAGAGGAGGTCGTCGTCGAGGAGCCTGTCAGGCACGCGGAGATCGACCTTCAGTGTTGCCATCCGACCCTCATCGGTGTGGAGCCCGACAGCCGGAGCGCGTCCGGTAAGGGCGCAACAGATGTCGAGGAAGTCACCGTATCGCGCGGTCCTCGCCCCCAGGACCGAGTTGGCGAAGACGATGGCATTCGACTCACCCCAGGCGATCTGGTCCCCGAGCCCGGGACGCTGGGCGAGCTGATAGGGAGCGCATGTCCAGCTCGGCGTGCAGCCCATGTCGACATAGGCATCCATCAGGCGGCGGGCCGCGGCGGCCGTCTCCTGATCACCGCGGTATAGCTGGGGATGCAGCAGATCGAGTGAGGACACGTTGAGCGTGGTCGGCACCAGCACCTGGCCTCCGCCTTCCACCAACCAGAGGGCAAAGTCGAGCCCGGCCTGCCCGTGATACAGACCGCCGTCGATGTGCGAAGCGGAGATGTCCAACAGTTCCGCTGCGTCCTCGGATTCGGCGACGGCGACAAGGAGCTCCATTGCCACCCTGGCTGCGTCACCGGCTTCTCCTTGGAGCATCGCCCGATCCGATTCGGTGAGGAACACGCGAGTACCGACGGGTCAGTCTTCGAAGGGAAGGGCCATCTGTGGCTCTGGCCTGTGATAGCGCTCCAACCCGTTCCACATGAGGTAGTCCATGAAGACCCAAGATCGGCGATGGATGGCTGAAGGCCCCCACGCCTGGAGGGCCGACTTGTGCACCGGGCACGGATAGCCCTTGTTTGCCTCGAAGTTGTAGCCGGGGTACTGATCGGCCCACTCCCGCATCAGCCTGTCCCGCGTCACCTTGGCCAGGATCGAGGCTGCAGCGATGGAGAGCGAGGTTCGATCGCCCCTCACGATGCGCGTGGCCCCGCCGACGAAATCCCATTTCCCGTCGAGCAAGACGTGGTCGGGCACCGCACCCAGCCCGGCGAGAGCGCGCTGGGCGGCCAACCTCTGCGCGTCCGACATCCCGAGGGTGTCGCATTCCTCAGGAGTGGCGTGACCGACCGACCATGCATCGCACCATCCGGCGATCCTGTCGAACAGAGCCTCACGCTCGTCCTCGGTCAGCATCTTGGAGTCCCTGATCTTGTACACCCGGCGATCGAGAGGGACGATGGCAGCGCCAACCGTGAGCGGTCCGGCCCAAGACCCTCGTCCCACTTCGTCCATGCCTACCAAGACCTCGAGCCCCCGATCCCTAAGACCGCGCTCCACGATCAGACCCGGCGCCTTGCGCTTGAGACTGGGGCGCAGCTTGGGGGCAGTCGTGGTCATGCCCGGTCAGGGTAGAGCCCGACGACGGCGACGCGGTGGTCAGTTGAGCTCGACATCGTCGGGAAAGGTGGAGACGAGGGCAAGGTGGCCGTTCTGGCGACGCAAGATTCGCGACCATTGTCCTTCGGGGCGATCGAATGGGTCGTCGGGCGAGGCCGGAACCACGTACCACGAGCCTTCTGCGATCTCCATCTCCAACTGGCCTTGGCCCCAGCCTGCGTAGCCCGAATAGATGCGAACGGCGTAGGTCCCCTCCCCCGGCTCCGCCTCGAGGTCGACGATGCTCAAACCAGGTACCCCGGTTGGCTCCCCGCCCTGCCCAGTGGCCAGCCCTATCGCCACACGTGGCTCCACCGGGCCTCCGAAATGGACCGTGCCCGGCTTGGCGGCGACGGGGCCCCACACCGGGATGTGAGTCTCGACCCGTTCGATTGTCGGTCGATTGAGAACCAAACCGAGACTGCCGTCGTCGTCGTGCTGAAGGATCAACACGACCGATCTCCAGAAATTGGGGTCGATCAGCAACGGTGTCGCCACCAGGAGCTGCCCACCGAGGGTTCCGTCCACGACGACATCGTGCCACAGCCCCGCGGATTCATGCGAACAGCGGCGCTCTCTGCTTTAACGTTCGGGTTCATGAGGGCTCTGGTGAAACACGCCGATGAGGTCGGGCTGCGCCTCGATGACGTCTCGATTCCGGAGCCGGGGCCTGACGACATCCTGATCAGGGTGCTGACGACCGGTATTTGTGGCACCGACCTGCACATCTTCAACTGGGACGACTGGGCTCGAGCCACCATCCCCGCCCCGATGACCGTCGGACATGAGTTCTCCGGTGAGATCGTGGCCCTGGGGCCAAATGTCTCCGGTTTCGAGGTCGGCGAGCTCGTCGGGGCGGAAGGACATGTGGTCTGCAATCGCTGTCGCAACTGTCTTGCCGGAAGACGCCATCTGTGCCACGACGCCCGGGGCATCGGGGTAAACCTGCCCGGGGCATTCGCCGACTATGTCTTGATCCCCAAATCGAATGTCTGGCGGCATCAGGAGGGTCTCGACCCTGAGATCGCCGCCATCTTCGATCCCTTCGGGAATGCGGTCCACACGGCGCTCGAGTTCGAGGTCCTCGGCGAAGATGTCCTGATCACCGGTGCCGGCCCGATCGGGCTCATGGCCTGCGCCGTGGTGGCCCACGCCGGTGCCCGCAACGTGGTGGTCACCGACGTGAACCCGTTTCGTCTCGATCTGGCCAAGCGAATGGGTGCGACCCGGACCGTCGACATCAGGTCCGAGGAGCTCCATGACGTACAGATCGAGATGGGGATGACCGAAGGCTTCGACGTCGCTCTGGAGATGTCCGGCAGCCCCTCGGCCATGGAGGACATTCTCCAGAACACCATCCACGGAGCCAACGTGGCCATTCTTGGCATCCCCACAGACCCCTTCCCGATCGACTGGAGCATCGTCATCTTCAACATGCTCAACCTGAAGGGGATCTACGGGAGGGAGATGTTCGAGACCTGGTACAAGATGAACGTCCTCATCCAATCGGGGGTCGACATCTCTCCCGTGATCACACATCGCTTCGAGGTCGACGATTTCGAGGCCGCGTTCGAAGCGACAGCATCACACGACTCGGGCAAGGTGCTGATCAGGTGGGCTGATCCGGCCTGATCAAGGGCAGCAGGGCGAAGTCGTCGACATCGATCAGGCGAAGGATCGGCCTGGCCGGCGCAGGCATGCGCCTCATCCCCTCCGGCCCGATCAGCTCCGGCGGCCCCACCCGGTGAGTCCTCTGGCCGGCGATCACCACCCCACCATCTGCCGCGGTCAGGTTCTTCAACCAGTCCGTGTCTTTCCCGTAGGTCAGAGCCACGATGACGTCGTCGTCGCCGAGCCAGGCATTGACCGGGGTTCGGTATTCGGCGCCGGATTTCCGGCCCCGGTGAACGATCATTGCGAAGCCGGGGAACCATGTTGCCAGGGGACCACTGAGGCGATTGGTGACCACTCGGTTGAACCGAGCGAGTCGCCGCGGTAAGGGCACCGTCAGATCCGGGAGTCGATCCAGGCGGTTATCTCCTGCACCAGCTCCGGCCCCTCCGGCTCGTTGAGGATCTCGTGACGCAGACCTGGCAGCAACCGACGTTCGACGTTGGGCAATTCCCCGAGTGCTGCGGTGGACTGAGGGGGAACGATGGTGTCGGCGGTCCCGTGCAGGACCAGGGTCGGAATTGCGAGATCACTGAGACTCTCGTTCAATTCGTCCATCGCCTCGAACAGTGATGCGCCGAGACGATTGGTCGCCTTCGGGAAGACGAGAGGGTCGGAGAAGTAGGCCTCCCCCACCGCCGGGTCACGTGACAGCTGCTCACCTTTCAGGGAGGTGGGTAAGACGACCGTCGGCGCCAGCTTTCGTGCCAGACCGGCGACCGCTCGCTGCCACGCTGCCCCACCGCCCAACGCAGGGGCAGATAGAACCAGCAGGTCGGGGGCAGGGCGACCCGCCAAGGCATACCCGAGCGCCAGGTTCCCCCCCATCGAGTGACCGAGGAGCACCACCGGTGTCCCTTGCTCTCGAGCCCATTCCATGTGGCCCTGGATCTGGTCGTGATAGCGGGACCAATCGTCGATGTCGCCGCGGGTACCTCCAGATCCACCAAAACCAATCAGGTCGAAGGAGCGGACGAAGAACCCTGCCTCGGCGAGGAGCGATCCGGTCCGCTCATACCGTCCGCAGTGCTCGGCGATGCCATGGACCAGGACGATGTGAGCCCGGGGTGTCCCATCGGGCACCCATTCCCTCACCAATTCGATCCCGATGTCGTCGGACGGCACCGGACGCGCGACACTCGCCATGGCTCTCCTTGTTCTTCCTGGGGAATCCTACGGACGCCCCCGAACTGACACGCCGTCAGGCCTTCTGCTCCACCCTTTCCCCCTGCCCCGGTTTCCAGATCGTGATCGACAAGAGGCCATCGTCGAACGCCACCGACGCGCCAGAGGTGAGATCGGCGACATAGAAAGGATCGAGCGCCTGCCCTCGCAGATCGAGTCCAGCATCTTCGAAAAGATCGCTGGCGAACCGCTCGTGGAGGAGGGGCTCCTGCAGGTTGACGGCTTCACCCCACAGTTTGGCATCGCCGTCGCCGACGTAGGGGTCGACGGTCGCCGTGTGCAGGCAGAATCGAGGATCACGACCGAGGTCGCGGTACTTGGTGGTGTCGGGCATGCCGACGAGAACCAGCTGATCCTCGAGGATCCTGGGCTCCATAGGGCTGATCCGGGGGGAGCCATCGGAACGGATCGTGGCGAGCATGCATAGGTAATTCGTTGCCGTATGCCTGCGAACGAAGACCTCGGCGATCCGCGGGGCCTCCTCGACGAATTCACTCCAGGAGGCCATCGCCGGGAAGCTACCGGTCCGGGTCCTGTTCGAACAGGAAGCGGGTCAAGTCGGTGGGGAATTGCGACCAGGCCATTCCCTTCACCGGAGTCAAGACACACATCCCGCCGGCGTCCTCTCCCGACCAGGCGTCCGCCGCCGGGGCGTACCCCATCCGTTCGTACTTCCGGGAATACTCGGCGGCCAGCCGTTGACCAAGCTCACCGTAGATCGGCTCGGCGAACGACGACTTGCCCTCGATGATCGTGACGGTCGTGCCACTCTCGAGATGAAGCGCACAGGATGGGTTGGAGGCGATGTTTCTGGCGTGACGGGTCATCGGCGACCCGTCGTACCAGAACCGCTCATCGATCCAGACCCCCCACCGGGGCACCACATGCGGCCGGGCATCGGGGCGGGTGGTGGCCAGCCAGTACTCGGTGGCTTCGACCAACCAGCCCTCGACGCTTGCCCAGTTGAGTAAAGGCCCATCGTCTGTCACCCCGTAGCCATCGGGGACCTCCGGGCGACCGGCGACTTCGACGCTCACGACTGGGCCTTGTGAAACGGTTTCTGGACGATGCGGCCCTTGACCCAGCGCTCGCGGATTTGCACCTCGATCCCGACGGCCTCCGGCCCAGGCGGTGGTGAGACGTAGGCGAGCCCAATGCCGGTCTCGAGGAGCGGGCTCAGGTTGCCGGAAGTGACCTCACCTCCGCCTTCAGGAGTCCGCACCTTATGGCCATGCCTCGGGATGCCCCTGTCGTCGAGGACGAAGCCGATCAGGTGTCGTGAAGGCCCGTCTCGCATCTCGGCTTCCAGGGCGGACCGTCCCCGGAAGTCATGGTCCATGTCGACGGCGAAGTCGAGACCTGCCTCGAGCGGGGTAGTCGACTCGTCGATGTCCGATCCCCACAAAGGAAGACCTGCCTCGAGCCGCAAGGTGTCACGCGAGGCCAGGCCACAGGGCACTACTGACAGAGAAATGAGCCTCTCGACGAGGTGTCGACCGGTATCGGGGTCAGTGCTGGCCTCTCCCCCACGTTCGCCCGTGTAGCCGGTGCCGGCGAGCCGGACCTCGCCCGATTCCCATGCATGGGATGCCGTGCGAAATCGACGGGGGGCCTCGCCGAACAGCTCTTCGATCACAGACGGCGCCTGGGGTCCCTGGATGGCGATGAGGACTGTCTCGGCCCGAAGATCGCGCACCTCGCAGCCGGGCTCGCTGGAGAAGGCGGCCATAACCCGACCGTGGTTGGCGGCGTTGGGAAACACCCAGTACCGATCGGGTTCCCACCACCAGACGACGAGGTCGTCGACGATCCCTCCACGTTCGTCGAGCATGAGTGTGTATTGGGTCCGACCCGGGCCGATCCCGGTGATGTCGTTGCTGAGGAGCCTGAGCAGGGCCGGCTCGGCGCCGGAGCCGGTGAGCTCGAAGCGGCCGAGATGTGTCACGTCGAACCAGCCAGCGCTGCCCCGCACCGCCCGGTGCTCGACGAGGACCGACTCGTATTGGACGGGCATCTCCCACCCCCCGAAGTCCACGAATCGGGCACCCAGCTGCTGATGGAGGTCGTGGAGGGGCGACCGGTTCATCCGATGAGTCGTTCGCCTCGCTCCTCGAGTCGGACGACGGCCGGGCGGCCCGGTATCCGGGTGGGCGCCGGGGCTTCTTCGAGGTTCTCCGGGCCCTCGAGCCCGTACTTGACCACCAGATTGAGGTAGTCACGCTGATAGAACAGTTTGCAGTGGATCTCCGGATAGAGCTCCTTGAGCCGGCGCAGCTTGCCGTTCTTCTTGGTGACCAGCTTCTGGCTCATCGTGGTGATCTCGATGAACAGATCGTCATCCGGGAGGTAGAAGTCGGGCGTGAAGAATTGGGTCGGCGCGCCGTCCTTGTCCCAGGCGATGGGAAAAGACTTCGGCTCGTAGTCCCATGGCACGTCGTAGAAGTCGAGGAGGAGTGCGAACTGGCGCTCACTGTTGTGAGCGAACTCGGTCTCGTGGGCCGACTTTCGCTGGGTGATCAGGTGGCTCCTGCTTCGACGACCCCGGCCAAGTCCTCACCCGGGAACAGCTGGTGGATGTCGCCCTCGACCTCGTCCTGCACCGGGCCGATGGCGATTCCGAACACTCCCTGGCCGCGCCGGAATACATCGACCACTTCCTGCTCGGAATGTGCGGCATAGATGGTCTGTCCGTCACTGAGAAGGGTCACATCGGCCAGTGGGCGCTCGGAGTCGAGCTGCTCAGCCAGGATGGTGACGGCCGAACGGATCTTCTTGAGACTCATCCCGGCGTCGAGGAGCCTCTTGATGACCTTCAGTTGGACCACGTCTGAGAAAGAGTACAGCCTCTGCGAGCCTGAACCGGTTGCTTGCTGGAGCGAGGGGCGGATCAGATTGGTGCGCGCCCAGTAGTCCAACTGCCGGTAGGTGATGCCGACCAGCTTGCATACTTGGGGGGCGCGGTAGCCCAGTTCCCGCTGTTGGGTCATGAAAGTCCTCCGGGTTACAAGCGTGTAACTCCGCCGTTGTGAGCAAGCTAACCCTGTGGGGGGACCCGTGTCAATGAAATCTGTGGATAACCCTGGGGAAAGAGATCAGTCGGAGGGCTCCTGGCCGCCCCCGAGAAAGTCTTCGATGGTGGCTTCCTCCAGGAACTCCCTGAATCTGGCCACTTCCTCCTCTTCGTTCTCTTCCTCCTCCTCGAAGACGACGCCGGCGTCGTCGAGAACCGCCGGGAAAGCGAAGACAGGTGTCCCGGTGCGGACGGCAAGGGCGATGGCGTCCGAGGGCCGCGACGAGACGTGCACCTCGCGCCCCGAGATGTCGAGTGAGAGGTCGGCATAGAAAACCGAGTCTCTCATCTCGGTGATGACCACGCGCACCGCCAGCGCCCCGAGAGCGTCGATCACCGAGCGCATCAGGTCGTGAGTGAGAGGTCGAGGCGGGACGACGCCCTCCAGGGCGGTGGCAATCGCGGTCGCCTCCGAGCCCCCGATCCAGATCGGGAGATAGCGTGACCCGTCGGACTCCCTGAGGAGGACTATCGGCTGATTGGACGGAAGCTCCACCCGCACGCCCACCACGTCCATTGCGATGAGGGCCTCTTTTTCACCCGGCATTGCTCAATGAGGTTATCACCGGGCAGGTCTTGCCCTTCAGGTGGTCATGCCCAGCGACCTCGCCAGCACCGCAGGGTCGATCACGAAAGCCTCCATGTCGAGGACCGCCCAGATCGAGCGAAGGTTCCGGTAAAGGCCTTGCCAATCCATTCCGTAGCCGACGAGGAACTCGTCCCCAACCTCGAATCCCCGGTATTCGATGGGGACCTCGGTGACTCTGCGCACCTTCTTGTCGATGAGTGAGGCGGTGGCGACACTTCGTGCGCCCCGGTCCATGATCATCCGGCGCAGCACCGAAAGAGTGAGACCGGTGTCGGTGATGTCCTCGACCAGGATCACATCTCTGTCGAGCACCGGAGTGGAGAGGTCCATTGCAATCCCGATTCGCCCGCTCTCCCCAAAGCGATTCAAGGCCAGGAAGTCGACCTCCGACCGCAGACCCACCGAACGAACCAGATCCGCCGCGAATGGGATGGAGCCCGTCATCACCACCGTGAACAGCGGCTCACGCTCCGCGTAGTCCTGCGTGATGGCCCGGCCGAGCTCGACGACCCGTGATTCGATGTCCTCCTCGGTCACGACTTCGACCGCATGATCGGAGGCAGTCATTCCGCCCCGAGGGCGAGGTCCAACCAGAACCTCATGGTCTCCGTCACGGTCCTCGGCGCAGGATCGGGATTCCGTGTGACCTCGACGATCGGGGGCGGGGCAGGCTCCGGCAGGGCCCGCAATGGGCTCGGGCTCTCCAGCATCAGCCCCTGGCCGGCCAGATGGAGGTAGGTCTCCATGTTCTCCAGCGAGACCAGAGGGTCGGGAGTCTGACGACCTTTGAGCGCGAGATAGGGTGAACCGGTCGAGGCATCACCAAAGAAGCCGAGCTCCTCGAACCCGTAGTCGAAGAGCTCGGTTGCATCCGCGAAATGGGCGCGCTCCCCGTCGGAGCCGAGCAGGACTGCATAGAGCCGCCGACCCTCACGCTCCGCCGCCGCCACATAGGTGAGTAGGGCCTGGGCGGTGAATCCAGTCTTGACGCCGAGGGAACCCTGATACGACCAGAGCATGAGATTGGTGGAGCTTCCGGTGCGAGGTGTGCCATCGGGCGCCGGGGGGAAGACCAGCTTCTTGGCCTTCACCACTTCTTCGAACCGGGGGTTTGCCATCGCCACCTGCGCGAGATGGAGCAGGTCGCGGGCACTCGTGTAGTGGTCCGGAGCATCGAGACCGTGGGGATTGGCGAACGAGGTGTGTGTGAGACCCAGCTCTTCGGCTCGCTGGTTCATCAAGTCGACGAAATCTTCTACTGACCCCGATACGTGCTCGGCGATTGCAGTAGCGGCGTCATTGGCGGAATGGATCATCAGCGCCTTGAACAAGGCGTCCATCGAGATGGTCTCCCCGGCTACCAACTCGATCTCTTTCTCGCCGGTGTTGGCGGCGCGTTCGGAGATCGTCACCATGTCCGACGGAAGAGAATTCTCGACCGTGAGCAGGCCGGTCATGATCTTCGTCACCGACGCCATCGCCCGCTCCTCATCGGCATTGAGCTCGGCAACGACGGTGTCCGTTGATTCGTCGTAGAGGATCCATGACGCGGCTGTCACTGGGGGTGCCTCAGGTGCCGGAAAAGTCTCCAGCACCGGTGCCGGATAGGTGAAGGGGGCTGCCGACACGGGCGCGGCCAGAATGAAGAAGACGAGGGTTAGCGCCCCAACTGCCCGAAGAATTCTGGTCATGTAGTGATTTGTTGCTTTAGCTCGACCTCGAGCATGGCGCGATGCATCGCCTGGACCGATCCCCCACTCAGCTCGAGAAGGTCCATGGCCCGCGCTCTTGCCTCAGGATTGTTGGCCCGAAGCAGCGGGGCAGCGAGCTGACGAAGCAGATCCGCCTCCCTGTCGACGGAGAGACGCACGGTGCGGAGGTGACGCGCCTCTAGGCCCTGGTCCATGAGCCGCTTCGCCTCGGTGGCGACGATACCTGTTTCCGGGGCGAATACCTCAGGATCTCCGAGCGATCGCACCACTCCCACCTGGAGAAGGTCGTCGAGCTCGGCCGGGGATAGACCGGATCTGCGAAGCAGATCGTCCCGACTGAGAGGCTCGCCCTTCGCCTCCAGGCTCGGCGCCGGCATGGTGGTACGTGAGGAGGGGTCCTCGCCGCGCTCCCATAGCGTGAGCTTCGACTTGATGACCTTGAGGGGGAGGAAATGATCTCGTTGCTGCTGCAGGATGAAGCGAAGCCTCGCCAGATCCTCCTGATCGAACTGGCGATAACCACTGTCGGACCGGCCGGGATCGATCAAGCCCTGTGATTCGAGAAACCGGATCTTCGAGACCGACACGTCCGGGAAGTCGTCACGAAGGAGGTTGATCACCTCTCCGATACTCAGCGACTGGCTATCGCTCATCGCCATGGGCGACGACGAAGTGGAATCTACCAACCAGGACCTCGTCACCCGCCTTCAATGTCGCCTGATCGACCCGGGCGTCATTCACATAGGTGCCGTTGGTCGATCCGCTGTCCTCGACGACCAGACCGTCGTCGTCGACGAGGAATCGGCAGTGCTGACGTGACACGGTCACGTCGTTGAGGAAAATGTCACTCTCCGGATGCCGGCCCACGGTGGTATTTCCGTCCGGCAGCAGGTAAGTCATCCCGGTCTTGGGGCCACGTTCGACGATCAAGGCAAAACCAGCGACTCCGTCGAGGCTGGAGGCCTCTTCCCTGGTCATCGGATGGTCCGCCCGGTCTTGGATCGGGACGTAGACCACTGTGGGGTCACTGTCAACCTCTACTCGAGGTTCGGGCTGCTCTCCCCCGGGCTGGCGTTGGTCGGTCACGACGGAGATAATAGGGAGTTGCCGGCTGTGAACCCGGCGACCGGCTTACTCGGTCAGGTCCCGATATCGGGTGGCATCGAGAAGTCGATCGGCGGGCATCTCGCCGTCGACACTCATCAACACCAGCCAGCCGTCCTCGTAGGGGCTCTGGTTGACCAGCTCCGGGCTCTGCGAGATCTTCTCGTTCACGTCGGTGACCTTGCCGGGAAACGGCGCGTAGACCTCGCCCACCGACTTTGTGCTCTCTACCTCGACCAGGACGTCGTCCTTGGCCACCTCTTTCCCGACGAGAGGGAGTTCGACGTAGACCACATCGCCGAGTTGGTCCTGGGCGTAATCAGTGATTCCGATCCGCACCAGGGATTCGCCCACCTGTCGGATCCACTCGTGTTCCTCGGTGTAGAGCAGATCGTCAGGAATCTCCATCAAGCCTCCTCGGGGTCAGGCGGGGACTTTAACGCCGCGAGCTTCGCTCGACTGTCCCCGATATAGAGGAAAGCGACATACCAGTAGAGCACGAGACCGATGAGACCCAGGATCCATGCCACCGGCCACAGCAGCCACTCGGCCGCCCCGGCAGCGGCTAGATAGAAGGCCGGAATCGCCCCGTAGAGGGCGAAAGTCGCGGTCTTGCCAAGGAATCGCACTTCCACCGTGCCCCCACCACGAGCAGCGAGATTGAGTGCGACTGCACCGACGAGGATCTCCCTGGTGATCAATCCCCAGCCGAACCAGGTCGGAAGGACGCCGGCGATGAGTCCGCCAATCACGGCCGAGGCGATCATCAGACGATCTGCGACCGGATCGAGGATCTTGCCGAGCTCACTGACCTGACCCAGGCGTCGGGCCAGATAACCGTCGATCCAATCGGTCCAGCCGATGATGAAGATGAGCCATGCCGCCAGAGCGACGTTGTCCTCGACCAGAAGTGCCCACCAGAACACCGGGATGCCCAGCAATCGAACGAAAGAGACGAGGTTGGGGATGGTGAGGATGCGGTTGCTTGCTTCCGTGCCGGTCACGGCGCGGAGGCTAACTGTCCCCCGTCAGGACACAGGGCTGAGGTCGCTGAGTCCCCCCAGACGACCCTGGATCCCGCCGAGCACGTCGTGTTCCTCGAATTGCACCCTATCGGCCCGGTACCCCTCGATCAGGTTCGGGTGATAGAGCACGAGATAAGGCAAGTCGCGTGCAAGCACCTGCTCCATCCTCCAAAGGGCGTCCTTGGCGGCAGCGGCCGCTGTCGCCCGGTCGAATCTCGCCAGACTCGCTTCGAAGTCCGGGCTGGCATACCCGGTCGAGTTGGCGACCCCGTCCCCGGCGAATAGCCAGCGGTGGTAATCCGGGAGGGCAGGATTGCCCAGCGTCCAGCCGAGGACGTACATGTCGTACTGGCGCGCGCCGGCCTGATCCGTGGTGAAGGCAAGATCGACGACCGTGTCGAAATCGGTGACAACCGGTCTCACGTCGAATCCGAGGGCCTCGAGCGTGGCCTCGATCCGCGTTGTGTAGTCGGGTCGCGCCGGGTCGTACTCATCGCCGGGAGTCAGGATGGTCAGAGGCGCCGGAACCTGGCCGTCGATGGTCAAACCCGTTCCGGGCACCAAGGCGCCGTCGACTACGGCCGGCGACGTCTCCCACGCGTAGCCTGCACTTTCTAGCCCGGTGATGGCGGCTGACACCCGGCGCTCCAGTTTTCGGGCGTAGGGATCGGAGATGGACGCCGCCGCGCCCTCGTCGAACCACGAGGCATTGGCGGAGGAAAGCATGGTGTAGGCCGCGGCTGCGTCGGGCACGACCTTCTCAGTGGCCCACCCTCGATCGAGCAAGAGGGCAAGGCTCTGACGAAACTCGGTGTTCGACATCGGGTCGCGGGTCAGATTGAAACCGAGGTATCGCACCGAATTGGCCGGACTGCGCTCGATGGCGACACCGGGGGTCCCGGCCAGGGCATCGGCACCCTCGTCGGAGAGACCGTTCGGGTCGAGCACGGTGTCGATCGCTCCCTGCTTCATGGCCGCGATCGCGGCCGCTTCATCGGCGAAGATGGAATAGACGACATCCGGGATGCCATCCTCTGGGTACCCGGGGTTGGCCACTGTTGCGATCCGGTTTTCGGCGATCTCCACGATCTCGAGAGGCCCACCGGAGACGTCGACCTCCGGATCGAGGTCGTAAAGAGCCGCCGCGGTATCAATCCCGACAGTCGCGGGTGCCCACACGTGGGCGGGCATGATCGGCGCCAGACCGACCCGGTGCGGCCACACACCGAGCCCCGGGCGATGCGAGAACTCGATACGCAATCGGGTGGGAGATTCGGCGACGACCTCCTCGATCTCCTCGGGATAGGCATCGGCCCAGCCCCCCCCGAGCCCGAGTCTCCGCACCGTCTCGAACGTGTAGACCACATCGGCGGCCGTGACCGGGCGACCGTCGGACCAGGAGAGATCGCCGCCGAGATCGACGCGCACTCGCCAGCCATCTCGGTTCCAAGTGGGCAGGACCGGGGACGAGCCGGCGACCTCTGGTTCGAGGGCGTTTGAAGCCGGGTCGACGCCATACAACGCCGGCTTGGTCGGGCCGAGCACGTATGCGTTCCAGGCGGTCGGCTGCTCCCCGACGTACTCCCAGTAATTGGCGGTACTCACTCCTGCGAGTAGTCCGACCCTGTATTCGAATGGAACTTCGACCCGGCTCGACACGGGTTCCCGGGGGATGGTCGTGTCAACGGGGGCAGCGATTTCGGCAGGCGCGTCGGCTTCGGGTCGCATTTGTATGACCGCGGCGATGACGACGCCGATCAACACCGCCGTCGCACCGATGGTTCTTGCCGTCTTGCTGCGCATGCATATATCGAATCGGCAGGTCGGAGACGGGCCTTGACAATCGTTCGCGACGGGGTGGAGGTGGCCAGGCCATTCCGTGTGCCCCGGCCTCCCCGCTACGATTGCTCAATCCACAACTTCGGGCTGTGGCGCAGTTTGGTAGCGCACTTGGCTGGGGGCCAAGGGGTCGTGGGTTCAAATCCCGCCAGCCCGACCATGACCATCCGAGAAATCCCCCTCACGACCATCGAAGGGGACAAGACCTCGCTGGCCGAGTATTCCGACCAGGCGGTCCTCATCGTGAATGTCGCCTCACGGTGCGGCTTGTCGCCGCAATACGAGAAGCTCGAGGACCTCCAGCGGACCTATCGAGATCGAGGCTTCAGTGTGTTGGGGTTCCCGAGCAATCAGTTCCTGCAGGAACTGAGCAGCGAGACAGCCATCAAGGAGTATTGCTCCATGACCTGGGGCGTGACCTTCCCCATGTTCGAGAGGCTGAAAGTCAATGGGCGTTCGCAGCACCCGCTGTACGCCGAACTGACCAAAACCGCTGATGGCGAGGGCAAGGCAGGCAGGGTTATCTGGAACTTCGAGAAGTTCCTCGTGTCCCCCGTCGACGAGATCCGTCGATTCCGACCAACGACGGAGCCGGACGCTCCAGAGGTGATTAGCGCCATCGAGAGCTTCCTGCCCGGCCCGTCCGGATAGGCGGGTCGAGTCCTGCGAGTCCCTACCTGATGAACGGGATCGGGAAGGTTTGATCCGGAGGCTTCGGGTGCCTGTGGGCATGATGTGGCTCGACAGGCGCCACCGCCGGCTCCCGCCGAGTGGTGAGGGCCGCCGCCACGACACCGCGTAGGGCAAACACGTTCAAGCCGTGCATCTCCGCGGGGTCCGTGACCCCAGTCCATGCCGGCAATCCCAACCCGATGGCAATCGAAGAAACCATCCCGATTGATCATCGGCAATCCAGGGCGGGACTTGAGCCGGCGAGGGGTCCGGATCTCGAGGGATCAGATCGAGATGGACGGTCCCAAGATCGAGGCCAGGAAAAGCACTGAGGCCAGCACCATCAGCAGGACCCACTTCGAACGTCTCCAGACTTCCACGGGGCTCCTTTCGGCGGCACAATGAAGCTAGAAGCCCACCCTGAACCTCCCGGGGTAATTGGGTTACACGACGATGAATGAAGGAATCCTCCCTTGCCGGATGCTGAAATCGTCGTGGTGTCAGACCTCGAAACTTAGGGTGCGAGACAAGCCGCGTGACCGTTTTTGCATTGACCCTCGCCCTCCTCGCTGCGGTCATGCACGCGGTCTGGAATCTTCTGGTCAAATCCAGCGAGGACCAGCTGGTGGCCGGCTGGACCGTCGTGGCGGGCGCCGGAATTCTCGCCGTGCCTGTTCTGGTGCTGTCGGGCCTTCCCGATCGGTCGGTGTGGGATCTGATCCTCATCTCGACCATGGTCCAGGTGGTCTACGTGGTGGCGCTTGCGGCGGCCTACCGGATCGGTGATCTGTCATTCGTCTATCCCCTCGCGCGCGGCACGTCCCCGGTGCTCATATCACTCGCCGGAGTCGCCGTCCTCGGCGACGAGATCTCGCCACTGGGGTGGCTGGGTGTGCTCACAGTGACCGGGGCGCTCACGCTGCTCGCATGGCGGCGTTCGGATAGATCAGGGCTCGGTGCCGCGCTGGTGACCGGTGTGATGATCTCTGTGTACACCTCCGTCGACGCCGCGGCCGTTCGGGAGCAGGGGTCGGCGCTTTCGGTCATAGCCACCGAGTTCGTACTGCTGTCGATTGCTCTGGGATTGGTCGTGATCCTCATGCGCGGTCCCCAAGCCATGCTCGGCATGGTCCGATCGGATTGGAGAAAGGCCGCGTTGGGCGGATTAGCGACCGCTGTCGCCTACCTGCTGGTGATGGTCGCCGCCCTGACCGCCCCCGTGGGTCTGGTGTCCGGAGTCAGGGAGACCTCCGTGTTGATAGCAGTCGTCGCTTCGAAGCTCCTCCTTCACGAGGAGGTCACCAGATACCAGCTCGGGACGGTTGCCGCCGCCGTCGCCGGCATCGCTCTCATCGCTATGAGCTGACGTCCTGGCCGCGATGGTCACCCAACCTGGACGAAATCGATGCCGGGCACGACAACCGAGGCCAGCAGCGAGTTCTCTGCCGGCTGCTTCCCCACCAGCACCACCCCGGCCACGCCGGCGGCCCGGCCGGCCTCGGCGTCGACCCAGGAGTCGCCGACGTAAAGCAACCTCGCCGGTTCCAGGCCGAGACGGCGGGCGGCCTCGATCAGCGCAGCCGGGGCCGGTTTGGCATCGAGACCTTCGTCACCGGCCACCAAAGCGGCGAGCATTCCACCAATGCCGAGCACCTCGACCGCCGATTCGATGGCGATGCGGTCGTCACTAGAGACAATCGCCAGGCGGATGCCTGCCTCATGGAGCGATCTGAACGCACCGGCCACATCCCCCAAAGCGACGAGATTGCCCTTCTCCCCCGCCAACGCGGAGGTCTCCCTGGCACGGTCGGAGGTCACCCTGGCGTCGGCATCGCCGTAACCATGATCGGACAGCGCTCGCATCGTCGTGTCATACAGCTGCCCGACTGTCCCCACTGCGAAGAGCCCACCTTCCACGAGATGCCCGGTTGCGAGATCCAGCCCGAGGTCTTCGGCCAGGATCCTCTCCAGCTCCAGGTCACCGGAAGCTGCGGTCAGCACCCAGGCGTGGGCAGCGGGGCCCCAGGCCGCATCCAGGTCGATCAGCGTCCCGTCCTTGTCGAAGGCCACCGCATCGATATCGAACACCACGCCACCGGCTACGACCTGTGCCACTCCGGAATCAGACCATGACCCAGCAGGCGTGGGACGGGAATGAGATCTGGGTAGCGTCCCCTGCCACCGGCAGCTGGAGCAACCGCTCGTTGAAGAGGTCGGCGGTGAGCCGGCCACCATCTACCGCCACCTGGATGCGAACGATCGAGCCGAGAAAGGTGACGGCCTCAACTCTGCCCTCGAGGACGTTCTCCTCCTCCGCGTCGAGTGTGATCTCCTCGGGCCTCATCATCAGGGATACCTCGGCGCCCTTGGGCGACTCGATCAACGAGGTGGTGCGAACCTCGACTTGACCCACCCGAAGCCGGCCAAGCGCCGGATCGATCACCGTGACCGGCAAACGGTTGAGCTGGCCCACAAAGGATGCGACGAAACCGGTGGCCGGGTTGTTGTAGATCTCGAAGGGCTCGCCGACCTGCTCCATTTGGCCCTTGCTCATCACCACGATGCGATCGGAGAGGGCGAGGGCTTCTTCTTGGTCATGGGTGACGTAGATCGTGGTGATGTTGAGCTGACGTTGGATGCGCCGGATCTCGGAGCGGAGCTCGTCACGAATCTTGGCATCGAGTGCCGAGAGCGGCTCGTCCAACAGCAACAGCTGGGGTGAGATGGCCAGGGCGCGGGCGAGGGCTACGCGTTGTTGTTGCCCCCCGGAGAGCTCATACGGGTAGCTCTTGCCCTTGTCCGGAAGCTGGATGAGGTCGAGTAGCTCGGCCACCCTTTCCTTGCGGTCGTCTTTGTCTTGTTTGCGCACCCTGAGCCCGAAGCCGATGTTGTCCGATATCGTCAT
Organism: Acidimicrobiia bacterium; assembly: GCA_040510135.1. Classification (GTDB taxonomy): domain Bacteria; phylum Actinomycetota; class Acidimicrobiia; order Spongiisociales; family ZC4RG35; genus JARDZU01. The sequence goes on along the minus strand of JBEVJN010000032.1, from coordinate 55,522 downwards.
GTTGGGGAACAAGGCGTAGGACTGGAAGACCATGCCGATGTTTCGCTCGTTGGGCTTGGCGAAGGTGACGTCCTCGCCCGCCAGTCTGATCGTGCCGGCACTGGGCTGTTCGAGCCCGGCCACCATTCGCAGAGTCGTCGTTTTCCCGCATCCCGACGGCCCCAGAAAACTGACGAACTCGCCTGGCGACACGCTGAGGTTGAAGTCCTCGACGGCGACGACCCCATCGAACTCCTTTCGCACCCCCTCGAGCGTCAGAGATCCACCGCTCATCGTCGGTCCCTGGGCCTCGTGACATAACTGATCATCACCATCGCCACCCAAACGATCGCAACGGCCACAATCGCCATCGCCGCCGGCTCGTACACCTTGCTCCGAGTGAGGTTGGCCATGAAGGGGCCGAAGGTGTGTTGGGCCATGTACACGGCGATGGCATATTCACCGAAGACGATGGCAAAAGTCAGGAGAGAACCCGAAAGCAGAGCCACCCGGATGTTGGGGAGGATCACCCGGCCCAGGATCGTCGCCCACCCGGCGCCAAGAGTTTGGGCCGCCTCAGTCAGTGAGCGGACGTCTATGGCTCGCAGCCCGGTGTCCACCGAGCGGAACATATACGGAAAAGAGATCGCGGCGTAGATGCAAATGAGAACCAGGCGGGAGCTTCCGTAGGTAGACGTGAGCAGAAGTGGGGGTCGGGCGTAGAGGCGAAGGATGCCGAGGACGAGCACCACCGGGGGGATGACGAAGGGAAGCAAGGTGACGAACTCCACGGCTGGGCGCAGCTTGGGCAGCCGCAGGGTGACCCAGAAGGCGGTGGGAACGATGATGAGCAAGCTGAGGACGATGGTCGCGATGGAATCCACCACTGTCTCGGCGAGCGACGACCAGAAGTTGGCATCGGCGAACAATCTCCCGTAGGCCTCGAAGCCGAGGACGTCTTTCTCCGCTCGTAGCGACCACCAGAAGGTGAGGATGAGAGGGACAAAGAAATAGAGGCCGATCCCGATCAGGATTAGCCAGGCCAAGGGATGGACTCGTCGGACCGGCGCCTCAATGACCTCGTCGGGCGCCAGGGAGCTCGGTGTCGGGGCATTCAGAATCGTCACCCCAACCACCTCTCGGAGCGTCGCTGGAGAACCGAGTAGAAGAGGATGGCGAATGACATGATGATCAGCATTCCGACCGCGACTGCCATTCCGAGTCCTTGGTTGTTGAGAACGTCACCGGAGATCTGCTGTCCAATGAGCAGCGTGGCCAGCGGAGTGCCCGACCCACCCGTGAGCACCTGCGCTGTGGCGTAGGCGCCAAACGCGTTGCCAAAAAGCAGGAGAAAGGTCCCAAGGAGCGAGGGCAACAGAATCGGGAAAGCTACGTGGCGCCAGTACTGCCGTGGGGTGGCTCCGAGATTCTCGGCTGCTTCTCGCCAGTCTTTCTTGAGACCATCGAACGCTGGAAGCAGGACCAAGACCATGAGTGGGATCTGAAAAAAGGCGTACACCAGGGCCAGCCCCACGAATTTGTGAAGGGCGAATCCGGTCGAGTAGAGGTCGAATCCCGCCAGTTCGAGCCATGTTGTGAGAATCCCGTTCCCACCGAGCGTGAACATGAAGGCAACGGCGAGTGGCACCCCCGCAAAGTTGGATGCCATTGCGGCGAATGTGACGACAGGAGTCCGAAGCCACCGCGGTAGACCTCCTATGGACAATGCCCAGGCCAGAAAGAACCCGATGACGCATCCGATTAGGGCGGTGAGGAGGCTGAGGCGGATCGACCCGCTATATGCCTGGACGATTTGGTCATCCGCCAGACTGCGGTAGTTATCGAGGGTGAAATTGCCGTCGTCGTCTTGCAGACTGCGGCTCACCATGCGTAAGACCGGAGCGATCAGGAACATGCCGGTGAAGGCGAAGAAAGGAAGGACGCCGAGCCAGCGCCCAGGGCGGAAGCGCGGGGGGCGCTGAGCGCCCCCCGCTCTTCCGATCACCATTTCGTGACTAGCCGCTGGTGCTCTCCGCGACAGTGACTCCCACTACCTCGGGCCATCCTGCAACGATGACATCCGAGGCGGCGGTTATCTCTTCGATCGTTGGGAAGAATGCCCCTTCGGTGCTGGGCAGCTGCTCAGCGACTTCGGGGGGTATGGTGCCCGCCGCGGACATGGCCTCGAACCTGATCGGGTGGCAGAAACCTGCCGCCCAACCGAGTTGGCCTTCATCCGAGTACAGGTACTCCATCCACAGCTTGGCGGCGTTGGGATGTGGCGCGAAGGCGCTGATCGCCTGCACGTAGACACCCGCCATCCGGCCAGCCTCAGGAACGACAGTCTCGATGTCCGGGTTTCCGGCCAACGCCACGTCATTCGCGATCGAGTTGTATGACCAGTCGACCAGGATCGGTGTCTCCCCGATCCCAACCGTGCGTGAGTCGCCGTCGATAGGCACGAAGTTGCCGGCATCGTTGAGCTCAGCGAAGTACTCGAGCCCCGCCTGGGCTGCTTCCACACCCGTGGCTCCAGTGGCCAGACCGGCGGCCCACACCGTGAGGATCGCCGCATTCGAGGTCAGCGGATCACCTGACAACGCGACCTGGCCGGCGTACTCGGGGTTCAACAGGTCGGCGTACTCCGCAGGTGGGTTTGCCACCTCGGCGGTGTTCACTTCCAATGAGAGCACGCCGTAATAATCGCCGTACCAGTTGCCGTCGGGATCCTTTGCTCCCTCGGGGATGTCGTCCCAGGTCGACACCTTGTACGGCTGAATCAGCCCATCAGCCATCGCCTGCGGCCCAAAGGCGAGGCCGACGTCGATGACGTCAGGCGCTTGTGGCCCCGGATTGCCCTCGTTGGCGGCGATCGCCTCCAACTCTTCTGCAGACCCGGCCCCCGGGTCGAGCTCGTTGACTTCCAAGCCGTACTTGGCCTTGAAGCCGTCGATCACCGCGCCGTAGCCACACCAGTCGTGGGGCAAGGCGATGGTGGTAAGGGTGCCCTCTTCCTGGGCAGCCGCGATCAGCTCCTCCATCCCGCCGGCGGCCGCCACCGTGGTGTCGGTGCTGCCTGCCGTCGTTTCAGTTGCCCCGGCCGTCGTTTCGGTTGCGCCGGCCGTCGTTTCGGTTGCGCCGGCGGTGGTAGTGGTCTCGGTGTCTCCGCCACAGGCCGCAAGCAGTGCCGACATGACGACACCGATGATCAGATATCTCTTCATCATTCTCCTTGGTTTCAATGACCGCGGGGTGATCGTACCCCTGCTGGAAGGCAGCCCGCTCGATTCCAGCGGCACGCCGACGAGCTCAGGATGACCGCCAGGAGGACACGGGATGAGCCGTGGACCACCCGCTCGCTCCCACGCAGGGCGATCGCGGGCGCGGTCCCAGGGAGCGGCCAGCTTGGACCGCCGCTTACGATGCCCCGATGGATCGCTCCGACCACCATCCCTCCCCTGGATTGATCTCGAGCCAGCCCCTCTACACGGGCCGCATCGTCGATCTCTCCCTCGACCACGTCCTGCTCCCCAACGGGAACGAGACCGATCTCGAGTTGATCCGCCACCCGGGCGCTGCGGTCGTTCTCCCCATCGAGACCGGGCCGGATGGGGTCGACTACGCCCTTCTCGTCCGCCAGTACCGGTACGCCGCCGATGGCTGGTTGCTGGAGGTCCCGGGGGGCAAGCTGGATGGACCCGAAGATCCTGAAGTATGCGCGCGACGCGAGCTCGAAGAGGAGATCGGGCATGAGGCCGGAGAGCTGATCGCCCTCGGCTCGATCCTGACCACTCCCGGATTCACCGACGAGCGGATCTGGCTCTATCTCGGGCGTGAGCTGAAGCCGACCCGAGGTGGGCCCACGCTCGAGGCCGACGAGGTCCTGGAAGTCGAGCGGATGCCGCTGTCCGAAGCCGTGGCGCGGGCGATCGATGGCGACATCATCGACGCGAAGACGGTGGCGGCCCTGCTCCGGGCGGCTGCGATGCTCGGGATCTGAGAGCGGCGTCGGTCAGCTCAGCCTTTCCACCACCCAGATGATGCCCTGGACCAATCTCCAGCCCAGGTAGGCAACCGTGAGAGCGATCATCAGTTTGAAGCTGAACGGTGCCCGAACCTCCTCAGGCGCCTCCTCGGGCTTGTCGGCGTCGGGGAGGTACTTGTCGCTCACCGACGCTCCCCGGCCCGGGAGAGGATGTGTAGCGGGGTCCCGGTGAAATCAGCCTCGTCCCTGAGCCGGTTCTCCAGAAAGCGCAGGTAATCGTCGCCGAGCGTGCCGCCAGAGATGAACACCACGAACGTTGGTGGAGCCGTACCGGCCTGAACCACGTAGTGGATCTTGGGACGGCGGCCTTTCCGAACGGGTGGCGGGTGGGCTGCTGCCCACTTCCGCACGGCCCGATTCAGCTGACCGGTGGGGAGGCGTGTGCCCCGCCCTTCCAACACGGCTTCGATGGCTCCCGGCAGCCTCTGGATCCGGGCACCTGTCTGCGCCGACATCCGGAGGACCGGCGCCCAACCGACGAATCCGAAACGATCCGGTAGCGACCGCTCGGTGAGTTCTCTCTCCTCATCGTCGAGGGCATCCCATTTGTTGAGGATGATCACCAGGCCCACCCCGGCCCGGACGACCTCACTCGCGATGCGCTGGTCCTGATGGGTGACGCCCTCGGTGGCGTCGATGAGGAGCAGGGCTACGTCTGCGCTCTCCAGCGCCTCTCGAGCACGGAGCACTGCATAGAAGTCGGCGTCCTCGGTGATCTGTGGTTTGCGGCGGATCCCGGCCGTGTCGATCAGCCGGTATCGCGTCCCGTCCAACTCGACATCGACGTCGATCGGGTCACGAGTAGTCCCCGGCGTCTTGGAGACAATAACCCGGCGCTCGCCGACCAGCTTGTTGAGCAGGGTCGACTTTCCGACGTTGGGCCGGCCGACAATAGCGACGCGAGGCACTTCGTCTCGATGTTCCACATCGGCCGGCTCAGGCAGCGCGCCGACCACCTGGTCGAGAAGCTCGCCCACTCCCCTGCCGTGGTATGCGCTGATCGGAGATGGCTCCCCGAGACCGAGGCCCCAGAGTCGGTCGATGTTGCTCTCCAGTGTCTCGTTGTCGATCTTGTTGGCCGCCACCACCACCGGGATCTGCGCCGACCTGAGTACGGAGATGACCCCGGTGTCGTCGTCGGTGAGCTCGCTGGTCCCATCCACCACGAAGATCACGAGGTCCGCGCCGGATACCGCCGCTTCGGCCTGCTCCTTGATCGAGGCGCCCATGTCATCGGACGGCTTCACCTCCCATCCGCCGGTGTCGACCAGCACGAATTCACGGCCGGACCAATCGCCGTCGAACTCGCGACGGTCGCGGGTGACGCCGGAGAGCTCCTCGACGACAGCGGATCTCGAACCGATGATTCGGTTGACGAGGGTCGACTTGCCCACGTTGGGGCGGCCCACGACCACGACGACTGGAAATCTGCTCATCAAGGATCCTGCGGCATTCTGCCCGCCTCCGGCGGGATCAGGCGCTGACGACGTCGAGGGCCTCGGTGGCCGTCCACTCCCGGTCCGCCTGCAACCGGCCGTCCCTTCCCGGATGACGAGCCGTAACCCCGGCCTCGACCAGGCTCTGGAGCGTCGTGACAAACGAGCGGAGCTGCGGTGGCAGCGGGAAATACTCCTGCTCTTCTATCGCCGACCACAACTCGAAACCCGACGTTGGGGCGAGACGATCGATCACCTCCTGGACAAGGTGATCGGGCGCCGAGGCACCCGCGGTGAGGCCGACAACGGAAACTCCATCCAGCCATGCGGCATCGATGTCGTCAGCCGAATCTATGCGATGGGCCTGCACGCCTTGATCACGCGCCACCCTCACCAGGGCCTGGGTGTTGGACGAGTTGTGTGATCCGACCACCAGCACCAGGTCGCATTCACCGGCTAGTTGCTTGACCGCGTCCTGCCGATTGGTTGTGGCGTAGCAGAGATCGGATTTCCGCGACATCTGGAGGTCGGGAAAGCGAAGGCGAGCATCGTCCATCACCGCCATCCACTCGTGCACTCCTAACGTCGTCTGGGCCAGGAGCGCCACCTTGCTCGGGTCGGAGGGCGCATACTCGCCGAGACCGGACTCGGGTTCGACCAGCCTGATCGCCGATGGTGCCTCCGCCACCGTCCCCACCGCCTCGTCATGGCCTTCATGACCGACATAGATGATGTCGAATCCATTACGGGCCATTCGCTTCACTTCGTGGTGAACCTTGGTGACCAGAGGGCAGACGGCGTCGATGACCACCGCCGCCCGGGCGGATGCCCCGGCCACCACTTCTGGAGCTGAGCCGTGAGCCGAAAGCATGAGCGGCGCTCCCTCCGGAACGTCGTCGATGTCACTGACGAAAACGACACCAACGCCCTCGAACGCCTTCACCACCCACTCGTTGTGGACGATCTCGTGATAGCAGTACACCGGGCCATCGAAGATTCGGGTCATCCAGGTCAGGGCCTTGATCGCCATCTCAACCCCGGCACAGAAGCCCCTGGGTTCGGCGACGAGAACCCGCTCAATGGTCATGGGTCAATGGTAGGGGGAGCCAGGATCCAAACTCCTGCGACCGGGCGGCCTCAGCCGGCTCGCTCCCGAGCCATTCCAACGATGGTGTCGATCACGTCGCTGACAGTCATCTCCGAAGTGTCGATCACCGTCGCCCCGTCGGGCACGATCAAGGGCGAAGCTTGGCGCGTGGAATCCCTCGCGTCCCTCGCTCTGAGCTCTGCGAGCACGCCGGATTGCTCTTTGCCCGTCTGATCGGCTCGCCGCTGCGCTCTGACTTCCGGGCGAGCATCGAGATACACTTTCACCGTGGCGTCCGGGAAGACGACCGACCCGATGTCGCGGCCCTCCACGACAGCACGGTTGTCATGCCGGGCCACCCACTCTCTCTGATACACCACCAGGAGTCCTCGCACCTCCGGGTGTGTCGACACCAGCGAGGCTGCCTCGGTGGCGGCCTGGCTGCGGATCTCTTCCGATACATCCACCCCATCCAGCAGCATCTTGCCGTCCTGCTGATCGAGGCTGATGCCGGCAACTACGTTCGCCACCGCATCGTGGTCGGCGAGATCGACACCGGCTCGAAGGGCGGCCAGCCCTGCCGCTCGATAGAAGGCTCCGGTATCGAGACGAGGGAGCCGAAGAAGGGACGCCACCTCTTTGCTCACCGTGCTCTTCCCGGTGCCCGCCGGGCCGTCGAGGGTCACGATGAGGTCGGTCACGGGCCGGGAGCCTATCCGGCGGGCGGAGAGGGACCCGATCCCTGAGGGTGTCCTATGGGGGTATTCGGACAATGGGGGGCTTGTGGGACCGGGTCGGTCCTCTCCGTTGGGCGCAACCTAGCGCGGTGCGCGCCTGGCGCGCCGTCTCATCACGCAATCGTTTGGGCGATGCCCGCGAGCATTTCCCAGAAGGCGGGCCATGTCTTGGCCACGACTTCAGGGTGGTCGATCTCCACTCCAGGGATCCGAAGGCCGGCAACTGCAAAGGACATGGCGATTCGATGGTCACCGTAGGTGTGGACACGGGCGGGGTGGAGAACGCGGGGCGTGATATGGAGATCGTCGTTTTGGATCCGGGCGCCCGCCCCAAGTCGGGTGATCTCGGCAGCCAGTGCCGCCAGCCGGTCCGATTCCTTGTGGCGGAGTGATCCGAGGCCGCGGAGCCTGCTCTGGCCATCGGCAAAGAGAGCGGCTACTGCCACCGCCAACGACCCGTCGGGTGACCCGGAAAGATCGACATCGATGGGAGCCAGCCCATCGACGGGGGCAACGACAGTGGTGCCTTGGCCCGTTCGTGTCACCTCGCAGCCCATCCGCTCGAGGACTGCCGCAATCTCGAGATCGGGTTGCACGGATGCGGATCCAAGACCCTCGATGACCACCCGGCCACCGGTGATGGCAGCAGCCACCATCGGGTACACCGCTGCCGATGCGTCTGGCTCGATGAGAATTTCCGTGCCGGTGTACCCCCGGGGCTCGACCCGATATCCCTGTCCGACCTGGTCCACGTTGGCGCCGAAATCCTTCATCATCCCGATGGTGACCTCGACATAGCGCTGAGATCCTTCGAGGCCAAGCGGGATGACGGTCATGTCCCCCTGGGCCAGAGGAGCGGCAAGTAGTAGTGCGCTGGCGAACTGACTGGTCTGATGCGAATCGACCGAGACCGAGCCTCCAGGCAGAGCCCCGGCTCCATCGACGGTCACCGGAAGATGGCCCTCGTCGGACCTCACCACGACCCCGAGGGCATCGAGGGCGTCCACCAGGCCACCCATTGGCCGCTCTGGAAGTCGATCCCTTCCCACGACAGTTGTGGTGCCGTTGACGAGGGCAGCGATAGCGATGACCGAGCGAGCGGTCAGTCCGGAGGCACCAGCATCCACCGGCATGGTCGGTGGGCGCAGCCTCCCGCCGGACCCGATCACCCGCCAGGATTCTCTCGAATCGGCGATCTGTCCTCCGAAGAGCCGCATTGCCTCGCGGGCCGCCACGGTGTCGGCGGCCTCCAGAGGCGCTCGGATCAATGAGGTGCCCTCGGCCAGTACCGAGAGCACTAATGCCCTGATCGTATGAGACTTTGACCCGGGTGGCCGAACCGTGGCGTTGATTGGTCCATTGGCAGGCTCCACCTTCAGGACACCGGTCACGGTCCATCTCCACTCCCCGAGGCGAGGAGGTCGCGTATCTCCGCCGCGGACAGCCGCCGGGATTGCCCCGGCTTCAGGGACCGGTCGGTGATAGGCCCGATCGCTGTCCTGACCAGGGAAACCACCTCGTACCCCAATGCCTCGAACAGACGTCGTACCTCGCGGTTGCGCCCCTCCCCCATGCTCAGTTCGACCATCGTTTGGGCGCCTTGGCGGCCCACAACCTGTGCGGACAAAGCTCGAGCCGCGCCGTCTTCGAGCTCGATGCCCTCGATGAGGCGCCTGATGTCGGCCTTTCCCGGGCTCCCGGCGACGAGCGCGACGTATCTCTTGACGATCCCGTAGCGGGGATGCGTCACCCGATTCGCCAGGTCCCCGTCGTTGGTGAGGAGGATCAATCCCTCCGATTCGTAATCGAGACGCCCGACGGGGTACAGCCGGCGCCCCGCGGCGACGAGGTCGACAACCGTGCGCCGTCCCTGAGGGTCAGACGCCGAAGAAATGACCCCGACCGGCTTGTAGAGCAGGTATGTCTCCAGATCGGGGTTGACCGGAAGCGGAGCGCCGTCGAGCGTCACCTGTTGTCTGGCCACGTCCACCCGGTCACCGAGAACCGCCTCCTTGCCTTCGATGGCCACCCTCCCTTTGCGGATTGCCTCCTCTGCGGCCCGCCTGGACATCAGCCCCGCTGCAGAGATCGCCTTCTGGACCCGGATCGGATCCGCCATCACTCACGTCGTCCCGGGGCGCAGGGTCTCCTCGAGGGATGCGACAGTGTCGGCCGGAGGAATGTGATCGGCCAAGGGCGGCAGGCCGGCCAGGGACTCGAGACCCATCTTCTCCAGGAAGAGATCGGTGGTGACGTAGACCGCCGGGTTGCCCGGGATGTTGAGACGCTCGCGCTCCTCGACCAGGCCGAGTCTTTCGAGGGTCCTCATCGCTGAGTCCGAGTCGACCCCCCTGATCTCGTTGATCTGGCTCCGTGCAACGGGTTGCCGATAGGCGACTACCGAGAGGGTCTCGAGGGCGGCCGGGGACAGCTTGCGAGCCGTCGCCGAAGTCGAGAAGCGCTCCAAGAATGGATACGCGTCCGGGTGGCTGTAAAGCCTCCACCCCCCGGCGACATTGCGGAGGATGAGGCCGCTCCCCCGCTCCTCGAGGTCACGGCCCAACTCGTCGAGCAGCTCCTCGACTCTCGTCTTGGGCAACTCCAGCACTTCAGCCAATTCGCCGATAGGCACCGGCGCCTCAGTGACGAAGAGGACCGCTTCTACTGCGGCGACTTCTCTCACGACGCCCACTCCGAGTTGAGATCTATTGCTCCTCCACCCCGATCGCGGACGACGATCTCAGCCAACCAGTCATCCTGGGACACCTCGATCAGTCCCCAGCGGGCCAACTCCAGCAACGCGAGGAAGTAAGCAGCCACTTCGACCGCCCGGGAGCATTGGGCCGTCAGCTCCTCGAAAGTGGACATGGTCTCGTCTGCCACTCGGGTCCTGATCTCCTGAATGGCGGTCTCGACCGAGGGAAGATCGAGGTCCAGATGGTCGAGATCCGGTTCTGCTCCCTCGCGGGAGAACACCTGGAACGCGAGACCGGCAATTCCGTCGACGCCGATGGGCACGACGAGATCGACGGGTCGGGGTGCGATTGGCTGGTCGACCCCACTCGTTCGTGGGACGAACCGGTTGGACTCTTGGAGACGGCGTTGAAGCACCGCCGCCACATCCTTGAAAGTCACGCACACCAGTAGGCGGGAAAGAAGCCGATCGCGCTCCTCGATGAGCAAGAGCTCGTCGTCGAGATCCAAGGTACCCCGGGTCGGGAGAAGCGACTGTGCCTTCAGCTGGATGAGCGTCGCTGCGATCAACAAGAACTCCGATGTCACCTCCAGGTCGAGATCCTTCATCTCGTCGATGAATGCCAAGTACTCTCCGACCACGCCGGTGAGCCCTACCGCGGTCACCTCGACTTGGTGTTTCGTTATCAGTTGGAGCAGCAGGTCCAGCGGCCCCTCGTAAACCGTGGTCTTCACATGAAAGGTCATCAGCCGCCCCAGGTTATTCCGCCTCCGGTGCGGCGCCTGTCTTTGGCGGTTGGTCAGCCCGTACGAGCAGATCCCAGGTGGGGATCGGGAAGCCTGTGGGCCGGTCGCCGTGGTGATGGAGGGCGAAGTCGACGATCAAGCCCTGGCAGCCCAGAGCGGTGAGCTCTCTGGCCGCGATCTCACCATGGTCCCGGTAGAGCCGCCAGCGTCTGGTCAACGGCAGCCCGAGCCGGATTGCTATCGAGGCAAAACTCCTGCCCAGGACACCGAGGCGGGCGTGTCTTTTGCCCACGTCGTGGAGCAGGGCGGCTCGAATCACCTCGAGCTCGGCGCCCCCGGAAATGGAGACGAGCGCGGCATGAAACCCATGGCGCTGGTCGGGATCCGATTGGGAGAAGAAGACCCAGGCCTGCCCGCTGTCCAGCCATCCCTCGATCGCGGCCCTCTCGCCTGAGTCCAACGGGGTCGCGAAGAGGACGTCGAAGAACCGACGGGTGAGATGGCCCAGCGAGCCCGGCATGCGTCTAGTGGCCGGCCACCTTGCTCTTGCAGTCGACGCAACGCACCGACTCTGGTCGTGCCTCGAGCCGAGCCTCCGGTATTGCCTTGCCGCAGTCCTCGCAGATCCCATATGTGCCGGCTGCGATCTTGCCGAGAGCCTGGTCGACGTTGGCCAGCTGCGCTTTTAGAGATTCGACCACGCCAAGGACCTCGGTCCGTTCAGCGGTGACTGCCGCGGCATCGGCGAAGCTTCCGCCGAAGTCGATGTCCACCCGAAGGTCCCCTGTTTCGGCCGCGCCGAGCTCGTCCAACTGATGGACAAGATGAGCGCGCTCCTTGTGGAGGGCCTTTTCCGCACCGGCGATGTCCAACGTTGTCATCTGCTCCTCGGGTGGGCCTGGACATAGATCTCCACGAGATGAGCAGAACTGACCTTCGTGTAGATCTGGGTGGTCGAAATGGTAGCGTGACCCAGGATCTCTTGTACGGTCCGGAGGTCCGCCCCCGCCTCCGCCATGTGGGTCGCCGCCGAGTGCCTCAGCACGTGGGGTGAGACCTTCTGTTTGGGGATATTGGCCCTCGCGGCATTGGCGCGGACCACATCGAAGATGCCCTGACGACTGAGACGCCGACCCCTCAAGTTGAGGAACAAGGGATCTCCACGCTGCGATCTCCTGACGAGGCTCAGCCTGTCGGGAAGCCACCGGGACACCGCGGTCACGGCCTTGCCACCGATCGGCACCAACCTCTGCTTGCCGCCTTTTCCGGTCACGATGACCACCTTGTCCTCGAGATCGACATGACCGATGTCAACGCCCACAGCCTCCGAGACCCGGCAACCGGTGGCGTAGAGGAATTCGAGCAGGGCGGAGTCCCGACGCCCCTTGATGGTGGTGAGATCCGGCGCCTCGACCAGATGGATGGCTTCGTCGACGGTGAGGGCCTTGGGGAACGGCTCAGGACGACGAGGTGATTCGAGGAGGAGTGTGGGATCGGTCTGGCGCAGTCCTTCGATCACCAGGAACCGGTGCAGACCCCGTATCGCGGCAAGCTTCCGTCCGACGGTGGATGACGCCAGCTCCTTTTCCCGGAGGTGGGCCACATAGTGCTCCACCGATGATTGGTCTGGCTCGGCACCCTCGAGAAAGTCGAGATACTGGGCGAGATCCCGTCTGTAGGCCTCGATGGTGTTGATCGAGAGGCCGCGCTCCACATCGAGGGCCAGAAGATATTCATCGACACCCTCCGGCAGTGTCAGCGCGCCGGGGCTCAAACCGACGCGAGTGCCTCTCGTGGCGGCACATGTGCGACCCCGAGGCTCTCGGCTACCGCCGGGTGGCAGACCGACTCTCCGACCACGTTGATCCCACCCACCAACTCCGGATGCTTGTCCACTGCACCGGACACGCCGTCGTTGGCCAGAGTGACTGCGTAGCGCAGCGTCGCATTGGTGAGCGCGTACGTCGAGGTGTTGGGAACCGCTCCCGGGATGTTGCCAACGGCGTAATGGACCACGTCGTGAACCAAATACACCGGGTCGGTGTGGGTCGTCTCCCGGGAGGTGGCGAAGCACCCACCTTGATCGATGGCGACGTCGACGAGAACCGCCCCCCGCTTCATCGCCCTGACCATGTCCTCGGTTACCAGCTTGGGAGCAGACGCGCCCGGGACCAGGACCGTGCCGATCACCACGTCGGCGTCGAGAACCTCCTCCTCGAGGGTCAGCCGGTTCGAATGCAGCGTTCTGACCCGGCCGAGATACATCGAGTCCAGGGAGCGAAGCTTGTTGATATCCGTGTCGAGCACGACCACATCGGCCTGCATCCCCACAGCGATGACTGCGGCGTTCGATCCCGCGATCCCTCCCCCGATCACGACGACTTTGCCCGAGCGGACGCCGGTGACCCCGCCCAGAAGTACTCCCCTCCCCCCTTCTGCTTTCCCGAGGAAGTAGGCGCCGACCTGCGTGGCCATGCGCCCCGCGATCTCGGACATTGGAGCAAGGAGTGGCAGTGAATGGTCCGGCAGCTGCACCGTCTCATACGCGATGGCGATCACGTCGCGTTCCAGCAGGGCCGCGGCCATTTGCGGATAGGCCGCGAGATGGAGGTAGGTGAACAGGATCTGGCCCGGCCGGAACAGCTCGATCTCGGAGTCCTGAGGCTCCTTGACTTTGAGGATCATCTCTGCACTGGCGAACACTTCGCCAGCGTTCGGCACGATCGTGGCTCCCTGCGCTTCGAACTCTTCGTCGGCGATCGATGATCCCTCGCCCGCACCCTTCTCGATGAGGACGGTGTGGCCACGCTCGGTGAGCTCGCGCGTGCCCACCGGGGTGATGGCCACACGGTGCTCTTCGGTCTTGATTTCCTTGGGGACACCGACGATCAAGAAACGACCTCCCTGACGCTTGGCACCATTGTCGGCAGGCTATCGGCGCAAGGCCGGCGATGCCTCACTCGACGGTCAGATCCACCGGCTCCGGCAGCTCTACCACCTGATCTCCCCATGCCGCGGCGGCCCGCACCAGCCCCACGAAGAGAGGGTGAGGGTTGTCGGGACGGGAACGGAACTCGGGGTGGGCCTGGGTGCCCACGAAGAACGGGTGATCGACGAGCTCGACGTATTCGACGAGGTTGTCGTCGGGCGAAAGCCCGGACAGTCTCATCCCTGCCTTCTCCAGGTCTTTCCTGTAGCGATTGTTGACCTCCCACCGGTGCCGGTGTCTCTCGTAAACGAGCTCCTGGCCATACATCTCCCTGGTCTTCGAGCCTTCGGCCAACTTGGCCGCATAGAGACCGAGACGCATTGTCCCGCCCTTCTCCTCGACATCCTCCTGGCTCGCCATCAGGTCGATCACCGGATGTGGGGTTGAGGGGTCGAACTCGGTGCTGTTGGCATCAGTCAGACCGAGCACATTGCGCCCGAACTCGATCACCGAGCACTGCAACCCGAGACAGAGACCGAGCAGGGGCACCCGATTCTCCCGTGCGTACCGGATCGCCTGGACCTTGCCTTCGACGCCCCGGTACCCGAAGCCGCCAGGGATGACGATGCCGTCCAGGTCCTCCAGGTAGGAATCCGCCAACAGACCCGTCAGCTCGTCGCTCGGAACCCAAACCAGGTCCAGCCCGACACCTTGTCCGGCAGCGGCATGACGCAGGGCCTCGGCGACGGAGAGGTAGGCGTCGGGCAGGCCGACGTACTTGCCGACTATTCCGATCCGGACCGTTTCCGTCGCAGAGAGCGCCTTGTCCACCATCGAGCGCCAGGTATCGAGGTTGGGCGGGCCGGTCACGAGGCCGAGCCGATCGCAAACAACGGCATCGAGTCCGCCGTCGTGGAGGATCAGCGGCACCTCGTAGATGTCACGCGCATCTGGAGCCGCGATCACGGCCCGGGGCTGCACGTCGCAGAACAGGCTGATCTTCTTCCTCACGCCCTCGTCGATCTCCCGGTCAGACCGCACGATGATCACATCCGGAGTGATTCCCTTGCTCCGCAACTCGGCGACCGAATGCTGAGTCGGCTTGGTCTTCAGCTCCTCGGAGGTGGCGATGAAGGGGACCAGCGTGACGTGGACGAACATGACGTTCTCGCGCCCCACGTCATTCCCGAATTGCCGGATTGCCTCCAGGAACGGGAGGCTCTCGATGTCACCGACGGTCCCTCCGACCTCGGTGATCACGACATCGACGTCCTGCTCGCCGACCCGCCGAATCCGGTCCTTGATCTCATTGGTTATGTGAGGAATCACCTGCACCGTGTCCCCGAGATAGTCGCCCCGGCGCTCCTTCTGAATCACCGACAGATAGATCGAGCCAGAGGTGACGTTGGAAGTCCGCTTCAGGTTCTCACCGGTGAATCTCTCATAGTGACCGAGATCGAGATCGGTCTCACCGCCGTCGTCAGTCACGAACACCTCTCCGTGCTGGAACGGGTTCATGGTGCCCGGGTCGACGTTGATGTAGGGGTCGAGCTTCTGATTCACGACCCGGAGGC
The DNA here is from genome assembly GCA_040510135.1 of Acidimicrobiia bacterium. GTDB lineage: Bacteria > Actinomycetota > Acidimicrobiia > Spongiisociales > ZC4RG35 > JARDZU01. The sequence continues at coordinate 40,294 of JBEVJN010000032.1, read as the reverse complement.
CGCGGGACTTGAGCAAACGACCCAGTGAAGATGCGGCGATTCCCTTGCCCAGACTGGAGACGACACCGCCCGTGACAAACACGAACTTGGTGGGAATCGGTGGGCCGTCGGTCTCCTCAGAGGGGTGCTGGGTGGTGGTTTCTGAGGTGAAAAGTGGCCCGTCCATGACGGGATGCCAATGTAGCACCGATCGGTCCTCAGGCCAGCATCATCGGGAGCGAGCGTCCTCCAACAGCTCGGCAGCGGCCTCGCGGCCGCGTTCACTCTCCGGGAGGCCGGCCAGCATGCGGGACAGCTCGGTCAATCGATCCTGCCCGTCGACCTGGCGGACTCGGGCCCTGGTCCCGTCACGCTCGATGACAAAGTGGTCTTCGGCGTATGCCGCGACCTGGGGGAGGTGGGTGACGCAGAGCACCTGGCACGTCTGCGCCAACTCGCCAAGTTTGCGGCCGAGGGCGAGGGCCGTTGCTCCTCCGACACCGGCATCGATCTCGTCGAACACCATGGTTCCAGCTTCTTTGGCGCGGGTGGCTAGTCGAAGGGCGAGCATCAACCTCGACAGCTCTCCCCCGGAGGCGACTTCTTGGATGCGTCCCGAGTCGAGTCTGTCGTCCGAGGCGAACAAGATCTCCAGCTTGTCGGCACCGGTCGAGCCTGGCTTCGCAGACTCCATCGTGATGCTCACTGAGGCCGCTGTGAGACCGAGTGCGCCGAGGTGAAGCCGAGTCTCCTCCTCGATCGTCTGTGCGATCTCACGCCGCGCCGCACTCAGGTCGGCGCCGATCCTCGCCAACTCCGCTCCTGAACTTTGGAGTAAGTCGTCGATCTTCCCTGCTTTTTCGATCAGCCGCTCCAGCTCGAAGGCCCGGCGTGATGCATCAGCCCCGAATTCGAGAACGTCGTCCAGGGTCCTGCCGTACTTTCGCTTCAGCTCGCCGAGCGCGGTGAGCCGCTGCTCCACGGTTTCCAGGGCGGCCGGGTCCTCGAATGCGGTGTCGGAGAGCCCGCGCAAATCCCGAAGCAGGTCGTGGGCGACCACGTCGAGGCTCTCCGCCGACTTGACCGGATCTGCCATCCCCGGGTCGATCATCGCCAGTTTTCGAAGCTTCGCCACTACCTCACCCGAGCTCTCGGCTAGCCGCTCCAGCTCGTCGGTCGCGGCGGTCAGGTTCTCCCGCACCGCCTCGGCGTTCTTGAGCCTCGCCGCCATCGACTCGAAACGCAGGTCATCACCTGCGATCAGCCCCGCGCCCTCGATCTCGTTGGCCTGGTATCGGAGTAGATCCAGATCCCGCTCCAGTCCTGTCCGATCTCCTCCGAGACGAAGTTGGTCTTGGACGGCGGCCTGATAGCGGGACCAGGCATCCGCGTAGCGGCTCCTTGCCTGCAGCCCGGGTCCGGTCAGCGTCGAGTCGACAAGTGCGAGGACTGTCTGGCTCTTCTGCAAAAGGAGCCGGTCGTGCTGTCCGACGATCTCGACCAGGCCGCCAATCCTCTCCTCGAGTTTGCCAGACGCGGCCAGCGCGCCATCGAGATAGGCACGACTCTTGGCTTTCCGGGGCACGACGCGGGTCACACCAACTTCACCGTCCTCCCCGCTGAAGAGACCCTCGGCCAATGCCTCCTCGCCGAATGGGCCAACCGCACTGGTCTTGGCCTTTTCTCCTGTCAGGAGCCGGAGGGCACCGAGAAGCATGGTCTTCCCCGCCCCGGTTTCGCCTGTGATGACTGTGAAGCCCGGTCCGGGTTCGATTGACGCGTCCTCGAGAACTCCAAGGTTGGCCACCCGCAAGTGGTGGATCATCGGTCGAGACCGAACTTGTCCGTGATGAGCCTGGGAAAGGGGCGCGGACGGAATCGCACGAATCGCATCGGCCGCTCACCTTGCTCGATCTCGACTGTCCGGCCCGCCCCCAGATGGCCCATGTCAATCTTGTCCACGGTCACTTTGACCGGGCGGTCTCTGCCCACCATGATCGACAACCGGCTGGCCGGGGGAAGAACCAGAGTGCGATCGAAGAGAGAATGGGCCGCAACCGGGGTGAGGATCAGTGCGCTGAGCACCGGGTCGACAAGAGGGCCTCGGGCGGAGAACGAATAGGCGGTCGATCCCGTCGGTGTCGCCACGATCAGGCCGTCGGCGCGGTAGGTGAGAAAACGCTCGTCATCCACTGAGACATCGAGATGAATGAGGCGCTGACTGTCCACTTTCTCGACGACCACGTCATTGACACCCGTGACCGAGGCATGATCGATCGTCGCCTTGACCGTCATCCGTTCTGACACGTCGTAGTCACCGGCGAGAAGACGGGTGATCACTTGGTCGAGGTCAGTGGGCTCGGCTTCGGCGAGAAATCCCATTGTGCCGAGGTTGAAACCGAGGATGGGAACGTCGTTGGTCAGGGCGCGCTGGGCTGCGGCCAGAACCGTCCCGTCGCCTCCCACGGCGAGGACGAGGTCTGGTCTCTCCCCATCGTCTTCGACCACCTTTCCCCCGGCCGAGGCTATGGCTGCCCTCAGCTTCTCGGCAAAGGCGCCGACCACCTCCGACCTTTGTCGTACCTCGAGGGCGAAATTCATTGAGGCACCTCCAGAGCGACTCCCTCATCGCCTTTGCGGAGCCAGAGTAGGTACTCGACGTTGCCGTCTCTTCCTTCGATCGGTGACCGGATGATGCCGCGGGCTCCGAACCCGGCGTCTCCGAGACATTCGATCACCTTGCGCACCGCCTGTTCCCGCACTTCCTGGTCGCGCACTACCCCCCCTCGCCCCACGCTCCCCCTGCCTGCCTCGAACTGCGGCTTCACCAGGAGAATCAGATCGGCTTGGTCGGCTGCGACTTCGTAGAACTTCCCGGCAACGGCGCACAACGAGATGAAGGACAGGTCGCCGACGATGACCGGGTATGGTCCGGAGAGGCGGTCAGGAGCTACCAAGCGGAAATTCGTTCGCTCCATCGAGACGACTCGGGGATCGTCCCGGAGATGCTCGTGGAGCTGGCCCCGCCCGACGTCGAGAGCCGTCACCGACCGGGCTCCTCGATCCAGGACAACTTCGGAGAACCCACCGGTCGAGGCCCCAACGTCCAGCACCATCTTGCCGGTTGGGTCTACCGGGAAAGCGTCGAGGGCTGCCAGCAACTTGATTGCCCCGCGCGACACCCACCGTCGTTCTTCGGCGACCAACACAATCGGCGTGTCGGCAGAGACGAGCGAAGCCGGCTTGGGGGTTGGCATACCCCTGACCAGCACTTTCGACTCCGAGATCAGCCGTTGTGCCTCGGTTCGACTGCCGGCGAGGTCGCGCCGGACTATCTCGGCGTCGAGTCGCCTTCTGTTCAGGATGGCTCCGATTCCTCGAGGAGTGAGCCGAGGAGACTGGCCAATTCCGCGGCTGGTTCCGGCACGTCGGCAGGGTCGAGCTCCTCGAGACGGGCCAGCGCGGCTTCCAGCTTCTCGATCTGCTCCTGAGTGATGTCCATCCCCGGATTATCGCCCAATCCCGCTCAGGAAGGCCATAACCCCGCAGTCAGCACGAGATCGACCGCAGCCGCCAAGTCGGGAACCACGTGGTCGGCGCCCAGGGCTTGCTCGGGTGTGGTAACTCCGGTGAGGACCAGGATGGAGGTCCAATCCGGCTCGGCCTGTGCCAGGGCGATGTCGGTATCGACACGGTCGCCGATTACCCATGCTGCTCCGATGCCTCTCGCCCGCAGCAGGGACCTCATCGGCCAGTGCGGCTTTCCCGCGATCTCGGGCACGACTCCGGTGGCGGCCTGCACCGCGGCCACCATCGCCCCGCCACCGGGAACGAGGCCGCCCGACACCGGATAGGTGGGGTCGGTGTTGGTGGCTATGAAACGAGCCCCGGCGCGAACCGAATCGGCCGCACGGGTCAATCGCTCGTAGCTCAAATCCCAGTCAAGGCCAACCAGCAGCGCTTTCGCCTCGATCGGGACGTCGGTCACCTCGATCCCCGCTTCGGCCAAAGCGGTGGTGATCCCGTCGGAGCCAAGAACAATCACGGGATGATCGTGCTCGTCGAGCATCCCCACCGCCGCCTCAGAGGACGTGACGATCGACTCCGGGGCGATGTCCACGCCGGTCATGGCAGAAATACGCTCACTCACCGTGACGGGGGTCTTGGTGCTGTTGTTCGTGGCGAAAAAGAGATCCACGTCTGCAGTGACCAGGCGTTGCAAGGCGACGTCCGAGCCGGGGAGAAGCTGGTCCCCGCGGTAGACGACACCATCGATGTCGCAGATGACTGTCATGATGCAGTGAAGAACCGCTCCAGAACCCGCTCGTAGAGCAGGGTCGTCCGCTCGACAGACGCCGCCGACACCCTCTCATCATGGCCGTGGAAGAGCGAGAGCATCTCGGAGAACCCCATGCGATCGTCGAAGAGGCCGACTCCATAACAGACAGTTCCCTTCGGCCGCCAGAAGCGCGCATCGGTCGCGGCCGTCATCATCGTGGGCGCCAGATTGCGGTGGCCTTCCAGCTCCTCGACGGCATCTCCGATGGCATCCCATAGAGTGCTACCGACCGGCGAGACGGTCGGCTCGCTGTCCATGACGGGAACGATCTCGATGTGATCGGACGCGGTCCCCATCGCCTTACGGAGATGGGCATCCACGAAGTCTCGGTCCATTCCCGGGAGCCCGCGGATGTCGACCTCGGCATGCGCCTTGTCGGCGACGACATTTGTCTTGGTCCCGGCGCTGATCACGTTGGGCGAGATCGTGAGGTGGGTGGCGGCGTGGATGTAGCGGGCCATCGTCGGGTCATCTGCGGCGATCCGGTCGATCTCGTCGTCCAACTGATCGATGTCGGTGAGGCGACGGACGGAATCGGTGTCGAGACCCAGTTCTTCGACGAAGCTCAACCACTCCTGGGTGACGGCGGCCGGGGATGGGGCGCTGACCAGCCCCGCCAGGGCAGAGACCATTTTCTCCACGGCATTGTCCGCGGCATAGGGGATCGAGCCGTGGCCAGGGGTGCCACGTGATTCGAGAAACGACCAAAAGGCGCCTTTCTCGCCGATCGCGACCGGCACGGTGTGATGCCCTCCCACCTCGAGAGCCGGATACGCAATCTCGGTCAGCAGATAGTCGGCAGCCACCAGGCTCCAGTGCTCTTCGACTAGATGCATTGCCCCAAGTCGGCCACCCGCCTCCTCATCGGCAACGGCGGCGAACACGAGGTCGCCGCGTGCCTTCCTGTCCCCGGCCAGATAGGGCCGAACAGCGGCCGCCATCGCCGCTGTCACGTTGAGCATGTCCACCGCACCTCGGCCATAGACGAAACCGTCGTCGATCTCGGCGGCGAACGGGTCCCGCGACCAACCTGCAGGGTCGACCGGGACGACGTCCAGGTGCGGGGCCAGGACCAGCGAAGGCGCCTCGGGGTCGAATCCCGGAACCCGGTACACCAAAGACTGCCGGCCGGGCACAGGCTCGACAACCTCACCCCCGGTTCCCATGAAGTCGACGAGGGTGCTCACCGAGCGCGCCTCCTGACCGCTGTGCGGTGAGCCGTCGTTCACACATTGGTTTCTGATCAGCTCCTGGAGGAGCGAGACGGGGCTCATCGAAGTCAGCTTATGACCGGGTCCCTGAGGCAAGCACCTCGATCAGGTCGTGCATGGTCGAAGTCAGCTGGTAGTCGCCGGCCACACCGAGAGGTACCCACTCCGCCCGGTCGGCGTCGTCACCCGCGGTCAGGTCGCCACCAACTACGAATCCGAGGAAGTCGATGAGGACGATGTGGCCGTGATCGGAGATGTGCTCGCCCACCCAGATCACGTCACCGATCTCCACGGTGAGACCCGTCTCTTCGGCGACCTCGCGAATCGCGGCCTCCCTGAGTGTCTCGCCGTGGTTCACCTTTCCGCCGGGCACGGCCCAGAGGCCTTTCGAAGGCTCGTGACCTCGCTGAACCAGCAGTATCCGATCGTCATCGACCAGGGCAACACCGACCCCGACAACTGGAAATTCATCGTTCGTCATCGTGATGCATGACGATGGAGCGGGCGGCGAAGCCGCCTGCTTCGAAGAAGTTCTTGGCGAGGCGATGGCCGGGAAGCACGTGTGCATCGAATTTCGAGATCCCGCGCCCACGCAGTAGTTCCATCACGAACTCCCGCATCTCCTCGCCGACGGCCACTTCTCTCGCCCCCGGCTCGACATAGATGAGGCGAATCGAGCCGACTTGCTCCCCGTCGGCTTGGGGCAGGATGTCCTCGACCCTGGCCGTGGCGAACCCGAAGGGATACCCGTCCAGCTCCCCGATCACCACGAAGCCATCGGGATCCTCGAGGAGACGTCGAAACGAGTCCTCGACGGGCTCGGGGAGGCCATCGGCCAGGGGCCACATCGGATGAAGGGCGGTCATCTCCTCTTCTAGACCCAGGTATAGCCCGACCAAGGCGGGGACGTCCTCGAGGCGTGCCTGCCTGACAGTTACATTCACTGCCCCCACGAACGCACCCCGCGAACGGCTCGCTTCCACCCCCACACAGTTACCAACCTCATGGCCTCTACGACAATCCCGGTGCCCATCTTCGATGTGCCCCTGGTCCGGTCTCGAAAGCTGATCGGGACTTCCACGACCTTCAAGCCGCCCTCATGAGCCTGCATCGCCATCTCGACTTGGAAGGCGTAGCCGGAGGACTGCGCCTCACGGTACGGGAGGCTCCGCAGCGCCCCTGCCCGAAAGGCACGGAACCCGGCCGTCGCATCACGGGTCGGAATTCCGAGCATCATCCGGGCGTAGAGATTGCCCCCCTTCGAGATGACACGTCGCGTCAACGGCCAATCCGGAGTGCTGCCTCCCGAGACATATCGGGATCCGATGGCGAGATCCGCGCCATCCCCGATGGCGTCCACCAAACGAGGCAGGTCGGCGGGGTCGTGGGAGAAGTCGGCGTCCATCTCGATGACGATGTGTGCGCCATCTTCCAGCGCTCGGTCGAAGCCTTCTGCGTAGGCCGGCCCCAGCCCCTGTTTGCTCGAGCGATGGAGCACTGAGATCCGGGGATCCTCGGTCGCGAGGCGATCGGCGAGGTCACCCGTGCCATCAGGGGATGAGTCGTCCACAACGAGCAGGTCATAGCCGTGCGCGGTGACTGCCTTTGAGATGTCGGGGAGGTTCTCGCGCTCGTTGTACGTGGGAATGACGACCGTTACCCGGTCAGGAGGCACAGTCCACGCACAACATCTTCTTGCGATTTGCCAGCTGGCTCGTCCTCTTCACCATGAAGCAAGATTGGCACACGAACTCGTCCGACCTCTGGAGCTGAGCATCGACGTTCATGGTCAGTTCCTCGCGGCGGATGGCACGCAGCTCCTCGGCCTCATCGACCAGAAGGGCCTCCCCGGCCTCTTCATCGAGCAGTTGAAGCTCCTCGCTCTCGAGCTCCTCGAGCGCCTCGGTTGTCTCCTCGTCCTGCTCTTCTTCGACTTCCTCTTCGGAGTCGTATTCGGCTTCCTCCGACTCCTCCTCGTCGAAAGTCTCGTCTTCGAACTCGGGCTCGAGATCGACTTCGTCTTCGAGGTCCTCGTCGAGCTCGGGGATGGCGTCCTCGTCCAGTTCCTCTTCGGGCGCGTCCTCGAGTTCGTCTAGGTCTTCGGTTAGCTGTTCCACTTCTTCTTTAGCCATCATCCACTCGGCTTTCGGACCCTCGGCGGTGCGGGAGTATAAGTCGCGTTGCGTCAGATCTTGAGACTGACCGCGGCCGGGATAACACGGCCCCTCACTGGTGTATTCCCCACTAGATCCCCGTCACATTCGACGGGCCACGGCGGGTCAGTCTCGATGCTGAACTCGCTTGCCGAGAGCCTCCGCACGGCAGGATCGGTGAGATGGGTGCCCTTGATCACCTTGGGCACCAAGGCAGGAGCACCCGTTTTGCGGCAATCGATGATCTGGATGTCGAGGGCCCCATCGACCAGCATCGCCTTGGGTGCAACGTTCCAGCCACCGGCGAAAAACTGTCCATTGGCGAGGATCACTGCCAGGGCCTCCGATTCGATCGTGCGTCGCTCCGTGGTGAGCTTGACCCTCGCCCTCGGGAATCGGGGAAGACGGGCCACGAAGGCGAGCGGATACCGGGCCGCCCCGAGACGACGGCCGAACGCCATCGCGGTCTGCGCGGCGGCAGCACCGACTCCCGTTTGGGCCACGTTCACGAAATAGCGAAGCCCCCAGCTTCCCTCCAGAGTCCCCACATCGATGTCATAGACGTCGTCGCTGGTCAGATGACGCGCTGCTCCGGCCAAATCCTGGGGCAATCCGAAGGTGCGCAGCAGGTCGCATCCTGTGCCGATGGGCAACACCCCGATCACAGGCGGGGCTCCGAGCCCGAGGGGCACCAAAGCGTTGACGGCCAGATTGACCGTGCCGTCCCCTCCCGCCAGAGCGAAATGGGTGGCGCCGGACCGTGCTGCCTCCTGAATCGAAGCCGTTGTTTCCTCGGGCGAATCGGGGACGTGCATCTCAAAGTCGAGGCCGAGTTCACGGAGCAAATGACGGATCACCGCAGGGTCCACCGCTTTGCGCCCCGCAGCCCGATTCACATAGACCTGCCAGTGGGGCAACTAGCCCACTCCCTGGGCGGCGACCACCCCTCGATCGATGGCCCTGAGCGCTGCCCTGGCATCCTCCCGAAGACCCGGTGCGCTGTCGCGTAGCTGGCGCACCAGGTCCACGAGTTGACGCGAGACACGAACGAAGTCACCGGGCGCCATCCCCTTGTTGCTCAGGTCGTCGAAATCGGCGCCTGACGCCCACTCATGAGCCGGGATACCGAAACCGGGATCGGGCCGCCGGGTTGGACTGAGCCGGAGCGCCCGCTCCCGATCGACCAGGTCCTTCCATAGGAGCTCCAAGTCCTCCCATCGCTCGGCGAGTGCCGCAGTCGGCCATTCGGCCAGGGACGCAGTGTCTGTTCTCGGTTCATAGACGAACACGGATGTGAGAGCGGCGATCTCCGCAGGCTCCAGGCCATGGAACAGGCCCTGCTCCAGTGCCTCGGCCAGGAGCAGGTCGGACTCGTTGTAGATACCTCTGAGTCGCTGGCCTCGCTCGGTCAATCGCCACCCCTGGACGTAATCCAGGTCCTCGAGCAGCCCGCGGATTCCCTCGAATTCCTCGACGAGGCCGTGGCCCGAGCTCCTACGGGCTGATCGATACTGCTCCAACCTGCGCCGGATCCGGACCGCACGACGCGCAGCGGCGAGGTGGCGGGCACCATCCGGGCACCCGGCGACAGGGTGGTCGATGATGGGGTGCTTTCGGATCTCCTTGCTCGACTCGCGAGGTGGCACCCGACGCAAGGTGCGGAGCAGGTCCTGGGTGTATCGCCGGTCCTTGGGTCGCACCGGGAGGGGAATCTCCAGCTCGGCGACGATCGCGGACCCGTCCACGACGTCGCGATAGCCGATGGTCGAGACCCGGCCCGAGGTCGAGAGTACGAGGTACCGGGCACCGCCATCCTTGCGGGCCAGTCGCTTCAGGATCACGTAACGGCCATCGCGGGCGCCACCGGGGACGTCGACGACCTGGCCGGCACCCAATATCGACGAGATCCGATCGTTGTGGCCCTCGGGCTGAGCCGACTCGACGATCGCCAGGTACTCCGCGACATCTCCTCGTTCGCAATGAGCCGCTGCCTCCTCCTTCTCGAGTGAGTGCTCCAACGCCTCGATGGTCGTCTCGGCGGCATGCTTGTCGCCTTCGCGTTGGAACGCAGCGAAGGAAGCCTCCAGAAGCTGTTCTGCTTCATCCTTGGTGTAATTGGCTACGAGATTCGCAGTCATGTTGTAAGTAGGACGAAAGCTCGAGCGAAGGGGGTGCGAGCCGATCGAGGCGACCTCGGTGACCGAGTCGAATCTGACGAACGGCGAGTGCAGGACCACACCGTATCCCTCGACATCGATTCCCCTGCGCCCTGCCCTCCCTGTCAGCTGCGTGTAGTCGCCCGGTCGCATCAACTCGTGGGTCTCGCCGTTGAACTTGGACAGCGTCTCGAGCACCACCGTGCGGGCCGGCATGTTGATGCCCAAGGCCAGCGTCTCTGTGGCGAAGACCACCTTCAAGAATCCCGCCTCGAACAACTCTTCCACGGTCTCCTTGAAGGCGGGGACGAGCCCAGCGTGGTGAGGGGCGACCCCTGCCTCGAGTCCAGCGATCCAGCGGTCGTATCCGAGGACCATAAGGTCATGGTCGCCGAGATGAGCGGTCCGCGTTTCGGCGATCTCGCGGATCGACGCCCGTTGGGCGGCGTCGGTCAGGCGGACCCCAGCATCGACGAGACGATGGGCTGCGGCGTCGCAGCCGGCGCGGCTGAAGATGAAGAAAATGGCAGGGAGCATGCCCTCCTCGGCGAGCCGTTCCACGGCTTCGATTCGGTTCGGGCTCTTGAATCGCCGCCGCCGTCCCCGCTCGAGACCGAGCATGTGCTCGATTCGGGGATTGGGCCTTCTTCTCCCTTCACGCTCGATGAAGGTGGGGAGGAGGTGGAGGGTCTGTGCCCCCATTCGATCCCTGACCATGTACATCGACTCGAGGGGCACCGGACGGTGGTCGGTGGCGATGAGACGGGTGGGCCCGCGTCGCTCGCCTACCCAGGCCGCGAATTCCTGGTTGTTGGACACCGTGGCCGAGAGGCAGACCAATTGCAGACGCTGCGGGGCGTGGATGATGATCTCTTCCCAAACGGCGCCACGGGTGCGGTCCTGGAGATAGTGCACTTCGTCGAGGATCACGAGACCGACCCCGTCGAGGCGGGTCCCGTCTGCATAGATCATGTTCCGAAGGACTTCAGTGGTCATGACGACGATCTCGGCGTCCCCGTTGATCACGTTGTCCCCGGTCAGGAGGCCAACCCGCTCCGGTCCGTAACCGGCAACGAAATCTGAGTACTTCTGGTTGGACAATGCCTTGATCGGCGTCGTGTAGAAAGCACGTTCACCCCGGGCGAGCGCAAGGTGGATTGCCGCCTCGGCCACGAGTGTCTTCCCTGCGCCTGTCGGTGCGGTGACGACCACGGACTGGCCATCCGATAGCGCGTCGGCAGCCTCTACTTGAAAGTCGTCCGGCCGGAACGGGAGCAGTGCCCAGAACGCGTCGAGGAGGCCGCTCATCTCTCCCCCGAGGTGAGGATCGGGATCATTTCCTGAGGACCAGACGAACCAGCCAGTACGTGACCTCGTACATCAGGTACAGGGGAACCGATAGGACCAGCAGACTGAACGCGTCTCCACTCGGCGTGATCAGCGCCGCGCCGATGACGATGATCAGGATTGCCCATCGTCGCCCACGGGCGAGCTGCTTGGAGCTGATGATCCCCGCTGCGGCCACCGCAAACAGGAAGACAGGGAAGAGGAAGGCCAACCCGAACGCGAGCAGGAAGCGAAGCGTGAACGAGTAGTAGTCGCCGAGCCGAAGATTGGTCTCTACGTCGGGGAAGATCTGAAGGAGGAACTCGAGCCCACGAGGAAGGGTCAGATAGCCGAAGACCACACCCCCGACGAAGAGCACCACAAGGGCACCAACGATGGGGAGTGCCCAGTTTCGCTCCCTGGAGGTGAGGGCCGGCTGGATGAAAGCCCATATCTGATAGAGGATGATCGGGCTGGCCAGGATCACGCCTCCGAAGAGCCCGATCCGCATGAACACACCCCATTGCTCGGTGGCGGCGAGTGTCTGCAACTCGTTGGTGGGCGCGGCGGCGTGGAACGGGGCTTCGAGTATGACCCTCAGCTGGTCGGCGAAGATCAGGGCAATCGCACCACCGACGAGCACTGCGATGAAGATCTTGACTACCCGCCAGCGGAGCTCTTCTAGATGGGCGAGGATGGACTGAGGCTTATCCTCGATCACCCGGGACCCTCTTCGCCAGCCCTCTTCTCGATCTCCTCCAGATCGGCCATCGCGTCCGCAGGGGTCGGACCAGAGATCGGCTTGGGTCCCTCCCAATCCAGACGGCTCACCCCCGCTTCCTCGATCCCCTTGCGGACGTCCTCCGAGGACTTCTTCAGCTCGTCCAGCGGACCTTTCAGGTCGTCTCCAACCTGCTTGATGTCGGCTACCTCGGCCTCTAGGCCGCGTCGCAGGTCACGGGCGGCCGATCTCAGCTCTGCGGTCCACTCCCCCAGCTTCCGAGCGAGCTCGGGCAGCCTCGTCGGACCCAGCACGATCAGTGCGAGAAGCAGAATGATGATGATCTCGCCACCCTCGAGCATTCGAATGAGGGTACCTGCTACCTCTTCCTTGGAGGCTCCCCCACGAGAAAGGGTGGCGATCCCGAGGATCGCCACCCTTTGTGTGTCGAGAGCACCCTGCCCGTGGTGCTCATCGAAGAGATGAGCGTTGTGTCAGCCGGCCAGAAGGCGGAACGGATCCGATTCTGCCTCGAGGGCGGCGACAAACGCATCGATCTCTCTTTCGGTGATCGGATCAGGATTGACGACCTCGAAGGCCACCCCCGTTGCCAACAGGACGCTGACCACCCTGGAATTGGCCGGCCTGCGTTGGGGCTCGGTGCAGGTCGGGCAATTGAAGCGGTAGTCACCTTCCCGACCACCCGGACGCAGCTCCAGCGCCACGTCGTCCGGTGTGAGATGGATGTCCCCGCATCGGGCGCAGGTTGTCTTGATGGTCGTCATCCCTGGTCTCCGGTCTCCCATATCAAGAGGGGTGATCGGCAGAACCGGTCGGAATCTGTAGCGCGCAGCCCTAGGTCGTACGACCCCTATCGGTATCGGGTGCGCAGGGTTTCGGCGATGGCCACGAGTCGCGCCCGAACTTCCTCACCCGCGATCAGACGTGCCTCCGGTCCGAGCCGGAGCAACAGACGAGCCGGGATCTCCGCATCCTGGGACGTGAATCGGATCTCGGTCCCGGTCTTTGTCTCCTTCAGCACGTCCACCGGGTAGTAGTCGAGCACCCACCTCGCACTGGGCGAGAGCTTGATCCTGGCTGCGATGTCGTCATCGGAGGGGGTGTACCCGATCCCGGGCTCGGTCAGGCCGGTGGGGCGTTCGAATACTTCTTCCAGCACCTCCATCTGGCGGATGCGATCGACCCGGAAGACGCGCTCCGCATCGACCATCCGGCAGTGACCCTGGACGTACCAATTGCCGAGTGTCGTGACCACAGCCCATGGCTCGATGTCACGCATCGTCTCCTCCTCGTGTGTGAGAGATCGATAGGTGATCCGGACGACCCGCCTTTCGGTAGCAGCCGACTTCAGGGCGGCCAGATTCTGCGAATCCCCTGACACGTCGATGTCAATTGCGGCACCCCCGTCTGGAAGCACAGATTTGGTCAACTTGTCGACCGCCTTCTCCAGCTCCGGCGAGCCTTGACCCGAGCCCAGTATCGCCATCCCGGCCGCGATCAGGCCCAGGGCCTCCATCGACGTGAGCCGCGGCGCCCGTGCGAAGTAGTCGGCGGCGTCGATGACGACCTCGTCACCATCGATGTACGCCTCCATCAGGTCGCCCGGGGTGTAGCCGGGGAGGCCACAGAAGAACACGGTGTTGAGGTCGCGGGTCAGCTCGGCCTCGGTGTAGCCGAACCGGTCAACGATGTCGCTCACCTTCGCCCCGTCCTTGGCCAGCACGTAGGGGATCAAGGCGAGGATCCGGGACAGGCGACTGGCGGTGCGATCACTGGTCATTGGGCCGCCCGGACTGCTGCTTCGATCCGTGCCAACACCTCCTGTCGCAACTCGTCCGGGCCGATGACCTCGGCGTCGGGCCCGAAGCCGAGCACCCAGCCGACGAAGGCATCGCGATTGGCGACCTGCAGCTCGACCTGGAGCGGGCCATCACCGGGGCCTTCGACACCCAGGTGCCGGGCCGCCCACCAGGCGACGTCGGGGTCGAACCTCACAGTCGCCTCCACCGCTTGGTCGGTCCCCGCCTCCCACGGATGCATGCTCATCGCTCGCTTCACCTGAAAGCGCTTCGGCCGCTCGAAGGCACCCGCCTCGTTCCCGACCTCCAGGCCTGAGATGCGGTCGACTCTGTAAACGCGCTCACCATCGACCGTGTGGCCAATCAGGTACCAGTGCCCCCGTCTGTGGGCGATGCCGTACGGATCGAGCAACCTCTTGGATCCCCCGTAGTCGAACTCCAGCCTTCGCCGCTCACTGACGGCGAGATACAGATCCCCGAGAACGGCGGCTTCCGCGCCGAGATCGGCGGCCAAAGGCTCGATGCCGGCGCCAACCTCGACTCCGCCGAGCTTGAGCAGGCCGGCCAGACCCGCATTGGCGCCCCCGAGACGGACCATTCGCGCCGCGACCGACAGAGCGACGCGCTCTTGCTCGGTGAGTCGGGGATCGGGTATCGCGTACTTCTCGGGGTCGACCGTGTATCCGAAGTCGATCTCCCACTTGTCCGTCGCCTTCAGCTCCAAGGGCACGCCCATCCGCTTCAGCAGGTCCTTGTCGCGCTCGAACATGCGGTGGAACGCGTCATCGCTCTGTTCCCCGTACCCGGCCACCGTTTGGCGAACTTGTTCAGCAGTCACTGGATTGGGCGAGTCGAGGAGATAGATGAGGAGGTTGATCACCCTTTCTACGACGTTCTGCATGGGTAGAACCTAAGACGTGGAGCGTGGAACGAGAGTCTTTGCCGCTGAGCGGTCAGAGACTCTCGATCAGCTTCTCGACCCGTTCGTCGTGTGCCTTGAACGGGTCCTTGCACATCACCGTGCGCTGCGCCTGGTCGTTGAGCTTGAGATGGACCCAATCGACGGTGAAGTCCCGCTTTCGAGCCTTTGCAGCCTTGATGAAGGCACCACGGAGCCGCGCCCTGGTCGTCTGCGGAGGTTGGCGCACCGCCAGGGCAACCTTCTCGTCCGTGACCACGCGGTCGACGAGACCCTTGGCCTCGAGGAGGTAGTACAGCCCCCGCTTGCGGTCCACGTCGTGATAGCTGAGGTCCATCATCGACATCCGGGGATCAGACATCGGTATGCCCCGTCGGTCGGCGTATCGCTCGAGGAGGCGGTGCTTGATCACCCAGTCGACCTCCCGGTCGAGCGTCATCGGATCTTTCTCCAGCCCGGTGAGCAGGTGCTCCCATCGTTCGATCGCCCCCTGGACTTCCAGCGGGAACCCGGGACTACGGGCAAATCTCATGGCACGGTCCAGGTACTCCCACTGGATGTCAAGGGCAGACAGCTCCCGGCCGTTGGCCAGCTTTATCTTGCGTCTGCAGGTCACGTCGTGGGATACCTCCCTGATGGCGCGGATGGGATTCTCCAGGGAGAGATCACGGAACACCACATCACGTTCGATCATCTGGAGGAGGGCGACCATGGTCCCGACCTTGACGAAGGTGGCGTACTCGGACATGTTGGAGTCACCGGCTATGACGTGGAGGCGGCGATAGCGCTCGGCGTCGGCGTGTGGCTCGTCTCTCGTGTTGATGATCGGGCGAGAGCGTGTCGTGGCGGATGAGACCCCCTCCCAGATGTGATCGGCCCGCTGGGCGATCGAGTAGGCGGTGCCCCGAGGGGTTTGTGTCAGCTTCCCGGCGCCCAGGAAGATCTGTCGGGTGACCAGGAACGGTATGAGGACATCGACGGTGCGGTGAAAGTCCTTGTGCCGACTGACCAGGTAGTTCTCGTGGCAGCCATAAGAATTGCCGGCGCTATCCGTGTTGTTCTTGAAGACATAGATCTCACCCCGGATCCCTTCCTCCTCGAGTCGCTCCTCGGCGCCGCGCACCAGGCCCTCGAGGATCCTCTCCCCCGCCTTGTCATGTGCCACGACATCTTCGATGCTGTCGCACTCGGGCGTGGCGAACTCCGGGTGCGAGCCGACGTCGAGATAGAGGCGAGCGCCATTCTCCAAGAACACGTTCGACGACCGCCCCCAGGAGACGACACGTCGGAAGAGGTATCGGGCCACCTCATCGGGGCTGAGTCGGCGTTGCCCGCGCAAAGTGCAGGTGACTCCGTACTCGTTTTCCAGCCCGAAGATGCGTCGGTCCACCCGGCCAGGCTATCCCGGGTGGGGGACTCTCGCGGGAGAATGTTCAGCCGACCGGGAGCTCGGCCGGAGTGAGTCGGCGGAAGGCCCTGCGGCCGTTGGAGTAATCGAGGACCGCGGCTTCCCAACCCTCCATATCCCGACCCTCCGCCCGGCGGAAGGCCTCGGTCCCGATCTCGAGTGCTCGCTCCAGCGTCAGATCGTCCTCCCAGAGCTCCTGAAGCGCCTCCACGAGCTGTTCGGCCTTGCCCCCGATGGCGACGAACTTCCTCTCGTCATACAGGGTCCCGTCATAGGTGACGCGGAACAGCCGGTGCTCGTCGCCCTCCTCGCTGATCTCCACGATCAGCACCTCGACCTCGAACGGCTTGGGCTCGCGGGTGAAGATCACGCCGAGAGTCTGGGCGAACGCGGTCGCCAGGCCCATGGCGGTCACGTCCTCCCTCGAATAGAGATACCCCATCAGATCGGCCTGTCGGATCCCCGCTTTCCTCAGGGTCTCGAACTCGTTGTATCGCCCGACACCGGCGAAGGCGATCCGGTCATAGACCTCGCTGATCTTGTGCAGGGCAGTCGAAGGGTTCTCGGCCAGCAGAAGCACACCGCCGGCATAGTCGACGGCGATGATCGAGCGACCCCGGGCTATGCCCTTCCGAGCGAATTCGGCCTTGTCACGTACCTGTTGCTCGGGAGGGACGTAGAAAGGGATTGTCATAGGATCTGATCCACGGCTTGCTCGGCGAGCGGGGCGATGACCGAATCCGGCAGATCTTCGACGCCATCGGCGCCGATTCGGAGCACAGTCGGATAGATGCCGCGTCGCAGATCGGGGCCCCCGGTTGCGGTGTCCTCCTGCGAGGCTGCGACCAGTGCCCTTACCGCCATATCAGAAGCTTCTTCGGCACTGAGGTCCTCCCGATACACGGTCCGGAGGTATGACTTGGCCAGTCTCGAGCCGGATCCGGTGCTGCCGAAGTCGATTTCTTCATATCGACCCCCTACCGCGTCGTAGCTGTAGAGCCTCCCCCGCCCCTCCCGCTCGTCGAATCCGGCGAACATCGGGACGACGATCAGGCCTTGAAACGCCATCGGGAGCTGTCCCCTGACCAGACGGGCCAGAAACGAGGCCTGACCCTCGAGCGAGAGCCGAACCCCCTCGATCTTCTCGTAGTGCTCCAGCTCGACCTGAAACAGCCTCACCATCTCGATGGCGATTCCGGCTATGCCGGCGATGGCGACTGCCGAGTACTTGTCGGCCTGAAACACCTTGCGAATCCGGCGGTGGGCGACGAGATTCCCTTCGGTGGCCCGCCTGTCACCAGCCATCACCACCCCGCCCTCGTAGCGCAGAGCGAGCACCGTGGTGCCTTCAGGGGTGAGAGGAGCCTTCTCCCCTGGCGGGACGCTCAGTGTTGGCTTGGCCCCGAGGGAATCGAGCAGGTCCGTGAAGCTTGATCCGGGACTCGGCGCCTCCATCGGCAACGGGCCAATGGATCCGATCACTCCCCGCCCTTCTGGACGTAGTTCTTGACGAACTCCTCAGCGTTCTCCTCCAGGACCTCGTCGATCTCATCGAGCAGGTCGTCGAGCGCCTCCAGGTCGGCGTCGCTCTCGACCCGTTCGGCCGGCTGGTCCTCGGATTTCTCGCTGTCTTTGTCCCTGGATCGGGACCGATCTCTATCGGACATCTAGTTCATCCTCCTAGCCGACGCAAAAGGTCGGCCGCGTCTTCTGCTTCGTCGATCATGGCCCCGATCAGATCGGCGCCACCTCGAAGTGGTTCCATCATAGGAACCCGCTTGAGATGCGATTCGCCGGTGTCGAAGACGAGAGAATCCCAGTTGGCAGCCACCAGCGAGTCGGAGAACCGGGACACGCAACGGCCGCGGAAGTAGGCGCGGGTGCGGGTCGGGGGGTAGACGGCCGCTGCTTCGATCTCGTCGTCGTCGAACAAACGGCGCATAGCTCGGCGTCCGACGAGGCGGTGATACAAGCCTTTTTCGGGGTCAACGTCGTGGTATTGGAGGTCGAGGGCGCGCAGTTTGGAGTCCTCCCAGGTGAGGCCGTCCCGATCGATGTACCCCTCGAAAAGTCGTTGTTTGGCGACCCAGTCGAGGGTGTCCGCGAGACGGCCGGGATCGGTGGCCAGCAGGTCGAGCGTTCGCTCCCACTCGTGGATCACCTGCTCCCAGACCGGGTCGTCGAGCTCCTTCTCCACATATTTGGTCAGCCACTCCAGATAGCGGCCCTGGAGCTCCAGGGCTGTCGCAGTGCCCCCACCGTCGAGCTCCAGCGGCTTGCCCAGACCGATGTCGTGGCTGACCCGCCAGCAGGATTCCACGGGGTCCTGGAGGTCGAGGGGGTCCGGCAGCGCCCCGTCCTCCAAAGCCGACAGCATCAGCGCCGTGGCACCGAGCTTGAGGAAGTTCTGGCACTCGGAGAGATTGGCGTCGCCGATGATGACATGAAGCCGCCGGTACTTCGAAGGGTCGCCATGCGGCTCGTCACGGGTATTGATGATCGGGCGCTTCAGGGTCGTCTCCAGTCCCACCTCTTCCTCGAAGAAGTCGGCGCGCTGGGTCAACTGGAAGTCGACCTCGGGTCGGTCGTTCTCCGACCCGACTTTCCCGGCGCCGGTGAAGATCTGCCGGGTCACCAGAAAAGTAGTGGCGAAGCGGATCACATCTCCGAAAGGGGTCTCCCGGGAGAGCAAGTAGTTCTCGTGCGCCCCGTAGGAGTTTCCCTTTCCATCCGAGTTGTTCTTGTAGAGGGAGACCTTCTTCCCGGCCACCTCGGTGGCGGCTCTCGCCGCAGAGCGCATGACGACTTCCCCCACCTTGTCGTAGAGGGCGGCCTCCAGCGGGTCGTAGCACTCCGGCGCCGAGTACTCGGGATGGGCGTGGTCGACATACAGCCGGGCGCCGTTGGCGAGGACCGAGTTGACCACCGCTCCTTCGGGGTCGACCACCCCGAAGGTGTCATGGCCAAATCCCCTGGCATCACGGCCCGGGGATTCTTCCTCGTAGGACCATTGGACCTTCACCCGATCCCCGGGATAGCTGTTGACCACGAGCGAGGAGGCGACGGCCGGATTGAATCCGATATCCCCCCTCACAACGATGCCGTACTCGGTTTCGGTGCCGAGCACCTTGTGGATGGCCATCAGAGGTATTGACCCGCTGAGACCTTCTCGATCAATCGACTCTCGTCATCGCCGTCGACCAGCGTCCTGACATGGACGATCCGCTCCCCCTTCTTGCCGGACACGCGGGCCCAGTCATCGGGGTTGGTCGTGTTGGGCAGGTCTTCCTGCTCCCGGAACTCCTGTTTGATGGCGTCGGTGAGGTCCGAGAGCCGGACACCGGGCTCCCCCCCGGCGATTAGTCTCTTGATCGCGTCCTTCTTGGCCCGCCTCACGATGTTCTCGATCATCGCTCCGGACGCGAAGTCCTTGAAGTAGAGGACCTCGCGGTCGCCCGAGGCGTAGGTGACCTCGAGGAATCGGTTCTCGTCCGATTCGGCGTACATGGCGTCGACCGTGGCGTCGATGTATCCCGAGATGACCTTCGTCTTGTCGCCTCCCTCTTCCTTCAGGGCGACGGGATCGAGGGGTGTCTCCTCGCTGATGTAGATGCGGAAGATCTCGCGTGCAGCAGAAGTGTCGGGCCGATTGATCCTGATCTTCACGTCGAGCCGCCCGGGTCTGAGGATGGCCGGATCGATCAGGTCCTCCCGGTTGGAGGCGCCGATGACCACCACATTCTTCAGGGACTCCACTCCATCGAGCTCGGAGAGCAGCTGGGGCACGATGGTCGACTCGACGTCGGAGCTGATGCCCGTGCCTCTGGTGCGGAACAGAGAGTCCATTTCGTCGAAGAAGACGATGACGGGAACCCCCTCGTCCGATTTCTCCTTGGCTCTCTGGAATATCAGCCGTATCTGACGCTCCGTCTCACCAACCCATTTGTTGAGCAGCTCTGGGCCCTTGATGTTCAAGAAATAGGAGCGGACGTCGGGGCTGCCAGTCCGTTCCGACACCTTCTTGGCGAGGCTGTTGGCCACCGCCTTGGCTATGAGCGTCTTCCCGCAGCCGGGAGGCCCGTAGAGCAGGATGCCCTTGGGTGGGTCGAGCTCGTACTCTCGGAACAGGTCCTTGTGCATATAGGGAAGCTCGACGGTGTCACGGATCTGCTCGATCTGGTCGGCCAGGCCGCCAACGTCCTCATAAGTGATGTCCGGCACCTCTTCCAGGACGAGCTCTTCGACTTCCGGACGCTCCATCTTCTCCAGGATCAGACCGGTCTTGGCGTCGATGCGGACGTAGTCACCGGGTCTGAGCTTCACGTCGGCCATGGTCTCGGACCGCTGGAGCACTCTCTCCTCGTCGGCGTGGGCGAAGACCACCACCCGTCCGTCGGTGAGCACCTCGCGTACCCGCAGGACGTCACCGGCCGGCTCGAAATGACGGATATCGATGATGTTGAAGGCCTCGTTGAGGAGGACCTCCTGGCCGACCTGGAGCTTCTTGACCTCGACGTTGGGCTGGGCGGCAACCCTCAGCTTCCTGCTCCCGGTCATGATGTCCAAGGTGCCGTCGCCGTTCACCTGGAGAACGGTGCCGAAGTTGTTCGGGGGGGAGGTCAGCTTCTCGACCTCCTCCCGGAGGACACCAAGCTGCTCTCTCGCCTCTTCTAGGACCGCGGACAGCTTGTCGTTCTGCGTCATGGCACGGTCAAGGCGCTCTCGCATCCTGTTGAGCTCGTTCTCGAGATCCTCGACCCGAGCCGGTGCATCGCGAACCCGACGGCGCAGGACGGCGATCTCCTCTTCGAGGGCAGCGACAACACTCCGCAACTGAGTGGCGTCGTCCGCTCTCCGTCCATCGTCCACGGGCTTCCTCCTGGCCTTGGTCGCCTTGTTTAGCAGTATACGAATCGGTCTCTTTAGTTCCCCGGGTTGTCACCTGAGGCTCTACCCGCCCGATGATGCCACCTAACGCCGACAATGAAGATGGTCGGCGTGACCACGTCCCGACTTGAGGGTTGTCACCCTTCAGCCCTCGATTGGGATTGGCTTGTCGGCAGTCTTCCTCATGAATACGAGAAAACCGGTGTGCCCGATCATCTGATGCTCGGGTCGGACCGACCTGCCCGCGACATTCCAGTCTCGAACGAAGAACTCCTTCACCTCGATCTCAGTGAAGACACCGGTGTCCCGGGCGGCTTCCACGGTGGTCTGCACCTGGGGCACGGTCGGGAGGTAGGCGGCGAGCAATCCACCGGTCGGTTGATGGTCGGCGGCTGAGGTCACAATGTGCCAGGGCTCAGGGAGGTCGAGAACGATTCGGGTCGGGCGCACCGACTCGACCTCTTCGGCCGCATCTCCAACTCGTAGGTCGACGTTGTCCGGCACCTGGCCATACCATTTCTCTACGGCCTTCCTGGCGTGAGCGGCATGGTCTTCCCTGAGCTCGACGCTGACCACCATGCCGGTCGGGCCGACGGCCCGGCTCAAGCCGAGAGTGAGCGCTCCCGACCCGGTGCCCGCCTCGAGCACCGTCATGCCGGGTGCGATATCGGCGTAGACCAGAATCGGGCCCAGATCCTTGGGATACACGACCTGAGCACTCCGCTTCATCTTGAGCGTGAAATCGGCCAACCGAGGGCGGAGGAGGAGAAGATGGGCTCCGGTCGAGGAGACGATCCAGCTGCCCTCCTCCCGCCCGATGAGCTCGCGATGGGGAACCGCCCCCTCGTGGTACTGGAAGGTGCGATCGGGATTGAGCTCGAGGAGGAATTGACGCCCTTTGGAGTCGATCAGGAGAGCGGGATCGCCCGCCTCCAGGCTCATGTCATCAGAGCGAACACCGTGAAGCCCAGCCCCAGGCTCATGGAGATGACCACTATCCAGATGACGACCTTGACGAATTGCTTATTCTGCATGTGATTGGAACTCGATTGACTCTCGATTGATTGGCGGCAACGGTAGACACATGGATTGGCTGTTACGTCTGATTGGTATCAGGGACATTCGGTCCGCGAGCATCGATCGCACTCTTCGTGGCCTCCGAACCGGTGATCAGCGCCAGCTCTACAGCGGGCTCGGTCTGGCTGCACTCCTCTACCTGAGAAATACCAGGCCCCGTCGCCGGCTGCTCTTCAGCAAGAAGCTGCCTGAAGGATCGGCGCTGGTCATCCACCACAAACGCTGGGGCGACCCCAAGATCGAAGTTATCAAACCGCCGAGAGGCCCTCAGACCCGATAGACCTCGACGAGTGTCTTGTTCCTCGATCCACGGCGGCGGCCGAAGATGAAAGCGACGAGGACGAGCAGTGCCACGACGACACCGGCGACCACGGCCGTGTCACGTGCGGAATCCTTGGTTTCGGTGACTGCCGAGACGATCTCGTTGGCCTTCGCCTCGATGTCTTGTCTAGTAATCGTCACGCTCTTGCAACCTCCAAGCGACCAATCCTGCTCCACCCGCCGCGACTAATGCGGTCAGGAACTTCGCGAGCACCACCCACCACGCACCTGAGGGGAGCCACATTTTGAGAGCGTTGTAGAGGGCGAGGACCAAGAAGAAGGCGCCAAGCCCCAGCGTCAGCGCGCCGCCCAGGCCCATTCCTGCATGTCTCCCCAGCCTCTTCGCCGGCTCGAGAGTCTCCTGCAGGAGGTACTCCCGAGACATGTCGATCAGCTCGGTGGTGAGCTGCGGGATCTCGCGTGGGTCGGCCATCGGCGACAAGGCTAACAAGGGCTGGACACACCTGGTGAGGCCGGTATGGTGCAATGCCAGTGAATTTCTTCCGGTCGCTGACCTCACTCGGGCCGAAGTACATGGCCCTGTGGGTCGGCCAGGCCGTCAGCCACTTCGGGACCTATGTCGCCTGGGTCACCCTTCCGTTCCTGGTTCTCGACATCCAGCAGCAAAGCGGTACCGAATCCACCCTGGATTTCGCCCTGACCTACGCGTTGGAGACCGCGCCGACTCTGCTCCTCGGGTTGATCGTGGGCGTGCTCATCGACCGGTGGCACCTGCGACCGGTGATGGTCGCCGCCGATCTGCTGCGAGCGTCGGCCTTCTTCTATCTCGCCGGCGCCTACGGCTCCTACGGCGTGGGGACCGTGTTCGTGATCGCCTTCCTGGTCGGATCCTTCACGACGTTCTTCGACGGCGCCTTGTTCGCCTTGATCCCGTCATTGGTGCCGAGACGCCGGCTGGCGGATGCCAACAGCTTCGTGGCCGCCAGCCAGCAGTTCAACTTCGCCGTCGGCGCCCTGGCCGGCGGCCTGCTCGCCTATCTCTCCGGTGGTCCTGCATTGGGCCTCTACATCAACGGCCTCAGTTTCGTGATCTCGGCGGTGTTCCTCGGCTGGGTGGGAAGGGTCGAGCACCACCGCAGCGCCGAAGATGCCCGCTCATCCTTCTTCACCGAGGCGATGGACGGGTTGCGCTACATCTGGGCCGAGCGTCGGCTTCGTGTCACCACCATCGCCGCGGCCGTCCCCAATTTCGTCATGGGGTTCATCGAGGCCACGGTGGTCCTCTTGTTCTATGTGGTCCTGGGGGCCACCAACAACGCCCAAATCGGCATGCTCGTGGCGGCGATGGGCGTCGGCGGCATCATCGGGGCCCTCATGGCTCCTCAGATCATCAGGACGACAGGTTTGGGGCGGACGATGACCCTCGGCATGGTCCTGACCGGCTTGCTCCTCTTCGCCGTGATGTTCACCACATTCGGCGCCCTGCCCCTGGCCCTCAACGTGGGCTGGATGATCGGTGTCTCCCTGATCAACGTCCCGCTGGCGACGATTCGCCAGCACTACGCCGACGACAACATGTTGGGGAGGGTCACCACCGTCAGCAGGGCGATCGGATGGGCCACGCTGCCTCTCGGCGCTCTCATCGGGGGATGGCTGGGAGAGTCGGAGGACACCTTGCCTTTGGTGGCCCGAATATTCCCGGCTCTCCTGATCGCAACCGCCTTATGGTTGATGACGACAGTGGTATGGAAGGACACATTCGGCCCGAATTTCGAAGGGCGGCACAGCCGGAAGGCGGAATCTCCGGCCGAGGCGGCATGAGCGAAACAGCTGTGATCCATCTGACACCCGACCAGCTCGCGCTGGGCCTACCCGAAATCGTGTCCAGCCCACAGGACGACGGCGTCGTGGAGATGCTGGTGGTCCGACCGGTAGAGGACGAGAGGGTCACGCCAGAGACCGTCGAGGTGAGCTCGCAACAAGGGATCCACGGCGATCATTGGTCGAAGGGCAAGTATCGGGAGATGCCCGATATCCAGGTTGCCATCATCAACTCGCGGTTGCTCGAGCTCGTATCGGGAGATCGCAGGCGTTGGTCACTGGCCGGTGACAACATCGTGGCCGATCTCGACTTGAGCCAGGGGAACCTGGTCCCCGGTCAGAAACTGAGGGCTGGGTCGGCCGTCCTCGAGATCACCGAGGTACCTCACGAAGGTTGCAACAAGTTCGCGGCGCGGTTTGGCGCCGCAGCACTCCGCTTCGTCAATGTCGGCCCCGCCAAGGAACTACGTCTGCGCGGGATCTATGCCCGTGTGGTGCAGGACGGGACCATCTCGGTAGGAGATCGCATCCGCAAGCTCTGAGTGACGGTTTTCACGGTACGGGAGCTGCCCGGACCCTGATCGTCTCGACGTCACCGACGATGTCCAGTTGCCACTTGTGTCCCTCGAAAATCCAGGTCGCAGCGTGCTCGGCGCCGGCAAAGTCGGCGTGGGTCTTCCCAAACATCCCGGTTTCCTCAATGAAAGTGTCGAGACATCCCTGCGACCCCGGATGGAGGAGATAACAGAGGTGCACGTAGAGGTTGGACACCGACGCGACGTCGATGTCGGACTGGGCCATGAGGGCATATACCGACCCGTCGCTCGGGTCGTAGGCCCCGGCGACGAGCGACAACCTGTCGAACCTGTACAGGAAGCTGTCGAGGCGGCCCGGCTCCGGAGCGGTCATGACGCCCCCGTCGATCAGGGGTGGATGGGGCACGGCGTTCCAACCGACGGTCAGGTTGTCGAGATCAACGCCCAATGACGCCGGGGCGGGGCTCGAAGCGGGCCCGGCCAGCGAAGTTCTTTCGACGGTGACGCTTCCGGCGGCGTCGCCCCGGCCCCCGAGGAAGAGGCCCGTGACCATGACCACCAGCGCGCCGGCCGCGGCCACCCGATAGATAGATGGCACCTGATCGACGACTCCTCGCCAACCCGCAGCCGACTGCTCGTCGGGGACCTTCTCTCCATCCGCGTCGGGAGGGGCCTGATTCGCTGGCGGCTCCCACTCCTCGGCGGGTGCCTGGATGAGCTCGGTCTTCACGATGTCGTACTCGCCTTGAGAGATCTTGCCTTCGTCCAGCATCCGGGCCAGATCTCGCAGGTCTTCGAGTCGGCTGCTCACGCTGCTCCCTTGCGGCGACCCATATCCATCGGCAGCAGGCGGCGAATTCAGTAGCTGAATTGGACTAGTCCACCACCCGCGGTAGGGAATGACGCGGCCGGGATGGCCGGTAGATGCGGGTCAGGCGCTAGTAATGAACGTCTATGGGGAGGAGAGCAGCGTTCCTCGGATTGGCGGTGTTCCTCGCCCTGGTCCTGTTCGCCTCGATGACCCTATCCAGCACCCTGGATGGTTGCCGGGACATCATGTCGCGGGTGGTGTGCGAGCCGGGAGCGACACTCATCGTCCCTCCCAGCTGAGGGCCTGGCTGGATTGCGTGTTGGTGGAGGACCACTTTGCCGACACCATTCTACGATCGGGTGCGATGCCACAGGTCCGGGTGAGCGAACACAGCGGCCTCGCCCCGGAGATCGTTCTGGCGGCGGGGAGGGACTTCTCCGATCGGCGTGCGGAGATGTGGCCGGACGTTCATGTCGAATACCTACACGTGCACGAGGTTGGTGAGGACTACGCGGACGTCACCGAGGGCAATCCGTGGCCCATCGGGTACGTCTGGGAACGCCTGCACTACGACTGGTCGGAGCCAAACGTCCTGCGCGGTCGAGTCGTCGACTCCAACCTCTTCAAGCCGGGAAGTACATGGGAGCTTTGGGCGACCCCCGAGGATGGCGGGAGCCGCGTTGAAATCCGGGCCGTGCGGCATCTGCGGGGCCGGGGATGGTTGCTGGCCCCATTCTTCCTCCCCTTCATCCCCGGTTCGGCCGCGCAGACCGTGCGGGATCATCTGCGGCACTTTCTGGCCAGCATCGACGGGACCGACATCGAAGCCGGCGAGGAGATAGACCCCGACCTCTAATCGGACTCGAGCGTGAGGGTCTCTAGGGTCGTTCGCTGGGTGAACATTCGGTCGTGTCGGAGAGAGGACTCGAACCGGATGTGGTGGGCGGGTCGTGTCGGAGAGAGGACTCGAACCTCCACGGGGAGTGATACCCCACCAGGCCCTCGACCCGAAGCGTCCCTCCAACACCGTCGCCACTCGGACCGGAAGTGGTGGCTGCGTCGCGCCGGAGAGAGAACTCGAACCGGATGTGGTGGGCGGGTCGTGTCGGAGAGAGGACTCGAACCTCCACGGGGAGTAATACCCCACCAGGCCCTCAACCTGGCGCGTCTACCAATTCCGCCACTCCGACTGAAGCCGGGCGAGTCTACGCCCGTCAGCTGTTCAAGAGGAAGGTGAGCCCGAAGGTGCTGATTCCAAAAAGGATCCCGACGATCACGGTGAGTCGGTCGAGGTTCCTTTCGACGACGGTGCTGCCGCCGAGGCTAGAGGTCGACATGCCTCCACCAAATACATCCGAGAGGCCCCCGCCCTTGCCCGAATGGAGAAGGACCAGCGCCACCACAGCCAGCGAGAGGATGATGTGGATGACGATTGCGATTGCTTCGACGACACTCATTGCCTTGCCCGATGAGGTTGGGGAATCACACGGTCGCCCGTGTCCGCCGAATTGTACCAGCGCCCGTCCGCTTCACCTACCCGGCCTGGCGCGCTACCGCCTCGGCCGCTGCCTTGGCCGCCTCCGGGTCGCCCAGGTAACGGCTTGACACCGGCGAGAAGGAGTTGTCCATCTCGTAGAGCAGCGGGACGCCGGTGGGTATGTTCAGGTCGACGATCTCCTCGTCGCTGACCCCGTCGAGATGTTTGACCAGGGCCCGGATCGAATTTCCATGGGCGACTACCAAGGGCTCCCTGCCGGCCAGAAGGTCGGGCACGATGGTGTCGTGCCAATAGGGAAGCATCCGCACGACCACGTCTTTCAGGCATTCGGTCGCCGGAAGGAGATCCGGGGGTAGGTCTTTGTAACGAGGGTCGTGGCCGGGATGGCGTTCGTCAGCAGGGTCCAATGCCGGGGGTGGGACGTCGTAGCTTCGGCGCCAAAGCAGAACTTGCTCGGCTCCGTGCTGGTCGGCGGTCTCCTTCTTGTTCAGGCCCTGCAAGGCCCCGTAGTGGCGCTCGTTCAGACGCCATGACCGACGAACCGGCAGATACTGCCGTCCCATCTCTTCGAGTGTCAGCTCTGCGGTCTCGATGGCCCGCACCAACACCGAGGTGTGGAGGATGTCGGGATCTAGCCCTTCGCTCGCGATGAGCCGCCCCGCCTCCCGAGCTTCCTCTTCGCCCTGCTCGGTGAGGCCGACGTCAGTCCATCCGGAGAACAGGTTCTCGAGGTTCCAGGTCGACTGCCCGTGCCGGAGCAGGATGAGTCGATGGGTCATACCCAGTACCGGACGATGGCGGCGAAGCCGTCTGGGTCGAGAGAAGCACCACCGACCAACGCTCCGTCGACTTCGGTTTTGGCCATGAAATCCTTGATGTTGGCTGCATTCACCGAGCCGCCATACAGGATCCGAACGCCCTCGGCTGCATTGACGGAGACCTTGTCGGCAACGGTCTCCCTGATGATCCCGGCCATCGTGCCGGCGTCGTCGGGTAGAGCGGTGCGGCCCGTGCCGATGGCCCAGATCGGCTCGTAGGCGATCGCGGATGTGCCGAGGGTCTCCGCGTCGAGACGCGCCAGCGAGGCGATGACCTGGGACACGACGACACCCTCGGCCTCGCCCGCCTCACGCTGATCCAGGGTCTCGCCGACGCAGACGATCGGGCGCATGCCTGCCCGGGCGACCGCTTGCGCCTTCTTCGCCACGCTCTCGTCCGTCTCCCCGAAACCCTGGCGGCGCTCCGAGTGGCCCACGATCACGTGATCGACCGAGAGCTTGGCGAGCATGACTGGCGAGATCTCGCCGGTGAATGCGCCTGACTCCTCCCAATGCACGTTCTGCGCCCCGAGACCGAACCACAGCCGGTCGGCCTCGATCACCGTCTGGATGGATCGAAGGGAAGTGAATGGAGGCGCCACCACGACCTCCACCCGGTCGTAGTCCCTCACCTCCAGCCGGTAGGAGAGCTTCTGGACCATTTGGATTGCCTCGAGATGAGTGGCGTTCATCTTCCAGTTCCCCACGATCAGGGTCTTTCGCTCAGGCATCCGGACCTCCGGCCCACCGTCCCAGCACCGCTACCCCAGGCAGCTCCTTCCCCTCCAAGAGCTCGAGCCCGGCCCCGCCGCCGGTCGACACATGCGACACCTCGGACTCGAGCCCCATCATGCGCAGCGCCGCCACCGAATCCCCGCCACCCACCGCGGTGAAAGCCGTCGCCTCGGCGATGCCACGGGCCACTGCCTCGGTCCCCGCCCGAAACGGCTCCCACTCGAACACGCCCATCGGCCCGTTCCAGAAGACCGTCTCGGCGGTGCGGATCACGGCCGCGAACAGCTGTTTCGTCTCCCGGCCGATATCGAGACCCATCCAACCCACCGGGATGTCCTTCACGTAGACCTCTTTGTGCTCGGCGGTCTCGGCGAATCCGTCCGCCACCACGACGTCGGAAGGAAGGATGATCTTCTCCGAGTGGAACCCCTCGACGAGCCCCTTCACCTTGTCCACCATCTCCTCCTCGACCATCGAAGTGCCGACCTCTACCCCTTTCGCCTTCAACAGGGTGAAGCACATCCCTCCGCCGATGAGCAACGCATCGACCCGGGGAAGGAGATTTTCGATGACGGCCAGCTTGTCCGAGACCTTGGCGCCACCCAGGACGACGATGTACGGGACCTCAGGGTTGACCAGGAATCGACTCAACGCCGTGAGCTCGTCGTCGAGTAGTGGGCCGGCGACCGACTTGACCAATTCGGCCACTCCGACTGTCGAGGCGTGAGCGCGATGCACCGATCCGAAAGCATCCTGCACGAAGAGGTCGAAGTCATCGGCAAGCCGGGCTGCCAGCGCCGGATCGTTCTTGGTCTCCCCCGCCTCGAACCTGGTGTTCTCCAGCACGGTGATCTGCCCACCCTCGAGGAAACCCACTTCCTTCGATGTGATCGACTCCATGGCGTCTGCTACCAGGCGAAGCGAGAAGGCGGGATCGGTGCCGTCTGGTCGGCCGAGATGCGAGCACACACTCACTCGCGCACCGGAATCGACGAGACGCTCCAGTGTGGGCAGGGCAGCTCTGATTCTGAAGTCATCCGTGATGACGCCATCTTCAATGGGAACGTTGAGGTCGGATCGCACCAGCACATCGAGACCATTGACGTCCACGTCGTCGAGGGTGAGGTATTCGGGCATTCGGTCTCAGTCCTCGGTGACGGCCAATCTTTCCAGCATCCTGCCCAACTTGAGCGGGTCGTGCCGGGGCCAGTCTGCCGTCTCATCGGCCACATCTGCAAAGACGAGACGCCAGCCGTGACGGGCGGCATCCCCGGTCTCGATCGTCACACGCTGGTGGCCCGCGGGGACTTCGAGCGGCCCGTCGTGAGCCACGATGATGCCCGGTCCGGTGACTCCGACGTGCTTGGCGAGAGCCTCGCAATGCTCGGCACCGCTCATGCCCAAGGTCTCAGCGTCCTGGGTGACCAAATTGAGGACGAACACGCGCTGGGCAGCCGCCCCCATTATCGCTGGGGCGAGCATGTTCACTTTGAGGGCGGACAGGATCGAGGTGTAGAGGCTGCCCGGGCCGATCACTATCTGGTCCGCGGCGGCAACGGCGGACAAGGCGCGGTGGGTGGCCGCGACATCTCGCGGCTCGATGTGCAGCTCGGAGAGCTCCCCTGCCGTCTGCGTAATGGTTTTCTGGCCGACCACCTCTCGCCCGTCGATGGTCGCCGTGAGTGTGATCGGCTGGTCTGCCACCGGAATCACCGAGCCCAGGGTGCCCAGCATCCGCTCCGCGGTGGAGACAGCCGACTCGAAATCGCCGAACAGGTCGGCCAGACCGGCCAGGATCAAGTTACCCAGGGAGTGCTCGGCCACGTCACCTCCTTTGAACCGGTGCGAAAACAGCTCGGACCACAGGGAAGGCTCGGGGGTGAGGGCAAGCAGGCAGCGGCGAACGTCGCCTGGTGGAGGTATACCCAGGCCACTGAGCCTGCCAGAGGACCCTCCGTCGTCTCCCACGGCCACCAGCGCCGAGATCTCCCCGGCATAGCACTGGATGGCCTCGAGTGCTGCGGCCTGCCCGTGCCCGCCGCCCAAGGCGGCCACCACCGGGCCCTCGGGATCGAGGAGAAGTGGGGCGAGCGCCGTCTCGGTCTCGGTCTGTGGTTTCAACGTTCGATGTCGCGGTGACGGACCGAGGCGGTGATGCCGTGCTGGGCCAGTCGGCGGCCCAGCTCTTCGGCAATCGCCACGGAGCGATGATGTCCCCCGGTGCAGCCGATGCCCACCGACAGGTATGACTTGCCCTCCGCTTCGAAGTGCGGGATGAGGAAGGCCAGCATGTCATCGGCGCGGTCCACAAACTCCTTGGCTGCCTCTTCGCTCATGACGTACTCGGCAACCCGCTCGTCCGTGCCCCGCAATGGCCGCAGCTCGGGAATCCAATGCGGGTTGGGGAGGAATCTCACGTCGAAGAGAAGGTCGATGTCACGAGGCGTCCCGTTCTTGAAGCCAAACGATCGGATCGAGACCCGCATCGGGCGAGCCATTTCCTCCTCGCTGAACTGGGCGGTGAGCCGATCACGCAACTCGTGGATGTTGAGCGACGACGTGTCGACTATCACGTCCGCTTCTTCACGGAGGTCGGAGAGAAGGTCCCGCTCCGCTGAGATCGACTCGGAGATCGTGGAGTGACGGAGTGGATGGGGGCGCTTGTTCTCCTCGTAACGGGAGACGATGACGTCGTCCTCCGCATCGAGAAATACGACTCTGGTGAGGACCCCCTCCCTGCTCAGCTCCTTGACCGCACCACGCAATTCCTCGATCGGGAGGCCACCCCTGGAGTCGATGACGACGGCGAGGTGCTTGTGGCGCTCCGGAATGTCGTGGGATTGCGCCGCGGGGACCAGCAACCTCGGGGGCAGGTTGTCGATGACGGTGTAACCGAGGTCTTCGAGGATCTTTGCGGCCGATGAGCGTCCAGCGCCGGACATGCCGGTGACCACGAGAACGTGAGGATGATCGGTTGCGGGGCGCTCCATCAGTGCTCTCGATCAGCTGTGTAGTGCAGCGTACAGATCGTCGGCCACGTTCTTCGGCACCACCTCTGCCAGCGAACCCGCCTCCACCTCCCTCAGTTTCTTCAATGACCCGAACCGCTTCAAGAGGTCCTTCTTCCGTTTGGGCCCGATCCCGGGAACCTCGTCGAGGATCGAGTCGATCATCGACTTGGAACGAAGCTGGCGGTGGTAGGTGATCGCGAACCGGTGTGCCTCGTCCCGGACCTGTTGCAACAGATAAAGGGCTTCGGCATCGCGGGGAATCCGCACGGGCTCAGGTTGCCCGGGCAAGTAGACCTCTTCCATCCGCTTGGCGAGGCCGATCGCAGGGATGTCTATCTCGAGCTCGTCGAGGACCTTCACCGCCCGGCCCAGCTGTCCCGCTCCCCCGTCGACCAGCACCAGAGACGGCGGATACGAGAACCTTCCCTGCTCGGCGACCTTGCGGTCTCTTTCTGCCAGAAAAGCTCGAAAACGGCGACGAATGGTCTCCTCCATGGCGGCGAAGTCGTCCTGACCCTGGATGCTCCGGATCCTGAACCTTCGGTAGTCAGACCTCTTGGGCAGCCCGTCCTCGAGTACCACCATCGACGAGACCGTGTTCGTCCCCTGCAATGTCGAGATGTCGAAAGCCTCGATGCGAAGCGGGGGCTCGGGAAGGTCGAGGACCTCCTGTAGGGAGCGGAGGGCCTTGGCTCTCGCGTTGTGATCCTGGCTGCGCTTGAGGCGGTGCCGGGCAAACGCTTCGGCGGCGTTGGTCGCCGTTGTTTCCATGAGTCGTCGCTTCGAGCCCCTCGTCGGCACCCGCAAGCTCACCTTCGTCCCCCGTCGCTCTGCCAGCCATTCCTGAAGCAAGTCCTTCTCGGCAGGTTCGATTTCGACGAGGACCTGGCGAGGCGGGTCGTCCTCACCGTAGAGCTGTCGTATCACGCGTCCCATCAGCTCGGCGTCGGTCAGCTCCTCGACCCGGTCGACGACGGTGCCCAGCCGGCCGACGAGACGGCCTCGTCTGACGTGAAGGATCTGGAAAGCCGACTCGAGATCGTCTCCATGGAAGGCGATGAGATCGAAGTCTTCGGGCCGCTCCGAGACCACTTCCTGTCGAAGCAAGGCCCGACGCACGTCATCGGTCCGATCCCGGTGGCGGGCCGCGAGCTCGAATTCCTGACGTTCCGATGCCTCCCACATTCGGACCTGGAGATCGGTCAACACCTGCTCTGTGTCACCGCTCAGAAACGCAGCGAGACCGTCGACCATCTGCTGATAGTCCTCGGGGGTGACGGCGTCGATGCATGGGCCGGAGCATTTCTCAATGTGATACAGGAGACACGGACGTCCCTGGGCTCGCTGACGGCCGAACAGCGAATCGGTGCAGGTGCGGACCGGGAAAGTGCGAAGCAACTGGTCGAGGGTCTTGCGGATGGCGTAGGTGTGGGCGTAAGGCCCGAAGTACTCGTTGCCCTTCCTCTTGGCTCCCCGCATCACCCGGGCCCTGGGCCATTGGTCGCTCCTGGTGATGGCCAGATAGGGGTACGACTTGTCGTCGACGAGCTTGATGTTGAAGCGGGGACGGTGCCTCTTGATCAACGAGAACTCGAGCATCAGCGCCGCGACCTCGGACTCGGTGATGATCCATTCCACCGATTGGGCGTTGTCGACCAT
This sequence comes from Acidimicrobiia bacterium, assembly GCA_040510135.1. GTDB lineage: Bacteria > Actinomycetota > Acidimicrobiia > Spongiisociales > ZC4RG35 > JARDZU01. The sequence goes on along the minus strand of JBEVJN010000032.1, from coordinate 7,127 downwards.
TGCCTGGGTGCGAGGGTGAAGCCCGACGCCGAAGTACGACGCGACCCGGCCCCGCAGGCTCTTGGCCTTGCCGACGTAGATCACCTTCCCGTGCTTGTCGCGAAAGAAGTAGGCCCCCGGCTGGTCAGGTATCTCCGATGGTTTGGGTCGTTCGAACACGCCGTCTCAGGGTAGGAGGCGCCACCGGCAAGCCAGCAGCCTCGGGATTCCGACCTGGTCGACCAGCTCGTGGTGGGGAGCCTCGACGAATCGCTCCAAAGACCAGCCCACGGCCGCCGCCGACTCGAGGATGGTGGCCGTGTTCCGATGATGGAAGAGGACGTGCCTCTCGCCCGCAGGTTCTAGCGTGGTCCCCGAAGAGAAGTAGTCGCCCGGCCGCCACAATGTCTCACCGTCGGTGTCGGAGATCGGAGTAGCTCCGGGCGCGGTCCGAAACGGATGATTGATCACCAGCGCTAGGACTCCGCCGGGCCGTACCGCCCTTGCAGCTTCCGCAAAGAGGCGACCTTCGTCCTCGATGTGCTCGAGGGCCAAGACACAATATGCTCCGTCATAGGAATCGTCGCGGAGGTAGCCGAGATCCGGGAGCCGTCCGACGACGACCGGTCCCGATTCAGCGGCTCGTCGGGCGAGAGCGAGGGTGAGGTCGACACCGTGGGCGGCGGCCCCGGATTCTGTCACAGCCCTCATCACTCGCCCTTCGCCGCATCCGAGATCGAGGTAGGTCCATCCGGGCTCGGGTCGAACCACATCGAGGAGCATCGGGGTGACCACTGCCTCATAGGCAGCGTCATCTTCGATCTCGGCCAGCCACCAGTCGGACAGTTCGGACCAGGTCATCGCCGAATTGTGCCCAATCGGGCAGGATCGTCAGTCGCCGAGGAGTTCCCGGAACCAGGGCAGGGTCCGACCGAGACCTTCGCGCAACGAGACCTCGGCCTTCCAGCCGAGGACCCGCTCCGCTTTGGCGGTATCAGGTCGACGGACAGTGGGGTCATCGGTCGGTCGGGGTTGGAACTCGATGCCCGGATGGTTTCCAACCACTTCCTGGACGGTCTCGGCCAATTCCAACATCGTCACCTCTTCGGGGTTACCGAGGTTGACCGGGCCGGTCTCGTCGGACAAAAGGAGCCGGAGAATGCCCTCCACCTCATCGTCCACGTAGCAGAGAGATCGGGTCTGTGACCCATCTCCGAACACCGGCAGCGGGCGGTTTTGGAGAGCAGCCTTGAAGAAGGCGGGGACGGCGCGGCCGTCGTCGGCGCGCATCCGCGGCCCATAGGTGTTGAAGATCCGGACAATCCTGGTGTCGACCCCGTGCTCCCGGTTGTAGGCGAGGGTCATGGCCTCGGCGAAACGCTTCGCCTCGTCATACACACCCCTCGGCCCGATCGGGTTGACATTCCCCCAATAGGTCTCGGGTTGCGGATTGACGAGAGGGTCGCCGTACACCTCAGAGGTGGAGGCCAGAAAGAACCTCGCCCCTTTGTGGTAGGCGAGACCTAGGCCCTTGTGTGTGCCGAAGGCGCCAACCTTGAGCGTGTGGATCGGCCACTTGAGGTAGTCGACCGGTGAAGCCGGTGAGGCGAAATTCATCACGTAGTCGACATCCCCGGACACGTGGAGATAGTCGGTTACGTCGTAATCGATGAGTCGGAACTTCCGGTCCCCCATGAGATGGGCCACATTTTGCGCCTGACCGGTGATGAGGTTGTCGATGCAGGTGACCTGGGCACCGGAATAGACCAGCCAGGTGCACACATGTGACCCGAGGAAGCCAGCGCCCCCCATGACCACGGCGTGCTTGCCTTCCAGTTCCCTGAAACCACCGAACGCCGAACGGCGCATATCGAACACGTCCAAACCCTCCAAAACGGTATCAGGCTTTATCGGCAACGCGGTGGCCGGGTTTACCCTGAAGGTTTGCCCAAAGACGATCGATGGTTCGTGCCAGGTACGAGGTGAATTCCTCCGTGCCCCTCCGATTGAAATGAGCCAGATCGGCATATGAGCCCCGATCCCAAGGGTGGTGGAACGCGTCCACCACCGGAACGCCCCATTGCTCGCGATGGGAGAGAATGGAATCGATGTACCGGTCGTAGTCCGCGGCCCGATCGTCGCCCGGGTATCTCCCAGGCTCGATCAGAACGATCGCCTCTGTGCCGTTACTGGTGAGTCGACCGATCATTCTGTCTACGGCGTCGGCTTCGTCCTCAGGCATCTCCGGCGGGCCCTCAAAGGGGCGATCGAGTGGCGGTGCCTCGTCTATCGACCGGTCGTAATACCCAGTCTGATGACCGAGATCCGTCAGAAGCGCCTTACCCCTCGCATCCGTCTCTCTGGAGTCCCACTCGGACAGGACGCCGGCATGCCGGAGCAGGGCGAACGGCGGTTCCCCCACCGAATTAATCGCCGTCTTGAGACTCGGGAGTAACAGATCATCGTCCGCCCCCGCACCTGCCGACCACGCCGTGAGTCCGATAACCACCAATTTTGGCTCGACGTGGCGGAGAACGACTTGGTTCAACCACCATTCGTTGGAAAATGGTGTCGAGAACGGCAATCCCGAATTGAAGGCCGAGTCCAACTCGGATTCCGAGGCAAACGCCACGGGGTCTATGTCGGCCTCGGTGATGCTCGAGCCGAGAAAGACCACATCGGCCTCGGACATCTCACGCAGGCGATGGAACTTGACGTCGGTCTCCACTGTTGGCCATTGCGTCCTTGGAGGCAGTCGGTTGTCCAATACCCGGAGCGTTGTCTCAGCAATCCCCAAAGTGAGGATCACCCCCATCACGACGTTGAGCACCTTGGATCTCATGTCAGAACTGGAAATAGATGAACGGCACCGCGGTCACGGACGCGAACATGAGGGCAGCAACCATCGCGCCCCCATAGGCGATCCCACGGACGAGTGATGGCGATTCTCGAAAGGGGTCGACTCGACCGGATAGGTCGGCTTTGTCGATGAAGAGTGTGAGCAGACCCATCAGACCCACCACTAATGGAGCTGCTACGAGTTGAACTCCCCCAATCGGGCCGACTAGAGCCTGAAGTACGTCGAGTGCACTTGCCAGATTCGGGGCCCGGAACGGGATCCACGTGACGGTCACCACAATGAACACCACAGCGACCGGAAGTCGAGCGTAACCAGTGGCACCGACGCGGTCGCGGGCGAACCATCGCTCGACAGCGAGATACAGGCCGTGCAACGCCCCCCAGACGACGAAGCCCCAGGCTGCCCCGTGCCACAGGCCCCCAAGGAGCATGGTGATCATCAGGTTGCGATATGTCTGCCATCGACTACCACGGTTGCCGCCCAGAGGCACGTACAGGTAGTCACGCAACCAAGTCGACAACGAGATGTGCCAACGGCGCCAGTACTCGGTGAATCCTGTCGAGAGATAGGGCGCCTTGAAATTCTGCATCAGGTCGACACCGAACAGACGCGCCGTGCCACGCGCGATGTCGGTGTACCCGGCGAAATCGCCATAGATCTGAAGCGAGAAGGCAATCACTCCGGCCGCGACCGTGATGCTGCCGTACCTGCCTGGGGAGGCAAACACTTCGTTTACCAGCGGCGCCACCCCGTCTGCGATCACGACTTTCCGGAACAAACCTCTCAGGATGAGGAATGCGGATCCACTCCAATCGATCTGACGCATCGATGTGGGCAAGTCCCTCAGCTGTGGCAACAGGTGCTTGGCCCTCTCGATCGGACCTGCCACGAGCTGCGGGAAGAACGAGACGAAGAGCGCGAACTGGACCAGGCTGGGCTCGGGCTCGAGATCCCTTCGATAGACATCAATCACATAAGACAGAGTCTGGAACGTATAGAAGGAGATGCCGACAGGGAGGACGATCCGAAGCAAGGGCAGATTGGGCTCGAGGCCGACGGTCGTCAGAAGCCGGGCCGCCGAATCGATGAAGAAGTTCCAATACTTGAAGAAGGCAAGCATTCCTAGGTTGCCTACGAGACTCACCATCAGCCACCAGCGTCTTCGCGACCCTTCGGACATGACGCTGAGTTGCTTGGCCACGAACCAGTCGACGACGGTGGAGATGACGATCAGACCAAGGAACCTGACATCCCACCAGCCATAAAAGACATACGACGCGATGAGAAGGAGTGGAACTCTCCAACGCCGGGGAAATACCCAAAACAGACCCACGACGGTCGGGAGGAAAAGGGCGAACGCCAGTGAATTGAAGAACATCGGGCTGATAATCGGCAGGTTGGAGTCAGCCCCCAACCAGTTCCCGGAGGAATTTTCCCGTGTAGCTCTCCCCCACCTGGGCGATCTCTTCGGGTGTGCCTATGGCGAGGACCCGTCCCCCACCGCTTCCCCCTTCGGGGCCCAAGTCGATCACATGGTCGACGGACTTGATCACGTCGAGGTTGTGCTCGATCACGACCACTGTGTTGCCGGCGTCGACGAGGCGTTGCAGGACCTGGAGCAGCTTTCTGATGTCCTCGAAATGGAGCCCGGTCGTCGGCTCATCGAGGATGTAGAAAGTGCGTCCGGTCGAACGCCGACCCAATTCGGAGGAGAGCTTGATCCGCTGCGCCTCACCGCCGGACAGAGTGGTCGCCGGTTGTCCCAATCTGACGTATCCGAGACCGACGTCGTAGAGCGTTTGCAGGATGCGAACGATCTTCGGTTGGTTCTCGAAGAATCCGACGGCCTCCTCGACCGACATCTCGAGCACATCCGATATGTCGTGGCCCTTCCACAGTATCTCCAAGGTCTCCCGGTTGTAGCGCCGGCCCCCGCAGACCTCACACGGCACGTAGACGTCGGGAAGGAAGTGCATCTCGATCTTGATAGTGCCGTCCCCGGCGCATGCCTCGCATCGACCACCTTTCACATTGAACGAGAATCGACCCGGCTTGTACCCACGCGCCCGGGCCTCGGGAGTCTGGGAGAAGAGAGTCCTGATCTGGTCGAAGAGCTTGGTGTAGGTGGCGGGGTTGGACCTCGGAGTGCGTCCGATCGGGGACTGGTCGATGTCGATCACCTTGTCGATGTGCTCGATCCCCTCGATCTTCTTGTGCCGACCCGGCACCACCCGGGCCCGGTTCACCCGGTTGGCCAGTGCCTTCCAGAGGATCTCTTCGATGAGCGTCGACTTGCCCGACCCCGACACACCGGTGACCGCGGTGAACATCCCGAGAGGAAAGACGACATCGATCGCCTGCAGATTGTTCTCTGTGGCCCCTCGGATGGTGATCGTCTCTCCGTTTCCCTGCCGTCGAATGAACGGGACCGGGATCTGACGGCGACCCGCGATGTAGTCCCCGGTGATCGAGTCAGGCTCGGCGGTGAGGTCGGCGAGGGTTCCTTCGGCAACGATGTGGCCTCCGTGCTCACCCGCACCCGGACCGATGTCCACTATGTGGTCGGCGACACGGATCGTGTCCTCGTCGTGCTCGACCACGATCAGGGTGTTGCCCAGGTCACGGAGACGGAGCAGTGTCTCGATCAGACGCTGGTTGTCACGCTGGTGGAGCCCGATCGAGGGCTCATCGAGGATGTAGAGCACGCCAACCAACCCCGAGCCGATCTGCGTCGCGAGTCTGATCCGCTGCGCCTCCCCTCCGGCCAACGTCGCCGCCGACCGGCTGAGGCTCAGATAGTCCAGGCCCACGTCGAGGAGGAACTGGATCCTCGCTTTGACCTCCTTCAGTACGCGTTCGGCAATGGCCCTCTCTCGATCGGTGAGCTTCAGGTCCTCGAAGAACTCCTTGGCCCGGCCGAGAGCGAGATCGGAGACCTCGGCGATGTTGCGATCGGCGATGGTGACCGCGAGGGAAATCGGATTCAGCCTGCCGCCGCCACATGCCTCACAGGGGACCTCCGCCATGTACTCCTGGTAGTACTCCCGGGCCGACTCGCTCTCGGCCGACTCGTGACGGCGGTTGAGGAACGGGATGGCCCCCTCGAATGTGGCCTGCCACTGCCGCTTGCGACCAAAGCGATTCGTGTACTTGATCGTGATCTTGTCCTGACCCGTGCCGTAGAGGATCTTCTGCTGGATCTCATCGGGCAGGTCCTTCCACGGGGTCTCCATGGAGAAGCCGAAGACCTCTCCGAGGCCGGTGAGCAGCCGGTGGTAGTAGCGCATGCGGTTCGAGGACCACATCGGGATCACACCCTCTTCGAGGGACAGCCCGGGGTCGGCGATCACCAACTCCGGGTCGACCTGATACCTGGTGCCGATGCCTGAGCAAACGGTGCAGGCCCCATAAGGGCTGTTGAAGGAGAAATTGCGAGGCTGCAGGTCCTCGAAAGAGAGCCCGCATTTCGGGCATGACAGGTGCTGAGAGAATGTCAGGGTTGGGCCGTCGACTATCTCGATGTCAGCGGTGCCCTCGGTGAGGGTGAGCGCCGTCTCGAGTGACTGGGTGAGCCTTTGCTCCATCCCTTCCTTGCGGACGAGTCGATCCACCACCACCTCGATGGTGTGCTGGTGATATCGATCGAGCTTGATCTCCTCGATCAGCTCCCTCACCTCGCCGTCCACCCGAGCTCGAGCGAAGCCTTGCTTGGCCAAATCGGCGAGGAGGCCTTCGTACTCACCTTTCCGGCCCCTCACCACCGGGGCCAGGACCTGGAACCTGGTGCCCTCGGGAAGCTCCAGAATGCGATCGACGATTTGCTGCGGGGTCTGCCGCTCGACTGGCGTGCCGTCGTTGGGACAATGGGCGATGCCGATGCGGGCGTAGAGAAGACGCAGGTAGTCGTGAACCTCGGTCACCGTCCCGACAGTCGAACGTGGGTTGCGCGAGGCGGTCTTCTGGTCGATCGAGATCGCCGGCGAAAGCCCGTCGATGAAGTCGACGTCGGGCTTGTCCATCTGCCCCAGGAACTGACGGGCGTAGGCGGACAGCGATTCGACATAGCGTCGCTGCCCCTCGGCGTAGATGGTGTCGAAGGCCAGCGATGACTTGCCCGACCCGGAGAGACCGGTGAAGACTATGAGTTGGTTGCGAGGCAGCTCGACCGTGAGGTTCTTCAGGTTGTGCTCACGGGCGCCCCTGATGAGAATCGAGTCGGTGGACACGCTCCGCCTGGTGGTCGCCTGAGTTACGACAGTGTAATCCAGATCGACGGCGAACACCTGTT